>JAIDQZ010000122.1 GCA_029062005.1 Muribaculaceae bacterium | reverse complement strand
AATATAATGGCAAATCAGGAACTGAGCGAACAGGAAATCGTAAGACGCAACAGCATGCAGGCACTCCGCGACCGCGGTATCGAGCCTTATCCCGCAGCGGAATACGTTGTGACAGGACACAGTGAGGAAATCAAGGAAAACTTCAAGGACGATGCCGAACGACGCGAGGTGTGCGTGGCAGGCAGGATCATGAGCCGACGCATCATGGGCAAGGCTTCATTCGTGAGCCTTCAGGATGCAGAAGGACGCATACAGGTATATGTAAGCCGCGACGACCTCTGTCCCGGAGAAGACAAAGATATGTATAACGTTGTCTTCAAGAAGCTTCTTGACATAGGCGACTTTATCGGCGTGAAAGGCTACGTGTTCCGCACGCAGACAGGAGAGATATCAGTACATGCGCAGGAAATAACCGTACTCAGCAAGAGCCTGCGTCCGCTGCCGATGGTGAAGATGAAAGACGGCAAGGCTTACGATGCCTTCACCGATCCCGAACAGCGTTACCGCCAGCGTTACGTGGACCTGGTAGTGAATCCGGGAGTAAAAGAAATATTCCTGAAGCGCAACAAGATCTTCAACTCCATGCGCCAGTATTTCAACGATCATGGACTGATGGAGGTCGAGACCCCGATTCTTCAGTCGATCCCCGGCGGAGCTGCCGCACGCCCATTCATAACGCATCACAATGCCCTCGACATTCCCCTCTATCTGCGTATCGCCAACGAACTCTATCTGAAGCGTCTGATAGTAGGCGGGTTCGACGGGGTATATGAGTTTGCAAAAGACTTCCGCAACGAAGGAATGGACCGCACCCACAATCCCGAGTTTACCTGCATGGAGGTGTATGTAGCGTATAAGGATTACAACTGGATGATGAGATTCGTCGAGAACATGCTTGAGAAGATATGTCTCGATGTCAACGGCACAACAGATGTCAAGATCGGCGACAACACCGTATCATTCAAAGCCCCCTTCCGCCGTGTCACCATGACCGACGCCATCAAGGAGCACACGGGATTCGACATCACCGGAAAGACAGAAGAAGAACTCCGCGCCTTCTGCAAGCAGGAGCATATTGAGGTCGATGAAAGCTGGGGCAAGGGCAAGCTCATCGACGAGATATTCGGAGAAAAATGTGAGGGAACTTATATCCAGCCCACATTCATCACCGACTATCCGATCGAGATGTCGCCGCTCACAAAGAAGCACCGCGACAATCCGGAGCTGACCGAACGTTTCGAACTTATGGTCAACGGCAAGGAACTCTGCAATGCATATTCAGAGCTCAATGACCCGATCGACCAGTACGAGCGATTCGTAGACCAGATGAATCTCGCCGACAAGGGTGATGACGAAGCCATGATAATTGACCATGACTTCATACGGGCCCTTGAATACGGCATGCCACCCACATCCGGCCTCGGAATCGGCATGGACCGCCTCACTATGCTCATGACCGGCCAGACAGCCATTCAGGAAGTGCTTTTCTTCCCGCAGATGCGTCCTGAAAAGAAGCAGATAAAGGCTGAAGCCGAAGAGGAGAAAGAAGAAGAGAATTAATCATGGACAATAAAGACCATATATCGAAAGTAGCCGTTCTCGGAAGCGGAAGCTGGGCGACAGCGCTCGCCAAGCTTCTGCTGAAGAACTGCGACAGGATCGGATGGTATTTCCGGAGCGAGGACAAGATCGATGAATTCCGCAGATACGGACACAATCCCTCCTATCTGACTGATGTAAGTTTCGACATCGACCGTATTGATTTCTCGGCTGATATCAACGAGGTGGCATCATGTGCCGACACACTTGTGGTGGCGATGCCCTCACCCTACTTCCTGCCTGAAATAAGCAAGCTCACCATTGACATCACGGGCAAGAACATTGTATCGGCAGTCAAGGGCATCGTGCCTGACCGCAACATGATAATCACCGACTATTTCGAGCAGGTATGCGGCGTGCCGCGCGGCAACATGCTCGTGATCGGAGGTCCATGCCATGCCGAGGAAGTAGCCCTTGAACGCCTCAGCTACCTTACCATCGGCTGCCTCGACACTGAAAAAGCAAGGCAATTTGCCTCAAGACTCGCATCGGCGAAGATGAAGACCATAATCTCTGATGATGTCGACGGCATCGAATACGCAGCAGTACTCAAAAATGTGTATGCCATCGCCGCCGGCATGGTCAACGGCATGAAAGCCGGAGATAATTTCATGGCGATGCTTGTAAGCAATGCCATCCGCGAGATGCGTAAGTTTGTCGACACCATCTCCCCGATGCCCCGCGACATTGACCGGTCGGCATATCTCGGCGACCTTCTCGTGACCGCATACAGTAAATTCTCGCGCAACCACAACTTCGGCTCCATGCTTGGAAAAGGCTACAGCGTAAAGGTGGCAAAGATGGAGATGAGCATGGTGGCGGAAGGATATTACGGCACCAAGTGCATGTATGACATCAACGAGCGCCCTGACCTGCAGGTGGAGATGCCGATTCTCGACATGGTGCATGCGGTGCTCTACGAAGGTGTCAACGTAAGAAGGGCAATGAAGGAACTTTCAGATTCCTTCTCCTGATTCTAACCAGAACCTATATAACAAGTATATAACCATTTCCGGAATATTCGGAAACTATAAAAAGATCAAATAGACATGAAAGCTATCAGTTTAGACATCCAGCATGCGGTATATTTCGCCGAAAAGCAGTATATCGCTAATGAATCAGCAGCCGTAGAGGCCATAAAGGACGTGAATACCGGCCGCGCCGCAGGCAATGACTTCCTCGGATGGGTGAAATTGCCATCTGAGACAGATCCAGGACTTCTTTCAAAGATCAATGCCACCGCAGACAGATTGAAAGAAAAATGCGACTATGTGGTGTGTATCGGCATCGGCGGAAGCTATCTCGGCGCAAAGGCCGTGATCAGTGCTTTAAGCAACAATTTCGCCGACTTCATCAACAATCCGGAACCGAAACATGCCAAAGTGCTCTATGCCGGACAGAATATAGGCGAAGAATACACAGCCGAGCTTCAGGACTTCCTCAAAGACAAGAAATTCGGTATCATAGTGATCTCCAAATCAGGCACAACTACAGAGCCAGCCATCGCATTCCGTCTGCTCAAAGCGCAGCTTGAGGAGCAAGTGGGCAAAGAAGCCGCCAAAGAGATAATCGTGGCTATCACTGACGAGAAGAAAGGAGCGCTGCGCACTCTCGCCACACAGGAAGGCTACGAGACATATGTGATTCCTGACAATGTAGGAGGCCGCTTCTCTGTACTTACCCCCGTAGGTCTGCTTCCAATCGCCGTTGCCGGCTTCGACATCACGAAGCTCATAGCCGGTGCTGCCGAAATGGAAAAGGACACCACCGAACCGGGCGGCGACAACATCGCCGAGACATATGCACGCGTGCGCAACGCACTCTATCAGGGAGGAAAGAAGATCGAGATACTCGCTAACTTCAATCCGAAACTCCACTACTTCGCAGAATGGTGGAAACAGCTCTATGGTGAAAGCGAGGGCAAGGACGGCAAGGGTATCTTCCCGGCAGCCGTAGACTTCACCACCGACCTTCACTCCATGGGTCAGTGGATTCAGGACGGCGAACGCACCATCTTCGAGACCGTGATATCAGTCAAGGAACCGCTCCTGCACAAATACATCCCTACCGACGACCAGAACCTCGACGGTCTCAACTTCCTCGGCGGCAAGAAGATCGACGATGTCAACAAGATGGCGGAGCTGGGCACTATGCTCGCTCATGTAGACGGCGGAGTCCCCAACATCAAGATAGAGATCAACAAGCTCGATGAATATACACTCGGAGCCCTGATCTACTTCTTCGAGAAGGCATGCGGCATCTCCGGCTACATGCTCGGCGTGAATCCATTCAACCAGCCCGGCGTGGAAGCTTACAAGAAAAACATGTTCGCACTCCTCGGAAAGCCCGGTTATGAAAAGGAAACGGCTGACATCCAGACCCGTCTTGGCAAATGATCCCATTGAGGAGATATTGCAAATATATTACAGATGTTAAATAAAAGTTAATACATCATATTGCTAATAATTCAAATGAACCTTCGACCTTTCAGGCGCGTTTAATAGACGTAACCCGGACAGAAAGACGGGATGCAAGACAAAAAGTCAGAAAGCAACCGCGGGTTACACCAAATTTGATTAGATTGATTAGTTTAATTGCTATAAGCGTTCTGAAAAAAAGTTGTTATTGTTGTTTGAATTAAAGGAATTAGGTCGACGTGAGTCGACCTATTTTCTTTTTGCATATTAGCGATTTTTTTATTAATTTTGCGCTTTAGGTTTAATGATAATCCAAGTCCACCAGAGAGATGGCAATATCAGTATTAATCGGAACATACAATTCGGCAAGATACCTCCGCAAGGTGCTTGAATATGTCAAGGGCTACGACGAAGTCCTTGTCTACGACATGGGGAGCACCGACGAGTCGGTAAATATAGCCCGCGAGGCGGGATGCCGGGTGATACATACAGGCATTGACGCATCAGACTCCTCACACTCACACAATGACGCAATCCGGAGCGCCAACAACGAATGGATACTGCTTCTGCGACCATATGAACTTGCCCCGCGCGACCTGAAGGATTATCTCTACGACTTCATAGACCACGCCGACGGCATCAACGGGCTCTTCATCCCAAGGCGGAAATTCATCATGGACAAGGAGGACTATAATGCGTATCCCGATTTTCACCTGAGGTTCTTCCACCGTGACGGAACCATCTGGAACGAAGGGAGGAATGAGCTTCCCTCCGTATGCGGGCGCACCGAGCGGATACCGGCACAGAAAAAAAATGTAGCCATCATCCACATTCCGACATCCGTCAACGACAGGATAGGAAATCTTGAAGACAACTTCGGTCAGCTCGCCGAAAAGAAAAGGGTCTCCCTCATGCAGATATTGAAGGCTACCGCAGGAACGTTTCTTACAGAATTCGTGATGAAAGGGAAGTTCCGCCATGGCACGGCAGGCTACATCGATTCAGTCAACGTATCAATGAAAGAATATTTCATACTTGCCAAAAGCCATGAGAAATTCATGATGGATGAAATATACGATAGACTTAAATGAAAAAAACAGGATTCATAAAGATGTCGGCGATATCCGCGGTATGCATGACACTCACTTTCTCATGCGGAGCCGGCAAAGGCAATGCATCCGACACAACCTCCGCTACGGCGCAGCATGAGGAAAACACCGCAAATCTGTTTTCGCCCGACAGCGCATATTCCTACATAGAGACCCAGGTCGGTTTCGGACCCCGTGTGCCCGGATCTGAAGCCCACAGGCTCTGCGGCGACTGGTTCACAGGCAAACTCAGGGAATTCGGAGCAGAGGTCACCGAGCAGACTGCCACAATCACCACCTTCGACGGGACCCGGATACCGATGCGCAACATATTCGCCCGCATCAATCCGGATGCAGACAGAAGGGTCCTGCTTTTCGCCCACTGGGACTGCCGCCCCTGGGCAGATCATGATCCCGACCCGGCAAAACGATCGATGCCTGTAGACGGCGCCAATGATGCTGCAAGCGGGACAGGCGTAATCCTTGAGCTCGCCCGCATATTGACACAGGATAACGACGGACCCGGAATCGACATCCTGCTTTCCGATGCCGAAGACTGGGGTGCCGAGAACAACGATGAAAGCTGGGCGCTCGGAACAAGATATTTTTCCGAAAATCCCCCTGCTCCAGGCTACCTCCCGGATGCCGCCATACTCCTTGACATGGTAGGCACACGCGACGCGACATTCATGAGGGAATACTTCTCCCAGCTCTCCAACCCTGCGCTCGCCGACGAGATATGGAGCATCGCTCACAGCCTCGGCTATGACAAAATGTTTGTCAACCGTGTAGGTTCGGCAATCAACGACGATCATGTGGAACTCATCAAGGGAGGCATTCCCGCCATCGACATAATTGACTATCGCGAAGGGACCGGCTTCTTCTCAGGCTGGCACACCGCCTCCGACAACATGGACTTCATATCCAAAGAGACACTCGAAGCCATCGGCAACACACTTGAGACATATTTACGGAAAAACAAATAAACAAAAACATACAGACATGAATTTCATAGAAGAACTTACCTGGCGCGGCATGATCCACACCATGATGCCAGGCACAGACGAGCAGCTGAATAAAGAGATGACCACCGCATACCTCGGCATAGACCCGACCGCAGACTCCCTGCATATAGGTCATCTCTGCGGCGTCATGATGCTACGTCATCTTCAGCGCTGCGGCCACAAGCCTATCGCGCTTATCGGGGGAGCAACCGGCATGATCGGCGATCCTTCGGGCAAGAGCGCCGAGCGCAATCTTCTTGATGAGGCAACCCTGCGCCACAATCAGGAAGCTATCAAAGCCCAGCTGTCGCGTTTCCTCGACTTCGACAGCGATGCGCCCAACAAGGCTGAGATGGTCAACAACTACGACTGGATGAAAGATTTCTCATTCCTTGATTTCGCACGTGAAATAGGAAAGCATATCACCGTCAACTACATGATGGCGAAGGAATCTGTGCAGAAGCGCCTCAACGGCGAGGCACGCGACGGACTCAGCTTCACGGAATTCACCTACCAGCTCCTTCAGGGATATGACTTCCTGCATCTTTACGAGACAAAAGGATGCAAGCTTCAGCTCGGAGGATCCGACCAGTGGGGCAACATCACTACCGGCGGCGAACTGATCAGGCGCAAGCTCGGAGGAGAGGTATTCGCCCTCACCTGCCCGCTGATAACTAAAGCCGACGGCGGCAAATTCGGCAAGACAGAAAGCGGGAACGTATGGCTGGACGCAAGATATACATCTCCCTATAAGTTCTATCAGTTCTGGCTCAATGTAGGCGATGCAGAGGCAGAGAAATACCTCAAGATCTTCACGTTCCTATCAAAAGATGAAATAGAGGCTCTTGCCGAGGAGCATGCAAAGGATCCGGGACTCCGTCCGCTCCAGAAGAAACTTGCCGAGGAAGTGACAGTGATGGTACACGGCAGGGAGGCATATGATGCAGCAGTTGCAGCAAGCAAAATACTATTCAGCAACAGCGCTGTCGACGAGCTCCATGCCCTCGACGAGCAGACACTACTCGACCTTTTTGAAGGCGTTCCGAGATTTGAAGTGGCACGCGCCGACATTGAAGCAGGAATCCCCGCACTCGATTTCCTCGCCGAGAAAACAGCCGTCTTCCCCTCAAAGGGAGAGGCGCGCAAGATGATCCAGGGCAACGGCGTGAGCATCAACAAAGAGAAGCTTACAGACCCGACAGCGATTATCGGATCCAGCCATCTTCTCGGAGGCAAATACATACTTGCACAGAAAGGAAAGAAGAACTACTTCCTCATTATCGTTAAAGACTGACACATTCCAATTCTGAAATGCCGGAATTCGACATACACGGAAGCCAGACCACTCCCAAAGGCAGCGACCGCGACATAGAAAAAGCTCTCCGGCCGCTGAGTTTCGATGACTTCAGCGGCCAGGAGAAGATTGTGGCTAACCTAAGGGTCTTCGTTCAGGCAGCCCGAATGCGCGGAGAAGCGCTCGACCATACTCTTCTTCACGGACCGCCTGGTCTTGGCAAGACTACACTGAGCAACATCGTGGCAAACGAGCTCAACGTCGGATTTAAAGTGACAAGCGGTCCGGTGCTTGACAAGCCGGGAGACCTTGCCGGAATCCTTATGAGCCTTGAACCTCACGATGTGCTCTTCATCGATGAAATACACCGTCTGCATCCCATAGTGGAGGAATACCTCTACTCAGCAATGGAAGATTACCGTATCGACATACTCCTTGACAAAGGTCCGGGAGCCAAGTCGGTGCAGCTCACCATATCCCCGTTCACACTCATCGGCGCCACTACAAGAAGCGGACTTCTGACGGCTCCGCTACGCGCACGCTTCGGCATCAACTGCCATCTCGAATATTACGACCATGAGGTGCTGAAAGGCATCGTGAAGCGTTCGGCGCGTCTTCTCAACACATCGATAGATGAAGACGCTGCCCTGGAAATCGCTCTTCGCAGCCGTGGCACGCCGCGAATCGCCAACGCACTCCTGCGCCGGGTGCGCGACTTTGCAATGGTGAGGGGCAACGGCACCGTCGACCTTCCGACAGCGAAAATGTCGCTGGAAGCACTTAATATCGACACTCACGGACTGGATGAGATCGACAACCGCATACTCACGTCAATAATCGACAAATTCGGAGGCGGTCCGGTGGGACTGACCACTATTGCCACCGCACTCGGGGAAGACAGCGGCACAATTGAGGAAGTGTATGAACCTTTCCTCATCAAGGAAGGCTTCCTGAAGCGTACTCCACGCGGACGCGAAGTCACGGAGCTTGCATACCGCCACCTCGGCAGATATCCGAAAGCGTCAGAAGCCTCCCTGTTCGACTGATACGTCAGGGTTAACCGTTTAATTGGTTTAAATGGTCAAGATCCATCCCCTGAACCTTCTAAACACCTTAACCCACTTAAACATTAAACTCAAATGGCCGGAATCAAATCACTTGTAAAGGATACCGCCGTCTACGGACTCAGCAGCATCATCGGCAGATTCCTCAACTGGGGACTTGTGCCCCTTTATACCTATCTCTTCTCGGAAGCCGACTATGGCATAGTGAGCTACCTCTATGCAATAACGGCTGTGGCTATAGTAGTGCTAAACTATGGAATGGAGACAGGCTTCTTCCGCTATGCAAGCAGGGAAGAAGACTACGAAAAGGTCTACAGCACGTCGTTGGTGACGTTGGCAACCACCTCCCTTCTTTTTATAGCACTGCTCAGCCTGTTTCTGAAGCCGATATCATCTGCGCTCACGCTCCCGCATCACGCTGATTTCGTATGGATGATGGGATTCACTGTCGCAATAGATGCTTTCACCAACCTTCCGTTCGCCTATCTGAGATTCCGCCACAAGGCATGGACGTTTGCAGGAATAAAGCTTGCCAACATCGGAGTAAACATCGGGCTCAATCTGTTTTTCCTGCTTGCTTGCCCAAGGATCAACGAAATCTACCCACGGCTTATATCCTGGTTTTACGATCCGCTGGGAGGAGCGTCTTTCGGAGTCGGATGGATTTTCCTCGCCAACGTCATAAGCACGCTCGTAGTGCTTGTCTGCCTGATTCCTCATATGACAGTCAGGCATCTCGTCTGCGACTTCTCTCTTCTCAAAAAAATGCTCAACTATTCATGGCCGTTACTCGTGCTCGGTGTGGCAGGCAACCTGAGCCAAGGGATGGGGCAGATAATCATACCTTATCTCTTTCCAGATGACCCGGAAGGAGCCAGGACCATGGTGGGACTTTACGGAGCCAATATAAAGATCGCGGTGGTGATGATGATGTTCACACAGGCATTCCGATATGCCTACGAGCCATTTATATTCTCTAAAGCCGCCCGCGAGGGTGAGGACAAGACTCAGGCATATTGCGACGCAATGAAATATTTCGTAATCTTCGGACTCGCCATATTCCTCGGCGTAATGTATTTCCTTCCTGTGCTCAAGTATTTTATATCGCCGGCATATTGGGAAGGTCTGCGCGTAGTGCCGATCATGATGATAGCCGACATATGCTTCGGGGTCTACTTCAACCTGTCGCTATGGTATAAGCTTACCGACCGCACACGCTGGGGAATGTATCTTTCCCTTCTCGGATTTGTGCTGATGCTTGCCGGCAACCTTATCCTTGTGCCTGCCATCGGAATGCCCGACGGCTACATAGGTTCGGCATGGGCCGCCCTGATCTCATATGCCGGAATAATGACGGTAAGCTACATTGCCGGGAAGAAATACTATCCTATTCCATATGAGACAAAGCGCATCGGCCTATATGCATTGCTTGCAGCCGCACTCTGGGGCATAGGAAGCGCCTGCATGTTCCCTTACGCGATGTGGGGCACATATATCGTGAGGATATTGCTATTCGTGATGTATATACTTGTGGTGGCATATTATGAAAACGTACCGGTATTATCCTCCCGACTCAGGAAAGCACTCGGCGTAATAGACAAAAAAACACGAAAACCATAACATTCCATTAAAGACATTTTGTAGTGCGCAAATAAAACATTAACTTTGCACAATAAATAATAAGCATTTGGATATACTTATGGCTTCAGACAAATATGACCTGACCACCGTAAAAGGACGTCTTCTCACATTTTTAAAAGACAAAAGAATACCTCAGACTGAATTTTGCAAACGTCTCGGGGTTGCCTCGACATACATCGGAGTCATCCGCAAGTCAATTCCTGCGGAAAAGATCAACCGTATAGCCACCCTTTATCCCGACCTGAACCGCGACTGGCTGCTCTACGGGGAGGGAGACATGTATGTGAAGGAATCCAACGACCCGCGCAGACTCCTTCAGCAAGCAGGCTATCTCGTGCCTTTGCTTCCGGTCACGGCATTTGCCGGCAATATCACGGCATGGTCGCAATCGGTCAATGCCGGAGAATGCGAGAAAGTGATAAGTCCGGTGCAGGGTGTGGACTTCGCCATAAGGATATCAGGCGACAGCATGGAACCAGATTTTCATGACGGCGCCATAATCCTGATAAAGAAGATCGACGACAAGGCGTTCATCCCATGGGGGCATCCCATGATAGTAGACTCCTCGAATGGAGTGTTTTTCAAAGACGTGTTTCCATCAGAGCGAGGGAATAAATACATTGAGGCGAAAAGTCATAATCATAAATATCCGCCGCTTGAGATACCTCTCGACTGCATATACGGGCTCTACCGTGTCATCACCACACTCAACACGTATCCGTCGTATTAAATGACTCATAACCGAATAACAATACAAAACTACATAAAATGGCAGACTACAATCACACCGACATCGAATCACGCTGGCAACAATACTGGCGCGACAACGGAGTCTTCAAGACCGAGATCAATAAGGACAAACCAAAATACTACGTGCTCGACATGTTTCCATATCCTTCAGGCGCGGGACTGCATGTAGGGCATCCGCTCGGTTACATAGCAAGCGACATATATTCCCGCTATAAGAGGCAGCAGGGATTCAATGTCCTGCACCCTATGGGCTACGACGCATACGGACTCCCTGCCGAGCAATATGCCATCCAGACCGGACAGCATCCAGAAAAGACTACTACCGACAACATAGCGCGCTATCGCTCGCAGCTTGACAAGATCGGATTTTCATTCGACTGGAGCCGCGAGGTGCGTACATGCGATCCCAAATACTATAAGTGGACACAATGGGCATTCATGCAGATGTTCAACCACTACTATGACACTGTCCTCGGCAAGGCACGTCCCATCTCCGAACTCATCGAGCATCTAAAAAAGCATGGAACGGAAGGTCTGAATGCCGCTGAGACAAAGGAGATCACCCTTACTGCTGACCAGTGGAACGCCATGTCGGAAAAGGAACAGCGCGAGACCCTCATGAACTGGAGAATCGCATTCCAGGGCGAGACAATGGTAAACTGGTGTCCTGAACTTGGAACCGTGCTTGCCAACGACGAGGTATCGGAAGGTCTCAGCGTGCGCGGGGGCTTCCCCGTAGAGCAGAAACTCATGCGCCAGTGGTGTCTGCGCGTATCGGCTTATGCTCCACGACTTCTCGACGATCTTGATTCTCTCGCATGGAGCGACTCGCTTAAGGAGACCCAGAGAAATTGGATCGGACGCAGCGAAGGAGCGGAAATGAGATTTCCGGTCAAGGATTCCGACATCGAACTTGAAATCTTCACGACACGTGCTGATACAGTATTCGGTGTCACATTCATGGTACTCGCTCCCGAATCTGAATACGTAAGACTGCTTACGACTCCCGGACAGAAGGAGGCTGTCGACGCATATCTGAATGAAGTGAAACACAAGACTGAACGTGAGCGTCAGATCGACAAGAAAGTGACAGGCGTATTCACCGGCTCCTATGCCATCAATCCTTTGAGCGGCAAGGAAATCCCTGTATGGGTAAGCGACTATGTACTTGCCGGCTACGGCACCGGAGCCATCATGGCGGTTCCGGCCCACGACTCTCGTGACTACGCATTTGCAAAGAAATTCAATCTTCCGATCGTGCCGCTCATCGAAGGCGCCGACGTGTCGGAAGAAAGTTTCGATGCCAAGGAAGGCATAGTTTGCAATTCATGCGGTCCGGATCTTGACCTCAACGGGCTGACGGTAAAGGAAGCGATTGCAAAGACCAAACAGCATATCTCCGAAAAAGGAATAGGCAGAGTAAAGGTCAACTACCGTCTACGTGACGCCATTTTCTCACGTCAGCGTTATTGGGGCGAGCCATTCCCCGTATATTATAAAGACGGGATCGCATATCTTATGGATGAATCCGCCCTACCCCTGCTTCTTCCTGAGGTAAGCAGCTATCTGCCCACGGCAGACGGCGAGCCTCCTCTCGGACGCGCCGAAAACTGGAAGACACGGGAAGGATACCCCATCGAGCTTTGCACTATGCCCGGATTTGCCGGAAGCTCCGCATATTATCTGCGATATATGGATCCTCACAACGACAATGAGCTTGTCAGCAGGGAGGCGGATGAATACTGGCGCGATGTAGATCTTTACGTAGGAGGTGCCGAGCACGCCACCGGACACCTGATCTACAGCCGATTCTGGAATAAATTCCTGTATGATCTCGGACTTGTGGTCAGCCCTGAGCCTTTCAGGAAGCTTGTCAACCAAGGTATGATACAGGGACGCACCAATTTCGTCTACCGCATCAAGGGAACCAACACATTCGTAAGCAAAGGGCTCTTGGATCAGTACGACACAATGCCCATCCGTGTCGATGTGAATATCGTAAGCAACGATGTCCTTGACCAAGAGGCATTCAAGTCATGGCGCCCGGATTTCGCTGACGCTGAATTTATTCTTGAGGATGGCAAATACATATGTGGCTACGCCGTAGAAAAGATGTCCAAGTCAATGTTCAATGTCGTAAACCCCGATGTGATTGTTGAAAAATATGGCGCGGATACACTGAGACTATATGAGATGTTTCTCGGACCCGTGGAGCAGTCAAAGCCATGGGACACCAACGGCATCGACGGGGTCAACAGATTCTTGCGCAAGCTATGGAACATATTTGGCAAAAGGTCTGCTACAGAAAGGGATGCGAAAGAAAAGAAGATCATGCACACTCTCATAAAAAAAGTGAGTCAGGATATCGAGAACTTCTCGTTCAACACATCGGTGGCAGCATTCATGATTGCAGTGAATGAGCTTGGCAAACTTCCGGCAGTCAGCACACAATCCATGGACGAATTCGCCCGACTTATCGCGCCATTCGCGCCTCATATCGCAGAAGAATTCTGGCATCAGCTCGGCAATGAAGGCAGTGTGTCAGACAGCGAATGGCCCGGTTGGGACGAAGAAGCCCTGAAGGAAGACACAGTCAGATATCCGGTCCAGTTCAACGGAAAGATGCGCTTCAACATCGAGGTCCCTGCAGGAAGCGGCAAGGCAGAAGTCGAGGCTGCTGTCCTGGCTGATCCAGCGGCGGAAAAGTGGCTCGAAGGAAGGACCCCAAAAAAGGTGATAGTGGTTCCCGGCAGAATCGTGAACATCGTGATATGAGAATTGTAAAATTTCTTAAAAAGGTGGTGTTTCCCCTCTTGGAAGCACCCCTTTGCTGTCATATAGGGTAATAAAGACGAATCATTCACGTTAAAATAATAATAACACACGCTTTATAGACAGATATGACAAAGAAACTCAAACTTGTGATGGCAACCAACAACGCAGGCAAACTGCGCGAAGCGAGAGCCATTGCGGGCGACAGGCTCGACATACTGAGTCTCGAAGATATAGGATATCACAACGACATACCGGAGACTTCAGACACTCTTGAGGGCAATGCGCTGATAAAGGTGCGTGCCATAAAGGATGCCTGCGGTCTTGACTGCTTTGCCGATGACACCGGTCTGATGGTCGACGCCCTGGATGGCGCTCCGGGAGTGCATACAGCCCGCTATGCCGGCGATGACTGCAATCCTGATGCCAATATCGACCTGCTGCTGAAGAATATGGTAGATGTTGAGGATCGCAGTGCCCGGTTCCGCACTTGTGTGGCGCTGTCGCTCAATGGCGAGGAGCACCTGTTTGAAGGGAAAGTGGAAGGGAAGATAGCGAAAGAACGGAGTGGATCACACGGATTTGGCTATGATCCGATTTTCATTCCGGAAGAGACAGGGATATGCTTCGCCGATATGACGGATGAGGCAAAGAATGCCATTTCTCATCGTGGACGCGCCGTGTCCGCGATGATCAGATGGATATCCTCCCTATGCGTATGCATTTTCTCATTCCTTCAGCTCCAGGCAGCCAGCACTTCAGACTGGATGCTGTTCAATACCTTCGACAACTATATCGACAACGTCTTCGACACTCCCGAAAAGACCTACTTCCTTGTCAAGAGCCAGCTTTATCTTGCCACAGGAAAAGACAACAATGAAAAGATTGACTTCCTGTTCTGTCTTGATAAGGGAAGCGGCGAAATACGTGCCTACAACACACAGAATTTTCTATCAGGTTCGCTTATAAGGACAGCAAGCTATAATGCCAGAAAAAAATATCTGCTAATAGTCTATGATGATCAGACAATAGACATCCTTTACGATAACGGTGATGTCTATCCGATTCATGGATTAAAGAATTTCAACACATCCTTTACTGCCAAGGAGGTGTCATCAATATCTTTTGATCCAATATCCGACATGGTGTACCTTGCCACCGGATTCGGATTCCTGGCGATAGATGACAACAGGCATGAAGTGGCTTACAGTGGAATTTTCAATACTCCGATCGACGGGATCACCCGCGTATCTGACAAGATGCTCATCCTGAAAGACGGGAAATTATATTGGAATAAAGCGGATTCAAGATTCTCTTCTCTGGAAGACTTCAAGGAACTGAACTGGCTGGATGGCAGCAACGCCATGAATATAATATCGCTCTCCCCCACAAAATGTGTGGCGTCTAAAAACGTAAACGGCAGGGAAGAGCATTATGTACTTACATTTACAGAAGACAGTGAACTTCCTCAGGTTGCATCCAAAGGAAGCTTCCAGGGCACGAATATAGTCCAGAACAAAGACGGACTGCTGATCACACGCAAAAACCAGCTCATCCAGATGAACCGGGAGACCGGCGATTGCACCACTTATCCCAAAATGACTGATGACTATGAAGCCGCCTGCGGAACATGGGACACCAGAGACATCTTTTTCGCGATGCCACGCAAAGGATTTTATTCCAAACAGCGCTCTGACGACAACACCATGACTGTCACCAGAGAAGCAGCAAGACCTAATGCGCCTGCTGCATTCAGGAGCAATGCCCTTTTGTACACTCCACAGCACGGCATGCTGGTCAACTCCCACGGACTTGATCATAATTTCGATTCCCATAACACTTCGAATCCTCAGTTGCTCTCGGGCTGGAAAAGTGGAGAATGGTCCATGTATGGCATTCCTTATCTTGACCCGGAGAATGTGAACAGGATAAAAAATCCATGCGGAATGGTTCAGGATCCGGATGATCCTGATGTGTTTTATTTCGGTTCAGTGACAAACGGTCTTCTCCGTTACAACATCACTGACTACTCATCAGTGCTGCATATGACAAGGACCAACGACTTTCCCAATGCTCAGGGACATGTGTCGTTGCAGCCTCCATATTCTTCATGGGGCAATACATTCTTTCTTCTCCATCCCCGGTTTGACAGCAAGGGAAACCTGATAGTGACTCATCTTAACACAGAAGTTGAAGACGACTATCTGGCGGAGATCTGGATGTGGACTCCCGAACAGCGCCGCGCCAGCACTTCTCCTGAGACCTTCCAACCTTTCATTAAACTTCCTCTCAATGTCAACAGTACGGTCAAATCGATGCTGTCACTGCCATCCACCTATGTGCCAAACAAGGACTTGATCACATTCTTCAGGTTCAATAAGTTTATGATGCCGATTGTGGTCTACGACCATAACGGCACTCCGGAGGAAACATCCGACGACCGCAAGGTGGAAATTGAATCTTTCTATGATGCGGACGGATCTGTCAATTACACCTACCTCTATTGCGCCACAGAGGATCCGTCGACCGGATTGATATGGATAAGCTCGGATGTAGGCATATTCACATTAAACCCCAATGACGCATTCACGGAACCCGGCAAGGTTTCGAGAATAAAGGTGAGCCGAAATGACGGTACCTCGCTTGCCGACTATCTGCTTGACGGCACGACCGTAAATAATATCTCCATCGACGGATTAGGAAGAAAATGGTTTTCTCTTTCCGGAGGAGGAATCGTATGCACATCGCCCGACGGCAAGACAATACTTCAGGAAATCACAAGCGAGAACTCGATGCTTCCTTCCGATCTGGTCTACGCCACATGCTATAATCCGGACAATAACTCATTGATGATAGCAACCTCGGCGGGGCTTTGCGAACACTATCTAAGCGGGCAGGCAAGCGAATCAGGAAATTCCGAAGTTAGGGCTTATCCTAATCCTGTGCGTCATGATTACTTCGGATGGGTCACTATCGACGGCCTTGAAGAGGACTGCATTGTCAAGATCGCAGACTCCGCAGGCAATATAGTCCGCGAACTTGGACCGGCATCTGCCGGAAAAGTTCAGTGGGACGTATGCGGCATGGATCTGAACAGGGTGCCGAGCGGTGTCTACTTCGTACTCGCATCTTCCGGTGCAGGAGGAGGCAGCTACAGCGAAGCGACAAAAATACTCGTCATCAATCGATAAATTGATATCTTAACAAAAACACCTTTACCTACTCCTATGGGAAAGAACAAATTGCAGAAATTCTCCGATATGGAGACGTTTGGATGCGTACTCCAGTATCCGAGACACATACTGATAGAAAAAGGATTCCCTTTCAAGGGAAAATGGAACAGCGACTTCTTTTCCAGATCAAATCCGATCACACTTGAGCTCGGATGCGGCAAAGGGGAATACACCGTAGGACTTGCGGAGGCAAATCCCGACCGCAATTACATAGGAGTAGACATAAAGGGAGCCAGAATGTGGAAAGGAGCAAAGGATGTTGAGGGAAAAGGCATGGACAATGCCGCATTCCTGCGAACCGAAATCGAACAGATATCCCAGTTCTTCAGCCCCGGGGAGGTAGATGAAATATGGATCACATTTCCTGACCCTCAGATGCAAAAAGCAAGAAAACGCCTTACATCATCGCGCTTTCTTACCAACTACCGCACTTTCCTCCGCGAAGGAGGAATCGTAAACCTGAAGACCGATTCCCCTTTCCTATATGAATACACAAAGCGTCTCGCCGACGCCAACGGATTTGAGATACTGAAGATCACAGACGACCTCTATGGAAGCGGACTCGAAGACCCCGTGACTTCGATAAAGACATTCTATGAGCAGCAATGGCTTTCACGAGGCAAGACAATAAAACTCATATCATTCCGCATAGGCGAAGGAGAGATCATCGAGCCCGACTGCTCTGACATAGAGAAGGACGACTACCACAGTGAATTCGGGCGTCACTCCTATAATAATTGAGAATCTTTCTCATGACTCAAAAAGCCAACGGAAAAGACTAAACCGGGAAATCAGAAAACAAAATTTATCATTAATAATTCATCATTTATCATTCGATAAAATGGCTATATACCCAAAACTGATACTTGACGCGCTGGCAAATGTCAAGTATCCCGGCAACGGGAAGAATATCGTAGAACTCGGAATGGTGGAAGACGATATCCGCATCGATGGCAACAAAGTGTCGTTTTCACTTATCTTTGACCGTCCGACCGATCCTTTCATAAAATCAGTAGTACGCGCAGCGGAAGCGACCCTTCCGGTCTTTGCAGATCCCGACATTGATGTAAAGGGACGTATTTCCGTGAAATACAGACAGGCGGAGACTCCAAAACCAGAGACTCCGCTTCCGGGGGTCAAGAACATCATCGGAGTAAGTTCGGGCAAAGGAGGCGTAGGCAAATCCACTGTTTCCGCAAACCTCGCCATCGCCTTGGCTGCCAAAGGTTATAAGGTCGGTCTTCTCGATGCAGATATATTCGGACCATCCATGCCCAAGATGTTTGGAGTAGAGGACGAAAAACTCTATATGGTGACTCAGGAAGGCAAGGACTGGATCGACCCTATAGAAAAATATGGTGTCAAGATGCTCAGCATAGGATTTGTAGTGGATAAAGAGAGTCCCGTGCTATGGCGCGGAGGCATGGCTTCCAATGCCTTGCGGCAGCTTATCAGCGAGGCGTGGTGGGGCGAACTCGACTATTTCCTTATTGACATGCCACCGGGCACAAGCGACATACACCTTACCCTGGTGCAGACGCTCCCTATAACGGGAGTGATCGTCGTCAGCACTCCACAGGAAGTGGCGCTTGCCGATGCCCGCAAAGGGATAGGGATGTTCCGCAGTGAAAAGATCAATGTTCCGATACTCGGACTCGTAGAAAACATGGCATGGTTTACTCCTGCTCCTCATCCCGAGGAAAGGTATTATATCTTCGGCAACGGAGGAGCTGCCAGACTTGCCGACAAGATGCAGGTCCCGCTGCTGGCACAGATACCACTGGTAGCCGACATATGCGAGATGGCAGACAACGGGCATCCCACCGCAACGGAATGTACGGGTGGCGAGATATCGGAAAATCCGGAAGCAAAAGCTTTCTCCAATCTTGCCGACAGGGTAGTGGAGGAATGCGAACGCCGCAACAGGGAGCTGCCACCGACCAGGGCAGTTCAGACTCATTCTTAATTTTAAATTGTGAGTTTGTTCCTATATCGGAAATCAAAATAATCGATCATTAATAATTAACAATTATAACAAAGTGTCAACAGCACAGGCAGAAAACACGCGTAAGGTGACTACAAGCCGTCTTACGGAAATGAAGCATCGCGGCGAAAAGATCTCGATGCTCACGGCATACGACTATACTTCGGCAAAACTTGTAGATGAAGCGGGAATGGACGTCATTCTTGTAGGAGATTCCGCTTCAAACGTAATGGCAGGCAATGTGACCACCCTTCCCATAACCCTCGACCAGATGATATATCATGCCAAGTCGGTGATGAAAGGTGTGAAGCGTGCACTCGTAGTGGTCGACCTTCCGTTCGGCACATACCAGGGCAATTCAAAAGAGGCTCTTGCCTCAGCCATAAGAGTCATGAAAGAAAGTCATGCAGAAGCCCTGAAGCTTGAAGGCGGAGCCGAAATCGCTGAGTCCATCCAGAGAATATTGTGTGCAGGAATTCCCGTGATGGGTCATCTTGGACTGACCCCGCAGAGCATAAATAAATTCGGGACCTACAGCGTGAGGGCGAAAGAGGAAGCCGAAGCCAAGAAACTGATTGAAGACGCAAAGCTGCTCGAAGACATAGGCTGCTTCGCAATCGTGCTTGAGAAGATCCCGGCAAAACTTGCTGAGAAGGTAGCCAGAGAGCTTACAATTCCCGTCATCGGTATCGGAGCAGGCGGAGGAGTCGACGGACAGGTGCTCGTGATGCATGACATGCTCGGAATGACAATGGGATTCTCACCCCGTTTCTTACGCCGCTACGCCAATGTTGGAGAAATAATGACCGATGCATTCCGCCATTACATCAGTGACGTGAAGACAGGCGACTTTCCAAACGAGAAAGAGCAATACTGATGCAGGATAATATAATCATCAGGAAAGCCCGGAAAGACGATTCGGAATATGTGGCAAAGACGGTCCTGACAGCTCTGGATATGGATACATCCGATCTGGAATGGGTCAGGACCTCTTGCTCCGATCCGGAATCCATGTATTCATGGAATAAGTCATTGATCGCAGAAGCTGACGGGAAGCCTGTCGGCTGCATCATATCATATTCCGGCGACGATTACCAGGACCTGCGGCAATATACGTGGCAACGCCTATGGAAAGGTGTGGATCCCGCAGATATCAGGCAGACTGCAATTGAGGCATATCCCGGAGAATATTATCTTGACTCGCTTTCCATAGAACCTGAATTCAGAGGCAACGGATTAGGGAAATCGCTCATGCTTGCCGCCATGAAGCAAGGGAAGAAACTCGGATATGACAGATTTGCTTTGCTTGTGGCTCGTGAAAAGCCAAGACTAAAGGCTTATTACGCCGGTCTGGGATTTGAAGAAGCTGAAGAAGTTAACTTTTTCGGGCATAAATACAGACGTATGGTGATGCATTCTTCAGAAGAATGAGTATCCGAGACCGAGCATAAGGTTATTCTGCTTCTGAAAATTAAGAAGCTGATAGCCTATATTGACAAATAGACGGTCTGTGATCCTGACATTCAGGTTGGCAAGCTCATAGGAAGCTCTTGTCTCTTCCGGACCAATGAAGTTATATCCGATGCCTACATTAACCGAAAATACAGGCATCACGAGCTCAGCGCGTCCGGAAATTCCGAAACATACCTGATTTATAAACTGCCGGCGATAGAAGCAAATATCGTCTGACGTTGTTCCAAAGGCATGATGACTCTTAAGGTCGGTGCTCTCATCCCATTGGATATCCAATGACGGTCCGGTACGGAATATCTTCGAGACATTCCACATCGGCGACATGCCAATTCCGGCGACAGCAAAATGCCCGTTAAGAAGCACCGGAGTGTCGCCGCCTCTATATACTCGCTTCCGCCATGCGCCGTAGGCAGTAACATCCAACATAATCTTCTTACGCAATCCGAGTGTATCGGCTTCCTGCCGCCTACCGGATTCCATTGGCTTCGCGCCAAACGACCGTGAGACTCCGACCTTCACGCCAGCCATATTCACTCCCGGATTGGGAAACGAAGTGTTTCCATTTGAAAAATGAGTGAGGTCAATTCCGGCAGTCAATGCATATCTGTCGCTGATTTCCCACCTCAGTCCGGCATTGATATTTATACAGGCATTCACATCCGAACCTACAATCAGATTTGAATACGCTTTCTCGCCGTCACATTTTCGCCACCCGAAAGAGGCTCCGAAATTCCACTCGTAATACAACGAGAGGTGGTCATTGAGCCGGCATACAGGAGCACCCTGAAATGCATATATCGAAACAGGCATTCCAATTCCACGGATATTTCCCAGACAATTTAAAGAAGCACCGATTCCCTGCCATGCACCGGGATACAGCCTGCCCTGACGTGATTCCGGAGAAAAGGCAAAGATGTATTTAAGATGCAGCGACATCGCAAGCCTTGTGCTTCTTATATCCGAGACATCCACCATTTTCTTAAATATGTCGTCATGATATGAAGAGAATGCATAAGATGGGCGTAAGTCGATTCCTATTCCACTCCTTATTCCGGCGCACGTGTCATTCCGCTCCCCTGCCGAAGCAAGGCAAGTCGCCATAAGCAGCATCATTATCATCAGGCGTATGCAGGAATTCATCTCGTTAAGGGATACAGCTGCAATTTCTAATCGGGAATCCACAGCTACTTCATATTGCAAAATTACATTTTTATCACGACAAAACAAAAAGAATGTATATTATCAACCTTAAAATCCCGACACAGCAGTCCTTTGACATTAACCGGAATTACACTTAATGCCAATTTTCATTAAAAAAAATGGCAGCTCTCATATTTTTTATTCTTTCAGTGCAGGAATCTCACGATTTTTATGTATTTTTGCAAGTACAAAATCTATTATTACTAACCTAAGAAATGTTTAGAAAAGCTACCGTCATCCTGGCAGGGTTTGCAGCCTTTGCCATGCAGGCACAGACCGAACTCACTGTCAGTGATATCGCGGCTATGTCTGCCTCCAAGTCTTACAGCGAACTCGGCATTCATGATCCGTCGATCTATTTCAATCCCGGCAACGACACTTATTACATAATGGGATCGCACATAGGGTTTGGCAAGACCAATGACTTGCTCAATCTGTCGAATATCGGGAGCAGCGGTGTCTACACCAAAAGCTACTCCCAGGAATTCAAGTCATCACCAGAACATATCGTACAGGTGACCCGAGACGGCGTAACTACCACTGAAACACTCGCATCATTTGACGCTGGCGCCTACTGTGCCACTTATGCCGGCATCAAGGTAGGCGATCGTGAGCCTACTACTGAAGCCAACTGGATCTCAGGAGACCAATGGGCACCTGATGTCATCTACAACCCCAATCTGGGCAAATGGTGCATGTATCTGTCCCTGAACGGAGATTATTGGGCTTCCACGATAGTGATGCTCACATCCGACAGTCCATCCGGACCGTTCGCTTATCAGGCTCCTATAGTAAGCAGCGGCTTTAACGGTCAGACGTACTCCGGGAAAAGCGTGTCATACAAAGACACCGATCTCGAAGTTGTGCTCGGTGAGCTCGATCAGCTCCCTTCCCGCTATAAGACATCGGCATGGGGCAACCTCTGGCCCAACTGTATAGACCCTTGCGTATTCTTCGACGGCGACAACCGACTTTGGATGGTCTACGGCTCATGGTCAGGGGGCATTTTTATATTAAAGCTTGATGAAGAGACCGGTCTGCGCGACTACACATACACCTACGAAGCAAAGCCATACGGAGGCAAGGCACCCAACGGAGCTTCTTTCACCGGATATACCAGTGATCCCTATTTCGGCAAACTTATTGCCGGCGGATGCTATGTCTCGGGCGAGGGCGCATATGTCCAGAAGGTCGGCGACTATTATTATCTGTTTGTCACTTATGGAGGACTTGCGCCTGACGGCGGCTACGAAATGCGTATTTTCCGCTCTTCAAACCCCGATGGTCCATACGTTGACGGAACCGGAAGTCCTGCCACCTACACACAGTATCAATTGAACTTCGGGGCTAATGCCAAAACCAACAAAGGCATGAAGATCATCGGCGCGATGAATGGCTGGGGGGCAATGACGGTGGGTGAATGTGCCGAAGGACACAATTCCGCCATAACCGACAGCGAAGGCGACTCATTCGTGGTCTACCACACAAAATTCAACAACGGGACCCAAGGTTTCCAGGTGCGTATTCGTCAGTTGTTTGTCAATGAAAGGGGCTGGCTTCTGGCATCCCCGTTCCGCTTCACCGGCAAGCAGACCAGACAGGCTGACATCGAGAGCCGTCAGCTGTTCACTCCTGAAGAAATTGCAGGCACCTACAAGTTGCTGCTGCATCCCTACCGGCTCAACCACAACAACATGGCAGAAGCTACTCCGGTGACAGTCAACCTATCGGCAGACGGCACCATATCCGGTGACCGCACGGGCTCATGGACATATTCAGAAGAAGGCAAGTCTTATGTGAATCTGACCGTCAACAACGTCACTTACTACGGTGTCGCGCTCAATCAGAATGTTGACGGCTACAGCGATATGCCGGCTATCTGCATGACAGCGACAAGCAACTCCGGTGTTCCGGTATGGCTTTACAGGATGACTCCGAAAGCCGCCATAGCCGAGGCTTACCGGAATTTGACCGATGATTTCATCGGGTCCGACAATTCTCAGATAAAGAAGGATGCGCCTCAGACCGACAATGTCACTGTCAGATTTGATGCACTCAATGCCGAAACCGGTGAGCCGGAGCCGGAAACGCTTTCAGAAGATGGATATTTCACTCCCACTGCCGACGGACATGCCATTACCGTTTCAATCCATCTGCAGTCAGGAGAATACGAGATGAATCTCGGACCTTACACCCGCAAGACGCGTGGAGAGAATTATCAACCCTCGACCGGTGTCTATTATCCGGTATCACAACAGAAAAACATAAATGCCAACTGGTGGACCAACTTCTCGGCAGAGGACTACGAACTGAATCAGGGAGATGAGGCAGATTTTCATTTCCACAACTATTCCGATTCTGCCGAGAACTGGCACAACTGGGCTCTTTACGGAGCAAGCGCCACACACGGAACAAGCGGCTATAAGGAGTATTTCGGCATACGCTGTGACAACTGGGATAACACAACAGGCAGCAACAACGGATGTAGCTGCAACTTCAACTGGGATACGTTTAAAACCGACATGAACGGTTCTCAGGTCGACATGCACACTGTATATGACGATAATGGCGTATTCTCAATGAACTCGACAATCATGACAGCCGATGGCAAGAAATACAATTATTCTTATAATAAGACTATCGAATCAAAACCGGAGAAAATAACATTGTTCTTTGTCAGCGAGAAGTCTTATATCGACGGATCCGAGCTTGAGGCAGGCATCACGGACGCGGCAATCGACAGATATCCTGACGACGGCAAGACATACAACGTATGGGGTCAGGAAGTAGGCAGCGACTACAGAGGCATCGTAATCCGCAACGGACGGAAGCTGATCTATCCCCCGCGTCCTTGACAAGGAATCAGAACACTAATTGCATAAGTGCGTTTTTAAGATAAAGAAAAAATGAATCCTTTATCTTAAAAACGCATTCTTATGGAGACTATAATAAACATAGCCGGCTATGGAGCCGCACTCTGCATGATATTCGGATATCTACCTCAGGCTATTGCGACTATACGCACACGCGACACTGACGGCATCGCACTTCCTACATTCCTTATGCTCGGACTCGGCTCAGTGCTGTTCGTGATCCAGGGCATCCTCCTCGGCAATATTCCCATTGTCATCACCAACTCAATCGCCACCGTATGCTCCGTGATCATATTTGCCATCAAGATAATAAACGACCGCAAAAAGAAAAGGAATTAATCTTTTTCTCACTTATATCAAGAATTTTTCATTAAAAAAGATTCCGTCCTCACCCGATCACTTCTCACACTCAAAAATAATCGGAATAAAAAAGCGTTATTTAAAGAAGAGTAACGAATCGTAAGAATCATGAGAATATTACTGACCGGCGCTTCCGGCATGCTCGGAGGATATCTGCATCCTTTGTTGAAGGAGGACAACGAAGTGGAGACCCTGCAGCGTGACAGAGCCGACATATGCTGCGATCTCAAAACCGACATCCCAGATCTTAATGGCAGAAAATACGACCTCGTGGTTCATTCTGCCGGCACGGCAGACGATGCAGATGCCATCTCACTTAATTTCGAAGGGACTAAAAGACTTATCAAAGCACTTGAAGAAAATCCGCCCTGCGAATTTGTCTACGTCTCAAGCTGGGAAGTCTACAGTCCGGATGCCGGAGAAGGAGTGACTGAAGATCACAAGCTGTGGGCAGTCTCAAAAACCGGACAATCGAAAGCACTTGCGGAAGACTGTCTCGCCCGATGGTGCTCCGAGCATGGAGTGCTACTTACTGTCGTCCGCCCGGCCCGAATGTTTGGGAAAGGGCTCAAAGGAGAGATGGCGAGGCTTTTCAACGATGTGGTCAACGGCAGATACATTCATGTCCGCGGCAATGAGTCAAGAATCAGCATAGTCTGCGCTTCGGATGTAGCTGAAGCAATAAAAAAGCTGCATTCCATCGGAGGAATTTACAATATAGCCGACGGACACGACACCTCATGGCTGGAACTGGCTGAAGCAATGAGCGCAAACAGCGGGGCAATGAAGCGGCAGATCACTCTTCCTGAGAAATGGGCGGATGCAGCATGGAAATTCACGCCCTGGATTCCTGCTGTGAAATCATCGCTATCCCCGGAAACCATGGCATACCGCAGGAAATCACTGACGCTTTCTGCAGCAGCTATCAGGGAGATACTGCCTGACTGGAATCCATATCCGGCATTGGAGGTGATTAGCCGTCAGAACACAACTTATCCCTATATTGATTAAAACATGACTGGTAAAAATAAGGAAATCCTCGATGAAATCGCAAGATTTTATACCACTCCCGGAGAAGGTCTGAAAGGACATGCGCACCAGCTTTACCGGGGATTTGCCATGACGAGACCGATATTTCCATAGTCAAGCAAACTGCAGAATGAAAATGAAACGTAAAGTGACTGACGGAATATCTGCGACGAAAGGCATGATCGCCCTTTCTCCCATGATTGTCTTCCTATTGCTGTATGTCGTAGTTTCCGCATTGATCGGGGATTTTTATAAGATTCCGATATCGGTGGCATTGCTTACCGCCTCAATGTGGGCAATCGTGATATATACCGGAAAGCCGTTGAAGGAACGTATCGAGACTTTCTCAGGATCGGCAGCCGACAGCGACATAATCTATATGATATGGATTTTTGTCCTTGCCGGAGCATTCGCCTCAATAGCGAGGGAGATCGGCGCGGTGGATGCCACCGTCAGTTTCACTCTTGGAATCTTCCCGCCGCAATACATAGTGCCGACACTATTTGTGGCAGCATGCATAATATCTTTCTCCATAGGCACTTCCGTAGGCACGGTGGTGGCGCTGACTCCTCTGGCGGCAGAACTGGCATCTGCTGAAGGAGGGAACGTCGCATTTTTTGTAGGAGTAGTGCTCGGAGGCGCTTTTTTCGGCGACAATCTATCGTTTATTTCCGATACAACTATAGCCGCAACTCGCTCGCAGGGGTGCAGGATGCAGGATAAATTCAAGGTGAATCTATGGATCGCGCTCCCCGCAGCTGTAGTCACACTTCTATGTTACGTACTGTTTGTTCCCGAAGTAGCGGTGACGGAAGTTCCGCCAGCGGGAGATCCATTGCTGATGCTGCCGTATCTCGTAGTGATAGCGACCGCAATAATAGGCATAAACGTCACGGTCGTACTGACCTTGGGCATTGGCTGCGCTGTGATCCTTGGTGCGTTACGGGGTATCGGGGTCCTTGATATGGCAGGTTTTGTCGGATCTGGCATAGAAGGGATGGGAAGCCTGATAATCATAACGCTTCTTGCATCGGGTATGCTTGGAGTGATCAAAGCATGCGGAGGCATAGATTATATCCTCGATGTACTGACTGCGCGCATCTCGGGACTTCGTGGCGCACAAGGCACGCTTGCTGTTCTCGTTGCCATAGTGAATCTCTGCACAGCCAACAATACGGTGGCGATAATCACAGTAGGTGGACTTTCCAAAGACATTTCCGAAAAATTCGGGATTGATCCAAGGAAAAGTGCCTCGATTCTCGATTCTGCTTCATGTGTGGTGCAATGCCTTATTCCATATGGGGCACAGACCCTTCTCGCCACCTCGCTTGCGGGGATATCCCCTGTGGCACCGTTTCCATATCTTTATTATCCTTATGCGCTCGGAATTACGCTGATCCTCTCCATCGTGTTTCTTTTCCCACGTCGCTATTCACACCGGAGATAACGCGTCACTCCGATTTCCCTGAATTGATCGGCGATTTTACGTGTCGGATTTACCAAAATAGTCAGTCCCGGGAAAGCAGAAGCTGTTGGAATATCGTCAGTATGGTCAGTAATGAATGATTCAAGGCGTAGCCCTTCAGTCGAGAGGAAATTTTCTATCCCATCGTGCTTTGCATAACCTTTCTTCTCTTCATAATTCCCCATTTCATCGGAAAATTCAGTAGCTATCACCCCATCATATCCCAATATATTGCAGATGGGGAGGGTGTATTCTTCCATTGCCGCGGTAGCAATATAGATTTTACAACCAAGATCACGACGCGACTCCACAAGTTCACGCACACGAGGGTTGATTGACTTCAGCATACTTTGCGCCAGTGAGTTCCAATCAGATTCATGGAGGATCTTACGCGCAGTCTTGGTCAGATGCCATTTCATGTTCCTGTGGTCGATGACCCCCAGGCATCTCATGAATATCCACCATAATGAACCGACGGCAGCCCCGGGCGACCTTCGCTTCAGAAGCATTCCGGGAAGACGTCGCATGAATACATGCATTGAGTTGGCGGTGAGCAGCGTCCCGTCAAGATCTACAAAAGTTGCTCCTTTCAGCGTTTCTTGTAATCGTTCGACCATGGGAATCTAATCAAAGTTCTGTTTCTGTATAATGCGTAGTCTGCGCCAATGCGCGGACACGATGTAGTGAGCGTCATCACTGCGATTCGTATTATAGCACCGGGATTTGTCCCGGTCAACGTTCCGGATAGGGCTGAAAGGGTGTCGCCGCTGTCGATTGCGTCATCTATTATCAATATTGACGGATTCCGCAGCCCCTGCAGCAAAGATTTCAGATCCGCCGGGATTTCCACATAGGCAGACGGGGAAACACTCCTTGTTTTCCTGCGGCACGAGAGCATGACCGACTCAGCCATCCGCATCACATCGAGCAATGCTACAGGTAGTCTTTTCAAGATATTCCCGAGCCAGCCTTTTTTATGTCTTGTGGAAGGACGCTGGAGCGCCACATCGTATCTCGTTCCATACAGGTCCTTTGGGAAATACCGGCAGAAAGCATCACACACGTAAGAGCCGCCCCGTCTTACCGCCACAATGGCATCGAAGCGTCCGGGAGCATCCTCTTCCACCATCCGTGCAAGCCGCAGGGCATGATCTTCAAAGTCCGGCATGTCTAAAGTCAGAACCTGCATAATAGTTTTATTGCCGGCATGCCCATATATGACACGAGCGCACCGATTTTATTCTTTATTCTGACCTTTCCGTCTGTCAGCTCATTGAATCTCTGTTGCTTTATCACGTCAAGACAACGATTTATCTGCTCCTGGTTGTCAATGCCGTGACGCATCATTTCCACAAGGATATTGAAATGGGCACTGAAACGCCGGTCGAGGGCTGCCCTGTAAAGTTGAGGCGTGCGGTCTACCATATGCCTGACGATACGGTCTGTGACATCGAGCACATCCAGACGCGCATCACTCCATGTGTTGATGAAGCTGCATGGATTGTCACGATAAAAATAGACCGTCCTGTCGAGTATGCATACTTTGTCAGTACGCTCGAATGCCCGGTAGAACAGATCGAGATCTTCATACCAACAACGTCGGAACCGCAGGGGGGCTGAGCCATTGAAAATTGACGCGCTGAAAAGCTTTCCACAGGCACTGTTGAGTATCAATGTCTGGTACAGCCCTATCGCAATGGCTGTGTCGGCCGGAACCGTCATGGACTTTCCATATCCTTTCGGCATAGTAGCAGGAATCTCCCTCACATAACGACCGGTCACAATTCCGGCACCGCTCTCTTTTGCATGGCGCATCATGACCTCAAGAGCATCCGGCGGCATTGCATCGTCTGCATCCAGAAACACAATCCAGTCGCCTCCCGCCCTGTCGATCCCCGCATTGCGTGCCGCAGAAAGTCCGGCATTGGGCTGGGCTACAAGACTGAATCTCGGATCCAAGTCGCAATATTCCCGGCATATTTCAGCAGAGCGGTCGGTCGATCCGTCATTGACGAGTATCGCCTCGAATTCGGGATATGACTGAGCCTGCAGCGACGCAAGGGCATCGCGCAGCCAATTCTCGGCATTGTAGACGGGAACGATCACAGATATCAGGTCCATATTGATCTTTTTCTGCAAATTTAATGATTTATGACGGATCTGGCAAAAAAAAATGGGATCGCGCGTTCACGCAATCCCGTTATATCTCTTGAACGGAGATTTTAAAGCTCCGGTTCTTCTACGAAATCATCTTTGCCAACTCCGCAGACAGGGCATACCCAGTCGTCGGGGATATCTTCAAAAGCTGTTCCGGGGGCGATGCCGCTATCGGGGTCACCTACTTCGGGATCATAGATCCAGTCGCATACTTCACATCTGTATTTTTTCATAGTCAGATAAATTTTAATGGTTTCTATTATGTTTTCATAATTCAAAACCAAATTACCCCCATTTTGGTTTAATAGGTAGTGTAGAATTATTGAATTTTTTTGATCGGACTTATGCCTGATCAAAAATTCCAGATTCCAAATTCTAAATTCTAAATAACAAAAATGGACAAATATCAGGAAGTGATCGCAGCATCGAAAGTGACAGGCGACGACGAAACAGTAAAGGCAGAAGTAAAAAAAATCGCAGATGAGGCAGGCAAGTATGCCTCAAAGGAAGTGTATGAATTCCTCCTCAACTCGATAGACCTGACCACACTCTCCACTGACGACAGCGTCAAGAGCGTGGTGGCTTTCACCGAAAAGGTGAATAACTTCGACAATGACTACCCTCAATATAAGAATGTGGCTGCCATATGTGTGTATTCCAACTTTGCGGAAGTGGTGCGCAACACCCTTGAAGTAGCCGGAGTGGATGTAGCCGTAGTGGCGGGATGCTTCCCGAGCGCGCAGACATTTATTGAGGTGAAGGTAGCCGATGTAGCCATGGCGGTGCTCGGCGGCGCCGATGAGGTCGATATAGTATTCCCTGCAGGTATGTATAAGGATGGCGACTACGAAGGTCTTTGCGACGAGATAATAGAGATGAAACGCGCCGCCCGCGGAGCAAAGCTCAAGGTGATACTCGAAAGCGGACTTCTGAAGACAGCTGAAGACATAAAGCGCGCATCCATATTGTCTCTTTACAGCGAGGCTGACTTCCTGAAGACATCCACCGGCAAGATATATCCGGGAGCAAGTCTCGAAGCAGCCTGGATCATGTGCCAATGCATCAAGGAGTATCATGCAGCCACCGGCAGGAAAGTCGGATTCAAATGCTCCGGTGGCATCCGCACCACAGATGAGGCATTGAAGTATTACGCCATAGTAAAGGAAGTGCTCGGCGACGAATGGCTATGCCATGACCTTTTCCGCATAGGAGCCAGCTCTCTTGCGAATGCAGTACTGTCAAGTCTCGAAGGCGCTGAAATAAAATACTTCTGACATCACACCAGGGAGCAAAGTGATTATTAATTGCATATTTATAGTATAAATACGGATATAGACGCGTATGAGCGGACATTTTGTTGAAAAATGTCCGTTTTTTTACATCCTTGTTTTGGTAATATTGAAAATAGTGATTAACTTTGCAGTCCCGACATACCGTATCAGCATGCGGTCTTTCACAAGAAATTTTTAATATTAAAAAATATGTTGCCTAACACAGATGTCATCACGAAAGAAAGCGTGGTGGTGAGATTTTCTGGAGACTCCGGCGATGGAATGCAGCTTGCCGGAAACATCTTCTCCAATGTCAGTGCCGGCGAGGGAAACACCATATCCACATTTCCCGACTATCCGGCTGAAATACGTGCTCCACAAGGTTCGCTCAGCGGCGTAAGCGGTTTTCAGGTGCATATCGGACGTGGAGTCCACACTCCGGGAGATGCAGCGGATGTTCTTGTAGCCATGAATCCCGCTGCATTGAAGACCAATCTCCGCTATCTCAAGAAAGGCGGCATCATAATTTGCGACAGTGATACATTCCGCCCCGCCGATCTGAAAAAGGCAGAGTATGCCACCGATGATCCGGTGTCTGAACTCGGTATAAATCCCGACCACATCATGCTTGTGCCGATGACCACTATCCTGAAGTCTGCTCTCGCTGACTCCGGAATGGATCAGAAAGCCATGATGAAATGCAAGAATATGCTTGCACTTGGCATCGTATGCTGGCTTTTCGACCGTCCGGTGGAAGGGGTGCTCCATAAGCTCAAGGCAAAATTCGCTAAAAAACCGGCTATCTATGAAGCTAATGCAAAAGTGGTGCAGGCCGGATGGGACTACGGACACAACACCCACGCGTCGATGCCTACCTACCGTATCGAGACGGAAGCCGCCAGACCGGGCATATACACCGACGTGAACGGAAACACCGCAACTGCATGGGGTCTCATCATGGCATCCGAGAAGAGCGGGCTCCCCCTCTTCCTCGGCAGCTACCCCATCACCCCCGCCACCGACATCCTCCACGAGCTTGCAAAGCGCAAGGATCTCGGTGTCAAGGCATGCCAGATGGAAGATGAGATCGCAGGCGTCTGCTCAGCAATCGGCGCATCCTATGCCGGCAACCTGGCGGTGACCTCGACGTCAGGTCCCGGGCTCGCGCTTAAGAGCGAAGGTATCGGCCTGGCGGTCATGGCTGAACTTCCGCTCGTGGTCATCGACGTCCAGCGCGGCGGTCCGTCGACAGGTCTTCCCACCAAGACCGAGCAGACCGACCTTATGCAGGCGCTCTACGGCCGCAACGGCGAGTCCCCTCTATGCGTGGTGGCAGCCGCAAGCCCCACCGACTGCTTCACCATGGCTTTTGAGGCAGCCCGCATAGCTATCGAACACATGACTCCCGTGATTCTGCTTACTGATGCCTTCATAGCCAACGGCTCAAGCGCTTGGAGAGTGCCGGAAGAAGAAGACTATCCCGCCATTAAAGCCCCGTTTGTCAGCCGGGAAATGATCGATGGCGGCTGGACTCCATACATGAGGAATGAAGAGAATCTCGTACGCTATTGGGCTATCCCAGGCACAGATGGCGCGATGCACCGCGTGGGCGGACTTGAGAAAGATGCGACTACGAGCGTAATCTCCACCGACGGCGCCAACCATGAGAAAATGGTCATGACCCGCCGTCAGAAAGTGGCAGACATCGCATCCGACATTCCTCTGCTTTCAGTACAGGGAAACGTAGATGCCGACACCCTTCTGATAGGCTGGGGAGGCACCTACGGACACATGCTCACTGCATGCGAGGAGCTTAACAAGAATGGCATACCTGTGGCTCTCGCCCAGTTCAGGTATATCAACCCGCTTCCCGCCAATGCTCTTGACGAAATCCGCAGATATAAGAACGTGATCGTGGCCGAGCTGAACACCGGTATGTTTGCCGACTACCTCCAGCAGAAACTGCCGGGTGTGGAGATCAGGCGCATCAACAAAATAGAAGGACAACCTTTCATGGTGTCGGAAATAGTGGAAGGGGTACTCAAGCACATCAACAATAAATGATCCGGTGACAATGGAAAACAATAACTGCATATTCGCCCCCGGCGACTACAAGAACGGGGCAAGCGTCCGCTGGTGTCCCGGATGTGGAGACCACGCTATACTCAACACTCTCCATAAGGCTATGGCACGTGTGGGAGTCGCACCTAAAGACACGGTGGTGGTGAGCGGCATCGGCTGCTCGTCACGTCTTCCATATTATATGAACACTTACGGCATGCACACCATCCACGGACGTGCGGCAGCCATAGCCACCGGGGTGAAGACCTCGCGTCCCGACCTTACCGTGTGGCAGATTTCCGGCGACGGCGACGGACTCGCAATCGGAGGCAACCACTTCATCCATGCAGTGCGCAGGAATGTGGATATCAACATGCTTCTCCTTAATAATAAGATATATGGACTGACCAAAGGACAGTACAGCCCCACGTCAGCCCGCGGCACCGTCTCGAAGTCGAGTCCATACGGCACTACTGAAGACCCGTTCATTCCGGCTGAGCTCTGCTTTGGAGCGCGCGGCAATTTCTTCGCCAGGTCATTTGACGTTGGTCTGGACATAAGCGTCGACGTAATGGAGGCTGCAGCGCGCCATAAGGGAGCCTCGGTGGTTGAGATACTTCAGAACTGCGTGATTTTCAACAACGGCATCCACGCCAATATCATCGACAAGGATGTTCGCGACGATCATACCATCTATCTCAGGCACGGCGAAAAGATGCTCTTCGGCAAGAATAATGAAAAAGGACTTGTGCAGGACGGCTTCAGCGTAAAAGCGGTCGTAATAGGAGAAGACGGCTACACGATCGATGATGTCCTCGTGCACGACGCTCACTGTGAGAATAATTTCCTTCAGCAGCAGCTCGCGATGATGGATGGAAACGAACTGCCTCTTGCCCTCGGAGTGATCCGCGACTATTCTGCGCCGACATATGAAGCTGAGGTTGCAGCCCAGGTAGAGGAGGTGAAAGGACGCAAGAACTTCTCTTCATTGAGAGACATGGTGCTCAAGACATGCGACACCTGGACAGTGGAATAACCGAGGACACATACATCATCAACTCATGCTTTCGGGTGACGGACGCACGATCCGTGCGTCCCTACCGGGTCAATGCCAATTATAAATTATAAAGGGGCGAATTTACCCCAAAAATAGGATATTTCAGACAAAACAGGATGAAAATTATGCACAAACATCAAAAATATGTGCAAAAAACACTGAAAAATTTCGCCATATGAATTTTTTTAATTAGTTTTGCAGTCGGAAAAAAGTAAACTATATAATTTCTAACTCAAAACTATCAAGATTATGTCTGATATCGAAAACAGAGTAAAGGCAATCATCGTCGAGAAACTCACTGTAGACGAGAACGAAGTTACACCCGAAGCAGGCTTCAGCACAGACCTCGGTGCTGATTCACTTGACACAGTAGAACTCATCATGGAATTCGAGAAGGTGTTTGGCATCACAATTCCTGACGAGGACGCAGAAAAGATCTCTACTGTAGGCGACGCAATCGAGTATATCCAAGCTCACGTTTAATCACAACAACCGCACATTACTCTCAGGATCAGCGGTTTCCGCCTCGACAGAGGAGGAGACCGCGTCTTGAGACTGATATCATGTGAAAAATATGGAATTAAAAAGAGTTGTAATCACGGGCCTCGGAGCCCTCACTCCCATCGGCAACGACGTTGCGACCGCTTGGGAAAACGCCAAGAAAGGAGTCAGCGGCGCTGGCCCGATCACCCATTTTGACGCATCCCTCTTCAAGACTCAGTTTGCCTGCGAAGTGAAGGATTTTAATCCCGCTGACCATTTCGACCGCAAGAAGTCGCGCCAGCTTGACCAGTATGCCATGTATGCGCTTACTGCCGCCAACGAGGCGATACAGGACGCAGGTCTGGAAGATGAGAATCTTGACAAAAACAGGATCGGCGTGATTTTCGCCGCAGGAATCGGTGGTCTTCATACATTTGAAGAGGAAGCCGGCTACTATGCGATGAACAAGGAGAATGGTCCGAAATACAATCCTTTCTTTATTCCAAAGATGATCGCGGACATTGCAGCCGGTCAGATTTCAATCGACCATGGCTTCCGCGGTCCCAACTTCGCGACAGTCTCAGCCTGCGCGTCGTCAAACAATGCGCTCATCGACGCATTCAATTATATCCGTCTCGGCATGGCAGACGCCATTGTGGCAGGTGGAGCCGAGGCTGCCGTATACCCGGCAGGTGTGGGCGGTTTCAACTCAATGAAGGCGCTCTCCACACGCAACGACTCTCCGGCTACCGCATCTCGTCCGATGAGCGGCTCACGCGACGGATTTGTGATCGGAGAAGGCGCTGCAGCTCTGGTGCTTGAAGAGCTTGAGCACGCCAAAGCTCGTGGCGCAAAGATATATGCCGAAGTGGCAGGCGGCGGTCTCAGCGCCGACGCATACCATATCACCGCCACACATCCTGAAGGTCTCGGAGCAACCCTTGTGATGGAAAATGCCCTCCGCGACGCCGGCATGAAGCCTGAAGACATCGACTATATCAACCTCCACGGCACATCTACTCCTGTCGGCGACGTCAGCGAGGCAAAAGCTGTGAAGAAAGTCTTCGGCGACCATGCATATAAGCTCAATCTGAGCTCCACCAAGTCAATGACAGGTCACCTTCTCGGCGCTGCAGGCGCACTTGAGGCTGTATTTACAGTGAAGGCAGTCACTGACAACATCGTTCCTCCCACCATCAACCATGAAGAAGGAGACAACGATCCCGAAATTGACTATAATATGAACTGGACCTTCAACAAGGCCCAGGAGCGTGAGATCAACGCAGCCCTTTCAAATACATTTGGATTTGGTGGACATAACGCTGCTCTCATTATCAAGAAATACAAGGAATAATCAATATTCCCTGATTGCTTAAGACGGTTTCAAGTTAATGCTTGAAACCGTTTTTCATAACATGGAAAATTTTTGAATTTTCAATAAATTATCTTAATTTTGCAATAATTATTATTAACAAAAACCTAAACAACATGAAGAAACTCTTTATGCTTTTTACTGCATTTGTTGCCGCAATAGGCGCAATGAATGTATATGCCGCTAATTTCGGTGAAGGCGAACTCGCTGCGCCTTCTGTCTATCCCGTAAACAAGAGCAATATGATGAACCTTGCCGGTGGTGTCAATCTGACATTCGCTTCTAATGTGAGTGCAGAAGGCAAAGCCACACTCGGTGATAAGGAAGTGGAACTTATTGCCGTAGACAATCAGGTTTTCATACCCTATCAGGGACTTGAGCCTCTCACTGAATACACTCTTACCATCCCTGCAGGCGCTATTGGCAATGACGAGGCACAGAACAAAGAAGCTCTTGTCTATACATTTACTACCAGAATGGCCGATGTGCTTTATTTCTCCGACTTCAACATTTACCCTGAAGGCTTCTTTAACAAGTTTGGCAATCTATCAGATAATGTAAACCTCATACCCAAGAATTCCACCAATGTTACTGAAGAAGTTGGCGGGATGACTTTCTTCTCCGGCACAAAGGGTCGTGTTGTAGCAATGAAGGGTGTGTTCAGCACTAATCCTGAAGCTGACTATGGTCCTTTTGACGAGACAGAAGATGCAGGAGCTTCCACTCAGGCTGTCCAGCTTCTTGACGGAGGGAACGCTCTTTATTTGGAATTCCCTGAAATGGAAGGTCCAGTCGATGTGACTTTGTGGCTCGGTAATCCTGATACTACAGCAAAGACTGTAATCCTCACCGACGAGAACGGCGACACAAAGAATCCACTTGCTTCTTTAGAACTTCCGGCTGCAAAAAAGATCAAGAAAGTCACATACTCTTACCCATATAAAGGCGCTGTTAAATTCCGTCTCTACAATATGGGTAAAAAGGTAGACGTGAACGATGCTCTTTTCATCAAGAGCAAAAACGAAGGTATCGATAAGCCTGTTTATAAAGATGAAGAGGCTCCTGTGCTTCTTTACTCATGGCCTTCTTCTGCTCCATATGCTCCGGTAGAAGGCAATATCGTACTTGTCTACAACGAACCTATCGTGGTTGCCGAGAAAGCGAAGGTAAACGGGATTGAGACTGAAATCTCTGTAAATGATAAAACTGCAACAATCGCTTATTCCGGTCTTGAAAAGGGAAAATCATACAAAGTCGAGATCCCCGCTATCGCTGATGAAGCAGGAAACGCTACTCAAGCTACAGAAATCACTATTGATACGGAAGCTAACGACGTGCTCTTCTATACCGACTATAACTATTTTCCATTCAGCTATTGGGATAAGTTCCATATCTATCCTATAGAAGGGGGCGCTGACAATGGTGATATCCTTGCAAAGAATTCCACGAACCAGACTGTAGAATTCGGTGACATCACTTACCATGTTGGTGCGACTGCAGGGCGTGTGGTGGCAATGGGTAAATCAAACCTTCTCGGTTCTGACAGTGAGGCTTCTCAACGTTGCGCTCAGTTCAGCGGAGGCGGCAACGACCTCTACGCTCAGCTGCCCGAAGTGCAGGGTCCTGCGGAAATCACTCTCTGGATCGGTAATTCCACCGAAAAGGAATTCTCATTTGAACTCCGCAATGGTGATTCAGCAGAATCACTGACAACTTTCACTACCGTCGCTGAAAAAACAATGCAGAAGTTCAGCTACAAATATGGTGAGAATGATAAGGTGACCTTCCGTATTTACAACTGCGACAACCAGTTCAATCTCCACGATATCCTCGTGGTTAAGGATACTCAGTCAGGTATCATTGCTGCTGACAATGCTGTTGCTGAAGTTCCGGTGGTCTATTACAACCTCCAGGGCCAACGTGTGGCAAATCCCGCTGCAGGCATCTTCATCCGTGTGCAGGGTGATGACGCCAGGAAGGTCGTTTTGAAATAATCTGAATTAAATAATCGAGGGGAAAAACATTCCCATGGCTATATATTTTCGCCCGCGCCCTAAGCGCGGGCGTTATTTTATCGTATATGCTTATCATAACTTCTCCACTCATAAAACTTTTTCAAAAAACACTTTGAAAATTCCTTAATTTATCCTAATTTTGCAAGAGATATGCTTTACGCTTATCTCCGTTATGTGGATTATTATCAAAATTTATCAACAATAAACTAAATTTAAACTAACGTTATGTGGTTAACTTGCTCATCTGTAGGACGTAAGTTTATCATGGCCCTCACAGGCGCATGTCTCGTCCTCTTTTTAACGTTCCACTGCGTGATGAATGCCGTATGTATCTGTTGGCCCGAAGCCTACAATTCGATCTGCGAATTTCTCGGAGCCAACTGGTATGCTCTCATCGCATCCGTAGGCCTGGCAGTGCTCTTCATCCTGCACATCTGTTACGCCGTGTGGCTAACCCTGCAAAACCGCAAGGCGCGCGGTGAGGTGCGCTATGCGATCGAACATCGTCCCGCTTCCGTAGAATGGTCTTCACAGAACATGCTCATTCTCGGCATCGTGATCCTGGCATTCCTCGTGGTTCACATGATCCAGTTCTGGGCAAAAATGCAGCTTGTAGAGATCTGCGGTGATCACGGCACCCTCCCCGCTGCTGCCGGCACCCTCTTCATCCAGGAGGCATTCTCACAGGTATGGACCCCGATTGTCTACCTGATTGCGTTCATCGCACTCTGGTTCCACCTCCAGCACGGCTTCTGGTCGATGTTCCAGTCAGTGGGCTGGGACAACACCGCATGGATTCCGCGCCTCAAGAAGATCGGCAACTGCTGGGTATCGGTCGTGATCGCCCTCTTCGTGGCTCAGGCAATCGTCTTCACCGTACGCGCTCACGAGAACTACTACAAGACCAATCCCGAGCTCCGCGCACAGTATAAGGCAATGCTTGCGCCGATGTTTGAGAAGGACTTCGGTCCTGACGCTGCTCAGGCAGTCACTGTGGCTCCTTATGAGCAGATCGCAGGTCAGATCCGCCAGATGGCGCAGAACTATGACACAGACCAGGCACGCGCCTATAATGAAAACAATCCCAAATATGAGGGACAGCTCAATACACTGAAAGCATCCGTGGCTCTCTTCGACTATCTTGAGGAAGGCGACACGAATGACGCAGAAATGAATCCCATGATGGTTCAACCCCAATAATCACTACGCGATATGGCAACAGAAAATGTAAAAATCATGAATCCCGCGGATTCCAAGATCCCGGAAGGTCCTATCGCTGAGAAATGGACCAACTACAAGGCTCACCAGAAGCTCGTAAACCCCGCCAACAAGCGTAAGCTCGACGTCATCGTCGTCGGCACCGGTCTTGCCGGCGCTTCAGCAGCCTCCACCCTTGCAGAACTCGGCTTCAACGTGCTCAACTTCTGCATTCAGGATTCCCCCCGTCGCGCCCACTCTATAGCCGCGCAGGGTGGTATCAACGCCGCCAAGAACTATCAGAACGATGGCGACTCAGTATATCGTCTTTTCTATGACACAGTGAAGGGCGGCGACTACCGCGCCCGCGAGGCAAACGTCTACCGTCTTGCCGAGGTGTCGAACAATATCATCGACCAGTGTGTGGCACAGGGCGTCCCCTTTGCCCGCGAATACGGCGGCCTGCTCGCCAACCGTTCGTTCGGCGGCGCTCAGGTATCCCGTACATTCTATGCCAAGGGTCAGACAGGACAGCAGCTCCTTCTCGGTGCCTACAGCTCGCTCAACCGCCAGATCCACCTCGGCAAGGTGAAGAGCTTCAACCGCTATGAGATGCACGACGTGGTCCTCATCAAGGATAAGGACGGTGTGGAACGCGCCCGCGGCATCGTGGCAAAGAATCTCGTGACAGGCGAATTCGAACGTTTCGCAGCCCACGCAGTCGTGATAGCAACAGGTGGCTACGGCAACACATACTTCCTTTCCACCAACGCAATGGGCTGCAACGTATCAGCTGCCATGGCATGCTATCGCAAGGGCGCTTACTTCGCAAACCCCGCTTACGTACAGATCCATCCGACCTGTATCCCGGTGCACGGCGACAAGCAGTCTAAGCTTACCCTTATGTCTGAGTCTCTCCGTAACGACGGTCGTATCTGGGTGCCGAAAGACATCGAGGATGCAAAGAAGCTCCAGCGTGGCGAGATCAAGGGCAGCGATATCCCCGAAGAAAAGCGTGACTACTATCTCGAACGTCGCTATCCGGCATTCGGCAACCTCGTTCCCCGCGACGTGGCATCACGTGCAGCCAAGGAGCGTTGCGACAAGGGCTATGGCGTCAACAACACAGGTCTCGCCGTATTCCTCGACTTCTCGGAAGCTATCAACCGTCTCGGTATCGATGTGGTGCGCCAGCGCTACGGCAACCTCTTCGACATGTATGAGGAAATCACCGATGTAAATCCCGGCGAACTTGCCCGCGAACTCGACGGTGTTAAATATTACAACCCGATGATGATCTTCCCCGCTATCCACTATACGATGGGTGGCATCTGGGTAGACTATGAGCTCCAGACTTCAGTCAAAGGTCTCTTCGCAATCGGCGAGTGCAACTTCTCCGACCACGGCGCTAACCGCCTCGGCGCATCAGCCCTCATGCAGGGTCTCGCCGACGGCTACTTCGTGCTCCCCTACACTATCCAGAACTATCTGAGCGACCAGATCTCAGTGCCCCGCTTCTCGACAGATCTCCCTGAATTTGAGGAATGCGAGAAGAAGTGCCGCGAGGTTCAGGACAAGCTCATGAACATCAAGGGCAAGCGTTCGGTCGACTCAATACATAAGGAGCTCGGACACATCATGTGGGAATACGTAGGTATGGGACGCACAGCAGAAGGTCTGAAGACAGCCATCGAGAAACTTGATGCTCTCCGCAAGGTGTTTGACACCGATCTCTTCATCCCCGGATCGAAAGAGGGCATGAACATCGAGCTTGACAAGGCATTCCGTCTCAACGACTTCATCACCATGGGCAAGCTGATGGCTTACGACGCCCTTTCGCGCAACGAGTCATGCGGCGGACACTTCCGCGAGGAATACCAGACAGAGGAAGGCGAGGCAAAACGCGACGACGAGCACTACTTCTACGTTTCTTGCTGGGAATATCAGGGTGCTGACAAAGCGCCTGAGCAGATCATCGAGCCGCTCCACTATGAGGCAATTAAGGTTCAGACCCGTAACTACAAGTCATAAATCCACTCAAAACTGAAATCAGACAATGGAAGAAAATATAATGAAAGTCAACCTCCGCGTTTGGCGTCAGGCTAATGCTAAGGCCAAGGGTGGATTCGTGACTTACGAAAATGTCGAGACTACTCCCGACACCTCTTTCCTTGAGACTCTCGACATCCTTAACGAGACTCTGGTAGAAGAGGGACAGGAGCCCATCGTGTTCGACCACGACTGCCGTGAGGGCATCTGCGGCATGTGCTCGCTCTACATCAACGGACATCCCCACGGTCCTGCCACCGGCGCCACTACGTGCCAGCTCTACATGCGTCGTTTCCAGAACGGCGAGACCATTACAGTGGAGCCCTGGCGCTCTGCCGCTTTCCCTGTGATCAAGGACCTTATGGTAGACCGCAACGCATTCGACAAGATACAGCAGGCAGGGGGCTATGTAAGCTTCAACTGCGGCGGCGCACAGGATGCCAACGACCTCCCCATCTCGAAGGTGAATGCCGACGAGGCGATGGACTCAGCAAGCTGCATCGGATGCGGCGCATGCGTGGCAGCCTGCAAGAACGGCTCCGCCATGCTCTTTGTCAGCGCAAAGATCAGCCAGCTCTCTCTGCTCCCGCAGGGTGAGGTGGAGAAAGACCGTCGCGTCCGCGCTATGGTTGCCAAGATGGACGAACTCGGCTTCGGCAACTGCACCAACACCGGTGCCTGCTCGGCAGAATGCCCGAAAAACATCAAGCTCTACAACATCGGCAGGATGAACCGCCAGTTCATCGCCGCAAAGTGCAAGGAATAATCCGATCCTTACATAGACTTATTTTAACCGGAGAGGCAAACGTCTCTCCGGCTTTTTTTATTTTGGAGGATATGAAAATATTAGCTATATTTGTAAATCATAAGCAACTGTTTACTGTATAAATGTATTTACACAGGCTACATATCATCCCACCGCGCATGGCAGGACCGCTGTTTGTCCTGGCGCTGGTCATCATAGCCATATCCGGCGGATGCACCGGTCATCACATAGATCCGCGCCTTACCGAAGCAGATGCGAAGATGGAGGATCATCCTGACTCCTCCATGATGATTCTTGACAAGTATGAGATCTCACCGGAGACTTCCGACCTTGGCCGGGCAATGTATGGTCTTCTTCTGACACATGCCCGCTACAAGAACTTTATCGATGAGACCGACGACAGCCTTATATCCTGCTCGGCAGACTATTTCCTTGATCATGGCGATAAAGAGCTCGCATCACGCGCCCTCTTCCTTCAGGGGATAATCAGGATGAATGCAAACCATCTTGGCGAAGCCGCCGTATCCTTCTCCAAAGGACTTGACATAGCACACGAAAACAAGTCATACATGTGGGAAGGACAATGTGCCCGAGGATTATTTATTATTTACGGAAAATTGAAGAATGCATCTGAACAGATAAAATATGCACAAGTAGAATATGACGCATTTATCAATGGAGGTTATCTTGACTGGTCTAACTTTGCCAAACTGAATATTCTTAGAGCCTATCAGAATACCGGAAAGCATCAAGACGCTTTAGAAGGATCATTGAGTCTTTTAAAAACAGCAGAAGAAACAAAAGACTCGTTACTGATGGAAGAGGTTTTGACCTTAATGGGAACATGTCAATATTCTATAGGTGATCATTATGGGTCTCTAAAAAGCTATTATAAAGCTTATACAATGGATCCAACTGTGATTAATGCTGATCATTGTCATAATATTACAATAGACGTTACCAAAATCAGCATTGATTCAATAACGGATCAGTTGAGAAGATTCATAGATGATATTTCAGCAAGAAAAGATTTCATTCCTGCATTAATTACTTTCGCCAATCAGGGGCAGTATGAAGAAGCTTATAATGGTTTGGTGTTTTATAAAAATATGCAGGACAGCATACTGCGTGTGATCATGCAAAACAATGTAACTGATTTAGTGGATCAATATGAATCAACAAAAGAAATTATTCGCCATAACGAACTAAGGAATGAGCGGATATATTGGACAGCGGCTCTTTCGATTTTTTTAATTATAATCGTCGCGTCCGCACTATTTTATAAAAAAAACTTATATCAGAGGAAACTTGAAAAAGAACATCTTGAAGTTTCTGTTGAGATGCTACGGACAGACCTGGCATCTCAATTGAAAATCACAGACAGCATAGAGAGCACCAACCGGACAATTCGCAAAAGAAATGAGCAAATGTCTTCTTCTCTGCGAGATATGCTATATGACCGATATCGTAATATAAATGATTTGTGCGACTCATATTTTCAAGAAAGACTTATAAAATCCAAGCAGAAAAAGCTTGAAAAAGAAATGGAATCTATTCTTACCTGTTTTTCAGATAAGGATTTCCTTAATCAAATAGGAGCGCACATTGACCTATGTCTGGAGAATCTTTATACCTCGTTCATTACAGACTTTCCAGACATTAATGATGAAACCAGACGCTTATTTATGTTTCTCACATTGGAATTAAGCACCCGCTCAATATGCGTGATTCTTGGAATTGAAACTTCAAATTTTTATAATCGGAAATCTCGTCTGAAGAAGATGATAGCAGAAAGTGACGCCGAGCGCAAGGTAGAATACCTAAAAAACATGCATTGATAGATTATTAAGATCTCACCAAAGATAAGTTACTAATTATCAATATTATATCATATTTGAATGATAGATGTTTTTTACGAATATAATATTTTAACATTAAAAAAAGCATTATATTTGCAAACATCAACTAACACTACATTCATATATGAAAGCAATCAAACAAAAAAAATCAATTGTAACGTTTCTCGTCGGACTTTTCATTTTGTCGGTGTCATCGGTTATGAATGCTTCTGATAGATCTAACCAATCAGGAGGAGACGCAATTCTAACCGAAGAGGGAAAAGATCCTTTACGTAAGCGAATGCCCTCAAGAAATTATCTTGAAGTAATCTATTCCAACGGCGTAATCTCACTTCTTTCAGAAACTTACGAAGGAGTGTTTTCCCTTCAATTTGACAGCTCCAAGTCCCGAGAAACTTATGCTGTTCCCTTTATAAATGTTGGTGAGTCAGCCGCCTTAGAATTGGAGTCCGGAACATACAAAGTGACTGCAGAAGGTGAAGGCGGAATCGTATTGTCGGGCACGATGGAAGTATTTTAAAAGAATTCTATCCAAGTCATAATTCACCCGTAACACTCAAGTTAAATTGTAGAACTAAATTAAACAATAACATTAATAAAACGTAACCATGAGAAAACTCTTTCTTTTTCTCGCACTCGGTGTATCCTTGTGCGTAAACGCCCAGTTGACGGTATTTGAGGATGGCTTTGTCAGAATTGGAAATAACACAGCGAAAAAGGGCATTTCATGGGCAACACTTGATATAAGCAGTGTGCCGACAAATCAATCAGCAACCCAAACTGCTTCAGGGACCATTACGTTCGGTCAAGGCACAGGTGCATATATAACAGGTAGCAGTGAATTAGGCAGTCTCTATCTATATGGGGGAAAAACTATTAGTTTTGGCACAAATGCATCATTTGAAGTGTTGAGCATTAAAAATCTTTCTAATAGTATAACGTCTTCATTTCCAATTAGTGCTCCATCATTCCTCACTTCTTCAGATGCCAGGCTTAAGACAAATGTAGAGTCTTTAAATAAGTCATACACAAAACTCCAAGATGTCAACTCTGTAAGTTATAATCTCTCGTCACGCTTATCATCCGATTCATCCATGACAGTTGCAAAATCTACTGCTATGGATAAGACTGTCGTGATAGATGATAGACTTCATTTCGGGTTCATAGCTCAGGAAATACAGAAAATTTATCCCAATCTTGTAGTTGAAGATGAGGAAGGAATGCTTGCCATAGATTATACCGGATTCATCCCTCTACTCGTTGAGGCATATAAAGATCTGTCAAATAAGGTTAAGGAACAGGAAGATATAATCGCCTCTCTGTCCAATTCATATGGTCCCCGCCATATGCCGGCATCAGTCACTGATATTGCAGAACAAAAGGCAATACTTAAACAGAACAAACCTAATCCTTTCAACAGCACTACCGTAATAGAATGCACAGTCCCTGAATCAGCTGCCTCATCTATGATTTGCGTCTATGACCTGCAGGGTAAACAAGTGCACAGGATCGACATTCGTGAAAGAGGAGAGGTATCAAATGTAATAGATGCATCTTATTTCACTCCCGGAATGTATATCTATTCTCTAATAATTGACGGCACCGAGATCGACAGCAAGAGAATGATCATCACTGATTAACGCCTATTGCATTATGGATTGGCTGAACAATATAAGACTAAACAGGAGTCATCTGTTATTTTGCTTGATTTTGATAATGGCTGTATGGAGTAGTTTGCCAGCTCATGCAAATATTATGACAGAAACCATTACCCTCTCCTTTGATGAAAATGATTTTAATCTTCACGAAAACGAAAACGGAGAAATAGAAATAGATTCAAAACTAAATGTTATTTATCCGGAAGCAAATGAACCGGGCATTCCAGTAATATCAAGGGATATTGTTGTTGATGGTAATTACGATTACAATTCTGCTTCACTGTCAATTGAAAGGAGAGAGATAATGTCTAATGTACGTATCGCACCTACTCCGATGCTGATAACTACTGACACCCCGATCAACTCCATTCAAATAGAAACGAATTCTTACACATCGGATCGGCAATATCCATCATCTAATTGCCGTTATATAGCAACAAGTAATTGGGATAATCTGAACGTATTGCATTTTCTTACAACACCTTTTATATATAATGCTATTGAAGAAAAACTGTACTTCATTGATTCTATAAGACTTGACATAAAATTATCAAAACAACCTAAAGTTTCGGGAAGACCCTCGAATAAAATCAGTTATGATATATTAAAAAGTTTTGTTTACAATTCAGCTAAAGTTGATGAATTGACAGCGTCATTACCGAATATGCAGTCTATTGATCTTGAAGATCGAATTGACTATGTCGTGATAACGAACAAAGAACTTGCCCCCTCATTTAAACCTTTGTGTCAATGGAAGACAGAAAAAGGTCTATACTCTAAGATTATTACAATAGAAGAAATCAAATCTAACTATGAAGGCAAGGATATTCAGCTAAAAATCAAAAATTGCCTATATGATTTATATATAAATCATGGTCTGAAATACGTTTTACTGGGTGGAGACAATAGTATTGTTCCCTCAAGAGGATGTTATGGAGCTGTGAAAACAGATAGAGGTATTATTAAGGATCTTACCATTCCAACTGACATGTATTATGCTTGTTTTGATGGTACTTTTGATTGGGATGATGATAATAATGGTATTTATGGAGAAATAGCTGATAATATTGATTTAAAGCAGTCTCTTTTCGTTACACGTTTACCAATTTATACATCAGATGATGTGAATTCTTACGTCAATAAATTATTTGACTATGAGAAGCATCCTACGTTTGATAATAATTTATTAATGTGCGGTGTAAAGTTCCAAAGAATAGAATCTACGATGAAGAGTGATACCGAGATGAAAGGAGAAAATTTTTATAAAAAGTACATAAAACCTTATTGGAATGGGATAAGACAACGATTGTATGATACCGGTACAGATTTTGATGGGGATAGTAGTTATGATGTTTCCGCTATCAATTTAAGTAATAAAATTGAGGATGGTTATTCTTTTATAGATGTTATAACACATGGATCACAGACATCATGGAAAATGGAAACGGGAACAGATTATGATATAAGTTTTGGTAAAAAACAAAGAAATAAATCTCTGTCTATTGTAACTACGTGTGCTTGCCATACTAATGCTTTTGACTTTTCTAATATTGGTACTATAGATCCATGTTTGAGTGAGAGCCTTATTCGAAATCCTAATAGTGGAGTGATAGCATTTCTTGGTTGTTCTAGGCAAGGATTTGATTATGATGGTCCTAAATTAGGAATCTCCTTAATATATGAGGGTAACTTTTATAAAAATTTATTTTCAGAAGCTATTCCAGGTATGAACTTTGGTGTAGTATTGGCGGCTGCAAAGACAGAATGTATACCAAATTGCTATAAAAACAATTCATATCGATGGATACAATTTGGATTGAATCCAATTGGAGATCCGGAAATGCCGATTTGGATATCTGAACCTAAGCAGTTCTATAATACAAATATTTCATTTGACAAAGGCTCTGTTAATATTGATACTGGAGAATACGGATGCAGAGTATGTATTGTGGATGAATATGATCACGGAGAAGGTTATTTTAATGTTTTCGAAGACATAAAAAAAGCATCTGCATTAGATCTTCCTGAAGAAAGTTCATTATGTATTACAAAACCTGGGTTTATTCCAAAACAAATTAAATTAAGTATTTTACAAAATAAAACGATTTCAAATAATCGGATATTTAATAATGATGTTTTTTTATGTGGATCTTCAATTACATCAAGCATAAGACAGGGACAATTTGTTATAAAAGGAGGAAGAACTACTGTCACTGCTGACATTGTGGTTTTAGGACCGGGAACAAAGATTGAGAAAGGAGCTAAATTGATTGTTACAAATAAAAATAAACAGAATGTTAATTAATTTATTTTCAACAACAAAAAAACTATTGCTTCCTACCGCGATACTGCTTTTGACTTTAAATCCGGCAGAAAATCTTAATGCGGAGAAGACTTATCTTCCGATATTGGAAATCGGCAAGGAGTGGACCTATATTAGTAATAGCGTTTTGGGAGATGAGCATCTTCATGAACCTGCGGAACCTTTTGGATATAAAGCGGTGGAATCAATCCAAGAGGATGGTCATGAAGTTTTCCTGCTTTATCTAACAGGCTACGACATGGACTCTATTAAACCGGGCGAAGAAGACCTTTATATTTCAAAGGCTTACGAAGAAGATGGTGTGTTATGGTATTTTTCAGTTGATGAATTGGAGTATCTACCCATGATTGATTTTAATCTGGAAGTAGGAGACAAGGTGTATATTCGAGAAGTAATCTGGAAAGGAACTGTAAATATTGAGGGCATAGAGCGATGTGTCATGGCTATTCATTCTCCAGGCTCTGATGAGAAAGTATTTTATTGGTGTGAAGGAATCGGTGCAATTGATGATGCATTCCTTTCTCCAATGATAATGTCTATGTGTGGGAAAGGGGTATATATGACAGAATGCTGGATGGGTGATAAGTGTCTGTTTGATAAAAGTCGTTTTGACGTGGCTGTAGCGGAAGTAAATTCATTGACAGTACAAAATGAAAGTAAAGACATCTACGACATGATGGGGCGCCGCATCTCCAGCCCCGCTCCCGGTCAGCTCTACATCAGGGACGGGAAGAAATACATCGGGGAGTGAGACTGACTGACGGACAGGTTAATTCT
>JAIDQZ010000121.1 GCA_029062005.1 Muribaculaceae bacterium | reverse complement strand
GAATTATAATCAGGCATTTGATAATGATTTTAATTATGCAAATTTAATCTTTTAATATATTATTTTTAATAGAAAAATGTCAAAATAAGGCCATTCTGATTATTTAATTCCCATAAAATTATTTGATGGGGTCGGTGCAGTATTGGCGGCGGCCGCAGTGAGTGCAGTGTTCGCCGCGCCATACGCTGTCAAACTGTTCACAGGCGGCATCGATCAGTGATGCCTCATTGGTAAGTATTCCGGCCTCGAAGTTGCGACGGTTGCTGCTCTTCATACCTATGCCGGCTACTGTCAGGTTTGCAGACCCTATGTAGGCCGTCTCAAAATCGAAAATAATCATCTTGAAATGGACTCGCGGACACAGCATCCGCTCCAGTTCGGTTTTTAGAATCGGGTATCGGTCAAAATCCTCACGGAAAGCCGGGCCCGGTTCTTTTGCATGAATAAGCCTAACCTCTACGCCTCGTTTGAGTAGTTTGGCAAGTACGGCAAGGAATGGCTCCGATGAATTGCCGGCTTTGACGTGAAGGTCTTTAATGTCGGCTGTACCAATCCAGAGCGACTTCCTCACGGAAGCCACTTTTGCCACGACCTTATCGTAATGGTCTTTGCCGGAGATAAATTCAACTGCCATACTTATGCAAAGTTACTTATTTTTCGTGAGATAGAGGTAATAGTTGTAATATGGTGACATTGCTATGTCGTCTTTTACCTTCGCCTTTTTTGAATCCTCACCGATGAGGGTTGAGAGGAAGTCCCAGAATGACTTGCGATGATGCTTGTACTTGTAATGCGCCATTTCATGCAGGATAACACCGTCAGTCCATTCCTGCTTGAATATGACGAGGAACGGTTGCAGGGCAATATGATTATTGAACGTACAATAGCCAAGGACACTCTTCCTTAGACGTTTCACTGTCACACCTGTTCCGTGCAGATTTTTCATATTCTCCCAATACTTAACTCTTGTAGGTAGTATCTCTTTAGCAATCCGGAGTATGGTGTCTCGCATAAGTTCTCGTAACCATTTCTGTATTTTTCGCGTCTCAAAATTAGTGGAGTCATGGTAAATCATATCTAAGATACCATCATGATATTGAACCATCAACTCGACACTGTTCTTATCTTGATATACGAATCGATCTGGTATCTTCAAAGCTGCCTCACACTCTAACGTGAACTTATCGACTCTATGCCATACCACTGACAGGTGTTTTGTCGTAAGTCGGAATCGTGGGTTTATCTTAAATGTCGGTTCTTTCATACTGTCCACATTTTGTCAAGTACTTTTGTCTCATACGCTTTCGTTCCATAATGACCAATACGAAGTCCATAGAAACGTGTGCCAAGCACTTTCTCTTTATCAATCTTTTCCATAGTATCTTTTACAGGCTCCGGGAACTCAAAGTCTGAAATGATAAGGATGTCGGCCATTTCGTATGTACCCTTTTGGAGTAATCGAATGGCCTCGGCAAGCATCTGTTCACCATCAGTTCCACCACTAAAACTATGCACCAGAAAGTTATCAACCTTACCCCAGTTACGTGGTTTGGCAAGGTCAATAGACTTTGACCTGACAGAGAAACTGATCAGATAGCATGGACGTTTCTGTTTCTTTGCCATCCGTAGCAACTGTTTGAGTAACGAGAAAGCAATCCTTTGAGGTTGCCCCGACATCGAGCCGCTGGTGTCTATGCTTACAATAATGGGACCTTTTGTTAGTCGTGGATCTTTGCAATGTTCCTCTATCTTTTTTGGTTTGTCTTTGCCGGGGCTTGAAAACTGCTGAAGTCCCTTGGTTGCGTATCTCTTGAAGAAGATATCTTCCGGCATGGATAATTCCACCGGCAGGACTCGCTCCAGATTGTCGCCGGACTCAACCCTGTCAATCTCTTCAACTGAACTGTTTTTAGCTACGGCAGTAGGCAAGAAACGATATATTACAGTGTCCTTCTCTTCTTTCGATGAATCCTTGTCTCGCCCTATCATATCCACTATCTCTTTAAGTTGCGGATAGCGATAGACATAATTCTCCACCTTCTTTTTATCCTCATAATCCCTTGTACCGGCCTCACGACTAAGTTGTTCAAACTGCATTTTAGCACTATTCAACATCTGACGCTATTTTCGGTCGAGGTTTGCCTTACAAGCATTCTCCCAATCACTGGTCAATGCCGAAAATACAGCGTCCTTGTCATCAATCTTGAACTGCGCAGTGTATCCGGCAAGATTAACATCGTATTTCGAGTATCTCGCTTCAATGATGCTGCATACCTCCGTCCACATCATACGCTTTTTTTCAATAGATGCTTCGTTGAACTTGGCGATCATGGCAAGTTCTTTCATTGCCTCAATCTGCATTGCCCGGAACTGTTCCAGCATAGCAGTGAAGAATGATATCAGGTCCTCTTTAAGCACCTCAACCCATGTTTCATCTGAGCCGTCAATCTGAGGATTATTGTCAATGACTTCCTGCATATAAACGGAGAGGCAATCATCGGGCGGCATGGATGGAGGCATCTCTCCACATTCCATGTAGAAGTCAAAAGCCTCGCTATATTCCTCCAGTTTGGCGTCAACGTCGGTATAGTCAATCATTT
>JAIDQZ010000120.1 GCA_029062005.1 Muribaculaceae bacterium | reverse complement strand
CGCCATCCTTCCGGAATGCTTCCTGTTGAGGAATTGGTGAAGTCGAGTTTATAAACAGATGTGGTGTCTATAAATACTGGCAGAATTGTTACGTTGTCCTCGGGCATTATGAATGTTATGTCGCCGGAATTGTTGATGGCGATAGTCTTTGACATCGTATAGTATACTGAGTTCACGATCCTTAGCTCCTTAAGGGCGTATCCTTCCTTGGGATTGACCGTCAATGTGACTTTCTGACCTTCAGCAGCCTCGCTGACGTCTGCAGTCACCTCACCGCAATCAGTCTTTTTGATAGTGACGAGGAATTTTTCTTCAGGCGTGTCTTTCGGCATATATATGATCTGGTCGAGGACGGGTCCTGCGCCGCACGTGTTATAAAATATGAAAGTGTTTTCGCCTGCTTTCAGGGACACCGGCAGTTTGTATTTCTTCCAGTCATTCTTGGCTGCCTTATTTAAGGTGATATTACGTTCTTCACCGTTGACAGAAACCACGAATTCTGCATCGGCAGCTATACTGCAGTAGCGTATGAAGATATCATACTCGCCGTCTTCTTTCAGGGTGAGTCTGTGGCGAAGTTTGGCCTGCTTGTTGGTTCCCATCTCCACGAATCCCATTCCTGAAAACTCCGAATAGTCCGGTGCCCACCAGCTGGAGTTGGTCAAGGCTACATTGCTGACGCTTCTGTAATCCATATTTTCAGCCTCGATAATGATTGTGCCGTCATAAGGTTCAGGCTGTTTGGGGATTGTCGGTGCGAAGTCTGACGGGATCGCGTCAGTCATTCCGCTGCGGTCTGCGTTACCTTTGCATGAAACGGTAAGATCAAGAGGTCCGAGGTGGCTTATATAAAGGGTATAGCTCTTGTCTGCCTCATTGTATTTATCCGTTACTTCTGCAGGATAAGAAGCATGCTTTTTCAGTTCATAGGAAGGACGTGAGTTTACCCCGTCAATTCTTATTATATCTTCCCTCATTGAAGTGGTGTCACTCCTGAAGTTGTTGAGGTAGAAATCGATATGATCTCCATACTCCCGGATCAAGCCTGAGGAAAGCACATCATATTTCAATTCAAGAGTGTCGCACGTGTTGTATTGAAGAGGTATTTTGGCAGATGCGGATTTTTTTCCGTTCACGTTTGAATACGGAGTGTATGTCACGAGCTGATTTCGTAAGCGGTTGACGTATAGGTCGCCTTCGGAAACCTGGGGATAATATTGGTTGAATTCCTCCACCTTCTTGTCAACGCTGGACCATTGTGTCTTTTGTGCCGACTTATTGACAAGTACCGGGATCTGCTTTGCCAAATCATCGCTGGCTTCAAGAATGACAGGTATTGTACCATAACGCCCGGTTTTTTTGAAATAGCACAGATTGTCCATCCAGTAACCGTTGTTCCTGTTGAATGGATCCTGCTGCTTATAGAGCCCGTCATAGAGATTGTCCCATGCGGCGTATTTATCCTCGTCGTTTCCTCCGGTGATATCGTTGATGACAGCTACCTTGGTCTTTTTCACTACCTCCTGTCTTGTAGGAATATACATGGTGCCGTCTATGATTTTACCGAACATGTCAAGCCATATGCCGTCAAAGTTGGGGAAGGTGCCCCAATTGCGTCTCAGAAAACCGTCGTCTAAGGTTGCGTTGAGGTTCCGGAAATCCTCTGTAGTGGTCAGTTCCGGACCGTCCCACACGGCTCCACCGTTGACGCACATCTGTTCCATCACGGTTCCGATGCCTGCTGATCCGGGATATGGCTTTCCATGATTGTCTCCGAGGAGTGTGTTTAAAGCGCCGTTCCATCCGCAGTTGTCGTAGCGTACGCCGTAATTGTTGGCAAGACCGGCCACAAAGGGTCCCCATGTCACACTTTCGTTGTTGTAGAAGCAGCTGCTTGTGGTGTATTTATAAAGCCAGAGGATCGCCTCTGGATAATCTCGGCATGCCTTGAGCAGGTCCGGGTTGCGCTTCATCATTCCCAATGGATTAAGGGGATGGCTCCAGATGTTTCCGCAGAAGCTGACTGTCAGGAAACCACCGTATTTGTGCGACATCTCCACGAGTTTTGCAAACAGGGCTATACGCGACTCCTGAGTGCTGCTGCTCTTGTCGCCGACCTCGTCAAATCCCCAGAATTGTTCGGCATAGTTCCATCCGAGGAAATTGGGATATTTCTTGAAGAAATATTCGAATGTTTCAAGGTCGTCATCCTGGATATGGGCGTGCCCGCCGCTGGCTTGCTGGCAGGTAAACCATACACCGTTTTGCTGGCATATGGATGCCCATGATTTATATGTACGCACTGCCGAGCGCGGCATCTTGTACATATTGGAGGCTACGTCATACTGGCAAGAGAAAGAAAGGTTCATGCAGACATATGGCTTGATTTCCTCAGGAATCAGATCGATGATCTTCTGGGGATCGGCTGCATTCCATACATCTATATGAATAATCCACATAGGATGCGTGTTGTCAATAGGCCGTCGTTGTTGTGCAGGAAGACATAGCCAGATTGAAAAGAGTATGAGAATCAACAATATTCTTTTCATGGTCTTTAGATTATGGATGTCGGTTTATTAGAGAAGTTTTTTCAAATTCAGATGCAAAGATATAAAAAATATTTGTGATACTAAAAAATCATAGTTTTTTATTAAGTCATATTGCAACCTTTGTTATTGATGATTGTTTTTTATGGTAAATATTTCTTAATATTGTGGAAATAACGAATACTAAGTAATCATTAAATTGCAATTACTATGAAAAAGACGATTCTGCTGCTTTTCGCTTTCGTTGCGGCTCTTACAGGAATGGCTCAGGTACAGATTCCTTATCAGGAACTCGGTTATGACGTGCATTATCATTTGGGACTTGTTAATGTCAATATTGGTCATGGCAAGGTTACGCTTTCGTCGCAGGGCAATCAGTTTAATGCCACTCTTGATGGCAATACAATTCCCTGGGAAGGGCGTATATTTTGCGTCAGCGACACCCTCAATGCTACAATGACTCCCGGGTCACCGCTTAGCAGGGAGACCGTCAATTATGAAAACGGCTGGTACTTAAAACCAAAAGTTATGGAATATCGCAGTGACGGATTTGTTGCCTCCAATCCGGCTAACTACAAGAATATTTTGGGTCAGGGCAATCTTGATGCCGACGCTCAGACAATGGAGGCCGTGACTGTCACTGCCGATATGCTCGGCATGTTCTATTATTTCCATGAAATAGACTTCGCAAGCATGTCTCCGGGTCAGCAGGTTACAATCCCTATTGATGGAGGTTTTGCTCGGTCGGTTACAGTAACCTATAATGGGGCATCAAATTATGGAGGCTATGCCACATATTCAGTTTCTTTTGAGTATACGTATCAAGGAGTAGCCACGGGCTATGCAGTTCAGGCACAAGTAGACCAAAGCAGCCGGATCCCTGTCCTGCTCGCTGCCGAATTGGCTATCGGTCATGTGGAAATGATTTATGAATAATTTAGGTTTAGAAAGTTTAACAGTATAAAGTTTTAGGTCCCATTTCTTATGAGATGGGACCTAAACTATTAAATTTTTAAACATCAACTTGAACTTGAGAAAGTTGAGTCAGTTATTTTAAAGACGATATCCGCAGACAGTGATGCCATATATTTGAGGACGAGTATCGTAAGCCAACGGCAAAGGTGTCGAAGATATCTGTATTCGGTTACCATATCTGTCCGTTGTAGTGATTACAATTGCTACAAGTTCCTCTCCATCGGCATCTTTGGCATCTGATTGCACCGTGACTGTATATTGTCCCACCTTGCGTTCTCCTTTATCATTATAAGAAGGTGAGACATCAGTTATATGATATGCTGATATGGTCGGTAAGTATCACAATGCCTGTAGGAAAGACGGTCTCCTCAACCCCCGGTACATCTACGTCAGTCGTTATCTCGTCACCATAAGAGCAGGATGATAATACTATCAAGACGATTGACAATGAAGTTGTCAATAGGTTTATGAGGTAATCGTTTAGGTATGATCTTTCGTTCTGTTTTGTTCGTTTCATTATTAATATCGATGAATTCTCAGTCAATGCTGTGTGTACAACAGATTTCCGTCAGCTTCAGCACCGGACCTGATCGCCTGCGAGTCGGTCTGTAATCACAAAGTTATAAACTTTCTGCGAATCTGCAAAACTTTTGAACGTAAATCTGTACTGCCTTCACATGGATCTTTCATTTATGATAGTCTGGAACTTATCGCAGGCAAGGGGAAATGGGGTGTGAACCTGATCATAATTAAGTCCGGGTACGAGACGGTTAATAATATGTTTCATTAAACCGAAGCAAAATCGCGTCAAGTACGGAAGCGAAATTGCGTCAAGCACGGAAGTAAAATAGCGTCAAGGTGATAATGTCAGAAAAATGAAAATTTAAAAGTATTAAATGACAAAATGCGGCTCAGAATGGCCGCATTTTGCTTTTCCTCTAAAATGGAACTGAAATAAGTTATTTCAGTTTCGGTTTAAGCTCGTCAGGTGTCTCGTTGGTGTACATCTCGACCGGAGCTGTTTCTTTTGTGAAGAAGTCGGTGACTATATCCGGAGTCAAAGTGATAGATGGCTTGAAGTCATCACTTGCCATGTAATCTAAAATGGCATTGCGCATACGTTTGGCTACAACACGTCTGTCAAGGTCGCTGTCAAGATCCATCGTTGTCATGAAGAGCTTTCCGTTGAGCACATTGGCTTCCACCACCATCCCGAGCTTTCGGCTCAGATGCCATGTGTCGATCGGCTGAATCGGTGATTGATATCCGGCAGGGAGTTCAAGAAGATTCATCACTTGTGCCTTATTAAGCAATTCCCACCAGTTGAGGTTGCTCCAGTCGTCGGTCGGGAATCCATGAGAGAACAGCGGGTGCTGATTGTCGATATAGGCACCTGTAGTATGTGGAGGACGCATCTTAAACCAGCTTGTGTTCCAGAACACCGGCATGTAGTTTTGCACAATGTCTTTGCCAAGAGTCACCTTCCCTGCAGCTGTCAGAAGCACGTTGCCCCCTTTGCCGAGTATCTCAAGTGCAGTTGAGTCAAGTGTGTCTGTCACGAATACATTCTTTGGAACGTCAATAACTGCCTCATCAGGATATACCCAGTATTCCCAGCTGTTGCGTCCCATGTCTCCTGCATTGACAGTGAGCGTGTATTTCTCCGGAACGGTTACTTTAGCAATTGGTAGGCTTATGCTTCCTGCCTGATGATTTTTTCCTACCGGAATGACGAGGTCGCTCAGCATTCCCTTTGCAATTATACTTCCGTCCGATCCACTCACACGGTATGATATTTTTGTCTGTCCGAGATCTTCTGAAGTGGCATTCATTATTTCCACCGGAACGCTGACAGATTCAGAGTCTGTAAATACGAACTTAGGGAATCGGGCGAGAGGTACCACCGGACTGCAGAACTCCCTCCACTTCTCACCGTCGACATATCCTTTTTCTTTCCAGAATACATTGAGAACCCCTTCGAGGGCAGTCCCTTGTCCGCTGTAGTCATTAAGGGCGAGAAGCTGGAATCCGGTGTAGTCGGGCGTGCGCAGATTTCGTTCTATCTCATATTTATAGCATAAAGTCTGAAGCTTGCCGCTGGAGTTAAGGAACTTGCGGTCCATGCCTTTCATACCGTTTTTTTCAAGCAGGTCTCTGAATATCTCGAAGTTTCTTGCCTTGTAAGGTCCGGTATATTGTGAAGTCTCATCAAGGTCGGGAAATGCACACCACTGACCCTGTTCGTGGGCGAGAATAGGGGAGTTGTTGACAGAATTCTCATCTGTCGGCTTGAAGTTTCGTGGATTTGCGATATCCTTGGAGTAGTCATCATCGCTCGACGGCATATGGTTTTTCCATTCAAGACCGCGGCCGCCACCCTTCACATGGTATTCGCTTCCATCGTCCCATGCCCAGCCTCCTCCTACAGATGCTCCGCAGTAAATCTTAGTCGGGTCATGGTCTTTCATGATTCTCACCCACTCGTTGGTATATGGTACCCAGTTGCCTGCCGGCTCATTGCCGGCAGCCATCATCACGAATGAAGGGTGATTGCCATAATTGTCTATTATTGCCTTTCCTTCGTCTATCAGGTACTGGTCTATCGCCATACCGCTGCGGAGTTTTACTCCATGATTAGGCCATGACGGTCCTTCAGGCTGAAGGTAGATGCCCGCTTTGTCAGCAGCTGCGAATGCAGCCTCCGGCGGGCAGTAGCTGTGGAAGCGCATCATGTTGATCCCATATTCCTTGCACTTGGCAAAGACTCTGGCCCACGATTCCTCGTCGGTAGGGGCATAGCCAGTGAGAGGGAAACAGCAGTTTTCTACCGTGCCACGTACATACATTGGTCTTCCATTGATCATTATATCTCGTCCCTCCACATAGATATCACGCATGCCAAATGTAGTTGTTGCGTAATCTTCTCCGAAATTGACCGTAGCTTCGTAAAGAGGAGTTGAGAACTCATCCCATGTCTTCATACGGTCTCCGAAATCCACAGTGAAGCTTATGGTGTCGCCGTTAAGTCTCCATTTCGGAATATTGAACACATCAGATCCGTCGGAAGATACAACTCTGGCCCCTGCTTTCTTTATCTTCTTGGTGTTGCCGCTCACAATAGCCTTGATTTCCGCTTTTTTACCCTTTACGTCCGGATATACACGGATATTTTTTATGTAGGCATTCTTAGGAGTGGTCTTGAGATACATGTCTCCGGCTATACCGTTCCAGTTCCCCTGGGTCTGATCAGTGACACTGTGTGAATCCTGACCTACGCAGACGTTTTCAATACCGTTGTAGACCGTCAGCTCTATTTCATTATCACTTCCCGGCATCACATATTCCGTTATGTCATATTCATGTGGAGTGGAAAGCGACATATGATGTCCTGCATCCTTCCCGTTGACTTTCAGTGTGGTCTCGATATGCGGTCTCTCCAGGTGCAGGATCACGCGCTTGTCTTTCCACTCCGATGGTATCGTTACATTCTTTTTGTAGTAGGCGTTGCCAATATATTCCTTGTCGGGTGTAAGAAAGAATGGAAACTTTATGTTGCCCGGTTCCCTGTAAGGCTTATAAAGGTCACTGTAATAATATGACATGTCGTAGAGGGAACCGGTCCATTTAGTATCGGTGTCTACGTCGTTGCCTTTGCCGTTGGTCAGCATGGATCCCGGCAGTTCAATCCTGTCGTCAAAGGAAGGCTTATCTCCATATCCGAATTGCCATGTCCCTGACAAGTCGATTATATTATCGTTTGCACCATATGCCAGCACTATGCTAATCAGCGATGCTGAAAGAAATATTCTTCTCATATGTCTGTTGAAATGAATGTTATGCTTTTGACTTCTTCTCCCGGTGTGGTGTCGGCTTCTTCTGGAAAATACACCGGCATGTTTTCCTGAAGAGGCAGGATACGCAGCTCAAGCTCCCTGGCATTTTCAGGAAGACGCCATAGTCCTAAGAGCATCGGACGTCCGTTGTAGAAATTGTCGGCTATAAGTCTCCCGTCGCAATAAAGTCGTGCCACATCACCACGGTAATCGATCTTAAGGATGATGTTGTCGCGGCTTCCTTCAGCCGGAATATTTTCTATCTTATATATGGCGGCTTGTTCGAAATCGGAGTCTTCAGGTGATTCCGCTGCTTTGTTGACCCCGATTGAAATTTTTCGTCGTGGTCCTGCTTCAGATGTCTTTCTGACAGTCGGTTTTTCATTCGGAAGAAGTGTGGCATCTGATTGTTCCAGAAAGAGTCGTGAAGCTTGGTCAGATGTCAGAAGATAGATGTTTTCCGCTACAGGTTTTTCAGGACCGAGAGCCTTGACGTTTTTCATTATTTTTTTGTCGATGGCTATTTCAGTGGGAATTCCCGGAATCTGCTCAAGATAGATTTTACCGTCTCGTTTTGCTATCAGTTGGGCTGTTGCATATCTTATACCGTCTATGTTCACTGGAAATATACATGTGGTGGATTCAGGAATCGTAATGGGGCGGGAGGGAAACTCAACCCCGCACAGGTCAAACCTCACTCCTTTCTTTGCAGACAGCTTTTGAAGTCGTTCGTAATTGTTGATGAAGACAAAACCGCTTTTCCCGTCCGACCTATATGAATATCTCAGCGCATGGTCGTCACCCTTGGCGATATCCTGCGGAGATGGAAAAGATGCTTCCATCGGCGCGAGAATGTTTCCGTAGTCCTGCATGAAGAGGTGGAGCTTTCTGAGCGAATAATAGTGTGGATATGCCTGTCCGAACTCTCCGAGTGGAGCCTGGAAGTCATAATTCTTTACAGGCATATCGTTGTAGTTGGTCGCTTTTGTTCTTTGAGTCTCATTGAGATAAATATCGCTTTCAGGATTAGTGCCTCCGTGATACATATAGTAACCGAGAAGGTTGCTCCCGCTTCCGAGCTTGACGACTGCCAGTGAGTATGCATCTTCCGGATATATCCAAGGGCGTCTGTGGTATGCTCCCATCATTCCGCCACCGAGCTCGCATGTGAAATAAGGATATTGTTCGTCTCCTTCTGTCAGTTTTTCTTTCTGGTCTTTAATCTGTTCGGAAGCGATTGCTGTGCTGCTGCGGAATCCTTTGAAATTAAACGCTTTGTAATAATTGCCTGCTGTCGGTTCGATGGATCTTTCCCAAAATCCGTCAGCATAGTCGCCGTAGAGAGGCAGCATCTCTCCGTAGGCGACAGGTGTCTTCAACTCAGGCCATCCTGTGCGTGTGTAGAATGGCAGATCATAACCTATACCGTTGGCTATATTCTTGAGTTTCATAAGATAAGACCCGTGTCCGCGGTATTCGTTGTCGAATTGGCATGCCATCACAGGTCCCCCATCCTTCCATTGCAGTCCTTGCACCTGTGTGAATATCTGCCGGTAAAGCTTTTCTACTGCATTCAGGAATTCAGGACTTTCTGTCCGTGACTTTATTCCTTTGTCGAAAATCCAGTCAGGGATACCTCCGTTTCTTACCTCTCCGTGGCAGAACGGTCCGATTCTTAGAATCACCGGCATGTTTTCTTCCTTGCATATCTCAAGAAATCTGCGCAGATTACGCTGTCCGCTCCAGTTAAACTGCTCTTCGTTCTGTTCTATATGATTCCAGAATACATAGGTAGCGATGATAGTCACTCCGCCGTTTTTCATTTTCTTCACAGCTGATCTCCATTCGTCTTCCGGCAGACGGCTGTAATGGATTTCTCCCATCACAGGAGTGACTCTGTTGCCGTCTATTATCAGACTCTGTGCATCCCAGCTTATGTCCGGAATACTGCAGCTGCCCTCTGCCATTGCCTTCTGCAAAGGTAATGACAGACTTATGGCTACAACAATTGATAAAAATCTGGTTTTCATGTTTATGTCAGGTTATTAAATCACAAAATTACAATTTTCAATAAAGATATAAAAATAAATAAGAAAAAAAATGATTGAACTCATCAGTAATGTATAGAAATGTTGTATAAAAATATTAATTTTGCATTCGTATAGCATTCATTTACTGCGGAGCAATCCGATGTTAACCATTTTATAGAATCATTATGAAGTCATTTTTGTCATCATTGTTTTTGACTTTGAGTGTAGCCGTATCGTTTGCTGTGCCCGGGAGTCTGCCTGAGATAGCAAGTCTTCGTGAAGCAGCCGACAGTCTTCACAGCATAGGCCGCACCGATTCGGCTGTAATTGTTGGACAGCGAGCGATCGACCTTGCCGAAAAAAGCGGGGACTTGACACAGATTGTCGGCACTCATTCCGCGCAGGGTGTCTTCCTGCGTTCGCTTGGCAGAATCGAAGAGGCGTTGGCAAGTTATGATGCGGCGTTGGCTATTATAACGTCGGGTGAATTCAGGGAGCATCCCGATCAGGAGGCAGTTGAGGAGATAGCATCCCTTTATATCAATCTTTCCGTCCTTAATCTTGATACTCAGCACAAGGAGCAGGCTGTCAGACATGCTGAACTTGCAGGAGAATGGATTGCTAAAAGTGATGATGCAGAGCTTAGAAGCACTATCTACGGTGTTGTCGGGTCTGTCCTTACAGGTTGCGGCGCTCCGGAGAAGGCAATGCATTATCAGGAATTGGCTTATAAGGATGCTCTGGCTTGCGGTGATGTGGAATCTGCTTTCAGGGCTGCGGCATATGCAATGCTGGCAGCTGACCGGTTGGGTGACAAGGAGTCTGCGCGTGATTGGCGGGAGAAATGCAATGGCCTGCTTCCGGAGATAGAATCATCAATGGCAAAACTTGTGTATTATCAGGCTGAATGCTCCATATGCCTGAAAAACGGAGATGATCATGGATCTCTGGAATGGTTTGACAAGATACTTCATATAGATGGAATAGACCGGCTTCCGTTTGTGAAATTTGACTGCTATAACAATATGCATATTGCGTATTCAGAACTTGGAGATTATAAGAATGCATATTCCGTGCTTCTTAAGAGCAATGAGTTGCGCGACTCTTTATGGCAGGAAGAAAAGGCTGAGAGCCTTCGCGATCTGACTGTCAAATATGAGACTAAGGAAACTGAACTGGCTCTTGCTCAAAGTGAAGCACGTCGTGCAGGTACCCTTATGTGGCTGTTCGCCGCATTAGGGCTGCTGCTTGCAGGCGTAATAATATTTGTGTGGTATGCAGGCAGGCAGAGGCGCAGACGAATGCAGAAGGAACTGGAATTTGCTGCGTTGCGTGCCGATATCGGGCGCCGGCTCACTCATCAGTATGTCGAGGGTCTTGAGAATGAACGTCAGCGTATGTCGAGAGAACTGCATGACGGAGTCTGCAATGATCTTCTTGCCATTCAGATGAATATTGCCGGCGGCAGATCGATTGAAAGCACGGTGGAACTCATAGACAGATGCAGGGAGTCTGTAAGACGAATCTCACACGAACTCATGCCTCCTGAGTTCGCATATGCGTCGATTGATGAAGTGGTGCGTTTCTTTGTCGCCAAGCAGCGGATGGCAAATGAAGGAAGCATCGACATATCTTATGTTTCAGATGCTTCAGAAGGAATGTCATGGCAGGATGTGCCTGATGCCGTGTCGCTTGAGATCTACCGTATTGTCCAGGAGGCTGTAGGCAATTCCATAAAGCATTCAGGCGCTTCTGAAATTTCGGTCTCTCTGTCGCTTGGTCCCGGCGGCATCATAGCGGAAATATGTGATAACGGCAATTATGATAAAAGCGGAAGAAAGGGTATTGGACTTGACTCGATCAGTAAAAGGGCTAAGTCGATCAATGGTGTCGCAGATGTATTGACTTACGAAGGTAAAGGCACAACTGTCCGTCTGACGATCGGGTCATCTTTCAAGGATATTGGGGATAGGTCTGACCTGTAAGAAGAGCTTATTGTCAGGTCAGAGGAAAGATAGCATATTGTCTTCCATGTCTTTAAGCCTAAGTGCTTCAATACGGTCATTCTCGATGATAGTGTCCAGTTCAGCACTGAGTCTTGCTAAGGCATCATGGTCGATATGTTCTTGCATCAGGAACTCTGTCCATTTTTTTACGTCTATGTCAATGGTTTCTGATGCTTGGTCAAGCCTCTTTTCCATTTCCTCGATACTTCCCGCATTAAGGATTTCCATGAGATCTGATTCAGAGATCACCTGGCAAGAAAGATCCACCCATCGTTCTTCTGCATTATCTTTAATTGTTATTTTCCCCTCCGCTTCCTTTTCTTTAATGGAATTGATATACTTGCACAATGCAAGTTCATAAAGTCTAAGTCCCTTTTTTAAGGAAGACGGCTTTATTTTCAATCCTTTATAGGTTATAAATCCTTCATCGTCCGTAGGTGTGCCGAGCAGATGCCTTATTAGTCCGGTGGCATTCAGTATCATATCTGCTGTGTAGGGATTCAGTATTTCGAATGTAATACGGTCATGAATCTTCATTCCGCGGTTGAGTCTTCTGTCGCGTTTATGCCATTTCCCTTCATCGCGCTTCAGACCGTAGCTTTTCAGCATAGCCCCGGGCACCACTATGGTCTGTCCCTTCTGGTCTCCGAAAAGATAGGAAAAAGGAAACTCTGAAGAGTCCGGATGATTCTTGTGCTCTCCCATCACGAGTGAATAGGCTCCTATTCGTGAGCCGTGCATTACATAGGAATTGGAGGAAGTCTTGACTCCACGCTCCATGACCCCCCAGTGCACAGGTCCGAGTTTATACATATGATTGCTCATATTGGTGCCTGATCCGGAGTTCATGAAGCTTGTGTGGCATCCTATGAGAAGTGTGCTTTTATGCATGCTTACGCTATAAGGTCCTGCAAGCACTGCGCATGCCTCTCCGTTTTCCATGCAGCTGTTGGCGAAAAACAATGAGTCATGCGAAGTGAATCCCTTGTCGAGCACACATCCTTGCCCTACATATGTATTTCTGATGATGCATCCTCCTGTCACTGTCGCATCCTCGATGATGAAGTTTTCCGCATCCACACCATTACCTACATATGTGAGACTTCTCTCTTTATCGGTATTGTTGACGATGCTTCCATTTTTCAATCTCACTGCACCGTCGACCCTGACTCCGGACCAGATCCTGACATCTGAGATCGTACCGCAGTCGCATATTTCAACGTTATCGCCAATCTCCGGCATGTCGGGTAGATTTTGGATATGGCATGAGATCATGGGGAGAAGCCTGTCTTTTGAATACTTTGGCATTCTTGCGGCTATGGTGGCTACCTGTGCTGAAATTCCGGGATAGATCCTTACCGGACGGCTGCCGGATTCATCAAGGACAGCTATGTCGGTTCCAACACCGAATGTAGCATCTTGTGATCTTGAGATACTTGATACGTTGACAATCTTAACGTTGTCGCCGATTCGCACATTTGAAATACCTCCGGGCACATTGATGATCACCGGATTGGCTCCGATGGTGACCTTCCCGTTGAAATACACATTACGGATCCTGCTGAGATCGGTGCCTTCCTGTATTGTCACCTGACTCCAGTCAGTGCTTATGCATCCCTGCTTCTCCAGAAGCTCTATGTCACATGTCTTCATCATATTTTTGGAAAAGGAAGTCATTGTAGGGAAACCTTTCCACGTGTATCTCCTTCGCTTTCTCGTAGAGAAGCTCCTTCAGTCGGTCAATGTTTATCTTGTCTTTGGCTGAAATGAACACGCAGTTATTGTTCATCTTTGCCATCCAGGTCTTTTTAAAATCTTCGAGGCTAAGGTTCTCTCTTGTGGCGGGGGTAAGGTCGTCGGGATCCTTCGGCGTGTATTTGAATGCGTCTATCTTATTGAATACAAGTATCTGGGGCTTCTGTGAAGCACCGCAAACCTCGCTGAGGGTCTTGTCTACTACTTCGATCTGCTCCTCGAAGTTGGGATGGCTTACGTCCACGACATGCATAAGCAGGTCCGCTTCCCTGACTTCATCGAGAGTGGACTTGAATGAATTGACGAGATGCGTGGGGAGTTTCCTGATGAATCCTACTGTATCGGACAAAAGGAACGGAAGATTGTCTATGGTAACTTTCCTAACTGTGGTGTCAAGTGTCGCAAACAGTTTGTTTTCTGCAAATACATCGCTCTTGCTCAGGAGATTCATGATAGTGGATTTGCCCACGTTCGTGTAGCCTACGAGTGCTACGCGCGTCATGTTGCCACGGTTTTTGCGTTGTATGCTCTTCTGCTTGTCAATGTCCTTCAGTTCTTCCTTCAGTCGTGAGATCTTATCGAGTATTATGCGTCGGTCTGTCTCTATCTGCGTCTCTCCGGGTCCTCTCATGCCGATACCGCCACGTTGCCTCTCAAGGTGGGTCCACATTCTTGTAAGTCGGGGAAGAAGGTACTGGTATTGTGCCAGTTCCACCTGTGTGCGTGCCGTAGCTGTCTGTGCCCTTTTTGCAAAAATATCCAGAATAAGGCTTGTCCGGTCAAGGATCTTTACCTTGAGTTCCCTTTCGATGTTTAGCACCTGTTTCGATGACAGGTCATCATCGAAAATCACAAGTCCTATTTCATGATCCTCCACATATTTGCGGATTTCCTCAAGTTTTCCTGTACCTACATACGTCCTTGGATTCGGATAATCGAGTTTCTGGATAAATCTCTTTTCCGGTTCCGCTCCGGCAGTCCTTGCCAGAAAGTCAAGTTCGTCAAGATATTCGTTCACCTTGGCTTCATTTTGCTTCTGCGTCACAAGACCTACAAGCACAGTCCTTTCGTTTTCTTCTTTATTTATAATGTTATCTTCTATCATGTCATCATATACTGTATATATGAATTAACGTTTCTCGCCCCCCGCAGGTTGTGCGGAGGGCGTATATATTTCTGCAGGGCTCAATGTCGGTGGCTCAAGCCTTTGCAAGTCTCTTCAGTATGTCGGTCAGGAATTTCCAGTATTCCTCTACCGACGGAATATATGCTTTTTCATTCGGGCTGTGGATATCCTTGAGAGTCGGACCGAAAGATATCATGTCCATTCCCGGCATTTTCTCAAGGAAGATGCCGCATTCGAGCCCTGCGTGCAGAGCTTCTACCTTCGGATCGTATCCGAATAGATCGTTGAAGCTTTCTTCTGCAATTTTCAATAACTTGCTATCCGGATTGGGTGCCCAGCCTACGCTCGGATCATTGGTCACCACAACGCATCCGATATTCTCATACAGTGCTGTGATCCGGTCTGTGATTTCCTCCCTCTTGCTGTCTACAGACGAACGTTGATGCGTGGTGACGACCACCTTTTCATCATCGGTCTTGTGTACGCTTGCCAGATTGGAGGAAGTCTCGACGAGTCCTGCCACTGCAAGGCTCATCCCCTGTACTCCGTTTGGCGTGCCGAAAATTGTTGAAATTAATGGATTGACATAAGGTTCGGCGATCATTTTTGCCGGCGCTTCCTTCAGTTCCACAGAGAAAGTGAAGTCATTTCCCTCGGCAAGGCGGAGCTCGTCATGTATTGTGGCATTGAAGATCTCTGCCATTTTCTCAAGAGCCTCCTCTTGTCCTTCTGCAACTCCTATCAGAGCTTTAGCCTCACGAGGGATAGCATTAGGAAGTCCTCCTCCCTGGAAGTCACTCAGGAAAATCATGCCGAATTCATCTTCTGCAAGCCAGAGGAAACGGGCAAGGATCTGGTTGGCGTTTCCTCTTCCAAGATGTATCTCCATTCCGGAATGTCCCCCCTTCAGATGGTTGATATGCGCTTCATACCATACGTATCCATCAGGCACATCCACTTCCTCTATAGGATATGTGGCTACGGTACACATCGATCCGGCACATCCGATCACTATCATCCCATGCTCTTCGGAGTCCAGATTGAGCAGGATTCTTCCGCTTACGAGGCTTGCGTCAAGACCTGTGGCACCGGTAAGTCCCTGCTCTTCGTCTACTGTGAACACGGCTTCCAGAGGTCCGTGTACAAGATCAGGATCTATCATGGCTGCCATTGCGGAAGCGCATCCCAGACCGTTATCGGCTCCGAGAGTGGTGCCTTCAGCTTTGACCCAGTCTCCGTCTACTATGGTCTTTATCGGATCTGTCAGGAAATCATGCTCCACGTCGCCGCGTTTCTCAGCCACCATATCCTGATGTCCTTGGAGCACTACTGTAGGTGCATTCTCGTATCCCGGGGTAGCGGGGCAGTACATCACTACGTTGCCAACCTCGTCGGTGGCATATTTAAGATTGTGGCGCTCAGCCCATCCGGTCAGAAAATCCTTCATGCGTTCAAGATGATGGGTGGGACGCGGCACTTTGGTTATCTCATCGAAGCATTCCCATACGAGCTTCGGCTTTAAGTCTGTTATCTTCATTTTTTATCGGTTTCCTTTTTTACGGATTTTTCAGCTTTCTCCTTGCTCTTGAAGGCGGCATATTCTTTTGCCATGCGTGTATGGTAGCCACGTTGCGCATACGATGGTCCATTGTATTTTCTTGCGAATTTAGCCCAGTCTTTCTTCTGCAGCGATTCAAGCATTCCTGAGTTCTTGATGAATACTGCAAACATCTGAAGCTGACTGAATTCAGATTCGCATACTTTCTCCACCATTTCCTCCACGCTCTGGCATCCGCAAAGCTTGTAGTTGAAGCCTCCTATCTGGAACATACCCCAATATGTACCCATATCGGCGGCGTTTGCATTTATCTTGCGCGCATTAGTCAGTGAAGTCCATTCTTTAAGGGCATACCCGGTCAGTCCCCCGGGCACTTTCGCATCTTTTATCTTCCTTACAGGGGTCTTGCCATTGTATTTGTCAAATAACACTTTCGCATAGTTCACTACCGGCACTCCCGGAGCCCAGAAACCCTCAAGTTTAGGACCTGCCTCGATCTTCACGACAGCCTTTATTGCCGCTATCTCCACGCCCAATTCTTTAGCTACAATCCTGAAGTCTTCATCCGAAAGTGTCTTGTATTTGATTTTTTCGTCTCCTTCAGGCATGGATTCGAGCACAATGTCCACCATCTTTTCGGCATCTTTTTCAAGATTGACGCCATTTGTGGATGTGTTGCTTTTGTCATGGGAGGTGTCTTTCGGCATGCGGCTTTCGGCGGTATCCGCCATTAAGGCGGATACGCTCAGAAGAATAGATGTGCCTGTTAAAAGCAGGCGATTCATGACTTGGCTACTTTTTCAAGAGTTAGACATAAGTGGCGCCAGAATTTATCTACTGTAGGGATGAGAAGCTGTTCGTCTGGAGAGTGGACTCCGGTCATGGTCGGACCGAAACTGACCATGTCGAGATGGGGATATTTGTCGAGGAAGAGACCGCATTCGAGACCTGCGTGTATCGCCTTGATGGCAGGCTTGACTCCGAAAAGCTCTTCATATGAATCGGCGGCGATTTTCATGATGGGGGAGTTCATATTTGGAGCCCATCCGGGATATCCGTCGGAGTGATCTACCTTCGCACCGGCAAGCTGGAAATGGGCTTCTACCTGTCCGGCTATATCGTATTTCCTGCTCTCTACGCTTGAACGTTGCGATGTCGTCACCTTTATCTTGTTGTCTTCCTCCATCTTTACAGCTGCAAGATTAGTGGAGGTCTCTACCAGGCCCTCGATGTCACGGCTCATGGATATTACACCGTGCGGCGCACTGTAGAGTGCTCTCACAAGTGCCAGCGAAGTGTTCTGGTCGATGCAGTATTCCGGTTTCCCGGTTTCTTCTAAGGTGATGTTGACAGATGGTTCGATGCCTTCATATTCCTTGGCAATCTCAATAGCGTAGGCAGAAAGGGTGGCCTTTATGTCGTCGGCAAGCCTTGTCTCTATGCCGAATACTGCATGTGCTTCTCTCGGTATTGCGTTGCGCAGATTACCGCCATCGAATTCCACCAGTTCAAGATTCCACTTTTGAGAGCAGTTCCAGAGAAATCTCGCCACCACTTTGTTGGCATTTGCCCTTCCAAGATGTATGTCGCCTCCCGAGTGTCCGCCGAGCAGTCCGCTGACGCTTACCTTCATGTATGTGAAGTGGTCAGGAGCGAGCGAGCGCTTGTATTCAAACCATGCTGTTGTGTCGATTCCGCCGGCGCAGCCTACGAATATCTCTCCGTCATCTTCCGAGTCCAGATTGATGAGTATGTTTCCTCCGAGCATCCCCTCTCCGAGATTCTGCGCTCCTTCAAGCCCGATTTCCTCATTCACGGTGAAGAGTGCCTCCACGGGTCCGTGTTTGAGAGTAGGATCGATCATCACAGCCATAGCTGCGGCGATTCCGATGCCGTTGTCGGCTCCGAGTGTGGTGCCACGGGCTTTTACCCATTCTCCGTCTACATATGTATCGATTGGATCCTTGAGAAAATCATGTTCGACCCCTCCGTTTTTTTCAGCCACCATATCCATGTGGGCCTGAAGAATTACTGTAGGTGCGTTTTCAAGCCCCGGAGTTGCGGCTTTGTGCATCAGCACGTTGCCGCAGTCGTCTGTCTTGACGTCTACATTGTGCTTCTTTGCAAAGTCAATGAGGAATTCCCTTATCTGCTCTTCATGGCATGAGGGGCGTGGCACTTTTGTCACTTCGTCGAAACATTGCCAGATGAGTTCCGGCTTGAGGTCTTTTACTTCCATTTTCTCGTTAGGTTTTATTGAGTTTTTGTTAGTTTTTCTATTTTTGAAATGTTTTTCAGACCTCAAAGATATTAATTTTATTTCATTTTAACAAATCTTTTGTATTTCTTAACGCTTCTATCGCAATTTTTTATTAATTTTGCATTCGGATAGTGCCTTTCCGTAGGATTGGCACATTATTGACGTAGAATCATCAAAATACAATAGCATAATAATGAAAAAGAATCTCTATTCAGTTCTTGGTCTTGCGCTTGCATTGGCTGTAGGAAGCAGTGTCGTTTCTTGTGGAGGATCAAAGGATGAAAAGTCTGCTCCGGTCAAGAAAGTGGCGGTTGCCGACTCTGTGGCTCTCCCCAACTACCGATATGTGGATATGGATACCCTTCTTACAAGATATATCCTTGCCAAGGATTACAATGAGGAGATGATCCGCATGCAGGAAAATCTTGAGAGCGAGACAAAGCGTCATCAGACTTCAATACAGTCTCTTGCTTCGCAGATTCAGAATAAGGTGCAGAACAATTCCTATCTGTCGCAGGAAAGCTTTGATACAGATCAGCAGAAACTCGTGTCAATGCAGAGCAATGCGGAGCGTTCGGTAGGTATGATGCAGCAGAAATATGCGGAGGCTGCCGCCAAGGCTCAGCAGGCTGTTTCTGATTCTGTCATGGCTTTTATTGAAGAATACAACAAGAAGCATGGCTATGATGCCATATTCAATAAGGCTGCTGCATTGCATTTCAATCCTGCGCTTGACATCACGGATGAAGTGGTAGAGGGTCTTAACGCAAGATATAATAAGGTAAAGAAATAATTTGACTATGTTCAGGCGTCTGTGCGTATTGCTCGCTGCGGTGGCTTTGTCAGCCTCCCCGGTTTCTTTCTTGTCTTTCGGCAAGGGTTGGGAGCCTGTGCGTACCGATGTGTCCGGTCTCAGTTCGGTTGCCCGCGACAATGACGTTGAAATTCGTGTGTCGCCCGGTCATGTAGTGGTGGTGTCATCTGCTCCTACCCAGATTAAGGTATTCACTATTTTGGGTCAGGTGGTCAGTGATGAGGCGGTGCCGGCAGGCATCAATCGTCTCTCCCTTTCACATGGAGTATACATTGTCAAGGTAGGTGATCTGACATGTAAGGTAGCTGTCTGATAATTGACCGGACCCCTGAATAATAATGATAACTTATGGAATCAATTGATTGGAAAAATCTTCCTTTCGGATATATAAAGACTGACTATAATGTGCGTTGCACTTTCAGCGACGGCAAATGGGGTCCGGTTGAGGTGTCGGAATCAGAATATATCCCCATGCACATGGCGGCGGCTTGCCTTCACTACGGCCAGGAGGCTTTTGAGGGTCTAAAGGCATTCCGTGGTGTTGACGGAAAGATCCGTGTCTTCCGGATGGATGAGAACGCTGAGCGGTTCCGTCGTTCAGCTGAAGGAATCATGATGGAGCCGCTTCCTGTCGACATTTTTTGTGAGATGGTAAGAAAGGTGGTGTCTTTGAACGCTCGTTTCGTGCCTCCTTACGGCACTGGCGCCAGTCTTTATATACGTCCTCTTGAGATCGGTATTTCCCCTCAGGTTGGAGTGAAGCCGTCTAAGGACTATATGGTGGTTATGTTTGTGACTCCGGTTGGTCCATACTTCAAGACCGGATTCAATCCTACCAAGGTTTGTATGAGCCGCAACTACGACCGTGTGGCTCCGCTCGGTACGGGTGCTTTCAAGATCGGAGGTAATTATGCGGCATCCCTTAAGGCTGGTGAGATCGCCCACGATATGGGATACTCCGTTATGCTATACATCGACCCGAAAGAAAAGAAATATTTCGATGAGTGTGGAGCCGCCAATTTCTTCGGCATAAAGGGTAACAGCTATGTTACGCCTGCATCTGATTCCATACTTCCGTCCATTACCAACAAGAGTATATGTCAGCTTGCGGAGGATCTTGGCATGACAGTGGAGCGCCGTCACATTCCTGTGGAGGAACTTGAGACATTTGAGGAAGTCGGGGCTTGCGGAACCGCCGCTGTAATTTCTCCTATTGGTGTCATAGATGACATTGATACCGGGCGCAGCTATACATTCGGCAACGGCACTCCGGGCAAGAAGTCTACCTTACTCTATAATAAACTGCGTGGCATTCAGCTTGGCGAGGAACCCGACACTCATGCATGGATTGAGATCATAGAGGAAAAGTAAATGAATCTTAATGTAATATATCATAAATACTACGAGGAGGGTTCTGCCCTCCTCGATTTGCTTTTGACCCATTCGGAGTTAGTGGCACGCAAGGCTCTTGATGTTGCCGCACATGCAGGACTTGATATCGACAAAGATTTTGTGTACAATGCCGCGATGCTTCATGACATCGGGATTTTCAGATGCAATGCTCCGGGAATCTGCTGTTTAGGTAAAGAGCCGTATATCCGTCACGGAGTGATAGGTGGTGAACTCATGAGAATGGAGGGTCTTGATGAAATAGCGCGCGTATGCGAACGACATACCGGTGCGGGACTCACTGCAAAAGAAATTGCGGAAGCGGGGTTGCCGCTTCCGCATATGGATTTTCTTCCGGAAACTATAGAAGAGAAATTGATCTGCTACGCTGACAAATTCTATAGCAAATCGGGAGATCCAAAAGAGGAAAAATCTTTAGATCGTGTTAGAAAGTCAATTGCAAAGTTCGGCAAAGAGTCCCTCGATCGCTTCGATGCCCTTCATTCTCTATTCACCCTGCACTCTTGACTCCTGCCTCCTGACTCTTTGCGGCGAAGTCGCATCGTAGCTCGCACACCAATCTGCTATGACGCATTCCCCGCATTTCGGATTTCTGGCTGTGCATACGTATCTTCCGTGCAGTATAAGCCAATGGTGGGCATTTGATAGCTTCTCTTCCGGAATGTTCTTTACAAGTTCCTTTTCTGTGGCGAGCGGAGATGGTGAGTCATGTGTGAAGCCGATGCGGTTGCACACTCTGTAGACGTGGGTGTCAACAGGCATTGCTGCTTTGCCCCATACCACTGCCAGCATCACATTTGCTGTCTTGCGTCCTACTCCCGGAAGCTTCATGAGGTTGTCAATATCCGACGGCATCTCGGAATTAAAATCTTCTACAAGCATACGAGCCGCTTTCAGAAGGTGGCGAGTCTTATTGTTTGGGAAAGTAACGCTTTTGATGAATTGGTACACATCCTCCTCGCTTGCAGCTGCCAGAGATTCAGGATCAGGATAGGCCTCGAAGAGAGGCGGAGTCACCATATTGACTCGTTTATCCGTGCACTGTGCTGACAGTATCACTGCAAGCAGCAGATGAAACGGTGAGTCATAGTTAAGCTCTGTCTTAGGTTCCGGCATTATCTCCTCGAAAGTGGAGATAATGCGTTCATATCTTTCTGCCTTCTTCATTGCTTATGGCTTTATCCTTGCCCCTTGGTTCTTGACTCTTGGTTCTTGACTCTTGGTTCTTGACTCTTGGTTCTTGACTCTTGGTTCTTGACTCTTGGTTCTTGGTTCTTGGTTCTTGACTCTTAAATTAAATAGAAGCAAAAAAATAGTAGAGGAGC
>JAIDQZ010000012.1 GCA_029062005.1 Muribaculaceae bacterium | reverse complement strand
CCGTCTTCACTCCTTCGGGCTTTCATTGCTGTGCCCCGGCGTTTCCCGATTGCGGATGCAAAATTACAACCTTTTTCACCGCTGTGCAAATATTTCCGAAAAAATCCCGACTTTTTTGCGCGATATGGCGCGTAATCAGTTTTTATTCAGAGAAATCAAAATATGTTAATTTTTGTTGCGAAATATTAACAGATTCTGAATTTATAATTTTCATCCTAAAGAACATTTGCAATTTTTCAAGCTTCCACCCCGAATATTCTATTTTTAGAGGTAAATCACAGTAAAAAAAGCAAACGAAATCACTTCTTCTTACTTACTGTAGGAGATTTTCATATTCGTTTCTACATATTTATTGATTTTTTTACTGATAATATCATACAATAAAAATTTTTATTGTAACTTTGGATTCTGAATTATCTTGAGAATCCCACTCGTAAAAACACTAATCTATATGATTATAAAGAAAAGACTTTTTTCAGCAATTCTTGCATCTCTTGCACTGAGCTTTCCCATGAAAGCGACAGATGACATGGCAGGCTATCTGTTTGTTTATTTCACAGGCAATGATCCCCGTGACGAATCGATCAACTATGCACTGAGCCGGGACGGACTTAACTTTACTGCCCTCAACGATAACGCACCTGTGTTAGACTCAAAGCTTATCAGCGAGACAGGAGGAGTACGCGACCCACACATTTTACGAAGTGAAGACGGAATGACGTTTTATATGGTAGTCACTGATATGACATGTTGCAAAGGTTGGGACTCCAACCGGGGACTTACCCTACTGAAATCAAACGATCTGGTCAACTGGACTCCATCGGTAATCAACATCCAGAAAAGATATAAAGGCAACGATGAACTGAAGCGTGTATGGGCACCACAAACCATATACGATAGGGATGCCGGTAAGTATATGGTGTATTTCTCCATGAAACATGGGAGTGATCCGGATATAATCTACTATGTGTACACAAATGATGATTTCACCGATTTCATCGGAAAGCCCAAACCTCTCTTCATCCCTTCCAACCGGAAAAGCTGTATCGATGGCGATATTGTTTACAAAGACGGAGAATATCATCTTTTCTATAAGACAGAAGGAGATGGTAACGGAATAAAAAAAGCCGTGACGAAAAAACTCACGTCCGGCAAATGGACAGAACAGCCCGACTATAAGCAACAGACACGCCATGCCGTAGAAGGTGCCGGAACTTTCAAAATGATCGATTCTGACAAATACATCCTTATGTATGATGTCTATAATCATGGAACATATCAGTTTACTGAATCAACCGATCTTGATCATTTCCGCAACATAGACTCTGAGGTGAGCATGAACTTTCATCCACGCCACGGCACGGTGATACCAATAACAGAAGACGAATACTGCAGGCTTGAGAAAACATTTCCGAGTGCCGACGTGAAGATATCCAACCCGGTGCTTCCAGAATTTCATGCCGATCCTGAAATTCTTCTCAGCAAAAACACAGGAAAATACTACATCTATTCCACTACCGACGGCTTTCCCCGATGGGGAGGCACCTATTATACATGCTATAGTTCAGACAATCTCCGCGACTGGAGCTATGAAGGTGTAGCGCTCGATGCCTCGACGGAATCGATACCATGGGCTGAAGGCAATCTTTGGGCACCTGCAATAGAGGAAAAGGAAATCGGTGGAAAATATAAATACTTCCTATATTTCAGTGCAAAGCCTAAAGGAAGTGATGCCAAGCAGATAGGAGTTGCTGTAGCAGACTCTCCCACCGGTCCTTTCAAAGCGGATTCAGTGCCTATGATCACCAAGTCACCGGCGGGTCACGGACAGCAGATCGATGTTGACGTATTCACTGATCCCGTTTCGGGCAAGCCTTATCTCTACTGGGGCAACGGATATATGGCAGGAGCGGAACTCAACCCTGACATGAAGTCAATCAATGAAGAGACTATAACTGTCATGACTCCCGAAGGAGGTTCACTCCAGGATTACCGCTACCGCGAAGCTCCATACGTATTTTATAAAGATGGCAAATACTACTTCATGTGGTCGGTCGACGACACCGGGGCTGCAAATTATCATGTGGCATACGGCACGTCTGACTCACCACTTGGTCCAATCAAAGTTGCGGATCGTCCGATCGCACTTATTCAGAACGATCGCAACGGCATGATCGGAACTGCACATAATTCGGTGCTTCGGGTTCCCGGCAAGGACGGAGAGACAGACCGATGGTATATTGTCTATCACCGTATCAATCCCGACTATAAGAAAAAAGAGAATGGTCCCGGTTTCCACCGCGAAGTCTGCATCTCCCCTCTTAAGTTCAATCCCGACGGAAGTATAATCGAAGTAAGCCCTAAACGCATTAACTGATACCATTATAAGAATAAAAAGGATCCGGTGCGGATCCTTTTTATTCTTTGACTTTATCAACGCATTAAGCAGATAAGCCACGTTCGGTCAAGCCCTTCTGATGAGTGAAGCCACGTAAAAAATCGCCAGCAGAATCACTATCACAGCTGACGCCGGAACGTCTATGAGTACAGATATCCATAACCCCCCAAGGCATCCGGCGAGGGAAACAATACCGGAAATAAGCATCATACGTGAATAACTGCGGGTGAGCCGTTCCGCCACGAGCTGCGGAAGCGATACAAGCGACATAAGCAACATGACACCGATCATCTTTATTGTAAGCACTATACATACCGACACAAGAATCATCATCACGGTATTTACAAGTTTAACCGGTAAATAGCGCGTGCGTGCAAAATCCTCATCGAAACTTACAGCCATTATCACACGTCCGAAAAAAGCATATACCGCCACGGAAACCAAGGCGAAAGCCGCGAATATCCAAAGATCGGTGCGCGTTATGCTAAGCACATTGCCAAAAAGGAAAGAATTCAATTCCGGCACGTAGCCAGGGGTCAGGAACACGAAAAGTATCCCAAGTGCCATACCAAGCGCCCATACCACTGCAATAGCGGAATCCTGCCTCACACGCCGGTGTCCCATAGCATCCACACCAATACTTCCGGCTACAGCGAAAACAGCCGCTGTCGCAAGCGGATTCCATCCCATAAAGTAGCCGAGTCCGAGACCCCCGAAACAAGTGTGGGTGATTCCCCCGGCAATGAAGACCATACGCCTGGTCACTATATAGACGCCTATCACGGCACATGCCACAGATATCAGCACAACTCCGGCAATAGCATTCCGGAAGAATTCATATTCCAATAATTCAAAATTCATAATGCAAATGCATGATATGGTTTTAGAATTCCATCCCTATAGTTCCGACAGCATCAGTTCGAGTTCGGGCTTCAAGGCTTCGGGCAGATTTATGCGCCGCTTTTCGAGACTTACGCTCCAGCCCGGCGCATCCGCCGGCAGCAGGGTTAGCAGCACATCGCGGAATTCTTCTGTCTCTTCGTCGGTATAATCGGATGCCGACCTCCCGGCGAAGCGATCGAGTTCCTCATCATCATAATATACCGGGGGCTCATTGATTTTTCCGGTCTTCTCGCATATGGCATGCATACCACAGCATACAGCAGCGGAAGGCGATGGTGTCCGGGAGTCATCACTATCATGCTCTTGATCCATGACACTCGTTTTCTGACCATTGTCATGATGATGCAGGGAATGTCCATGACGCCGCGTGCGAAACTTTTCCCAAGCCCAGAGCATCACACCAATAGCTATCGTCACGGCTAATATTATCAATGCTCCAGTCATAGTGTCAGTTTATTAATTTCGGACCAGAAGTCTGGAAATGATTTTTCCACTACAGAAGGGTCTTCTATACTCAGCGACGGGAAAATGAGCCTGGCTGGTGAGAATGCCATCGCCATCCGGTGATCAAGGTATGTGCGGATCATTGGATGATCTTCCGGAGTACAGCGGTCGCCCTCCCACGCCATGCTGTCCACATCGGTGGTCAGTACAAAGCCGAGACGCCTTAGTTCGCAAGCAATGGCAACCATGCGGTCGCTCTCCTTATGACGGAGATGCGCCACCCCTTCTATTCTGAAAGGTATTTCCGCCAGACAAAAACCTACAGCCACAGCCGGCACAAGATCCGGCGCATCATTAAGGTCAAGCAGGAACTGCGATTTATCCTTTTCTTTCAGTTTGCGAGAGGCTTCGGCAAAAATCGCCGCCACACGGCTGTCGCCCTGCAACGACTCTCCGGGTGATATCAGTGTCGGCATCTCTATTTCGCACGGCATCCCTAATGATTCCATGATCAGTCGGGATTCAAAGAAATAGGAAGCCCCGCTCCAATCTCCCTCGATATCATAACGCGCGCATTGGGCATAACCAGTTGCCCGCACCGAGACTTCAAGAGTATCGTCCGCATCATTAATCTCCACCTTGGCACCGAATGCGCGCATCACACCAGCCGTCATATCAATATATGGACGTGACACTACATGACCCGTTAAACGTATCAGAGTATCTTTGTCCCAGACAGGAGCTGCAAGCATAAGGGCAGAAAGATACTGGCTGCTCATACTGCCGTCAATCTCCAGTGTGCCGCCACTTAGCAAATGACCCTTTATTCTTATAGAGTTGTCTTCACGAAGCGGGCTCAATTCGGCGCCCATATCACGCAGAGCTTTCTCAAGATGGACATGGGGGCGCTCCATGAGCCGTCTGCTTCCGGTCAGGGTTATGTCCAGTCCCGGCACTGAGGCACACGCCGCCATACCGAAACGCAACGTAGTCCCCCCCTCCCCGATATCGACGGCTACCTTCTCGCCGGAGGCGACCGCATGGCGTACAGACTCAGTAAGTCGCAGCATGCCTTTGGTGTCGCTGCAGTCAGGAAGATTGGAGAGCACGGTATCGTGTCCACCGAGCAGGCGGCATACGAGCGCCCTCGCTGCTATGCTCTTCGACCCGGGAATATTCACATTATAAACTGCACGTTGCGCATTGTGCGTGTTCAACCGTGATAATCTATCATTCATCATTTTTCATTAATAAAAAGGCAGGCATCGCCATATGACAGGAAGCGGTAGCCATTTTCGAGAGCGTCCTTATAAATGAGGCGCCATGCAGGATCATTGAGGTTACTTCCGTCAAGGAGGGAACTGACAAGCAGCAGGAGCGTGGACTGGGGTTGATGGAAATTTGTCACCATACCGTCTGCCACGCGCCAGCGGAAGCCCGGGGCAATCATTATGGAGGTAGAAGCGGAAAGCGAATCCACGTGTTCGTTTTCCATATGGTCCTCAAGGGCTGCAATGGCATCCTTGGTGCCGACAGACAGCGACTCTTCATTGTATGCTTCCCATTGTCCCACCTCCATGGATGCATCCCCATGCATAAGCCGTATACCAAGCAGAGGAAGCGACTCAAGTGTGCGAACAGTGGTGGTGCCCACAGCGATCACCTTTCTTTTATCTTCCAGTGCCTTGCGAATCTTACGTACAAGGTCAATATCCACCTCAAAAGTCTCGCGATGCATCGGATGTCCACCGATTTCCTCGCTCTTGACAGGCTGAAAAGTTCCGGCTCCCACATGAAGCGTCACTTCATGGGTTTCAATACCTTTGGCACGTATCCGGTCAAGCAGTTCAGGCGTAAAGTGCAGACCGGCGGTAGGTGCCGCTACGCTTCCGCTAATACGGCTGTAGACAGTCTGGTAGTCGGTGGCGTCCGATTCTTCGGATTTACGGTTCAAATAAGGAGGTATCGGTATGTTTCCGGCTGCTTCCACTATTGAGGCAAATGTCACTGTTTCATCGTCCCATTCGAATTCTACGGCATGAGAGTTGCCGGAAAGCGACTCGTGGCGGATCGCCCTGAGCATCACTTTTCTGCCATCAATATCTATTTCTTTTTCCAGATAATCGTCTTTCCACTTCTTGAGGTTGCCCACCATGCATTGCCAACGGCAATTCCGACGTGTCTGGAACGCTACAGCATAGTCGCGGGGGGCAAGAGGTTCGAGCAGAAAAATCTCCACTCTTGCACCCGAATGCCTGAAAAATTCCATTCTCGCATTGATGACACGCGTATTGTTCATCACAAGGATCGAGTCGGCAGGAAGCAGGTCCGGAAGCTCACTGAAGGAATGATGCGATATCTCTCCGTCGCGATACTCCAGCAATTTACAGGCATCCCGGTCAGCGAGAGGGTGCTTTGCAATCCTTTCGTCGGGAAGCGGATAGTCGAAATCTTCGATTCTTATGTTTTTTATCTCGTCGATTTTCATAGTGCAAAAATAACTATAAAAATTGGAAATCCCAAATTCAGACATCCAGGCACCAGACACAATATCGGAACAGATTTACATGATTCTGAATAAATGACATAAAAAAAAGAGGATATGCTCGCGCATTTCCTCTTTTGTGGGCGATTACGGATTCGAACCGCAGACCCTCTGCTTGTAAGGCAGACGCTCTAAACCAGCTGAGCTAATCGCCCAAGTTTGTTGCTTGAATTAATCGGTGGGCGATTACGGATTCGAACCGCAGACCCTCTGCTTGTAAGGCAGACGCTCTAAACCAGCTGAGCTAATCGCCCGATTGCGAGTGCAAAGTTACAACCTTTTTTTTGACTTTGCAAATTTTTCAGCAATTTTTTTTGATTATTTTTATAGAGTGAATCTTAATAGAAAAGAATCTCCGTGATTTTTAGGTTCTTGAGTATTATCTTGACCCGATATTTAAGAATGTGGGCTGACATGATTTCAGTCGCACTAACTGAAGAGGGATTATTTCTTTTTGAAGAGGCGGCGGAAGGTGCGGGCCCCCTCCTTGGGGTGGACCTTGCTGAACTCCTTCTTCT
>JAIDQZ010000119.1 GCA_029062005.1 Muribaculaceae bacterium | reverse complement strand
ACCCCAAGCAGGACCCCAACCCCAGCTCGGCCCCCAGCCCCAAGACCATGACGGACCCCAGCTCCACGACGGTCCCCAAGACCACGACCATGAGGGACCCCAATACCACGGATCATACCAGCCACCAAACCCTACATTCCATGCCCAGGGATCGTAATATCCCCTGTAATAAGGCCATCCATATCCATATGTGGGAAGAAATGCAGGAGTCACTCCATTATATACAATCTCGACATTTCCATAAGAATTCTGCAAAACATCTGCAAGCAACTGTGAATTGTCAAGCACAATGGTAGGATTATAATATTTCTGTATCTGCTGAGTATATACGAAATCCTCATCTGAACTGACCTTTGCCCCGATGGTATCAATCGGAGATGTATAATACTGACCGCGGAGATTGTAGGCATCGACATCCATATCGCTGAAATTCTCGATATAATTACGATTCTTCTTTTTAGCACCTACAGTCTTGTCTTTTTTAGGATTGAAATATATATCATCAACATAATCGTCGGCGTAAACGGCGGCCGGAGCCATAGTACCCAGCGCCAAAGCCATAAGGAGCAAATTTCTTAATTTCATAGCGCGATTGTGTTAGTTTTTATTTATAAGACAATTAAATCATCAATTGGTTTAACAGTTCAGAATTTCAAATAGAAATCCCTGCATAGCTTTTGGTAATCCTCTGTAGGCATGCCATTAGACACTTCAAGAGTCAGATACTCTATACCAGGATCACTATGACTAAACAGTTCATTACCAAGTCTCCACTGCAATAAAGTCCTTTTATACGGAGCATCGGCATGCCCACGCACAAGGCATTTTCTCATCAATCTATATCCAAGCCCACTTGCCTTCTCCTCCAAAGCAGAAGACAATTCATAAGGGACCACCATCGCTACCATACCTTCCTGACGAAGCAGTAATCTTGATGCTTCAAGCAGAGATGACGGAGAAAGACTTCCCTGATGTCGCGCACGTTCACGAGAAGTGACAATTTCGGATACTCCGGAATCAAAATACGGCGGATTTGATACGATAAGGTCGAAACCGTTTTCTTTTCCTGTAGACATGCCGACAGGAAAATCACACTCAACTATATCAACACGGTCAGACCAAGGAGAATTTTCAATGTTTTCTTTCGCTTCATCGACTGATGCTCCGTCAATATCTATTCCGATCACTTCCGCCTCCGGACAGCGCTGCGCCATAATCAAAGCAATAAGTCCGCAACCGGTGCCGACATCAAGAATCCTGCTGACTCCATCGATCTGAGTCCAGCATCCGATCAACACACCATCGACCCCGACTTTCATCGAACTTCTGTGATGACTGACGGAGAACTGCTTGAACCTGAACTTAGCGATATTCTTACTCATCAACTATTTACTTAGACAAGCCTCAACGGCTTTTCAGCGGGGGGAGGAAGGCATCTTCAAGATATACAATCTTGTAGTCATCAACATTTCCACTCACTGCGGCAACATCAAAACGGTAATAGAACTCAAATTCCTGCAGCAGGAGATAAGCATTGGCACCCCTTACGATATTCTTTATCTTCTCAGCTGTCATAGCATCTGTCGGATCAAGATCCATGTCAGAACGAGCCTTTACTTCCACAAAAATCAATGTATCATCCTTTTGTGCTATTACATCGATCTCGCTTTTTGAAGTGGATGGCCGCCAATTGCGCTCCCTGACTGTGTATCCTTTTGAAATGAGCAGTTCGCAGACTATATTCTCCGCCTGTTTTCCCCAGTCAAGCGCTTTAGCCTTCTTTATGTCAGACATACAGATACCGGAATCCCTCAGAATGCCTTGAACGACATATCAAGCCCTTTTACACTGTGGGTGAGAGCTCCGACAGAAATAAAGTCAACTCCGGTCTCGCCATAATCGCGCAGAGTGTCAAAAGTAATCCCACCCGAAGACTCAGTCTCCACTTTGCCATTTACGAGTGCCACCGCTTCGCGAGTAAGCTCAGGAGTGAAGTTATCAAACATTATCCTGTCTACACCACCGATCTCAAGGACCTTTCTTATATCATCAAGACTACGGCATTCCACTTCTATCTTGAGATCTTTCTTTCCGTTGGCGGCGCAATATTCTTCCGCTCGCCTTACAGCCTGCTCGATACCGCCTGCAAAATCCTCATGATTATCCTTTATGAGGATCATATCGAAAAGACCAATCCGATGGTTAGTGCCTCCGCCGATCCTTACGGCCTCCTTCTCAAGCATACGCATGCCAGGGGTAGTCTTCCGGGTATCAAGGACACGGGTGCTGAGACCTTTCAGCTGATCCTGATATTTACGCGTCATAGTAGCAACTCCGCTCATCCGCTGCATAATATTAAGCATGGTCCTTTCGGCTACAAGAAGACTTCTGACCGGACCTTCAGCTGTGAAAGCAACATCACCGGGCGACACCGACGCACCGTCTTCAATCAAAACTTCCATCTTAATCGATGGATCGACTTTATGCAGAACTTTTTTTGCAATTTCCACACCGGCAAGAACCCCTTTCTCTTTGATCAGCAGTTTTGAACGCCCCATGGCGTCAGCAGGGATAGTCGACAATGTAGTATGGTCTCCGTCGCCAATATCTTCAGCAAAAGCAAGATCGAGGAGTGCATCAATAAGTTCGTCTTTCGTTTTCATAATTCAAAAATCTTCGCTAATTTTGTAATTGAGGAGAATTTTTACAAAGATAATAAAATTTATGGACATAACACTAATCGCAGTTGGAAAAACGACAACCGGATACATTCAGACAGGAATAGATGAATATTGCAAACGACTGAAACATTACATTCCATTTTCGATCAAATGCCTACCGGATATCAAGAATGCAGGAAAACTTACTGAAATCCAGCAAAAAGCAGATGAAGGGAAACTTATCATTTCCGAACTTTCCGCTTCCGACCATGTAGTTCTTCTTGATGAACGCGGAGAGATGATGACATCAAGAGGTTTTTCCGATTTCATTCAAAAAGGGATGCTGGGTGGCAAAAAGCGGTTGGTGTTCGTGATAGGAGGACCTTACGGATTTTCACCTGAAGTGTATGCAAGAGCCAATGCCAAGCTATCGTTTTCAAAAATGACGTTCAGCCATGAAATGATAAGGCTCTTCTTCACAGAGCAAGTATATAGGGCAATGACTATTCTACGGGGAGAGCCGTATCATCATGACTGATCCATTACTCTTTACGTTGCTTCAAGGAAGATTGAGAGTGATTGGCGGATTAGATCCGGACAGGAACGGGAATCAGCTTTACCTTTAAGATCGCAACAACGGAATCTGTCGCCGTTTTCTTTTTTAAATCTCTCAAACATCTCTTTTGTTTTTTTCATAGCATTGATCTTGGCTTTAGGAGAGGAATCATTTTCCGCAAGCCCCACAGCTATGCCAAGACTGGAAACTGCGCCACATATCTCACCGGTGGCAGCAAATCCACTGCCGAATGCAGCTGTAAGCTTCGCCGCCAATGCTTCATCGATATTCAATCTGCCGGATAATGACATAAGGACGCATTGAGCACAATTGTAGCCTCTTCCCCTCAATTCTATAGCGTGGTCATGATATTTTTCAATCTCTTGTGTCATCATATGTTTTTTTTTGTTTATCCATGGCAAAAATATAAAAATATAATGGATTATGCAAAACTTTCTTTGCCATTTCATAAAAATTGCTAACTTTGCATTTCATAAGCTATAATATGAATCATCATGATAAAAATTTTCAATAAAATCCCCTTTTTATGTTTAATACTGTGCATCGTATCCTGCACAAAGGACAATGATGCCCCCGATGGCGGTAATGATATGATTTGGGATATAGGTCCAACCGGAATAAATATCCGGCTAATTGACGAAGAAGGCAACAACCTTCTTGATCAGGAGACAGAAGGAAACTGGGTCGGAGAAAAAATGACAATTGGATTTAGAGATAAAAGCTATTCTGCGATATGGACGTATGATGAATATGAGGAGTTTGTCAAAAATCCGGATTCAAGGGCAATTATGCCGGTTTTCCATGGATTGTTCTGGACAGGTGTCTTACCGACAGTTAATCAAAAAGGAGCATGTCTTGGTTTCGGAGAGTTTGACGGTGCGTCCAATCAGGAAATGTCGCTCACATTCATGATAGAACAAATAAATACTGTTTTCGAGTTTAAATTCACCCATGCTTGCGAATGGATCAATAATGAGCCTAAAATATCAAATCATATAACCTATAACGGTAAAATAATTAAAGGAACTATTTTAGAGATTATTTTACCTAAAAATCAAAATTAGATAAATACACAAAGCCCTGGCTCTCTTGATAAGAGGGCCATTCATTTTTAAAAGAATAGTGTTGATGATTTAAGAAAAAATACTTAAATTTGCATTTTAATAACTAAACCTGACCCGCACCCATGAGACTGACCACCACATTTTCCTTTATCGCGTGCGTATTTCTATCGTATGCCGGAGGAATATATAATGTTAAAGACTACGGTGCTACCGGAAATGGTAAAACCCTTGACTCTCCGGCTATCAATGCCGCTATCGAGGCAGCAGTTGCAGAAGGTGGCGGACGGGTGCTTTTACCGGCAGGAACGTATCTTAGCGGCAGCATACGACTGAAATCAAACATTGACCTACATCTATCACCCGGTTGCGTGATATTGGCATCCCCTGCAGAATTAAAAGCCTATGACGAAAGCGAAGAATGGGGGGATTTCCCTCAGTATCAGGACGGAGGCCACACATTCTTCCATAATTCATTAATTTGGGCTGAGGGACAAGAAAATATCAGCATAACAGGTCCTGGAATGATCGATGGAGAAGGACTGACGAAGAAAGACACCGAAAGAGGTGGGAATCTTCAGGGAGGTTCGATCGGAACAGGCGACAAAGCGATAGCACTCAAACAATGCCGAAGAGTGACTTTGAGAGACTTTACAGTCTATCGGGGTGGTCACTTTGCTGTAATCATGACCGGTTGTGACCTCTCGACTATCGACAATCTTACCATAGACACTAACCGTGACGGCATTGACATCGACTGTTGCAAATACATGACTGTCACTAATTGCAAGGTCAATACTCCGCACGACGATGCAATTGTGTTGAAAAGTTCTTATGCCCTTAAGCAGCCTGTACTATGTGAACATATTGCCGTAACAAACTGCAACGTGACCGGCTATAAATGCGGATCTCTTCTTGACGGCACATATGTTCCTGAGAAAGTAAACTGGGTATGCGGGCGTTTCAAACTCGGGACCGAATCTAACGGAGGTTACCGCAACATATCACTTTCAAACTGCACATTCAATTATTCAAGTGGACTTGCATTCGAAGAAGTGGATCAGGGCATAATAGAAAATATCACTGTCTCAAATATTACTATGAGCCACGTGCACCACTACCCTATCTATATCACGACCGGCTGCCGCAACCGTGGACCGAAAGAAGTGACAAGAAAATCTTCCGCACGCGACATACATATATCAAATGTAGTGGCTGACGACTGCGATTCACTCTGCTCAATAATCGTAACAGGCATGCCTGACGAGCCTATAAGAAATGTATGGCTCAATAATATCCGCCTGCAGTTCAGAGGTGGTGGCAAGAAGGATCTCGTAAACAAGGATTACAGGGAACAGGGAACAAACTATCCGGAACCGAAATTTGCAGGAGAGACACCAGCTTACGGTCTTTATGCACGCCACGTCGTCGGTCTCCATGCCAACAATCTTACATTCTCCTATGACAAGCCGGAATATCGACCTGCAGTCGTGCTTGACGATGTAAAGGATTCAAAGATCGATGATATCGAAGCACAGTTGGAACCGGGGATCGAGAAGATCGTGATGTTAAATTGTGAAAATGTGGAAATATAAGATAACCAATGCATGCGGACGCACGAGCCGTGCGTCCCTACCAATGTATGGAAAATGAGAAGCAATATGATAATTAAATAAATCACAAAATATTAATATGAAACCTTTTAAGCAATTTTTCTCTGTAGCGGGACTTGCTTGCGCAGCATTAGGCATTGCCGCTGTGCAAGACAATAAGCCACAACCAATGCCGGATATCAACCAGGTAGTTGACAATACTCCTGACAGCATCAACAAGGCAAGAACCGCCCGTCCCGTGTCGGGCAGTTCACGAATAGGAAACAACCCGGTTCTCTTCCTTGTAGGCAACTCCACAATGCGCACCGGGACTCTCGGAAACGGAGACAACGGACAGTGGGGATGGGGATATTACGCCCCTGAATTCTTCGACAAAAACAAGATCACAGTCGAGAACCATGCACTCGGAGGAATGAGCAGCCGTACTTTTTATAATGTGTTGTGGAAAGACGTACTTGAAGGTGTCCGTCCCGGCGACTGGGTGATAATAGAACTCGGACATAATGACAACGGACCATTCGACAGTGGACGAGCACGCGCTACAATCCGCGGTATAGGCGATGAAGTCATGCCGGTAGTAATCAAAGAAACCGGTGTGCGTGACACGGTATATTCATATGGCGAGTATATGCGCCGATATGTACGTGAAGTAAAAGAAAAAGGGGCTCATCCTATTCTGTTTTCACTGACACCGCGTATGGCATGGGATGACAAAGACAGCACCAAAGTAACTCGTGTGAACCAGACATTCGGACTCTGGGCAAAACAGGTTGCAGAGGCTGAAGGGGTTCCTTTTGTAGATCTGAATGACATCACTGCTACTAAATTCGAAAAGTTCGGTAAAGACAAGGTGAAGACGATGTTCTACATCGACCGTATCCACACTTCAGCTTTCGGTGCCAAAGTCAACGCACAGTCTGCTGCTGAAGGTATTGCGGCTTTGGAAGGTGTGGAACTGAAAGATTACCTTCTGCCATTCCCCATTGACACGGTAACAGGAAAGTCACGCCAGCCCGGCAAGCCTGTTCTGTTCACAATAGGAGACAGTACTGTTAAAAATGAGGATAAGGATGATGACAGCATGTGGGGATGGGGAAGCGTGATTTCAGAACTCTTCGATCCGGAAAAGATAACAGTGGAAAACCATGCCATGGCGGGAAGAAGCGCCCGCACTTTTCTTGATGAAGGTCGTTGGGATAAGGTTTACAATGCCCTCCAGCCGGGCGACTATGTAATCATGCAGTTCGGACATAACGACGGTGGCGATATCAATACAGGCAAGGCCCGTGGCGAGCTCCACGGTTCGGGTCCTGAAAGTAAGGTCTTCAAGATGGAGAAAACCGGCATCAATCAAGTGGTTTACACATATGGATGGTATATCCGCAAATTTATCATGGATGCCAAGGAAAAAGGTGCTATTCCCATCGTACTGAGCCATACTCCGCGTAATAAGTGGAAAGACGGAAAGATCGAGAGCAATGCTAACAGTTATGGGAAATGGGCGAAAGATGCCGCACGCGAGGCGGGAGCATACTACATCGACCTCAACGCCATCTCAGGCAAAAAATTCCAAGAATTAGGAGAAACCGGCACTCCCCCATTTTATAAGAAAGACCATACTCACACTTCTAAAAAAGGTGCCCGACTCAATGCCGCAAGTATCGCAGAAGGTCTCAGAGGCACTGATTGCTCTCTACAAGAGTATCTTCTTCCTGTCTATCCTAAGACCTTTATGATGAATGGAAGCATCCCTACATTCAATGAATTTGACGGATATGGCTATGATTTCAACAGCAAGCCCTCTGCCAAAGGAACCAACCCATATTTCTTTTCAGTTAATGTGCCTGACGGCAACTACATGGTGACTGTTAAGCTCGGAGACAAGAAACGCAAGTCTCACACTGTAGTAAGGGCTGAAAACCGACGCTTAATGCTTGATGCAGTATCTCTTCCCAAAAACAAATTTGATGAGTATTCCTTTATTGTCAATAAGCGTTCGCCGGGCATTAATCTTAAAGATACAGTAAGGCTTAATCCTCGTGAGATTGGCGTTTGCAATTGGGATGACAAACTGACACTCGAATTCACCGGCGATGCTCCCGCTGTAGAAAGCGTCACAATCCGTCCGGTTGAAGACTCAGACAATGTGACCACTCTTTTCTATTGCGGGGACAGCACGGTAGTAGATCAAGCTGAAGAACCATGGGCAAGCTGGGGACAGATCATACCTGCATACTTTGATACCAATATCGCTGTATCTAATCAGGCAGAAAGCGGACAGCGTACATCCTCTTTCTTCGCAAGCAGGAGATATGACAAGGTGCTTTCAATGGCAAAGCCGGGTGATTATGTATTCGTCGAGTTCGGCCATAATGACGAGAAGGACAAAGGTCCTGGATCCGGCGCTTACTACAATTATGCGCACAATCTCAAGATATTCGTAGATCGTGCGCGCCAAAAAGGACTAAATGTAGTGTTCCTGACCCCGACCGCACGTCGCAGTTTCGATGAAAATGGAAAGAACAAGAATACTCATGGTGACTATCCTAAAGCGATGAAGGAGGTGGCTGCGCGTGAAAATGTGCCTGTGATAGATATTACAGAGATGACGACTATACTCTATGAGACATTGGGAGAAGAGGGTAGCAAAAAAGCTCTGGTTCATTATCCTGCCAACACTTTCAAGGGTCAAGATAAGGCGCTTGCAGACAACACTCATTTTAATACATACGGAGCAACCCAAGTGGCGAAGTGTGTCCGCGAAGGAATTGCCGAGAAACTTCCGGAGCTTGCAAAGCATCTGAAACCTTATACCAAGTACTCCCCCGCTCAGCCGGATGATCCGGAGACATTCTATTGGCCGCTCTCCACCTTCGTAAAGATTGAAAAACCGCTTGGAAACTGAGTCTAACGATAAATGATTAATTATAAATTGAATGGGTCGCAGGAATTATCTGGCGACCCATCATTTATATAAACGTAATGCTTGAAATACAAAATCCAAAGCAAATAAGAAAATGAAGTGAGGAAGCATCTGGCAAAAAGTCTATGAAAACAAAGAGCTCCCCCACTTCGGCAGAAAAAGAAAAATTGCTATATTTTGATGGTATCAGAAATTTCTTGAAGTTCGCTGAGTTTATTCCACTGGTCCTCATAAGTCAAACCCCGGTCTTGATGGCTTGTCAGCTTAAAACCTGTCCTTGGACTCAACGATAGATTGTCGGGCGATATATATCTTAGGGACATTGACACCAAATGGGTTATCATGATTCTGTCTTCCGGGTACGGAGAGTGAGCATCAACAAGACCAAGAACGACTTTCTTTCCATCAGGCACATGACGGAGTATCTCAAGCTGATAATCATTGTCAAGCGCCATTGGAAGAAAGAATTTATCCACTTTGACCTCTTTTAATACCTTCGGCATGATATTGTCCGGATATTCTATATGTTCCCATTCAGGCACAATAGTATCACCTCCGCTAAGATAAAACGATGTCTCCATATCTGCTGGCAATCCTTTAATCGAGTCGTTGATTAGCAAGATGAAACACTCATGTAAGGCAATGAGATCAAACCCTCCCTGAAGAAGACGCTTAGTGAAATTGTCTTCACAAAGTCTTCCGCAAGCGGTGTCGTCAAGCTGGACACTTCTGCACCCAAGACGATAACACTCATGCAATGTGGCATTGTATGCCTTCACGATATCCATCATTAGAGACTTATGGTCAGAATAAATGCCTTTGACATCTGTCTTTCCAAGAAGTAAAATGGCAAGATACAGGTCGGCAGGAGAAGGGAGACATTGCATACACACTGCACGGTCTTCAACCAAACCTTTCAAATGTCTAAGATCATCAAAAAAGGGATGCGCAGGATTGAACCCTATCGGTCCGATGATGCGCAACAAGTCGCAGCAAGATTCCACATTCCTGTTTATACGAACGGAATCAAAACGAGCCTTTGATATACCATCGAGTCCGAACCAGAAATCCATATCCCAATGTTTCCTGCGGATTTCTCCAGATGTCACCATAGATAGTCCGAGTGAAAGCTGTCGTCTGACAAGATCAGACACAGCATTATCCTCCAAATGTTTGACAGTCTCGGGGTCAATGTAACCCTTTCTGAAATTATCGCGAGCTTCCATCAAGCCATCCGGAGGGAGAAAACTCCCTACTATTTCTACTTTCATTTCCTTAAAATTTAGAAAACTCCATTAATTCCACAGAAAATCAGGACCAGATAACCAAGAATCAAACCTGTAATGCCCATTATCAATCCAGTCTTGACCATATATTTCTGCTCTATGAATCCGGTAGCATCAGCAAGAGCGTTGGGTGGAGTAGAAATCGGAAGCACCATTGCTACAGATGAGCATATAGCAACTCCAATCAACAATGTGGAGACGCCCCCGTAAGACGCGAGCTGGTCAGACATCGAACTTCCGGCTATGGCAAGTATTGGCACGAACAGAGCGGCTGTAGCTGTATGACTTATGAAGTTAGCCATAAGATAACATAACAGACCTGATCCTATGATGACGACGAGTGGCGACCATGAATCGAAGGGCACCGCTTCAATAAGATGATTAGCAAGTCCCGACTGTTTCATTGCGACTCCCAGTGCGAAGGCGCCGGCGATCATCCAGAGTATACTCCACGACAACTGCTCAAGATCCCGCTTCGTTATTATTCCAGCCATACACAGCACTCCGACCGGAAGCATAGCCACCACATTGGCGTTTACTCCGGTGATGGAGTCTGTAAGCCAGAGCAAAACAGTGATTGCAAAAGTAATGTACACTATCACATCCTTTTTAGTATGCACATGGTCAGACTCTATCTTCAGAGTGATCTGCTTTTGCTTGAAAGGGAACAAATTCTTCAGCACAAACCACGAGATAAAAAGCAGGACAAGCGTAAGAGGCACCATTACCATCATCCACTGCCCGAAGCCTATAGACATATTCATACCGTTGGGATCATTGAGAAATTTCAAGGCAATGGCATTCGGAGGCGTACCGATTGGTGTTCCCATTCCTCCGATATTAGCACCTACAGGAATAGCGAGCGCAAGTCCGATCTTACCTTTGCCATCAGCGGGAAGCGCGCTGAGCACGGGTGCAAGAAACGTAAGCATCATAGCAGCCGTAGCTGTGTTGCTTATGAACATTGAAAATAAAGCCGTAACAAGAATAAAGCCTAATAGTACATTCTCAGACTTCGTTCCAAACGGTGTGAGCATAACTTTCGCAAGCTTTATGTCAAGACCGCTCTTCGTGGCCGCAATAGCAATAATGAATCCTCCGATAAAGAGCATGATTGTAGGATCCGCAAAACAATGAAGAATATCTGTATTGCTGACAAGATTGGCAAACTTCTCGCCTGCATGATCCTTTTGAAAAAACCATAGCGAACTATCGGATGTGCAGAAAAGAAGCAACACAACCACGACCAACGAGGTTGTCCAAGCAGGGACAGCATCAAAAAGCCACATCAATGCGGCAAACACGAATATTGCAAGTACACGATGCTCAACAGGGTTCAACCCCGGCAGTCCATAAATGTCAGATGGAGCTATCCACAAAAATAGAGGGATGCAAACGGCAATCAGCAGTTTAAGGGATTTCAGTCCGATCGGATTTTTCCGGTTACGATGTTCTTTTTTCCATTTATGGTAGTCTTCTACCAAATGGAAACCATGAAAATTTGTAAACATAGGTCTTTTTCCTTTAGTATATTATTTAGTGTAGAAAACATTGCGATTCCTACCGAGGAAAAGACCTTAAAGATAACTGTGGCAAAAGGGACGCATATACACGTAGAGAAGCGGTCTCGACTTTTCAAGCCAAGAGTGGCAACGCATTGAATACAGGAAACCTTATTGTACCCTGCATCTGCAAGATGATATGTATTTGAGATGCCTGTCTGTTTCACTTCAAAATCTAATCCCCGAGATTATTGAAATAGTATATTGCATGGCAGGTCTCCTGACTTGTCCCCCATCCCGGACTGTCTTCCCAACCGCTTTGCGGTCAGTGACACTGATTGCGTCCGGAAGGTTGCAATGGAACTTACAGTAGCGGGTCTGTTCAGGATTTGCACCTGATTCCCTTTTAATCGACAGCGACCAGTGATGTCGCTGCCAAACCAATGCGACCGCAAAATTAAGAAATTTTCTTCATTTCGCAAATTTTTTTTTAAATAAAAAAGATAAGGTGTCCACTTCCAATCACTTCCAATCTCTTCTGGTTGATTTTTTTAATTCGCAAATAAGTTTAAACAACTTCTGTTGCATATATTCGAAAAAAATTGTAATTTTGCGTGCTGAATAAATATTTACAGCATGGAGACAAAATACATTTTTGTTACCGGAGGCGTGGTCTCTTCCCTTGGGAAAGGCATTATATCCTCCTCTCTTGCCTGTCTGCTAAATGCACACGGCTATCGGGTCACAATCCAGAAGTTCGATCCTTACATCAACATCGACCCCGGCACCCTTAATCCCTACGAGCATGGTGAATGCTACGTGACAGAGGACGGTCATGAAGCAGACCTGGATCTCGGACACTACGAGAGATTTACCAATGTTCCGACTTCGCGTGCAAATAATGTCACGACCGGACGCATTTATCAGAATGTGATCGAGAAAGAACGTCACGGAGACTATCTAGGAAAGACTGTTCAGATCATTCCACATATTACTGATGAAATAAAACGAAATGTTAAGCTACTCGGTGATACGGGTAAGTTTGATTTCATAATTACAGAAATAGGCGGTACCGTAGGCGATATAGAGTCACTTCCATTTCTTGAAGCGGTACGTCAGCTACGCTGGGAACTTGGAGACAGTGCCCTGTGCGTACATCTCACATACGTACCCTATCTCCATGCCGCAAAAGAACTAAAGACAAAACCAACACAGCATTCGGTAAAGCAGCTTCAGCAGTTAGGTATTCAACCGGATGTGCTTGTTTTGCGTACCGAGCATGACATACCTGAAGGCATGCGTGCCAAGATAGCCCAGTTCTGTAATGTGGCAAAAGATGCCGTAATCCAGTCTCTTGACTGTCCAAGCATATATGAAGTGCCGATCATGCTGCACCGTCAGAATATGGATGAAATAGTGCTTCGCAAGATGCATGTCCCGGTCTATGGCAAGCCATACATGAAACCATGGCTTGATTTTGTTGAAAAGATACGTACTGCAGAAAAAGAAGTCACCATAGGTCTTGTAGGAAAATATGTGGAACTTCAAGACGCATATAAATCAATCAATGAATCGCTGTTTCAAGCTGCCACGTACTGTCATCACAAATTGAACCTCAAATATATACATAGCGAGAAACTTACCGAAGACAATATAGAGGTAATGATGGCAGGTCTTGACGGAGTCATAATAGCGCCGGGCTTCGGCAACCGCGGGATCGAAGGTAAATTCGTTGCTTTGAAATGGTGTCGCGAAAAGGATATACCGACTTTCGGCATTTGTCTCGGCATGCAGTGTATGGTGATAGAATTTGCACGTAACGTACTTGGCTACAAGGACGCGAACAGCACAGAGATGGATCCTAACACTCCGCACAATGTAATCGACATGATGGAAGAACAGAAGCATATATCTGATATGGGCGGAACTATGCGTCTTGGAGCTTACGAATGCAAGTTAACTCCGGATAGTCTCGTGGCGGAAGCCTACGGAAAGACAGACATAAGCGAACGTCACCGTCACAGATATGAATTCAATGACGCATATCGCAAAGAATTTGAGAAAGCCGGCATGCGCTGTGTGGGTGAAAATCCCAAATCTCATCTGGTAGAAGTTGTTGAAATACCCGGGCTTCGCTGGATGATCGGCACTCAGTATCATCCTGAATATTCAAGCACTGTATTGAATCCTCACCCACTTTTCCATTCTTTTATGGAGGCTGCGATAAAATATCATGATGAAAAAAGCAGATGATATCGGGGCAAGAACAAAAAGTCGGGAACAGAGAGGACTTAAATATATAAATATCTAGGCTAATGGTAAGTGTCAACGACCTGACAATGGAATTTTCAGCACGTCCGATTTTTACGGACGTGAGTTTCGTCATAAATAAAACAGATAAGATAGGACTCGCCGGAAAAAACGGTGCAGGCAAATCTACATTGCTTAAAATCATTGCCGGTCTGCAGCCTCCCACCTCAGGTGCTGTATCAAAACCTTCTGAGGTCACAATCGGCTATCTTCCTCAGCAGATGAAACTTGCCGATGACACTTCTATAATAAACGAAGCAAGGAAAGCATTCGCGCATATTGACGAGCACAAAGCCCGACTTGAAGACCTTAATAATCAGCTTGCCACACGCACAGATTATGAAAGCGATTCATACTCAAGGCTTATAGAGGATATCGAGTATCTAAACGACCGACTCTCAATGGAGGGCGCTGACAATATGGAGGCTGAAGTTGAGAAGACACTGATGGGACTTGGTTTCAGCCGTGATGATTTCGACCGTCCGACCTCTGAATTTTCCGGTGGATGGAGAATGAGGGTGGAACTTGCCAAAATTCTGCTGCAAAAACCGGATCTTCTGCTTCTCGACGAGCCAACAAACCATCTTGACATAGAATCAATACAATGGCTCGAACAGTTTCTTCAGACCAAGGCACGAGCAGTAATGCTCGTGAGTCATGACCGTGCATTCCTTGACAATGTCACCCGACGCACTATTGAGATATCGTGTGGAAAGGCCTACGATTATAAAGTAAGCTACACGCCCTATACTGAGCTGCGCAAAGAGAGGGTTGAGCAGCAAATGCGCGCATATGAAAACCAACAGAAACAGATAGCTGACATAAAGGCGTTCATTGAGCGCTTCCGATATCAGGCTACCAAAGCGATACAGGTGCAAAGCCGCATCAAGCAGCTTGAAAAGATTGTACCTATCGAGGTAGATGAAGTGGATAATTCACGCCTCAGACTTAAGTTCCCCCCCGCCCCGCGCTCCGGAGACTTCCCGCTTATACTTGAAGATGTAGGCAAGGCTTATGGCGATCATCAGGTGTTTGATCATGCCGAATTCCGCATACGACGAGGCGAGAAAGTCGCGTTTGTCGGAAAAAACGGAGAAGGTAAATCCACACTTGTCAAGTGCATTATGGGAGAAATCAGCCACACCGGGATGCTAAAGTTAGGGCATAATGTCAAGATAGGCTATTTTGCACAGAATCAGGCTCAGCTTCTTGATGAAAACCTGACCGTTTTCGAGACAATAGACAATGTGGCTGTTGGAGACATCCGGCTAAAGATCAGGGATATTCTTGGAGCATTCATGTTCGGAGGCGAAGCGTCTGACAAGAAAGTGAAAGTTCTGTCAGGAGGAGAAAAGACCCGCCTCGCCATGATCAAACTTCTTCTTGAACCAGTGAATTTCCTTATCCTTGACGAACCTACAAACCATCTTGACCTGAAGACCAAGGATATTCTTAAGGATGCGATAAAAGACTTTGACGGAACAGTAATAGTGGTCAGTCATGACCGAGACTTCCTTGACGGACTTGTAGAGAAAGTATATGAATTCGGAGGAGGCAAAGTAAAGGAAAATATCGGAGGTATCTATGATTTTCTCAGATCGAAGAATCTTGAAAATCTCAGGGATCTCGAACTCACAAAATCCCCTACCGGAAAGCAACTGTATTCCGCAGCTGAAGTATCTTCTGCAAAGGAATCCGATATTAAAGCTAAGGATACTAATATAACAACAAATCAAAATACTCCTAAGCTTTCTTATGCCGAGCAAAAAGCTCGTGAAAAGATCGTAAAAAGGGCTGAGAAGAGAGTTAAGGATGCAGAAGCAGAGATAACCCGGCTTGAATCGCTTCAAAAAGAAATTGAAGACAAGATCGCTGCCGGCGATACAAGTCAGGAGACCCTTGACGCCTACGCAAAGGCTCAGAAAGACCTTGAGAACGGTATGTCTGTCTGGGAACTCGCCACTATGGATCTTGAAGATCTCAAAGCATGAACGTCGAATTGTGCATTATAGAGTTTAAATGTTAATACAATATTGATGGATAATACCCTACATGGCATAGATCGGAGAAATCTTGATCAGACAGTCTCGCCAAAAGAAGACTTTTATCAATACAGCAACGGAGGATGGATGAAAGAGCATCCTCTGACCGCAGAATATTCTCGTTTCGGAATGTTTGACATGCTGCGCGAAAACGCCCGGGAGCAGTTAAAGGATCTTATATTAAATCTATCATACAATGAAGATGCAAAGACATTCGGAACCGTTGCCCAGAAGGTCAGTGATCTATATGCAATGGGAATGGATGAAAAACGCCTCAATGAAGAAGGAGCCACACCATTACGCCCCCTTCTTAATAAAATAGGGAATGCCGATACATCCAAAATGGCAGAACTTCTCGCATGGCAGCATTCAGGAATAGGAAGCAGTTTTTTCGGAAGCGGTGTGGGAACTGACGCCATGAATTCTGACATGAATATCCTTCATATAGGCGAGGTAGGGCTCGGACTTGGAGACAGGGACTATTATCTTGAAGAGAACGAGACAAATTCGATAATTCTTTCAGCATATCACAAATATGTCAGACGTCTCATGGAACTCATCGGATATGATGATGAGGCTCAGGAAAGAGTTTGGAAATCTGTCATAAAGCTTGAGACTGAATTCGCCAGCCACAAAATGACTCGTGAAGACAGACGCGATCCAAGGAAGAGATATAATATCATGACCATTGAGGAAATAAGGTCAAAATATCCAGACTTTGAGTGGGACACATATTTCCGTCTGTTAGGGCTTCAAAATGTAGACAAGGCAAATCTTGCAAATCCGGCATTCACCGAGTTCATCACATCATATATCCCTACACTATCACCACAGGAAATCAAGGACTATATGACATTTGAAACTGTAAATGACGCCACCAATCTTCTTAGTGATGACTTCATAAATGCAAGTTTCGAGTTATACGACAAGGTTATGAGTGGTAAAGAGGAACTTGAACCTCGCTGGAAACGAGCCATGGCAATACCTAATTCCATGTTGGGTGAGGCTGTAGGTAAGCTATATGTGGAAAAGTATTTTCCTGAAGAGAACAAGGATTATATGAAACGGCTTGTAGGGAATTTAAGACAATCTCTCGGCAAACACATAGAGAATCTTCCATGGATGAGCGAAGAGACTAAAGTAAAAGCCATTGAAAAGCTGTCTACGTTCACTGTCAAGATTGGATACCCTGATAAGTGGAAAGATTACTCCGAAATAAATATCGATCCTGAAAAATCTTATCTTGAGAATGTTTTGGAGGCATCAAAATGGTATGTCAAAGACAATTATTCCAAGATGAACAAGCCGGTCGACAAGGAGGAATGGCATATGACTCCCCAGACTGTCAATGCATATTATAATCCGACCACCAATGAGGTATGTTTCCCGGCGGCAATACTTCAGCCTCCATATTTCGATCCGACGGCTGATGACGCCCAGAATTATGGTGCCATAGGTGTCGTGATAGGACATGAAATGACTCACGGATTTGATGACAGTGGCAGGCAGTTTGACAAAAACGGAAATCTCGCCGAATGGTGGACACCGGAAGATGCGGATCGCTTCAAAACACTTGCGGATGGGCTTGTAAAACAATTTGACGCCATAGAAGTCTCTCCCGGTGTATTTGCCAACGGCAGATATACACTTGGAGAGAATATTGCCGATCAGGGAGGACTGAGAATTGCCCTCACAGCCTATATGGACAGCATGAACGGAGATACAGCTCAGGATATAGATGGCTTTACGCCGCTACAACGTTTCTATATCGCATATGCTAATGTATGGGCAGGCAATATCAGGGAAGAGGAGATAAAGCTTCGTACAAAGACCGATCCCCATTCACTTGGAAAACTACGTACCAATGCTACTTTGAAGAATATAGATGAATTCTTTGAGGCATTCGGAATAACTGAGGGTGACACAATGTGGCGACCGAAAAATGAAAGGGTTGTAATATGGTAAAAGAAGAATACGGCCTTATCGGAAAGACTCTGGGACATTCATTTTCCGCCAAATATTTCAATGAGAAATTTGAAAAGGAAAATATCCCGGCACATTACGACCTCTACCCTCTTGAGAGTGTCGATCTTCTGCCCGGACTCATTGAAGAGCATCCTCTGCTGAAAGGGCTTAATGTGACCATCCCCTATAAAGTGGAAGTCATGAAGTTTCTTGATGAACTGAGTGAAGAGGCCCGTGGCATTGGAGCTGTCAACGTAATTAAGATAATGCGCGATTCCGGAACCGGCACATATAGACTTAAAGGCTATAATTCAGATGCATATGGATTTTCTGAATCAATGAAGGAAATACTTAGGGATTCTGAATTCCGTACATCAGACGATGAGGATAAGCCCTACGCATTGATACTTGGAACCGGCGGGGCTTCAAAAGCTGTGGTATGGTCGATGAAAATGCTTGGTTTCGACACCCAACTTGTGGGCAGAACACATCGCGACGGGTGTCTGGCATACGGAGAACTAACACCGGATCTTGTTCATAATGCAACAGTAATAGTAAACTGCACTCCTCTCGGCACATATCCAGACACCGACACGGCACCTCCTTTTCCTTATCAATACCTGCATGACAGCCAGATTTGTTTTGATCTTGTTTATAACCCGTCTGAAACGCTGTTCATGAAGATATGTAAAGCTCATGGCTGTGTGGTCAGCAACGGACTTGAGATGTTGAGGCTTCAGGCTGTAGGTGCATGGCAAATATGGAATGAGTGAATATTTAAACGGATCTCTGATTCCTGCATCAGCACTTGCCACGGGAATAGCGTTATCCGGCATGACAGGAATAGCATGGTGGATCGGCATGATTCCCTTGGTAGCGGGAATTGTCTTCTACGTATTTCTTTTGAACAGCTCCACAGATCCGGTCAGGGCATACAAAAGGGGGAAATGGCATGCGGTCTGGATCGTGATGCTATTCACCGGGGCTGGCATGATAGATGAAGCGTTGTCAAGACCAAACTCCATTGATGAAGCCTATCCTACCGAGTTCCCGGAATATGTGACATGCGAAGTAACTGGAGTTCTTTCCAAGACTTATGGTGACCGAATAGACGTAGAGATCTGTGGCACCAATGGTGCAAAAGCAAGGTTAAATTCGCGACCTTCCGGGCTATCAACAGGAGACATGATAATAGTGCCGACCAAAATATTCAAGGATATTTATGCCGACACTACAGAAATAGGCAAAAAGATTGCCCCAATGCTGAAGGCTTCAGGAATCCTATACACAGGGAATTTATATTCCCACGCGCTACAGGCAGCAGGGAAAAGCGGATCCCCAAAATATCTTTTCTCACAGCTCAGGGAGCAGATTGAAATCAAGATAGAGCGCAGTCATCTTAATAAGGAAACATCAGAATTTCTCAATGCTATTCTTTTGGGAGACAAGACAGGTCTCGACGAAAAGACAAGATTGACTTTTGCACACGGAGGGACTGCACACATGCTCGCTCTGAGCGGTCTTCACCTAGGAATACTTGCGGCTCTACTGATACTGATATTATCTCCAATAAGATTTCTGGGGAAATATAAATGGTCATATGCAGCCGCCATTGTAATTTTGTGGATGTATGTCTTAATAACCGGAATGTCTCACTCATCGGTGAGGGCATGCATAATGACCACATTTGCATTCATAGCTATTATTTTCGAACGTAAGAACTTCGCAGGGAATGCCTTGTGTTCTGCCTGCCTTCTGATACTTGTATTCGATCCAGGAGCACTATTCGATGCAGGTTTTCAATTGAGTGTCGTATGTGTCTGGGCATTGATTGCCTTTGCGACTCCTCTAAATCCTATAGGACACAGACAACATCCGGTATTGTATTATATCTGTGGCTCGCTGATTGCGACCATGGTTGCTACGGCAGCAGCCATGCCACTCACATCTTACTATTTCTCACAGATACCACTTATGTTTCTTCCTGCCAATGTTGTCATTCTTCCTCTACTTCCATGCTATCTGGGGGTTGCCGTGTGTTACGTAATCATGCTTTGTATTGGAATGGAAGTGAGATGTATAGGACATTTTCTTGACTTCGGCTATGATTTCATGCTTTGGCTTATGGAGGAATTGTCTTGTGGCACGGAATTTGTAATAGATTATCAGCTCCCTTTATGGGGAGTATCAGTGTGGCTTTCAGCTATGTTTATAACAGGATGTTGGCTTAACAGAAGAAAAACAAAATGAGAGCTAATATAGAATTTCTTGAAAATGGTTTTGGCAAGTTCAATCACGAGATGTTCAATGATGAACTTCCTGTTCCTGCTATGCGCATTTCATCTGCCCGTTCATTTGTAGGTCAGTTCAAGACAGAGAAAACAATTGGATTCATGGGAAGGACAAAAGCTTCTTATTGTCTGACGTTAAGCAACAGATATGAACTTGAAGAAAGAGTCCTCGAAGATGTCCTTATCCATGAAATGATCCATTTCCTTATTTCCTTCAGGAAAATTCGTGACACATCAAGCCATGGAAAGAAATTCAGAATGCTTATGGACGAAATCAACCGAAGATACGGCAGGAATATCACCGTCAGCCATAAATGTACAAAAGAACAACTTGAAAGCGACCGGACCAAGGCTCATTCAATAGTGTGTCTCTGCACAATGTCCGATGGCAGAAAGCTTGTATGCAGGGTATCCCAAAGCAAAGTATTTGAAATACACCGTGCTTTTCAGGATTGGGATAAGGTGATTAAGGAAGAATGGTTTTGGGTATACGGCAGTTATTTCAACCGTTTTCGCAAAGTGCTCACCCCACGGCTATTCTCTGTCGATAATGAAGGACTTGCAGTAATAGAATCCGGCACAAGACTCGAATTTGCAGAAGTATCCGGCGGAAGGACGATCCTTCGCCCTGCGGGAGTCACTCTACGCTGATTGTAATTCCTCTGAAAATCCTCCCTGTTTAATGGAAGATGAATTAGCTGGACACTGTCTATGAATATTCTCGGAAGACTGTGCTCAAATGACGCTACGGCAAAAATTCTGCTTACGTTGAGAGTGGAGTCCGTCTGAATGGATGTCTCAACCCATTTATCAAAACTTCTGTTGTTGACCTTAGATATTTCCGACGTTCCGTCGTCATAATTTACCCCGAGTGTCAGGGTACGCGATGACGCACCCTGAGTCGCCATCTTCCAGGTGAGCTTATCACCAGGTGTAAGATCGCTCACGGGAATATTTACAATTATGCCATCAGAAAGGGAATTGTCATCCACAACGAAATGGTGTGAATAAGGCCATAAATCGGCGGAGGAACCTTCATTTTCGGATTCACCGGCAGCCCTTGCATATTTCATCTGCCGCCTACTTAGCTCTTCATCAATTTTTTTATTGAGTCTGGCATATTCATCCATGTTTCTTCCATACCATGCAATAGTACTGTCCATTTCTTCCACTGTCACCCCATGATGCATGAGTATGCCCCTTCCCAGCAACTCACTGCTCTTACCCTGAAGGTAATCGTAGGATTCTCCGGAACGATCGAAAGCTTCGGCTATACGGATATCAGCCATTACAGCCACCATCCTGTCTTCGCTAAGAATGTCTTTCGGACGCCTTGAGCATCCGAAAGACAAAATTATAAAGAGAAGTATTAACGTAAGATATTTCATACACACTTGCAAGGTCGAGGAAAGAATTACATTTCTGATTGTCCGTCCACATTTTTATCGAACACTGCATTAAATGCTTTTGAACAGTCAGATGAAAAGAAAATAATCATGAGTGCCACTCCCACGCATATCGATGCATCCGCAATATTGAAGATGTATTGGAAAAACTCATACTCTTTTCCTCCTAATCCCGGGATCCATGCCGGCCAAGTGAATGAGAAAAAGGGAAAGTAAAGCATATCGACCACTCTTCCCTCAAACCAACCGGCGTATCCTCCTCCGGCAGGAAACAGAACCGCATGCTCAGGCGGAAAGGGATTATTGAAAATCTCTCCATAAAAAACGCAGTCGAAAATATTGCCTGCCGCTCCGGCGGTGATCATCGCACAAGCAATGAAAAAGCCTTTGCGAAGTCCGCTGATGGAAAGGGATTTCCTGATAAACCAAATAAAGAATATCACCGCCGCTATACGTCCGAAAGTAAGAATGAATTTATTGAAAAGTTCCATGCCGAAAGCCATTCCATTATTTTCGATAAACTTTATCTGAAACCAGGGGAACACTTCGTAAGCCTCACCGAGATAAAAGTTGGTTTTCACATAAAACTTCACCATCTGATCCACCACTACGATCAGAAGCATTATCACAGTTACCAGCCACCCTGTAGTGATCACAGAGTGGCGGGTACCGTTGTCTGATGAAAAATCTGTCATATCTATAAAGATATCAACGCACTACATTTGCAAGAATCTTGAGGCCGTCGATATCCAGTTCTTTATTAGGCACCGGAACATCTGCCGCGAGCTCTATTGAATCAGCAAGTACCTGTGAAGCAATATAATCCTTATATTCTCCAAGACATGCAGCAATCTCAGGAAGATCAGAAAGTGTGACTTTCACGCGGTCTGTTATGGCGAAATCCGAATCCTTTCTAATATTCTGGATTCTGTTGATAAGTTCGCGAGCCATTCCTTCATTACGAAGTTCGTCGGTCACTGTCACATCAAGAGCCACAGTCACATTTCCTTCGTTTGCCACAAGCCATCCAGGCACATCTTCCGGAATGATCTCAACATCATCAAGAGAAATCACGGGAGATCCCGGAAGAGAAGAGAACTCAAACTTACCTTCTCTCTCGATAAATGCGATTTCCTCGGCAGTCATGGCTGTAATCGCTTTGCCCAGATCCTTCATTATTTTTCCATAGCGGGGACCAAGTTTCTTAAAGTCTGCCTTTACTTTCTTTACGAGTCCGGATTGCTCATTATCAACAATCTTTACATCCTTAACATTCACTTCCGCTGCTACAAGAGGAACAATAGCCTCGAAATCAACCTTCTGCGACGCATCTATAGCAGGCACCAGAAGCTGACCGAGTGGCTGACGAACTTTAATATTGACTTTTCTGCGCAATGCAAGCACAAGAGATGTAGCTACCTGAGCCAATGCCATCCGACGTTCGAGAGCTGAGTCTACGAGAGCAGGATCACTGACCGGGAAATCGGCAAGATGAACGGAGGCATAACCAGCGCCTTCAGCAGATGCGCCCGTGAGATCGCTATAGAGACGATCAGAATAAAACGGAGCGAAAGGAGCCATAAGAAGCGCCACAGTTTTCAGACATGAATATAGAGTCTGATAAGCAGCAAGTTTATCATTATCCATCTCACCTGCCCAGAAACGCTTGCGGTTCAGACGCACATACCAGTTAGAGAGATTGTCATTGACAAATGTTTCTATTGCACGCGCTGCTTTAGTAGGTTCATAGTCTTCAAGATCTTTCTCCACCTCAGCTACCAGAGAGTTAAGGAGGGAAAGTACCCATCTGTCAATTTCCGGACGCTCGGCAACCGGCACTTGCGGTTCATCACCGGTGAAGCCGTCCACATTTGCATACTGAGCGAAAAATTTATATGTATTGTAGAGGGTTGAGAAAAGTTTGCGGCTCACCTCAGCCACACCCTCTTCATCATATTTAAGGTTATCCCAAGGAGAAGAGTTGGAGATCATGTACCAACGGACCGGATCACTGCCAAACTTCTCTATGTTGCCAAACGGATCAATCGCATTACCAAGGCGCTTGCTCATCTTGTTGCCATTCTTGTCAAGAACAAGACCGTTAGAAATCACTGCCTTATAGCTCACCGAATCAAAGATCATGCCTGCAATGGCATGAAGAGTGAAAAACCACCCACGTGTCTGGTCAACGCCCTCAGCGATAAAATCTGCCGGATAAATCTCATGACTGTCAAGTTCCTCCTTATTTTCAAAAGGATAATGACACTGAGCGTAAGGCATGGCTCCGGAATCAAACCACACATCGATGAGGTCAAGCTCACGCTTCATTGGCTTACCGCTCGGAGACACAAGAGTGATCTCGTCGACATAAGGACGATGAGGATCAATCTTATCATAGTTTTCCTTAGAATAATCACCCGGTTCGAACCCTTTCACAGCAAACGGATTCTCAGTCATAACTCCTGCTTTGACTGCTTTTTCTATCTCATCATAGAGTTCCTTGTAGCTTCCTATGCATATTTCCTCTTTTCCATCCTCCGTGCGCCATATCGGAAGGGGTGTACCCCAATAGCGTGAACGGCTGAGATTCCAGTCCTGAACATTCTCAAGCCATTTTCCGAAACGTCCTGTTCCGGTTGCCTCCGGCTTCCATTTAATGGTCTTGTTTAGCTCAATAAGGCGTTCCCGAGCCTGAGGTGTTCGTATAAACCAACTGTCGAGAGGATAGTACAGCACCGGCTTGTCTGTACGCCAGCAGTGAGGATAATTATGCACATGCTTAGCGATACTGAAAGCCTGACCTGACATCTTCATCTCCATACACAGAACCACATTGAGGTCTTCTGCCTTATTTGCGGCCGCCTCATCATACTTGCCACCTTCATTGAATTTAGGATCATATGCGTTCTTGACATAATCTCCGGCATGTCTGGAATAAAGGTCTACATCCACACACTTGTCTATAAACTCCGGCGCAAGTTCATCAAGATTATAGTATTTGCCCGTAAGGTCCACCATTGGACGGGTCTCCCCTCTCTTGTTCACCATGAAGAGAGCCGGGATTCCGGCAGCCTTTGCCACCTTGGCATCATCAGCACCGAATGTTGGTGCAATATGTACGATTCCGGTACCGTCTTCGGTAGTCACATAATCTCCCGGAATGACACGGAAAGCCTCGTCAGCAATCTCCACGAATCTGTCAGGTCCTACTTCAAAGCACTTCTCCGGGTGTTCTGCAGCATAATCTTTCACGAAATCTGCTGCAAACTCATTAACTTTTTCTGTGGGTTTCACCCACGGCATCAGTTGCGAGTAATGCATACCAACAAGATCACTCCCTTTCCAACGTCCCGTGATTTCATATGGAATAACTTTATCACCATGCTTATAGTCGCCAAGAGGAAGTTTTGCTCCTTCTGCCTTGAAATAAGACGGGACAAGCACCTCGGCAAGTACAACCGTAATCGGACTCCCGTTATAAGGATTATAAGTCCTTACAGCCACATAATCGAATTTCGGGCCCACACAAAGAGCTGTATTTGAAGGTAGTGTCCAAGGCGTCGTGGTCCATGCCATGAAGTAAGGTTCACCCCACCCTGTCATTTCCTGCTTCGGATCAAGCACCTTGAAAAGAGCGGTAGCAGTAGTGTCCTTCACATCACGATAGCATCCCGGCTGATTAAGCTCATGGCTTGAAAGTCCTGTCCCTGCAGCCGGAGAATATGGTTGGATCGTATATCCTTTATACAGATATCCCTTATCATACAACTGACGCAGAAGCCACCATACCGACTCAATGTACGCGTTATCATAAGTGATGTAAGGATTGTCAAGATCAACCCAATAACCCATTTTATGTGTAAGATCTGTCCATTCCTTGGTATATTTCATCACCTCGCGACGACAGGCAGCATTGTACTCCTCCACAGATATCTTTTTTCCGATATCCTCTTTAGTAATACCGAGGGTTTTCTCAACACCGAGTTCCACCGGGAGTCCATGGGTATCCCATCCAGCCTTACGTTTAACATGGAATCCCTTCATAGTCTTATATCTGCAGAAAATATCTTTGATTGTCCTTGCCATAACGTGATGGATTCCCGGCATACCGTTAGCTGACGGCGGACCTTCGAAAAAGACAAAAGTAGGACAACCTTTACGAACATCCATAGATGTCTCAAAAAGATTATGTCGATCCCATATATCAAGTATCTCCTTGTTGATATTGGAGAGATTGAGCGGGGTTGAATATTCAGTGAATTTTTTCATATTTATCGTATTGCTTTGTACGTTTTGCATTAATCTTTGTTATTTGAGTTTAGGACCTTTCACACCACCTTTTCCGCCTCCACCAAGGGCGAATATGTTACGGTCATAGCTGAATGTCTTACGTTCCACTTCCCTCTTGCGCTTCAGAGCAAGCTGAACGAGACGGTCCATTAGATCGGCAAATCCGATACCAGTCGCCTCCCAAAGATAATAAGACAGAGATCCTGGAATGGTATTGATTTCATTTACATATATCTGACCGTCTTTCTGATCGATCATCACATCAACACGGCTGACACCATGGCATGACAGCACCCTGAACGTCTCGCAGGCAAGGTGCTGAACACGTTCGGAAGTCTCTTTAGGGAGATCGGCAGGTATTCTCTTTTCGCTTGCAGCCATTCCTTCGTTGCCTCCACGGTATTTTTCATCATAGCTGAGGAAATCACCCTTAGATATGGGCTCTTCGCAAACGGAAGGCTGATAATCATCGCAGTCGCCGAGCACCGAACAGTTGATTTCCTTCATGGATTCAAGCATATGCTCCACGATGATACGCTGTGAGAAACGACAGGCATTGTCAACCTTTTCAATCAACGATGATCTGTCGGCTGCCTTTCCAATTCCAACACTTGATCCGAGATTGGCAGGCTTGACTATAACGGGATATCCGATCTTATCTTCAATTTTTTCAATCAGTTCCTCACGCTTACGGCTCCATTCCTTATCCGTGAACCAAACATAATCCACAACAGGCACACCCGATTCCCTCAGAATCATCTTCATCGTAATCTTATCCATGCCGTTAGCCGAGCTTAGGGTATTACATCCTGCAAACGGAATTCCAATGGTCTCAAGAAGACCTTCAAAGACACCATCCTCTCCATTAGTGCCGTGAAGCACAGGGATAGCGACATGTAGTTCGGCTACAACAGGGTCTTTCTTGGAAAAGAGTCCTGACTTTGTATTTACACGGTAAAGATTGAAATCACCATATTCAGGGCGCATGAAAACCTCTTCGGCATTTGCCACAAGAGAGTTCATGTCACGATAGTTGCGTATATTGAGCAGATTGTCGCCGGTGTACCAGCGTCCCTGCTTAGAAATATAGATTGGAATTATATTGTATTTCTCTTGATTGAACGCACTGATGGCTTGCAAAGCAGAGATGACCGATATCTCGTGCTCCACGCTTCTGCCACCGAAAAAAACAGCTACGTTAGTTTTCATAATCAGTTGCTTTACTTAAAGATTATCTTCACATCGGGTACCCTCATCCATCATAGGGATTACATATACCTAACAAACTGCAAAATTAATAAAAAACACTGAATTTCGGAAATTTTAATAGACTTTTCTCTTGAATTAAACAGAACATACAGTTAGGGTGTTTTAATAGCGGAGTTAATCAGATATCCTAAGATATCACAAGGCTCCATATTATATTAAATTTAATCTTAAAAATTATGGAAGGCACAAAATTGAATGCAGATAAGATCCTTGTGGCATATTTTATCCAAAAGGGAAAAGAGACATCAGGCAGCAAGAAAATAGCAGAGAGGGCGGTAGCCGCCCTCAAAAATAAAGGGCTTGAAGCAACGGAATACGCAATAACTCCGGTGGAGACATATCCGGAAGACAAGGCAACTTTCGAAACGGTAACTAAAATCGAGAAAGAGACCCGCACACGCCCAGCAATCGTAGACAAGGTAGGCAAGATGCAGGATTACAAATACATCATCCTTGTTGCTCCAAACTGGTATGACGACGTTCCTATGGCGGTGTACACATTTTTCGATGAGTATGACTTCGGCGGAAAGCGTGTGATACCGGTCATAAATCATGACGGTAGCGGACATGATAAGGTGAGAGAGTCAATCCGACATTTTCTGCCCCACACTTGGGTGACAGACGGTGTAGGAATCACTGGTGAATCAGATGACGAAGCAGCGATTGCTGAAGCAATCGAACAATTATTTCAGCAATCGACATCAAAATATTAAAAACCAATTAACCTCCAATAAAAAAGCACACTCAGTGTGCTTTTTTATTTATAGAATCACTTAGGTCCCATCTCATATCAAGAAATGGGGCCTTAAATATCATGCGACAGCCATCACCTGATAAGCAACATATGCGACATAAAGAGCCGCCAATATGGCACCTTCCGGTCGTGTTATAGTACGCTTTCCGAATTTCCAGCAGAAAAGCCAAAATATCAGGGAGGCACCCATCATAACAGCAAGATCGAGATGCGTGATGCCACCGAACGGCAAAGGGGTAATGGTGGCCGTTGTGCCGAGCACAAAAAATATATTGAAAATATTGCTTCCTATCACATTTCCGACGGCGATTCCGGAATTACCTTTGACGGCAGCCGCAACCGAAGCAGCAAGTTCCGGAAGTGACGTACCAGCGGCAACAATGGTCAGACCGACTACAGCCTCGCTCATTCCTAATGACAATGCCACACCTGAAGCACCGGCTACAAATCGGTCGCCTCCATAAACAAGACCGGCAAGTCCGACAACAACCATAACTATAGAACGCCACAAAGGCATCTCCTTTCTATCGGCTCCCTTTTGCGCGGCAGGATCAGAGTCAAGAGCTGATTTTGCCTGTGCAAAAGTGTATCGCAGAAATATCACGAAAAAAAGAAGGAGCAGTATTCCGGAAGTTCTCGACACTATCCTCTCCCCCGCGTCGCCGAGAATATCACCGAATCCAAGTACGAGAAGAGCAAGAGACGAGAGTATCACCAATCCTATCTCATTGACCATAACAGAAGGCTGAACCTTAATGGGCTTCACGACAGCCACAACACCTATTATTACGAGTATATTGAAGATATTGCTACCCACTACATTTCCTACAGCCATGGGAGCATTACCCTGAAGTGCTGACACGACACTGATGGAAAGTTCGGGGGTAGACGTGCCGAAAGCCACAACGGTAAGCCCGACCACCATATCGCTGAGCCACCATCTGCGGGCTATGGATGCTGCTCCATCAGTGAGCCAGTTGGCGGCATAAATAATCAAAGCCACGCCAAACAGAAGCCAAAACACATTCAACATAATTATATTCGGATTAATAAGTTTGATTTTCAGTTCATTTCCCAAGGATATCGCCGAGGGTCGAAGCCTGGACCCGTATTGGATCCGTCTGAATTTTTGAAGTAGTCTTAAAATGGTGGGGAGCAAACAGTTCGATCCCCGCCTTGTTGAAGTAATCCTGGATATTCTGCAACAGATCAGACATGATCACAGGCATGTCATCAGCATCCTTGATATAGGCATTGATCTGATAGCACATATAGTTATCGTTCAGCTCGGTCTCCAATACAAATGGTGCCGGATGCTCAAGAATCCCTTTAGTATCAAGAGCAGCATCAATCATAAGCTTATGCACAGTTCTCCATGGGACATCATATCCCATCGTAAGCATAGTATGTATTATAAGTCCATATTGTCGTGCTGAATAGGAATAATTGATGGTATTGGACGAAATAATAAAAGAATTAGGGATAGTCACAAGTTCGTTCTTTATAGTCCTGACCCGGGTTACAAACGGAGATTTCTCAATTACATTTCCTATGGTCTCATTAACCTTTATAAAATCTCCGGTCTTGAACGGACGCATATAAGTGATAACAAAACCTGCTATAAAATTGGAAATCACGGTACTTGATCCCAAAGATACAATAAGTCCGACAAATACTGATATACCCTGAAACACTCCAGATTCAGAACCAGGAAGATAAGGATATATCATCGCTATCATGAAGGCATATAGCAGAAAGCGAATTATATTGAATGTTGGCTCTGCCCAATCCGGATAAAAACCTGTAATTTTCAGCTTTTCGTTCTGTATCTCATTTGAAATATATCTCAATCCTTTTACTATATACCTTACACAATACCAAATGATGGCAATTATGAAAAGATTGGGTATATAGTCGAATATCGCCACCACAACCATCTTGATTGGATCAACTATATAATAGAAAATCTTAAGGGCGAGGTTTTCTGTCTGCGGAAATATCGAGAAAAGAATCGGGACTGTGAATATAAAAAGCAGAAGAAGCACAAAATAGCGAAGTATACGGCTTATAATGATCAATATCCTGCACAGGTAATTCTTATTCAGCAATTCATAGTCGCGAATAACGAGTGGTTTCAGTTTATGGAGCTTGAGCCATATGATGCGCCTGCGGAGTTTCCTGAACAGATAGTTTATAAGCCTTACTATCAGACACTGAATGCAAATCACCAGCAAGAAAAGCGCTATGCGCTTGACAATCTGCCAAAAGCTGTTTTCGGCTTTCATCAGGTTGATCTTATCTGAAATAATCGACATATAAATTTCAGCAAGCCGCTGAGATGTCGTTGCATTCCACAAAGCATCCTGCTCTGTAATGCTGATGATGACCTTGTCGCCATACATTATATCGATATAGCTATCGTTGTCGAGAAGATATATCGAATCGCGCCGGAGACTTCTGTCATGACCTATCTTCATTATAGCCTGAGTCGTAGTCTCAGCCCGATCTATAGGAGAGTGTCCGCCTCTGGGGGCATAGATACGGAATAACGTATCCTCGTCAACTACAACAGGCACACCCGGAGTAACAGCCCTCAACGAGTCAATCTTCTGTATCTGTCTCGCCCTCTTCAATGAATCAGCTACATGAAGCTGGTTGTTTTCATCAAGTTTGTTTCTTAAAAGAATCTCATTAAGCTTCATTTCCTCGATCTGCAGAGTCATTTCAAGCATTTTGACAGAATCTGCTTTAATCCTGTCTTCAGGAGAAAGAGAGTGGTAATCCGCCTGATGCAGAGTATCGACTGAAACATTTGCCTTCACAGGCAGAAGGTGCTCGCCTACTTTCCTTATAATCTGGGAATGCAGATCTGAAGAACAGGAAATCAACAGACACAGAAGCATGGCAATTGAGAACGCGGATCTGAAGCTGTCATGCAGTTCCAGCTTAAACGAAAAGATTGTCTGTTTTATCTTTGTATGGTTCATCGTGTTCGATAGAATGTATTTAATAGAACGTTCCACTTAAAATTGAGACGCAATCTTATTTGAAACTACAAAATTAAGATAAATAGGGTATAATTCCAAATTATCCGCCACATATACGACTCAAAAAAATCAAAGAAATGTTTCGCCAATCCGGCTAAAGATAAAGCTAACAAACCGGTCGGGGCATGAACAAACCCATAAAACATAATGTTACACATATAAGTCCACTATATCATAAAGACCATGTCCGAACAGAACAACACCCACTTCTGGAATATCGACCGAATAATGAAACTAATAATCGGTATTGCCATTGCGATAGCGCTGGTTATCCTTGTCGGATATCTTAGCGACGTACTCCTACCCTTCTTCATAGCCTGCTTCATAGCATATATGCTTCAGCCTCTTGTGGATCTCAACAGGCGTTTTATCCATGAGAAGGGGCGCGCAGTATCATCCATTCTTTCACTTCTGGAAGTCCTGGCAATAGTTGCCGGGATCATATATTTCTTTCTCCCTTCGGTAGTGAGGGAGCTTGACACCCTCAGCGGCATAATTCATGAGGTGACATCAGGTAAAAGACCGCTTCCACAGGAATATATCATGATCATCGACTGGGTTGAAAAATACATACAGCCATCCGCTCTCAAGTCGCAGCTTACCAATCTCCATTTAGGCACTCTCATCAGTAAAGGCACCTCACTGCTTAATGAATCCATTACCGTTATACTTGATATACTCGGATGGGCATTGACTGTGGTATATGTCCTTTTCATTCTTATTGATTACCCACAGATCGTGAAGGGATTCAAACTGATTATCCCTCATAAATACAGACCTGAGGCAATGATTGTGGTGAAGGACGTACAAAACAGCATGGACCACTATTTCAGAGGACAAGGACTCGTTGCATTATGTGCAGCAGTCTTTTATTGCATTGGATTCTCAATCGTAGGACTTCCACTTGCAGTGCCTATGGGAATACTGGTCGGAATACTGTATATGATTCCATACTTTCAGTATGTGACGCTTATTCCGGTAGCAATTATATGCGCCATCTATTCTTTGAGCGGAGACATAACCTTCATGAGTCTTTTCGGCAGATCACTTCTCGTATATGTAGTAAGCCAATGTATCTGCGACTATATACTCACCCCGCACATAATGGGCAAGGAAATGGGAATGAACGCCGCTATCATACTTCTGTCCCTTTCGATCTGGGGCAGCCTTCTCGGTATAATTGGAATGATCATAGCTCTTCCTGTATCTTCACTCATAATGGCTTACTATGAGAGATACATATCCTATCCGAGATCTTCGACAGAATCCCAAAACGAAACAGAATCCTTATAATCATGGATATAGAAACCGTCAGAGAATATTGCCTGTCATTGCCTTTGACTACAGAAGATATGGCATTCGGTGAAGGCAATTTGCTTTTCCGTGTCTGCAACAAGATTTTCGCATGCCTCTCTATCGACGGAACCGATTATCTTGCATTGAAATGTGATCCGGAATATGCCATAGAGTTAAGAGAGATATATACTGATGTTGAACCGGCGTATCACTGGAATAAAAAATATTGGAATCAAGTGAGTCCAAGCCGGATGAGCGATAAAGAATTGCTAATGTCACTCATTCGACACAGCTATGCACAGGTAGCTTCAAAACTCCCTAAAAAAATAAGATCCCAATATCCTGAAATATGCGAAATCCGATAGATATATACAACCACATCATATGTGATGAATAATCTTGATCAGATATGGAGAATAAAGAAGACATGGTAATAGAAACACATCCATTTCCTCCGTTCTTGCCGGAAGGTGCCCGTATACTTATGATGGGGACCTTTCCACCCGGTGAGCATCGCTGGAGCATGGATTTCTATTATCCTAATCCAATCAATGACTATTGGAGGATATGCGGATTGCTCTTTCTGGGAGATAAAAATGCCCTTTATGACAGCGACACAAAGAGTTTCAAGGAAGAGGAATGCAGACAGCTCATGGCTGAGCATCATATTGCGATGCATGATACTGCAAGGGAGGTAAGAAGACTAAAAGGAAATGCGTCTGACAAGTTTCTTGAGATAGTGAAGCCAGTTCCGCTTTTTGATCTGCTTAAAATGATACCGGACTGCCACACAATAGCCACCACAGGAGAAAAGGCAGCGGACATCATAGCGCAACTTACAGACACCCAACGTCCCAAAATGGGAGAAATGACAGAATCCGCCGATGGCCTGCACATATGGCGTATGCCTTCCACAAGCCGCGCTTATCCGATGAAGATCGAAAAGAAAGCTGAATATTATGCCCATCTATTCCGATCCGTGGGAATACTTGATTAATAAAAATGACAGGTGACATAAATATTTCACCTGTCATTTTTCATTATGATTTTATACCTAATTTCTGAAGGAATTCGTCTTCCGATATGATAGGGATTCCAAGTTTCTGACATTTATCATATTTAGCGGGTCCCATATTCTCGCCTGCAAGGACAAATGACGTCTTCTTTGAAATACTTCCAACATTCTTACCGCCATAAGCTTCGATCATATCCTTGTATTCCTCCCGGCTGTGATGTCTAAAAGTGCCGGATATCACTATTGAGTCTCCTTCAAGGGCCGTTCCGGCAGAAGACATCTTATCATCTCCAAGCGACATCTGTAGTCCGGCTTCTGAAAGACGGCGTATATTTTCCATATTTACAGGATCCCGTAGAAAATCATGGATTCCCTGAGCTACAACAGGACCAACATCCGGAATCGACTGAAGTTCCTCAATGCTCATCGACTGCATCCTTTCCATATTTTTTACACTCTTTGCCACCCGTTTTGCCGTGGTCTCCCCGACATTAGGGATCGAAAGAGCATATACAACCCTTTCAAACGGAACCAGTCTGGACGACTCAAGTCCGTTCAGTATCCTTTCAGCACTTTTGTCTCCAAACCGGTCAAGAATCGAAAGCTGATCTTTTGTAAGGTCGTAAAGGTCAGCAGGAGTCTTTACCAGCCCTTTATCATAAAGTAGATCTGCCGTTTCCTCTCCCACACCGTCAATGTTCATCATACGACGAGCACAAAAATGCTCTATTCTACCAGTGATCTGAGGACGGCAACCGTATTTATTCGGACATATCCAGGCGGCATCACCCTCTTTATTGACAAGCGGGGTTCCGCATACCGGGCAACGTGATACAAATTGCACGGGCTTGCTATCCTGATTACGGCGGCTTTTGTCAACACCTGTTATCTTAGGAATTATCTCACCGCCCTTCTCCACATAAAGCCAGTCATTTTCATGAATATCAAGTTCCCTCATTATATCGGCATTATGAAGGGAAGCCCGTTTGACTATTGTTCCGGAAAGCAATACAGGGTCAAGATTGGCAACAGGTGTCACAATTCCCATCCGCCCGGTCTCGAAGCTTACAAACCGCAGTTTAGTGCAGGCATTTTCCGGATTAAACTTAAAAGCTACAGCCCATCGAGGTGACTTGGCTGTGTATCCGAGATTCAGTTGCTGCTGCAATGAATTGACCTTAAAGACCAACCCGTCAGTAGCCACAGGAAGTTCTTTCCTCGCCACATCCCAATAGCCGATATATGCATCCACCTCATTCACAGAATGAAGAAGCTTCATCTCTCCGGAAACCTTGAATCCCCACTTTCGGGCAGCCTCCATATTATCATAATGAGTATCAAAGGGCAGATCATCTGAAAGCAGGTAATAGAATATCGCATCCAGTTTTCTCTTAGCCACTTCTCTCGGATCCTGTGTCTTCAGAGTACCGCTCGCTGCGTTGCGAGGATTAGCAAATAGCGGCTCCTCGTTATATTCACGTTCTTTATTCAATTCATCAAACACCTTCCATGGCATAAGTATTTCACCACGTATCTCGAATTTCTCCGGCCAGTCACCTGGTTGCAGTACGAGCGGAATACTTCTGATAGTCTTAACATTAGCTGTCACGTCATCACCTTGTGTTCCGTCACCTCTGGTCACAGCCCTAACCAGACGGCCGCCTTCATATGTCAGGGATATGGAGGTACCATCATATTTCATCTCCCCCGTTATTTCAAATTCCTGTCCTTCCAGACCTTTCTTAACCCGGTCAAACCATTCATCGACTTCGTCTATGCTATATGTATTTGCAAGCGATAGCATCGGACGCTCATGAACCACGTGTCCGAATCCTTTGGTAAGGTCTGATCCAACCCTTTGAGTTGGTGAAAGTGAATCATAGAGTTCCGGATTCTCCTTTTCAAGAGCCTCAAGTTCCTTCATCATCATGTCGTACTCCAGATCACTGATTTCAGGATCATTGAGCACATAATAATTATGGTTGTGCCTGTTGAGCTCACGTCGAAGCTCCAGAATTCTTTCTTCCACATTCATGGCTTATCACTTAATATAGTCATATTTAACATCCCACAAAAACAGTGCCTCTCCAGGCATGGACTGCCCGGCTGAACAACGGTTTTTTTTCTCGATTATATCCTTGAATTGGTCAACAGTCAACTTCCCGCGACCGACATCGACAAGTGTACCTACCAGAGCCCTGACCATATTCCTCAAAAATCGGTCGGCAGTGACGGTGAATACCGCAACCGAATCTCCCTCCATAGTCCATTTGGCATGCTTTACCTTGCAGATATTAGTCTTTGCATCACTATGAAGTTTTGCGAAAGAAGTAAAATCATCTGTTTCCATCAGCAATCCGGCAGCTTCATTCATCCTGCCGATATCAAGCCTGCCGGGACAATACCAGGATAGAGGGTAGAAAAACGGTGTTTTCTCAAATGTAACAAAATACTTATATGTGCGCTCGGTGGCATCAAACCTCGCATGCGAACCATCCGGCACGCTGATAATGTCATGGATAGCTATATCCTTTCCTACAAGACGATTGAGGGAAACCAACAGTCTATCCTTATCCGGCAAATCGCCATCAAAATCGAAATGGGCATACATGGTGCGTGCATTGACTCCGGTATCGGTGCGTCCGGCACCGACTACCGATACCGGAACACGAAGTACGGTGGTAAAAGCTTTTTCAACTTCTTCCTGAACACTCACCGCATTCGGCTGTATCTGCCAGCCATGAAACGGCGCCCCTCTATATCCCAATCGAATGAAATAGCGACACATCAATATCTTTCAAGATAAGTTATTCCGTATAGACCTGACTTGTAGATATTGAGGAACTGACGACCTTCCTCTGCAGTAATCTTTCCTGCTTTCATGGATTTAGACACCCATGTCTCAAGATTTCTGACTAATTTCTTCGGATTATATTCCACATAATCAAGAACATCAGCCACCGGCTCACCGTCAATGACCTGCTCGATTTCATAACCGTCCTTATCGCAAGTGATATGAACCGCAGCTGTATCACCAAACAGATTGTGAAGATCGCCGAGAATCTCCTGATAAGCTCCTACAAGAAAAACTCCTATATAATAGGGTTCTCCAGGCTTCAGCTGATGCACAGGCAGCGAATGGCTTACACCCTGAGGAGCGACAAAACGATTGATTTTCCCGTCAGAGTCACATGTCACATCCTGAATAGTACATTCACGTGTAGGCTTTTCATCCAGCCGGCTAATCGGCATTGTCGGGAACATCTGATCGATAGCCCATGTGTCAGGAAGAGACTGGAACAAAGAGAAATTGCAGAAATATTTTTCGGGAAGCATTCGTGCCACCTTCCGCAATTCTTCAGGTGGATGCTTCATGCTCCTGGTGATATCATGCACATCTCTCGCCACACTCCAGAACAACTTCTCAATCTGAGCGCGTGTAGTAAGATCGAGAAGTCCGAGACTGAACAGTTCAAGCGCCTCCTCACGTATCTGGAGAGCATCATGCCAATCTTCAAACACACGCGAGGAATCTATTTTATCCCAGATATTATAGAGTTCATGAGTAAGTTCGTGAGCACCTTCGGGAAGTTCCTCATTATCATTCCAAATCGGAAGCTGAGTGGTCTCCAGAGTCTCAATAATCAACACCGAGTGATGTGCAGTCATGGATCTACCCGATTCCGTGATAATGTTCGGCTGCCGGAGATTGTTTTTTCTACAGACATCTACAAGAGCCGACACTGCATCATTTGCATATTCCTGGATGGAGTAATTCATCGAGTTTTCACCGGATGAAGAACGTGTGCCGTCATAATCCACTCCAAGACCTCCGCCTATATCTACAAAATCTATGTCAAAACCGGATTTTGACAACTGAACGTAGAACTGCATAGCCTCTCTTAGGGCATTCTTAATACGGCGTATCTTCGTGATCTGACTTCCTATATGGAAATGAATAAGCTTCAGGCAGCTATTCATCTTGTTTTTTTCAAGAAACTCAAGAGCATCAAGAAGTTCACTTGAGTTAAGTCCGAACTTGCTCACATCGCCGCCTGATTCCTCCCATTTTCCGCTTCCGGCAGAAGTCAGCTTTATACGGATACCTATATTTGGATCCACTTTAAGGCGTTTCGCCACTTTAAGGATAAGCCGTAGCTCATTAAGTTTTTCCACTACAAGATATATCCTTCGTCCCATCTTCTGTGCAAGAAGGGCAAGCTCCACATAGTCCTCGTCCTTATAACCGTTGCACACCACAAGGGATTTCTCGTGTGTATTTACAGCAAGGACCGCATGCAGTTCAGGTTTTGAGCCTGCTTCAAGACCTATATTATATTTATTTCCATGACTCACGATCTCCTCCACGACCTGACGCATCTGGTTAACCTTGATAGGATATACGAGATAACTCTGTCCTTCAAATTTATATTCGGTGCTTGCGTTCTTAAAGCAATTCGTGATCTTCCGAATCCTGTCGTCAAGTATATCCGGAAACCTGAGCAACATCGGAGCTGAAATATCGCGAAGCTTGAGTTCGTCAAGAACCTGACGGATATCCACCGGCGCATACCCAGCCTTGGGAGTCACCTGCACATGCCCCTTATCATTGATGCTAAAATAGGTAAGCCCCCATCCCTGAATATTATAGAGCTCACTTGAGTCCTCTATTCTCCACTTCCTCATCTGTATATAGTTATTTTCTTTAATATTTTCACTGAGATCTTCCGAGGATCTCAAACAACCCGGCATATATCTCTGTCCTTTTCCGGACAATGTTGAATTTATCGGTGTATTGTCTCGTGCGCAATGAACCCTCTACATATAGTTTCATGCCCTTTCTTACATATCGCTCCGCATAACGTGCATTTTCTCCAGTCATCACGATATTATGCCATTCAGTCACTTCCGAATTACCACGTATCTCATTGGTGGCAAGAGAAAAGTACGCCACAGGGAAATCCTTCTCCGGATATCTCACCTCCGGATCCCCTCCGACATTACCTATAAGTATAACTTTGTTTACGCTCATATACGTCACATTTTAATCGACCGATACGCTCCACTTTCGAACAATAATTTCATTCATGGATCTTGATGCCTGGCACTTCAAAACTTATGTGCCTTAAGATAAAGACCTGTTTTCTCGTGCAGACCGAAAAGAAGATTCATTATATGCACTGCATCGCCTGCACCTCCACGCATGCGGCTGTCGGCGACAACTGTTACGGTCAGACTTTCAGGAGTCAGTTTCTGAAGAGTGACAAGTGTCTTCTGCGTTCCCTCAACTTCATAGCCCGGCACCGAACTCGACACCATAAACGTGAAATTATGATCATCGTAGCAGTGATCGAAAACCCTGAATATTTCATTTATATCCAATACACATGGAACCTCCACCACTACCTTCAGACCTCTGTCGGACACATCTTCGTCAATACGACGCATGATTATATCACCGTCAAAAGAATTCTGAGTCTTCCTAAGCACATGAAGTATCTCCTGACGTACCATACCAGTTTTTTCTACAGTGTCTATATCGGCAGGACAGGCATAAGACACAGTGATGTCTCCTTTCAACAAAAGGTGGCGCGCAAGAGGATAAAGCCCTATTATGGCTGCGGCAGCCACGGATCTGGGCACCACTGCCCTCTTGCATCCACGCACAAGCTGTTTACGATTGATTTCCGGCAATCCATAAGCCATATCAAGAGCCTCAAAATCAAGTGACGGACAATGCGACATATCAATTATCCTGAGATCCGGCCAACGATCGGTATTCATCCTGAATCTGTCAGCTACATCCGAATGAGCATCAATGAATATCACGTCAAGTTTCTGAGGATTGATATCCGGTGAAAATTCCAGATCACATTCTCCTGCCAGCCCATGATGGACAGATGCCACTGTACGACCGACCTTGCCGGGAGCAAACGCACTTGTCAACTCCACATCAGGATGATTGACAAGAATCCTGATCAATTCACCTGCCATGGCAGTGTCCGCACCGGCTATACCAACTCTTATCATAGTGTATCTGCAAATTTACATTTATAATGGAAGAATCATAGACAATACCTCTGTAGCCTTGTCGTGAGTGACACCTTCCCTGAGCACTATAAACACTGTGTTTGCACCTGCTATCGTGCCGGCAATCTCAGGTGCGTTCAGCATGTCTATATCATATGCGATTCCGGAAGCATAACCGTTTCTCGTGAGCATGACACCGATATTACCGGAAAATTCAAGTGAGATCAGTCCATTCTCGCCACGTCGTGACAAATCAGCCTTCTGGCGACCGCTTCCTGTAGATATTCTCGCTGTTCTTGCATCCGGAAGCATATATGCATAATCACCATGCTCAAGAGGGACTTTCGTCGTCTTCAGCATTTTGAGATCTCTGGATAGAGTCGCCTGAGTCACAAAGATACCCTTATCGGCAAGCAACCTAAGCAATTCTTCCTGACTCCCTACATTATTATTCTTGATTATCTCTATCAGAGTTTCTATCCTGTCGTTTTTCCTGCTCATGTCGTCGGTATTTCATTCCGCACTTCCGCGCCGTCTTTCAATTTCCAATTTTATCTCTCCGGCTTTTTCGTAATCTTCGTCTTTGACAGCCTGCTCCATCATATGCATCAGACTGTCGTCTGATTCATCTTCATAACTATGAGATTCAGGATTCATAACTCTCTCGATTGCCTGGCGTGCCGGAATCGATTGTCTTGCAGCAACAGACTGGATTTTCGGACCAACTGACTCTTTCTCTATACCGCATCTGTCAAGAAGGGAGCGAGACGTATATATCGGAGCCTTTGCGCGCATGGCAAGAGCTATGGCATCGCTCGACCTCGCATCGAGCACATGTCTTTCATCTCCTCTCACAAGGCTCACGTCAGCAGTAAATATACCGTTGTCAAGCTGCTTGATGACAATAGATTCTATGCTTATTCCGAAAGAATCGAGTATTTCAGACGTAAATTCATGGGTCAACGGACGCGGAGTCTTTATCTTCTGAAGAAGGCATTCTATAGACTGCGCCTCATTGTATCCGATGATGATAGGAAGCCGGCGGCCACCGTATTCATCTTCAAGCACCATCGCATACATTCCGTTTTCTATCTGATTATATGTGATTCCGACTATATTGAGCCGTACCAATTCATTTTCCATTTCTTTTTGATTCTTTTGATTTTACAATCATACCAGATCCGAGACAGACCTTGCGGTCAGGAGTATATACAATGCAATATTGACCGGGAGCTATCCCCTGGACATCCTTATCCGATTCAAGCACATATCCAGATTCAGCAGACTTTCTGAGCACCCCGCAAAGAAACTCCGGAGTATGGCGTGTCTTGAAAGAAACTTTTAGTCCACCTCTTTCCTCTTTCTCAAATCCGTCATAGTCAAACGGATCAACAGTGATCCAATCCACTTCATCCATTGCAATCGAACGCCCGTATTGAAGCCGGGTTTCATATCCGTGGCTCACGTAGATGACATTATCACGGATATTCTTTCTGACTACAAACCAGGGACCTCCACCAAGTCCAAGACCTTTCCTCTGCCCGATGGTATAGAACCAATATCCCTTGTGCTCACCTATCTTTTTCCCAGTCTCTATCTCGATCACCGGACCGGTCTTGGTGCCTATCTGTCGCTCAAGAAAATCACTGTAGTCTATTTTACCAAGAAAGCATATTCCCTGACTGTCCTTTCTTGATGCATTCGGAAGATTGGCATTTCTCGCAGCCTCCCTCACTTCCTCTTTAGTCATGTCGCCAAGAGGGAAAAGAATGTGGCTGAGCTGATCATAACTTATCTGGGCAAGGAAATCAGTCTGATCCTTAACGGGATCGGGAGCCGTGGCAAGCCAATATCTACCATCCTTCTCAAGCACTTTTGCATAATGACCTGTAGCTGTCTTGTCAAAATTCTTTCCCCATCTCTGCTCAAAAAATCCGAACTTGATTATCTTATTGCACATGATGTCAGGATGGGGAGTCAGTCCTTCCTTCACGGTGCGCAGCACATACTGCATCACATACTCCCAATATTCTTCATGGAGTGAAACCACATCAAACGGAAGAGCATATTTTTTAGCTATGAGAGTACATATCTCAATATCCTCCTCTGCAGCGCAGTCTCCCTCATCATTGTCCATTCCTATCCGGATATAGAACAAGTGCAGATCATGCCCCTGCCTGTAAAGACGGTCGACAGTCACAGCACTGTCCACACCTCCCGATATCAATACAGCAATTTTCAATTCTTGTATGTATTAACAGTTTAACTCTTCTTGCAATTCCTCACACCTCTTCCAGTTCATCCTCACTGCTGTCGGTGGAATGCAACAGATGAAGAGATAGAAAATAATCTACCGATATCTTTCCGGGACCGACAAGAATGAGAAAGAAGTAGATCCCAAGAAACATAATCGGAAGATAACCCGGCTGTTCCCAACTCAATCTGTAGGCAGCCGTAGAGACCACATCATGCAGCAGATAATATTCAGCCACAGACATCGCTATAAATGGCGGTATTATCATTATCCTTGTAAGAAATCCTGCCATTATGAAAAGACTGCATCCGATTTCAATGCAAATCATTGTCCACATTGATATTTCGGGAGGCAACCCCATTACCGACGGGAACGAGCTGCAGATAATTTCAGCATCATTCAGCTGGCGGATACCAAACTGAAGAAGCATGATCCCGACAAAAAGTCGCAGGAAGAGACGTCCGAGGTGAGTATAACTGTAACCCGTGGTTGTTACGTAGATCTTTCTTGGAAGATCAAGCACTTTATGTCTGTCCATAATAGTTTCTGGTCTTGATCAGATTATTCATTAATCAAAGAGAGTGCACGATCCAAAGCCTGCATTGTCGTGACATGCTTTGCAGCTATCTTGCCATCCGAGCCAATCACATATACTTCAGGGATATCACGAATATCATATAGATCTGAAACGGAATCTGATGCTCCCACTGTCCAGTGTGCAGGAAAATCAGCGGTCTTCGTTTCCCACCCTTCTTCAGGATCAGGAATAATGAAAAGGACATTTATCTTACCGTCAGTCACAGCCTTATTGAAAGCCACATTTGCCTGCATACGCAGTTTAGCCATCCTGCAATCCCCACAATCAGGATCGCCGAATATTATGATCGTAGGTGTCGACATGGGGAAATATCTGGCAGGTTCGCCATTTGACCTTGTGAATTCGAAGTTATTCGGAGTTTCTCCTGCCATGGAATGTTCAAGCTGCTTCAGCTGAAGTTCATACCTCGCCCTTTTGGATTTGGGAAACTTCTTATTCATCAGGGCTGATTTCAGGATTCTCACATACAACTCATCAATCCAGAATTCCGCCCGCGGACCGTAGATCGTCTCTTCCGCCGCTTTTGTCATCTGATACAGAAGCATCGGATTCTTCTGCAGGCTTTTCATCAGTTTGTCGACAGATGATGTAACCTTATCCTTCGTGGCATACTGAATTGTAGTGGCATACACATTGAATGCATGATTAAGTTTTGCCTGATCTACCGCATCCTGCTTCTTGAGATTCAGATTATTCCAGAAATTCTCTGCCAACCAATCACATTTATCAGTGAATGAAGAAAGTTCCTCCGGTGCCATGGGATACTCGAACAAAGGTTCCACATACATGACACCAGTATCCAGTAAAGCTGTAGAGTCATTGGTTTCCTGTGCGGAGACAGTTAATGTCGTTCCCATCAGAATCAGAGACAAGAGTATTGTCCTTGTATTTATTCTGCTCATTTTTTGAAATGAAACTAATACTTTATTATTATTTTACTTGCTTGAACTGATTTACGAGCCCAGGAAGCGGCTTCCTGATGACAGCACGCAATTTCCAATTTCTTGCATGCATGGCATCTGCAATTGAATCAGCAAGTTCATCAGCTACTGAACCTGCAAAACCGATCCCTTCCTCTTTCAGTTCTTTTTCAGTATATGAAGCAAACTCACGATCGAAAAATAAGTCTATCTGAGATCTCACAAGCCCCATAATATATGGATGACTTAGATTTTCAGTGATAAACGGCATGAAGCTTGCAATCCACCTGTTCGGCGAGGGTTTCCTATAAAGATGATCAACAACCTCGCTGACTGACAGATCGTATTTACTGTTGAATTTAGCAATGATGTCATCCGGTGCTATTTTCTTGTAAACGTCGCTCAGAAGACATCTTGCAAATGCCACACCGCCACCCTCATCATCCAGAAGATACCCTAAAGAAACTGATTTCCTGTCAATTGCGGAACCGTCGTAATGGCAGGAATTGCTTCCAGTGCCCATAATGCATGCGATGCCCGGGGAGTCACCGAGCAATGCTCCTGCGGCTCCTGCCATGTCACTGTCAGCCTTGATATCGCGACAGGAAAACATCTCGGAAAGTATCGTCTCCATCTTTCCGGCGATGACCGGACTTCCGATACCTGTTCCGAAAAAACGTATCTTGTCAAAAGATTCTCCAAGGGCAGCCCTGACCAGACGCAATTCCTCCTCTATCATGTCAGTGTCATGATGAAGGGGACTTATCCCGATTCCGGTGTATTCTTCTTCCTTTATTTCAGAAACGCCGTTGAGCGAAAGCTTCACCCAGTCGGTCTTTGTAGCGCCGGCGTCGGCTATGAGTATTTTCATTATCCTATTTATGTATATTCACCCACAAAATTAATCAAAATTCATTAATTATACAAATACAGCCAATAGTTATTGGTACAGTATTGACTTTTTTTAAGGTAAGGATATTGCAGTTTCTTTATTTTTTGTTAATTTTGCATTGTTAGCAAAAACCTTAAATTTAAAATAAGTATCTCACAAAAATTAAACGACATATCTTTAACCAAACAGCTGACACCATCTTGATATGATAAATGCGGCTAATACGGCTCATTCCGGCATTCTCACCCATCCGCTTAGCCAGCTAAGCTTCTTCATTCCGATAACAGTCCGGTCTGCTTTATCTCTCATTTATCTTATCATTAATTTTTGCGAACTACTTATTGCCTAAAACTGACTGGCGAATACCAACATGAGAACCAAACAATTTTACATGCATGGTCTGGCATGGACAGTCCTGACGTGCGGAATCATGGCAGCTACGATTGACTCTTCAGCAAAGAAGCATGCCGACAATGGACTGACGACTTATTTCTCGGTTCAGGAATCAAAGAGAACCATGACGGACTCCGACGGCTTCATAAGAAGATGGCTCTTGCTTGAACCTATAGAAAAGCCTAACAGAAGCAATACTGTCTTCACCGACAGTTACCTGCGTGATACCTTCTACACGGAGTATTTCCCCGGACAATTCTCCGATTTTCCAAAATCCGGACAAAAGATCAAAGTCGGGAAACAAGTATTAAGATGGCATGCACTTGACAGCAATCTCTTCAATGTAAAGCTCTTTCGATTCGCCACCGGACTTGACAATCCATATTACGGCGTGCTGTTCTGGGCAGTCACAGCCATAGACTGCGATGAAGACATTACGGACATAAGAATGTCTGTAGGTTCCAATTCCGCATCGATGTGGTGGGTCAACGGTGAAGAAACTCTGCTTCTTTCCGGTGACCGACGTATGGTGATGGATGACTGCACATCAAAAAGAATTACCCTCAAGAAAGGTAGGAATATAATCAGGGGCGCCATAATCAACGGACCGGGCATGAGCGATTTCTGCGTGAGGTTTCTTCATGAAGACGGAACCCCGGTCACTAATTTCACAATCAGCACATTATAACCAATCAGACATGAAACTCACAGGAACAAGATTTCTCACAATAGCCGCTGCATCTTTTACAGCGGCGAGCATATCGGCACAGACCGGCGAACCATATATCCACGATCCGTCGACCATAATGAAGTGTGACGGCAAGTATTATACTTTCGGCACCGGCGGAGGGGGACTCATATCAGAAGACGGTTATCATTGGCATGCCGGAGGAGTGCGTCCAGGGCGCGGTGCCGCTCCCGATGTATTGAAGATAGGAGACAGATACCTTATAGCATACAGTGCCACGGGAGGTGGACTCGGAGGTGGACACAGCGGCAAAGTGCTTACGATGTGGAACAAGACACTGGATCCAAATTCTCCGGACTTTGAATATTCAGATCCTATAGAAGTGGCATATTCCGAAGAAAACGAAGACTGCGATGCAATCGATCCAGGTATGCTGCTTGATCCTGCCACGGGAAGGCTCTGGCTTTCATACGGCACCTACTTCGGATTCATCCGTCTTGTAGAACTTGATCCGTCTACCGGAACCCGAAAAGAGGGAAATCAGCCGAAAGATATAGCCATCGACTGCGAGGCAACCGACCTCATATACAGAGACGGATGGTATTATCTTCTCGGCACACACGGCACATGCTGCGACGGTCCGAACTCAACATATAATATAGTGGTCGGGCGCTCACGCAATGTAGAAGGTCCATATCTTGACAATATGGGACGCGATATGCTCAAAGGAGGCGGCAAGATGGTGGCGAGTTCAGGCAACCGGCGTGCAGGCGCCGGACATTTCGGCAGATATATTGAGGAAGAAGGAGTGGAGAAGATGTCGCTCCATTTCGAGGCGGACTTCGACCGAGGAGGGAGAAGTGTGCTCGCAGTGTTACCTCTACTCTGGAAAAACGACTGGCCGGTGGCGGGAGATCCATTCACAGAAGGCACTTACGAGATTGAATCAGAGCGCAGAGGCTATGGTCTTGAGCTTGCCGTCGACTTCATAAGGATGCAGGGAGGCATGCACCGCTTCTGGGAACCTCAGACAGAACCAATCGTACCACTCCCCGACCAGAAGCTTGAAGATGTCATAAGCTCATGGCCTTCAGGCGACATTGATGTCAGGATCGGCGACTATATGTTCCGTCCTCATCAAAAATGGACCGTGACAGCAGTCCCGGATGCAGGCGGCTATCTGGGATCTCCCTATTACAAGATCACTATCGAAGGTACGGACAGGGCCCTCTGCGCGACTGCTGACAAAGAAGTGTCGACAGTTGAACATTTTTCCGGGACGGATGAGCAGCTTTGGCGAATAGAGCAACTCATCGACGGCACATACCGTATAATGCCAAAGGCAATTCCCGGCTGTGAGGAAGAACTTGCTCTTGTCTCGGTAGCCGACAGCACTCCGTCATTGGGAAAATTCGATTTCTCAAGCGATAACTCTAAATGGAATTTTAGAAAACGCTGATCAAATGAGACAGAAACTATCAATAGCCTTATCAGCATGGGTCGCCTGCATATGTGGGCAGAATCCTATAATACACAATCAATTCACAGCCGATCCCACAGCCCGTGTATTCAACGGGCGGATGTACCTTTATCCTTCGCATGACATAGTGAGTCCTGTCGAAGAGCTGAAAAATTGGTTTTGCATGGAAGATTATCACGTATTTTCATCTGACAATCTCGTGGACTGGACTGACCACGGTGTGATACTGACTCAAAACCGAATTCCTTGGGTAAAACCGGACTCCTATGCCATGTGGGCACCGGATTGCATTGAAAAAGATGGAAGGTATTATTTCTATTATCCCGCCGCCACAAAAGATCAGGAAAGAGGATTCGGCATAGGTGTCGCCGTTGCCGATTCACCAGAAGGTCCTTTCTTAGCTATGCCCCGTCCGATAAAAGGGGTCATGGGTATAGACCCCTGTGTGATGAACGACGATGACGGTAAAAGCTATATTTTCTGGAGCGGCATGGGACTCTCGGTGGCAAGGCTGAAAGACAATATGATGGAACTGGATACCGAACCTGTCAAAATACAGGGTCTTCCGGATGGATTCAAGGAAGGTCCCTTTGCATTCAAACACAATGAAAAGTATTATCTGACCTTTCCTTGGGTGAGGAATGATACCGAAACCCTTGCATATGCCATTGCAGACGATCCTTTCGGACCTTATGAATTCAAGGGAATAATTATGGATGAATCGCCGACAGGATGCTGGACGAATCACCATTCACTTGTGGAAAAAGATGGACAATGGTATCTTTTCTATCACCACAACGATTATTCACCTGAAATGGACAAGCGACGGTCGACAAGAATTGATACCTTGACGTTCAATCCTGACGGCACAATTAACAAGGTCATTCCCACACTTCGAGGAGTCGGAATAAGCGATGCAAGAAAACGCATTCAGATCGACAGGTACAGTGACGCTGATCCTGATGGAATAGCTCTAAGGTTTATTGATCCTGATGACACTTTCATGGGTTGGGCTGCAGTTTTTTCAAGAAAAGGCGGATGGATACGCTACGACCGAATTGACTTCGGCAACAAACCTGTCAATGAGGTCACGCTTAGAATCCTGTGCAGAAAGGGATGTGAACTTAATATATATGACAAAACTGAAAATCTTATCGCGGATGTCAGGATTCCGGCAGGAAGAGAGTGGCAGGAGGTCTCGGTTCCGGTATCTTACTCCCCTCGCGGAGTCACAGACATAACTGTAAGAATGAAAAAAGGGTTGAATGCAGAAATTGACTGGATAGGTTTTGACGCACTCCCATTTGAAAGCGGAGCAATGTCATCAGGAATCCACCGTAATTATTTCATGGATCTCGGGTATTCTGAACAAGAGATAGATACACGACTTAACAATATTTTCGAGGGTGTATTTTTCGGACCGGACCGGGTTTACTTCGAAGCGGATGACACTACCGCATATATCAGCGATATCAAAAACAATGATGTCCGAACAGAAGGCATGTCATACGGAATGATGATAGCCGTGCAGCTTGACAAAAAAGATATCTTCGACAAACTATGGCGTTGGGCAAAGAAACACATGCAGCATCACGATGGTCCGAACGACGGTTATTTCGCATGGAGCTGCAAGACTGACGGCACCCGCAATGCCCAGGGGTCGGCTTCCGACGGAGAACTATTCTTCATCACCTCTTTGATCTTCGCATCAAACAGATGGGGAGACGATACAGGCATTGATTACAAAACTGAGGCGCGCAACATACTCGACAAGTCAATGATGAAGACCGGCATGGACAGAGTGTCACCGCTGATCAATGTAGAGAAGCAGCTTATTACGTTCACTCCTGATCCATGGGGAGGAAGATATACCGATCCATCATACCATATTCCGGCATTTTATGATGTCTGGGCTGCCTGGGCAGATGACGGACGTAGCGAATTCTGGAAATCATGTGCCGATAAAAGTCGCGAATATCTACACAAGGCAGTCCATCAAGAGACAGGATTGACTCCTGACTATTCAGCATATGACGGCAGTCCTCGCGGCAGTCATTTCATTATAGGCGATGATTTCCGCTTCGATTCGTGGAGGGTTCCTTTGAATATCGCCATAGACTTCGCCTGGAGCGGCGCAGATGCGGAATGGCAGCGAGAATATGCAGACCGAATCCATGATTTCTTCTATAATCAGGGGATCGATACGTATGCAGACCAATATAAGACAGACGGCAGTCAGGTAGATCGGGTGCTGGGAGCGGGAGAATATCAGGCACTGAGGCATTCATTAGGTCTTGTAAGCACTTTGGGGGCGGTCGCCATTGCCGCTACTGATCTAAAGTCACGTGAATTTGCCGAGCGTTTGTGGGATTCTGAGCACAAGCCCTATGAAGACGGATATTTCGATGCCTACTACGATGGACTGCTGCGCCTTTTTTCATTCATGCTTCTCAGCGGAAAATATCAGGTCATCCCTCCTTCGGAGAGACAGGGCGATAAAGAAAACTAAAAAATATGGACCCGGGAATTGAACGCATTCCCGGGTCCACTATATTTTTGTGATAATATAACAATCAATAATTATCAGGGCGAAGCTCAAAATAAGCTTCGGGATGGCTGCACACCGGGCATATCTTGGGAGCAGACTTGCCTACATGGATATGACCACATTCAAGGCACATCCACATGCGGTCGCCATCACGTGAGAATACAAGACCATCCTCGATGTTCTTCAGCAGTTTGCGGTAACGCTCCATATGGGTGCGTTCTATCTCACCAACCATCTCGAATTTCTTAGCGATTTCGGTGAAACCTTCCTCACGAGCTATCGCAGCGAAACGAACATACATGTCATCCCATTCGAATTCCTCGCCTGCGGCTGCATCTACCAGATTTTCGGGTGTTCCCGGCACATCTCCACCGTGCAGATACTTGAACCAGAGCTTAGCGTGGGTGTGTTCGTTCTTGGAAGTTTCCTCAAAGATATCTCCTATCTGCTGATAGCCGTCTTTTTTTGCCTTCTTTGCATAGAATGAATATTTCACACATGCCTGGGATTCTCCTGCCAATGCTGCCAACAGACATTCTTCTGTCTTGCTTCCTTTAAGTTCTTTCATAGTCGTAATATAGTTTATTGAGTGATTTATGCACTCTAAACAAACACATATTCCCAAAGGTTCATTTCAAGGATTGATTTTTCTGTAACAAATATTCCAATATTTCTTCATCAGCAGAATCAAGGTCTTATTTCCCACATTTGTGGTAGGTGTTTATCAGGAAGTCTTGCTAATTTTGCAGTCAGTTCTGAACAGGTAATGAATAAAAAGACAAATATATGAGAAAAACCATAATTACATTTACTTTAGGCTTAGCAGTTTCATTCACAATGGCAGAGACAAAGATCAACCTCAAGGCAGGAGATAATACGCTGACTGCGATTCTTGCCGAGAATCAAGCAACCAGGGAATTGGAATCGTTACTTTTCAAAGGACCGATAGAGGTAAATATGAGTGATTACGGAGGTTTTGAAAAAGTCGGAACATTACCACAATCATTCACTACATCCAACAGGCAAATCTCTACGGAGCCCGGCGACATAATGCTCTATCAGGGTAATAACATAGTCATCTTTTATGGCACCAATTCCTGGAGCTACACACCTCTGGGCAAAATCTATGGAGCTTCGGCATCCGAGTTGCGTCAATTTCTCGGAGATGGCGATATCACTCTGACAATATCTCTGGATACGACAAACGGGATAGCAGAGATCGATCATGCATCTTTTCACGGAAGTGATACGGTGTATGATCCGCAAGGACATCTCGTCACACAAAGACCTATCCCGGCGGGACTGTATGTGATAAACGGCAAAAAGACACTTATTAAATAAGTCTTGTCATTGGCAATTAGGACATATTCCTTTCACCATGTAGTTGACTGCGTGCACACTGTATTCATCTGATAACGGAAGCACCGGGACCGGAATGTCTTCAAAACAGATCAGTCTGCCGCATTTCTCACAATAAAAGTGTACGTGCATATCTGTATCCTTCCCATCTTCATGTCCTGAACAAAGCTCATATTTTATGACCCCTCTCCCATCTTCTACGTCATGAATGAGGTGATGATCCGACAAGACAGTCAGTGATCTAAGAATACTTGACTTATCAAGTGTGCCCAATATTTGTTCCAGCTCGCCAAGACTCATAGGGCAATTGCTCCTGGTCAGTTCTCGCAAAACTATAATCCTGTTTGCGGTGGGACGAACACCTGCCTCAAGCAGGATCTTTTCTATATCTTTCATAATAATTAACTGTTCAAATTAAAACGACCAAATAGACTAAACCCCTCAAACCTTCTAATCGTCAATTTGAGCTTTCTGATGTTGAGTTTTTAATAATCCCATTTCCTCTTTAATCTTTTTAGATAGTTTTGCGACTATAAGATTATAACTTTCCATAACAAGTGCGCCAATCAGTCTGTCCGGAATATCAGATTCGAGCTTTATTCCAAGCCAATGACTTTTGTTCATATGCCACGCAGGGAATGCACCCTTATGACAAAACCATTTGTCTGCAACTGTGAAAGTTGCAAGCATACTGTATCGAGGATCTGACCAAGGCATATTTTCTTTAGTCTGCGGAAAAGACAGACAAATCTTCCTTAATTCTTCTACATCCATTTTACTATATATCTATAAAATATAACCATTAGTGTCCACTAAAAAATCATAAGAGTTCTTTGAAATTATTGAAATACAATTTGTTATAAGAGATTTTGGGGTG
>JAIDQZ010000118.1 GCA_029062005.1 Muribaculaceae bacterium | reverse complement strand
CCGAGCCGATTAAGCATATTTTGAAAATATTAGAAATTAGATGGTCTTAAAGGCCGTAAATGTTAAATATTAACAATAACTCTTAAATCATCAAATTCAGAAGCTTCCCGGGAAGTTACCCAAAGCCTTCGCTGGCTTGGGCGCTTTTTGTCCTTTGGCTCAGTCACATACCTCGGTATGCTCCATCGCCAAAAGCCAAAAATCGATCCAACCCAGCGACCCCAGGGGCTCTGAAATTTTTTGAGATGGGGTCTTAGTTGGATTTATTTTCATCAGATGAAAGAAATCATATTAAAGAAAGGGAAAGAAGAGAGTATCCTCCGACATCATCCATGGGTGTTTTCGGGGGCTATATCAAGGCTTCCAGAAGGATTGGAAGAAGGGGATCTTACAGTAATTAAAGGAGCTGATGGCAGAGTACTTGGCGTGGGACACTATCAGATAGGATCGATAGCCGTGCGTCTGCTTGAATTCGGCACAGACCGACTGCCAGACAATTTTTTCGAGTACAGGCTGGAGGAAGCATTCCGGCTTCGCCGCAGTTTGGGACTCATCAGGAAAGACAACGACTGTTTCCGCCTCGTGCACGGCGAAGGGGATTTCCTGCCCGGACTGGTGATCGACATATATGGCGACACCGCCGTGCTTCAGGCACACAGTCCGGGGATGCATTTCGAACGAAGGAAGATAGCTGATGCCCTCATCTCCATTCCTGAGGCAAGGATACGTAACGTCTACTACAAAAGCGAGACAACTCTACCGTATAAGGCGAACCTCGATCCTGAAAACGAATATCTTGTAGGAGGTTACGACGGCAATATAGCAACAGAAAACGGTCTGCAGTTCAATATTGACTGGCTAAGAGGACAGAAGACCGGGTTTTTCGTCGACCAACGTGAAAACCGTGCACTCCTTGAAAAGTTTGCCAAAGGACGTAAGGTGCTCAACATGTTCTGCTACACAGGTGGCTTCTCTGTCTATGCCATGAGAGGAGGCGCAGAGTCGGTGGTGTCGGTAGATTCATCGGCTAAAGCTGCGGCTTTGACCGATGCTAATATAGAACTGAACTTTCCGGGCGATCCAAGGCATAAGACATGTGCGGTGGATGCTTTCAAGTTTCTTAACGATATGCCCGACAATGAATACGACCTCATTATCCTTGACCCTCCTGCCTTTGCCAAACACCGCTCCGCATTGAAAAACGGACTTATCGGTTACCGCAAACTCAACAGCAAGGCTTTTGAGAAAATTAAACCGGGTGGAATATTGTTCACATTCTCATGCTCGCAGGTTGTGACAAAGGAGGCTTTCAGACTCGCAGTATTCAGCGCCGCCGCTAAATCAGGGAGAAAGGTGAGGATCCTGCACCAGCTTACCCAACCGGCAGACCATCCGATCGATATATCGCATCTTGAGGGAGAATACCTGAAGGGGCTCGTGCTTTATGTGGAATAACTGAGAATTGAATTTAGAATTTCTTATTATTATGAATAATATCAAGACAATAGTGGCCGGAGGAGCATTGCTTCTCGGGTCGATGACAGCAATGGCAAAAGAAAATCCGAATTTCGACTACAAAGTAGACAGATTTGCAGACATAGAGGTGCTTCGATATGAAGTGCCGGGATTCGATCAGCTAACCCTGCAACAGAAAGAAATGCTCTACTATCTCTCTGAGGCAGCCCAATGGGGGCGTGACATAATCTGGGATCAGAACGGTAGCCACAACCTCAAGCTCCGGCGCATACTTGAGAAGATCTACATGAAGTATGACGGAGACAAGACATCGGCTGACTGGAAAGGATTTGAAAAGTATCTGAAACAGGTATGGTTCGGCAACGGACCTCACCATCATTATTCCAACGACAAATTCAAACCGGAATTCTCAGAGGCATTCTTCGAGGAGCGTGTAAAGGGACTCTGCAATCATTGCGTGGGAGCAGCCAACGACAAGCAGCGCGAGGAAATTATAGCGGAGATCCAAAAATACATCTTCGATCCCAATTATCTACCCAAGAAAGTGAGTCTTGACTCCACCGGAGATGTGATAGCCAATTCAAGCGTCAACCTGTATGACGGTGTGACACAGGAGGAAGTGGAGGCTTACTTCGCAGCCAAGAAGAAACCAAACGATCCCACCCCCATTTCATATGGCTTGAACTCAAAGCTGATAAAAGACAAAGAGGGCAATGTAGTGGAGCAGACATATCATCTCAACGGACTCTACGGCGATGCCATCCGCAATATCATATACTGGCTCGACAAGGCTAAAGGTGTCGCTGAAAATGATGCCCAGCGAGCCTACATAACAAAACTGATCGACTACTATATCACAGGTGACCTGCGCCTTTTTGATGAATACTCTATCCTCTGGGCGGAAGACACAGATTCTGATGTAGATTTTGTAAATGGCTTCATTGAAAGCTACAACGACCCTCTCGGAATGACAGGAAGCTGGGAAAGTTATGTCAACTTCCGCAACCGAGAGAGTACCAAGCGCACAAAGATCATCTCTGACAACGCACAATGGTTTGAAGACAACGCGCCGATCGATCCGCAATACCGCAAGCCGAATGTGAAAGGGATTTCCGCCAAGGCTATTAATGCCGTGATGCTTGCAGGAGACGCCTATCCTGCTACTGCCATCGGCATCAATCTTCCCAATGCAGACTGGATACGTGCACAGCATGGTAGCAAGTCAGTGACAATCGAAAATATAACAGAAGCATATGCCGAAGCAAGCAAGGGCAACGGATTCCGCGAAGAATTCGTGATTGATGCGCCCACAAGGGAACTTATGGACAAATACCTCTATCAGACAGATATGCTCCATACCGACCTTCATGAGTGTCTCGGACACGCATCCGGACAACTTGCGCCCGGCACAGATCCTGATGCCCTGAAGGAAAACGGGTCTACACTTGAAGAGGCACGTGCCGATCTCTTTGCCCTTTATTATCTTGCCGACCCGAAGCTGATAGAACTCGGCATACTGTCAGATCCCGATGCATATAAAGCTGAATATTATCAGCAGATGATGAATGGGCTCATGACCCAGCTCAACCGCATAGAGCCGGGCAACGACATAGAGGAAGCCCACATGCGCGACCGACAGCTCATCGCCGCCTGGGTGCTTGACCATGCAAAGAAATCGAAAGCAGCAGAGCTCGTGAAGAAAGGAGGCAAGACGTATCTCAAGATAAATGACTACAAGGAACTCCGCAATCTTTTCGGACAGCTTCTGAAAGAGATACAGCGCATAAAGTCCACCGGAGATTATGAGGCAGGTAACGCTCTTATCCAGAAGTATGCAGTGAAAGTCGATCCGAAGCTCCACAAGGAGGTGCTTAAGAGATTCGACACACTTGACATTCCCCCATACCGTGGTTTCGTGAATCCGGTATATGTGCCTTCATATGACAACAACGGCAATATCACCGACGTAAAGATAACCTACACGGAAAGCTATCCCGAGCAGATGCTACGCCTGAGCAAGAAATACTCAGCCCTCAGGAAATAAGCGATGGAAACACACGTGAACTCCGGCATCATCACTGACATAAGGAAAGAGTTCTTCGCCTTTCGCAACGGAATGATTGCCGACACTCTAAGGAAAGGAGGGCTGGAGCAGAAGTATATCTTCGGGCTCCAGCTCCCTCAGATCAAAGAAATAGCGATCAGATACCGCCCTGATAATAATGACGAGGCTTATATGCTCGCACAGATGCTCTGGGATGACAAAGAATGCCGCGAAGCGCGACTTCTTGCATGTCACATCATGCCTCCGGAAGCCATGACAAAGGAGGAAGCTTCGAAATGGGCAAACGATGCATCATCAAGAGAAGAATCAGACATTCTCGCATTCCGGCTTTTCCGCCACATGCCTTTCGCCTCAGAACTGGCAGAGGAAACTGCAGCAAACGGGTCAAAGCTGAATGAATACACGGCAAGTGCCATCAGAAGGTTTTCAGACCCCGCCTCATAACAACGACATAGATCATGAAACTAAACCTGAAATCATTACTTACAGCATCGGCAATCGCCTTTATCACACTCTCAATGTCCCATACCATAACGGCATCGAAAGCAGACGGGATGAATACGGAAAAGAAAAACGGGTCTTTTAAAGCCGGTAACGGCACTTTTCTGCTTAACGGTGAACCTTATGTGGTAAAAGCTGCAGAGCTGCACTATCCCCGCATCCCACGCCCATACTGGGACCAGCGGATCAAGCTATGCAAGGCTTTAGGAATGAACACAATCTGTCTTTATACTTTCTGGAACTCACATGAGCCAAGAGAGGGAGCGTTTGACTTCTCCGGACAGAATGACCTTAGAGAATTCATAAAGCTTTGCGATGCCAACGGCATGAAGGTCATACTACGTCCCGGACCATACGTATGCGCCGAATGGGAAATGGGCGGACTCCCGTGGTGGCTTCTTAAGAAAAAAGATATAAAGCTTAGGGAAAACGATCCCTATTTCCTTGAAAGGGTAGATATATTCCAGAAAGCGGTAGCAGATGAAGTGGGAGACCTTACGGTTGCCGACGGAGGTCCGATAATCATGGTACAGGTGGAGAATGAATATGGTTCTTATGGCACAGACAAGCCGTATGTGGCAAATATACGCGATATGCTCCGCAAGAACTTCGGCGATGACGTGACGCTGTTTCAATGCGACTGGTCGTCAAACTTCACGAAAAACGGGCTTGACGACCTCATATGGACCATGAATTTCGGTACAGGGGCAAATATCGACCAGCAATTCAGGAAACTGAAGGAACTGCGTCCGGAAAGTCCCCTCATGTGCTCGGAATTCTGGAGCGGATGGTTTGACAAATGGGGCGCCAACCATGAGACACGCCCCTCTGCAGACATGATAAAGGGAATAGACGAGATGCTTTCGAAGGGTATATCGTTCAGCCTCTATATGACACACGGAGGAACAAACTGGGGGCACTGGGCAGGCGCCAACTCACCGGGCTACGCACCCGATGTCACTTCCTACGACTATGATGCCCCGATCAGCGAAAGCGGTCAGGTGACACCGAAATACATGGATCTGCGCAATACCCTCGCAAAATACAACGACGGCAAGAAACTACCTGCCATACCGGCAACAATAAAACCGGTAGAGGTTAAGGAATTCCGGTTTGAGACAGTCGCTCCATTATTCGCCAACCTTCCTGAAGGAAAGAAGAGCCGCGACATAAAGACTATGGAAGAGCTCGACCAGGGATTTGGCAGCATACTCTACAGAACAACCCTGCCGGAACTGAAAGACGGGGGATTGCTCACCGTCAACGAGCCCCACGACTATGTGCAGGTGTTTGTCGACGACAGATATGTCGGAACGATCGACCGCCGTCTGGGAGAGAAGAGCCTGATGTTCCCCTCCTGCCGTAAAGATGCGCGACTTGACATCCTCGTAGAGGCGATGGGCCGCATAAATTTCGGACGCGCCATAAAGGACTTCAAAGGAATCACCGAAAATGTCACGGTGACGGAAGACCGCAACGGATACACCTTCACATGCGATCTCAAGAACTGGGAGATATTCAATCTTGAAGACACACCGGATTTCTATGAGTCAATGGAATATCTTCCGGTCGGGGCATTCACGAAGGATGCCGACGGCAGACTTCCGCGAGGGGTGTATAAAGGAACGTTCAGCGTCAACAAACCCTCCGATACATTCCTTAATTTCGAGACCTGGGGCAAAGGGCTTGTATATGTCAACGGACATCCTATCGGCAGAATATGGGAGATCGGTCCGCAACAGACTCTCTACATGCCCGGATGCTGGCTCAGGAAAGGAGAGAACGAGATCATGGTCTTTGACATAATCGGTCCGAAAGAAGCGAAATCGGAGGGACTGAAAACCCCGATGATAGATAACCTAAATATCCGGAAACCCGTCATCCATCGTGAAGATGGCGAGAATCTCGATCTTTCAGGAGAAAGGTCGATTCTATCAGCTTCATTCGAGACCGGCAACGGATGGCAGGAATTCAAGTTTGATGCTCCCGCCGAAGGACGCTGGGTCTGCCTTGAGGCAGTCAATTCCATCGACGGAGAAGAAGTCGCGTCGATAGCCGAATTATATTTACTCGATGAAGACGGCAACCGAATATCCCGTGAATCATGGACTGTATTTTATGCAGACAGCGAGGAAACCAAACGCAGCAACCACGCTGCAGACAAGATATTCGACCTGCAGGAATCGACATACTGGAGCACAAAGAAAGGGGATCCGTTCCCCCACAGTGTCGTAATCGATCTCGGAAGCGATAAGAAGATCTCAGGCATTCAGTATCTTCCACGTATGGAGAGCGAGGTACCCGGAGCGATCAAGGACTTCAATGTATATGTGAGCGACAGTCCCTTTAGAAAATAAGATCTCTTCTCATAAAAATGAAACGCAGGTCCCATCTCGTAGAAGATGGGGCCTGAACGGAAGATAAGAAATTTATCAGTAATTTATGAGTGCGAAGCGGTTGCCCGGCAGCCGCTCCACCATGCCGTCAAACTCCATTTCGCCAAGAGTAGCCAGCAGTTCATGGATGGATATGCCTGTACGCTCACGTATTTCATCAATCGGAGCAGGTTCCTGAGTGAAGCGCAGATGATCATATATCAGTTTTTCTTTTCCCGAAAGCTCAGGGAAAAGGTTACGCTGTCTCGGACTGACAACAACATTTTCCGGCTGCCAGCCAAGCATTGACATCAGTTCAGCCGCAGATCCAGCCATAATCGCTTTCTGGCTTCTTATCAGCCGGTTGCAACCTGCGCTCATCTCATCGCCGACCCTGCCGGGAAGCGCAATGAGTTCCCTGCCGTATGAATGTGCTACAGCAGCCGTTGACATGGCTCCACCTTTCTCTGCAGATTCCGCCACGAGAACGGCATCTGTCATGGTAGCGACGATCCTGTTACGTTCAAGAAAACGGCTTCTGTAAGGTTGAGTACCGAAGGGATATTCGGAAATAATTGCACCTCCCGATGCAATTATGCGCCTTGCGAGATCCCTGTTTTGGGAAGGATAAATAGTATTTAGTCCATGCGCCACGACCGCGACCGTAGGAAGTCCGGCTCTAAGGGCTGCCTCGTGAGCCGCAGAGTCTATTCCCAGAGCCAGACCGCTCACGACAACAAGGTCAGGGAAATATGCCGACAATTCTTCGACAAGACTGGCTACATAGCGCATGCCATAGGCTGTGGCATGACGCGTACCCACAATGCTCAACATCTTCGGGGAATCCAGATCGGCATTGCCGAGTTTGAAAATGGTCAAAGGAGCCTTGTCGATATCAAGGAGTCGCGACGGATAATCATCATCAGTCATTGAGACCGACACAATCCCATGACGTAACATAAAGTCGGTTTCCTTTTCCGCCTTAAACCTTGCCTCGTCACGAAGCATACGGTCAAACGACGCATTGCTGTCAATAGAAAGACGTGCGCAAAGCTCCTGCTGAGATGATGAAAAGAAGTCTTCGACAGTCACGCCTGACTCCTCTATATGGCGCACTAAGCTGGCGCTCATGCCGGGCACGAACGATAGAGCCATACCAAGAAGTCTATGGGAATCCATCTTCAATTTATATATTTGGCAAATATCCGGGCAAGTTCGTCTCCTCGTGAAAGCTTGCCGTTTTTCAGCACAACGACATTGACCAGTCCCTGACATACAAGTTCACCTCCCGGACGCATTATATCCTGATGGAATATGAACCGTGGACCCTTGCGCTCAAGCCGCAGGCACGACAGGAATGTCTCGTTGCCCCTGAGCGACGAGATATATTCGATCTCCACTTTTCTTACAACAGCATCAATACCCTGATTATGCATCTCTACAAACGAAAGACCTGCATCGCTGCAAAATTTATGACGTGTATGCTCCATGTAGTGAAGATAGTTGGCATTGTTGACTATCTGCTCGCAATCAAGTTCATAGTCCCTTACCTCCATCTCCATGATGAAGCAGTATTTACGATTTGTATTTTTTAGTATTCTCATTTTCTAAAATTTTGGTATATATAGAATCACGGGGTAAGAATCCTTGAATAAGACCACTTCGTAATCCGGAGTTGACTCTTTCCTGACCACATTTGAGTCTGACAAGGAAATCCTGCCCGTTTCTACCCATGTATCTTCATTTTCACCATCATCTCCTTTGTCAGCATGGCTGAAGATCCGTATAAGGTATCCGTCTTCAATGCGTTCAATAGTATGTGGTAAAAGATTTACTACCCTTTTTGAGGAAGACATATATCCGACATATACGAAAAATGACATGACCGGTACAAATGTCAGGCTCACTATAAGTCCTATTATCAGGAAACGTATATCCACGAAACAACCAATCGTGAGAAGCACAATGCCTGCAGCCATCGCTATCCATATAATCCATCCTGCTGAAGGGGTGAATAACAATGTCTTGAAGACTACACTTTTTCTTACTTTAAAAGGTTGAGGATCATCCATTTTTAGCATCTTCAAGATCAGTCGGCGGAATCAAGACAGCGAAATTTCCTATAGACCTCAAGATTTTGAGCGGGAATGGTCTGAAGATATCCGGTACCTTCCGGATTGCGGAGCCGTGAAAGCCTAATATATTTGTCGCCGTTGCCGTAATGCTTCGGAAACACCTCATCCCGACGCCGCTTTGAAATATCCGAGGCTTTTGAATGCCCGTCAGGCTGAATGCCCCTGAGATCGGGATGCACTCCCTGCGGACCTTCAGTGACAGGATATATGTCGGCACACGGCGGATAACCAAGTCCTGTCCACATTACATATTCCTTACCAGCTTTTTTCATGCCTGCTTCATCAGTCGATGGTTTACAGCCCTCAATGACGATAGTGGCACATGACTTAAAACGGGGAATGAAGTCCTGATCTATGATCCATCCGTCGTCAACACCTTCAGCCATATCTCTCTCAAACATACTGTGATAGAAAGTTCTGGACAGTTTCTCGGTAAGGAATTCCGGAGTTATTTCCTTTTTTTCAGCAGCGGGTCTGAGGAAATGGAGTGCATTAGCCTCCCTGACGAATCCGTAGCCCTCATCCGGACGACCATAATGGCTGTAGTTGGTGCGTACGAGCATATGATCAGGAGAGTCTTCAAGATTGACCCTTATATATGAGTTGTTGTTTGTCTCGAAATAAGCGCCGGAACCGGTAGCATCAATCACTCCGAAATTAGCCTCCACCCCCATGGGACGCGGAAGCGAGTCGAGGAGTCTTGCAAAGTCATCGACAGTGACGCAGCAGCGCAATGCCTTCGTCATCACGAATCCCTCCTTATCCATATCTTTCTCAGGCACGTTGTCGTCCTTTATATTATAGGAAGCTGTATTCATGATGGCGAATCCCTCAGTGTTGAAACCGGTCCAGCATTCGCTGAGCCTGCTGTCTGAAGCATTGAAGAGTCCTGTATAGCCATATCCTTCCGGACCCGGAGCTACATATTCCACCTTATTGTCGATGGAAGATGTGTCACGATGCTTCCAGAGCAACGGTCTGCCATAAGGATTTAACTCTGCTCCTATGATGGCGCTTGTGCACGCAAAAGCTGTAGAGAAGAATCCTGACGCAAAACAAATCAATATTGCAAGTTGTTTTTTCATTGTTGCGAAGTTACTAAAAAAACTTCATTACGCCAAATAATCAATCCAAAATAAACAGTTATGGAAATTTTACCAAAAGACCCTGTAATGCTGATGAGTTTCGTCAACATGAAGCTCCGCGACGAATACCGGACACTTGAGGACTTCTGCTCCTCCTATGGGCTTGATGAGAATAAATTGAAGGCTATGATGGAGTGTGCGGGCTTCGAATGGCTTCCTGACATACGTCAGTTTCGTTAATAATGTTAAAAAGCAGTGAAAAAGCCAACCATTTGGCATACGAAAATGTTTGACTTATACAAAAAGCAATATGGCGAAGCATTCCGGTTTCGTGAGAAAGTGTAATGCGGTTTTAAGTTTAGTTAGATATAGTTTATAGTGGAATCGTGAGGGAGAGTCGCTGTGTGAGCGGCTCTCCTTTTTTGCATATAAAAAATAATTCCTGATCAGAAATTGATCAGGAATCCTATTAATATCACTATTACGCATAAGATGTAAAGGATGACCGGAAGTAATTTTGGCACATGCGTCCGGTCATGCTCCGGAAAATTTTCCTTGGTGAGACGTATGCCGGACTTCCTTACTATTCCACGAGCCATAGGAGGCAATTGATTGATCAGTTCCTCCTGCTCAGCTTCCAGGGCAGCCGACATATCTGACTGTCCGCCGGATGCATCAGCTGTCATCGAGGGAAGTACCCCTGCAAGACGCTGACGGAAATATCTGCATATGTCAGGCACATCTCCGGCTGGCATCCAGTCTTCCATCTGCTTGCACCAGACATATGTGTCGGGGCGCACCCCTTCCTTCACCATATCATCTATTTCCATGGGACCGATCTGCCTCCCGCCTATCATCGCGAAATACTTCATCACTTGCTTTATATTAGGTCGAGACTCAGTTTAGCCAATCCCAGGATATATATAATATTGAACACAAGTCCAAGTGCAGTGAGCACAAAAGAGATGATGCAGAGGGTCTTGCAAGTCGACCAGCTGTTGGATGCAGTGAAGTCGTCACCATACCTCATTGCATTTTCAGCCTTGTTTGCCTGCACGATAGCAAAAATGCCGATAATTCCTCCTATGCATGAAAACAGGAATCCGCATACAGTCGCTACAATGGAAAGAGTCTTCCAGTTGGTCGACGGCGCCGGGATATTATGTCTCTGAAATCCGTTTGTCTGATATGATGAGCCATATGGATTTCCGGATTGATAATGACCTTGCACCGGCTCTTCCGGACGGGCATAGGCTCCAAATGCCGACTCTTCATTGTAAGCAGCTGTCTGATTCTGCAGTAACGTCGAAAGTTCCGGGATGGCATCCGCCCTGGTCCAGTCTGCCAGGCCGGCAGTCCAGACCAAGGTGGAAGGTTCTATGCCTCTTTCCGCAAGCTGTGCCAATGAAAACGGACCCTCACGGTTATCATTTACTACAATATAATACTCTTTTTCCATCATCACATGTTCTTACCGTGACAATTCTTATATTTCTTTCCGCTTCCGCAGGGACATGGATCATTGCGTCCCACTTTTGGCTGAGCCTTCATAGGCTGACGCGCCGGCTGCTGGCGGTTGACACTCTGGGCAGCCTGACGCTGGGCATTTTCGCCCTCGTAAGTCTCCCTCGTAGTCGAATAGTTGGCATACGGATTTGCACCTGCCGGTGCTCCGTATTCCTGACGTATTTCCTGAGTGCGCGTGTATGTGGCTGCCTGCGCGTTGCGATGTGCCTGCATAGCCTGAGCCTGGGCTGCCTCTGCCTGAGCCTTTGCAGCCTGAGCTGCCATCTGCGCCTCGCGCATAGCTTTTGCCTCCTCATAGTCAGGAGCGGCAAGCTTTCCGCGCATCAAAGTAGCTACCGCCTTTGAATTCATCTCCTCAAGCATGTTTTTCCAAAGACCATATGCCTCAAGCTTATATATCACAAGCGGATCTTTCTGCTCATAGCTGGCGTTCTGCACCGACTTGCGGAGCTCATCGAGCTCGCGAAGCTGTTCCTGCCATGCATTGTCTATAGCCTGAAGAAGCACCGCCTTCTCCCAGCCCTTTACGATAGGACGGCACTCATTGTCATATGCTTCCTTGAGATCGCAGCGGATATTGAAGAATCTTCTGCCATCGGTCACTGGCACACCCACGACTCCTGATGCACCTCTTTCTTCGACAAACTCCTTTATATACGGCATTGCTGCTGCCGCTATCTTGTCGCGGTTACGGTAATATGTAGCAAGAGCTTCGTCAGCAAGACGGTTTGTTATTTCATTCTTATCCGCCTTCCGATATTCCTCCTCGCCGAAAGGAGGCTCGATAGCAAGAGTCTTGCGCACTTCCATAGTGAAGTCGGTGAAATCATATCCCATGTCAGCAATGCTCTGAGCGGTGTCGAAGATCATATTGGCTATATCTGTGCCTATTCTCTCGCCCTTCAATGCATTCTGACGCTTGCTGTAGATTGCTGTACGCTGCGCGTTCATCACATCGTCATATTCCACAAGGCGCTTACGTATGCCGAAGTTATTTTCCTCCACTCTCTTCTGAGCTTTCTCGATAGAGGAGGTCAGCATCTTTGACTCAAGCATCTCGCCTTCCTCAAAGCCCATCTTGTCAAGCATCTTGAAGATCCTCTCGCCGGCAAAAAGACGCATGAGGTTGTCTTCAAAAGAAACGAAGAATACGGAGCTGCCCGGGTCACCCTGACGACCGGCACGACCACGAAGCTGGCGGTCGACACGACGTGATTCATGGCGCTCTGTGCCGATGATGGCGAGACCACCGGCTTCCTTTACCTCCGGTGGAAGCTTGATGTCAGTACCACGACCCGCCATGTTTGTCGCAATGGTCACTGTTCCAGTCTTGCCTGCCTGTGCCACGATATCCGCCTCCTTCTGGTGCAGCTTTGCATTCAGCACCTGATGCGGAATCTTACGCATCTGCAGCATACGGCTGAGAAGTTCGGAAATCTCGACAGAGGTAGTGCCCACAAGCACAGGACGCCCTTGTGCCACCATATCCTCAACCTCTTTGATCACTGCATTGTATTTATCCTTCTTGGTGCGGTAGACACGGTCTTTCTGATCGTTACGAATCACGGGACGGTTGGTCGGGATTTCCACGACCTCCATCTTATAGATGTCATAGAACTCGCCTGCCTCGGTCATAGCCGTACCGGTCATGCCGGCAAGCTTGCGATACATGCGGAAATAATTCTGCAGCGTAATGGTTGCATAAGTCTGGGTGGCAGCCTCTACCTTGACTCCCTCCTTAGCCTCTATAGCCTGATGCAGACCGTCGGAATAACGTCTGCCCTCCATGATTCTACCGGTCTGCTCATCGACAATCTTGATCTTGTTGTCATCGATCACATACTCGATATCCTTGTCGAAGAGTGTGTATGCCTTCAGAAGCTGGTTGACGGTATGAACACGTTCCGACTTCACACTGTATTCCTGCAGAAGTTCATCTTTCTTCTGATGCTTTTCCTCATCTGAAGCATTCATATTGTCTACCTCTGCAAGCTGGGTGGTGATATCGGGGAGAACGAAGAAATGAGGGTCCTGAGTCGTATCTGTCAGCACCTGAATACCTTTATCCGTCAGCTCGATGCTATGGTTCTTTTCATCCACCACAAAGTATAACGGTTCGACAGCAACGGGCATTTCCCTATTGTTGTCCTGCATATATTTTTCCTCGGTCTTGAGAAGTATCGGCTTGATTCCCTCTTCGCTGAGATAGCGGATAAGCGGACCATGCTTCGGAAGGCTCTTATACACACGGAAGAGCGCGAGCCCGCCGTCTTCGAGAAGTTCCTGCGCTGTAAGAGGTTTCTTTCCATCGCCCTTATCGAATTTCTTGATCTTCTCAGGATCTCCGCTCATAGCGGCTGCAATCTTGTCTTTCGCTTCAAGGAGAAGCGCCTGTGCCTGCTTTCGCTGGGCATTGACAACTTTTTCCACATTGGGCTTAAACTCATTGAACATCTGGTCATCACCCTTAGGTATGGGACCAGAAATAATCAACGGCGTTCTGGCATCGTCAATAAGCACGGAGTCTGTCTCATCGACAATCGCATAATAGTGATCGTCACGCTGCACGAGATCATTGATCTGAGTAGCCATGTTATCGCGCAGATAGTCAAAGCCGAATTCATTGTTCGTACCGAAAGTTATGTCGCAGCGATAGGCGGCACGGCGTTCGGGAGAATTGGGCTCGGTCTTGTCGATACAAGCTACCGACAGTCCGTGGAATTCATAAAGCGGACCCATCCATTCCGAGTCTCGCTTGGCAAGGTAGTCATTTACAGTCACAACATGCACGCCCTCACCCGTAAGTGCGTTGAGGAACACCGGGAGCGTAGCCACCAGGGTCTTACCCTCACCGGTAGCCATCTCTGCAATGTTGTTTGAGGTCTTGTCGCCCTGAAGGATACCGTGAAGCACCATGCCGCCAATGAGCTGGACATCATAGTGCACCATATCCCACTTCATCTCGTTGCCGCCGGCGATCCATGAAGTCTTATAGATTGCCTTGTCGCCGTCGATAGAAATGAAGTCCTTTCCTTGTGCGGCCAGTTCACGGTCGAAATCATCAGCCTTCACCTCTATGACATCATTGCTTGCGAAACGTCGTGCGGTCTCCTTGATGACGGCAAACACTTCGGGAAGAGCCGCGTCAAGCTTGCGCGCATACATCTTGTACATATCCTCCTTCAGGGAGTCAATCTCCTTCCAGTATGGCTCACGCTTGTCAAACTCCATTGTCTCGATCTGGGCGCGGATGTCAGCCATTTTGTCCTTATAGGTCCTGGCCTCACCGCGGATATCATCGCGGATAACATTAATTCTATCGCGGAGTTCATCGTTGGAAATATCCTTTATCTGCTCTGATATAGGATTTATTTCTTTCTGAAGGCGAGCCCAGAGTGGACGCACAGCACGTTCGCTCTGGTCGCCGAAAATTGATTTAAGTATATTGCTGAATCCCATTTTAATGAGAATTTAAATTATTTTCTTTTTAAGGTGCAAAGATAGTTAAAAAAATTCATAATGCATAATTAACAATGCATAATCTTTTATTTACCACATGAGAGGCTTGTCGAAGGCTCCGTTGGGACTCCTTATGCGCATGACGGAGCAAATTGTGGGAGCCAGTGAAGTGGCATTTACCTCACGTGTCTCCACCTTCACCGGTATGCCTGCGCCCATCATGAAAGCCGGTGTGGCCGGATTTCCTTCCCTCACCTGCCATGTCAGCACCGGAAGCCTCACGTCATCGTTGACTGTCCATCCGGGCGCAAATTCGAGGCGCAGGTCGCCGGCACTTTTTGGATCAAGACCGCGGCTTATTCGCCTTAACTCAGGAGTAGTTTCACCTACTATGTCAGTGAGGGATTTGACATCAGCAACCCCGCTCATCTGCACGAGGAAATCACGTGCATCACGCCTCACATCAGCAAGATCGAGACTATGGCGTTCAAGAGTCTTGTGATCAAGATAAATCATATTGCGGAAACTTCCGTCCACATACTGATCGTTTCCATGCTTGGCACTCAGAAACGAGTTAAGAAGCGACACAGCGCGCTTCATGGAAAAGTTTCCGGTAGGTATACGGTAACGCGCCTCATCTTCAGCCGAATCATCAAAATATCCGGTAGAGACGAGGAAAATAAAAGTATTGTCGAGACCCACACTTTCATTGATCGCTTTCAGCAGACGACCGAGCTGGGCATCCAGACGCATATAGCTGTCCTGCATCTCCAGACGCAGGTCGCCATCGGCTGAATGCTTGTAGGGAGCCACGGTGTAGCCGATATTCAGCATGTCTATGACATCTCCGCGCTGACCGAGCTGGAGGTGTGTCAGGTAATCTATAGCTACATCAGTGACTTCCGTATTTACAAGGGCAGATTCCTTATAATTAGTAAATCTGTCGACGGATTTTTTCGGAAAGGCATGGCGGAAAGGGAAATACTTTTTTTGAGCCGGAACTCCGTCGTAGCTGTCGAGGGGGCGGCTCGGTGTCCACACCATCGTGTCAAGCCGCTCAGAGAGAGGTTTAAGATAATTGCGCTGCGATATGGTGGCCGGTATTTCCTTGTAGAATGTTGTAGTCGCCCACTTTCCGTTTTCATCCGAGATCCAGAACGCACCGCTTCCTCCATGTCCCGCCATGATTATAGCCTGCATCGGATCAGGCGACAGACTGTAGATGGCTCCGAGCCCTACACCGTCCACAGCCAGTTCATCGCTCAATGTAGAGAGCCGGAGGGCAGCAGGACTGTAAGTCTCATTGGTAAAGTTTCCGAGTGTTCCCGGTTCATGAAGCACAGGAAGAGGATACTTGGAAGCAGGATCATACACCTTTTCCGATGGAATCCCGGATGATGGCGCATAATTGCCGGTATAGACAATTGCTGTAGAACTTACCACATCAAGATCCTTGACATTATAGTCGACATCCTTGAGATAAAGTCCACGATTCTTCAGCAGATTGAAGCCTTCCTTTCCAAAGCGGGTGCTGAGAAAATCTATATAGTCTGTGCGAAGCTGATCAACCATTATGCCCACCACAAGTTTAGGGCGCGTCGGATCAGCTACCGCCACCGTCGTGATACCGACAAGACCGCAAAGTACGGAAGTCAGCAATCTATTCATTTCTTTTTTCCTTTTTTAATTTTATCACACCTGTATAGCACAGTATCGTTGATGCTAACAGCAGAGTGGATTCAAGCATAGGCCAGACCGCCGGATTCGCCACCTGCGATACGGCAGGAGTAATCCAAAGAGCAGGCAACGCAACTGCTGACACAATGTTGCAGACAGCCATTATATTCAGCGGAACACGCCACGAACGCATCCAGATTCCGGCAGCAATCACAAGCTGAAACGGATTAAGCCAGAATATCAGCACATTTGGCGAAGTTGCCTCATGCTCTGAAAAGAATACAAGAAATGTGACTATGCATCCTGCGATTCCAGCCACGAAATAATATATGGATATCCACCATTTCCATAGCTTATTCTTTATAACGTAAGCAAAAACCGTGCCAATACTCAGCATGAGCATGAGAACTCCGGCTGCCATAGGAGTGAGATACCATGGCGTAGGAGGGAGCGTTGCGTCGGCGAATCCGGGAAATATCACGTTGGTCTCCTTGACAAGAGGAGCACCTCCCACCGTAGCTTCAGCAAGCTTTGCGGCGAGCACAGGAGGAGCAAAAATATCCTGATCTTCCTCAAGAGGAAAGTCAAGACCACTGCCAAGCACAAGATCAATACCGAACTGATACCACGGATAATTGCGGTGAAAATGTCTCATTTCAGCCCTGAATGTAGGGAAATAGACAGTATCCGGGAGACATATCTCCCTTTCCACAGCTTGTGTCACTCTTTTCCAAGGACGTGTGGCGCAATTGTCGCGCACATAGTTGTATCGGTATATCCTGTTTTCGGGAAGTGACTCTGTCTGAAGCATTCTCCTCAACCCTTCCGCTTCCTCCTGCGAAAGATTCAGAACCTGTTCAGTGACACGGGATCCGCGCATGACATATACAGGCATGAACTGGCTGAAACGATAGCCATAGACCATATAGTCGGTCTCACCTTTGCAAAATCTATAGATGAAGTTCGGGGAAGTAAAATCAAAGATTCCATAGTTCCATATCGAATCCATCTTTTCGTCACGAATACGCAACGCTGCGTGCCCGCATAGTTCATACACGTCCGGACCGGGCGCACAGGTCACTATACTCACAACAAGGTCTCTCCCGCGTTCGGCAGAAGAGACAGAATCGGTCCTCTCCTGGGCAATCACGCCGCAGGAGAGGTAAAAAATCATTGCCAATATCCAGATCAGACGGCGCATTCTCAGAATTCGCAGTTATTCGGATATCTTGGGAAAGGAATTACATCGCGGATATTCTGCATGCCGGTCACGAAAAGGATCAGACGCTCGAAGCCGAGACCGAAACCACTGTGAGGCACGGTTCCGAACTTGCGGGTGTCAAGATACCAGTCCATACCTTCAAGACCTTGATCTGTCATACGCTGCTTCAGTTTATCATAGCTCTCTTCACGCTGGCTTCCACCTATAATCTCCCCGATCTTCGGGAAGAGCACATCCATCGCACGCACTGTCTTACCGTCATCGTTGAGCTTCATGTAGAATGCCTTGATCTCCTTTGGATAATCAGTGAGGATGACCGGCTTCTTGAAGTGCTGCTCCACGAGATAGCGTTCATGCTCGGAAGCAAGATCCACTCCCCAATATACGGGGAACTCAAACTTTTTGCCGCTTTCTTCAAGAATTTTGATACCATCTGTGTAAGGAAGACGAACAAAATCATTATTTATCACAAAATTAAGACGATCGATAAGATCCTTGTCAAAATGCTCTGCAAGGAATTCTATGTCATCGCGGCAATGCTCAAGAGCGTAAGAAATACAGAACTTAACGAACTCTTCAGCCAGATCCATATTGTCTTCTATCTCATAGAAAGCCATTTCCGGCTCAATCATCCAGAATTCGGAAAGATGACGCGGAGTATTTGAGTTTTCTGCACGGAAGGTGGGTCCGAACGTGTAGATACATCCGAGCGCAGTGGCTCCAAGTTCACCTTCAAGCTGACCGCTCACGGTAAGGGAAGCCATTTTCCCGAAGAAATCCTGAGAATAATCGGTCTTGCCTTCTTCCGTCTTTGGAAGATCCTCAAGCGGAAGTGTCGTCACCTGAAACTGAGCGCCTGCGCCTTCGCAGTCTGAAGCTGTGATAAGCGGAGTATGGAAATAATAGAATCCTTTGTCGTTAAAGAATTTATGAATTGCATAAGCAAGTGCGTGACGGATACGCAGCACCGCACCGAAAGTATTGGTGCGCGGGCGAAGGTGAGCTATTTCACGAAGAAACTCAAGAGAGTGTCCTTTCTTCTGAAGTGGATATTCTGTCGCACTCGCTGTGCCATATATCTCGATCTCGTCTGCCTGAATCTCTATGACCTGACCCTTACCCTGCGACGCCACAGCCTGACCCTGGACATGGATCGAGGCACCTGTTGTCACGTCTTTGAGTGAATCTTCCGGTATCTTTGAGAAGTCAACTACGATCTGCACATTCTTGATTGAGCTGCCGTCGTTGAGAGCAATAAATGCAACGTTCTTGTTGCCGCGGCGGGTACGGACCCAGCCTTTGACATCGACTTCCGATCCTATATACTTATCGGGATCCGCAAGAAGAGCCTTTACGGTTGTGCGTTTGATGTTCTGCATTTTATGTTATGTTTGGTCCGATATTTTATAATTTACGGGGACACGCCATGACGCGTCCCTGTCCTTGTCATTCGAATGATCCCATACGCAGGAAGTTCACTTCTTCCTGGGTGAGATATCTCCAGCGTCCTCTCGGAAGATTCTTCTTGGTCAAGCCGGCAAAATAGACTCGGTCGAGCTTAGTGACCCTATAACCAAGATGTTCGAAAATGCGGCGCACGATACGGTTACGCCCGCTGTGAATCTCAATACCTGCCTGATTGCGATCGGTATCATTCGCATAAGAAATGGCATCGGCATGGATCTCACCGTCTTCAAGTTCAATCCCATCGGCTATACGCTGCATGTCTTCCTCGGTGATATCCTTGTCAGTCCACACGTGATATATCTTTTTCTTCACAAACTTGGGATGAGTCAGCTTGGAGGCAAGTTCGCCGTCATTGGTAAGAAGCAACACTCCTGTAGTATTGCGGTCGAGACGGCCCACAGGGTATATGCGCTCCTGACAGGCACCTTTGACGACATCGAGCACAGTCATACGTCCGTTGGGATCATCACTTGTTGTGACGCAATCCTTCGGCTTATTGAGAAGCACATAACATTTGCGCTCAGGCGTCACCACCTTGTCATCGCATTTCACGACATCATCACGGTTGATCTTTGTACCGAGTTCTGTGACCACGACATCATTGACAGTGACAAGACCTGCAGCGATCTTCTCGTCAGCTTCACGGCGTGAACAAATCCCGGAGTTCGCCATATACTTATTGAGGCGTATCGGTTCGTTCGGATCGATATCATCGATTATGTAGTCGATCTGGCGCGGACGCGGAGTAAATTTCATTCCCGGCTTCTGCGTTTTCTGGAAACCACCCTGGCGCTTTTGATATCCGCCCTGCTGATTACCACCGGGACGGCCGTAGCCGTTCTGACGGTTCTGATAACCGTTCTGCTGTCCGCCATTCTGACGGTTATAGCCGTTGTTGGAGTGCTGCTGATATCCACCGGGACGACCACCTTGACGGCTGCCGTAGCCACCCTGACGGTTGAAGTTGTTCTGACGCTTCTGCTGCATGCCGTAGTTATTCTGTCTTCCGTAGCCGTTCTGTCGGTTATGCTGCTGATATACTGATTCGGAAGAAGGCTGACGATATGAATTTTCAGATGATACAGCCTGCGATTCAGGATCGGAATTGTATCTTTTATATGCATCCTCAGAATTCACATTATTCTGATAGTTCCTGTTGTAGGAGTTTGGACGCTGCTGGAAAGAGGGACGCTGCTGACGGCCGTATCCAGCCTCTTCCCTGTTATGATAGTTGTTGGAATAACTGTTCTGGTAATTCTGGCGGGGTCTGGGCTGGAATCCACGCTGGGCAAAATCCGGACGTTCAGAGCCTTTATAAGGTTTTGACTGGAAATACTGGTCTTTGTTTTCCATGTTTTCTGAAGAGGTAGGAATAGCTCCGATTCTTGGTCTCTTGGGTTTCTTTTCTTCCATTGGAATATAATGTGTTTAAATATTGGCGCATGACATCGCTGCCATTTTCCATGTCGCCGTTGATTTACGTGTTGCTTTTTATAGTTGTTGCCAAATGATGCAATTGCGATGCAAAAATACAAATAATTTCCGAAATCCACAAGATTTTTTCATTAAAATAATCGGAGGACGGTATAAAACCGTCCTCCTTACAAAAGTTTATCATCATATGCTGAGACCAACCGGAAATACTTCCGGCTATCAATTATCGAATCACGACTTTTTCTGTTTTTCCACCTTGCCGGCGGATATAGATGCCCTGAGATGGTTCAGACACCTTCACGCCATTAAGATTGAAGTATTCCACCTGTGCATTTGATTCGGCTACCGACTCCACTCCAGCGCCAGTATAGTCGTTGACCTCGTTCTTTGCGCTGTTTAGCACTTTTCCATTGCTGTCGACCAGAGCGGCGATAATGCGGAGCTTATTCTTATCAGGAAGAATCTCAGACTTTACTTTGGAAAGATCAAAAGTAAAGGTATGCGACATTTCCTCATAAGCAGCCAGCTTCACAGGCACGCTGCCCTGAACTCCATTGTATCCCTGTGCGGATATCACAACATCATCAAACACAAGTCCTGCTATGCGCGAGGCACCATACTTTCCGCCTCTGCAGAAATCATTCAATTCAGCCACATAGCTGTCGTTTTGCATGGTCGTGCCGAATCCGTTGTTCTGAATCCATCCGGAGCCTTCCCCGGATAAGCCATCGGCAACAAGAATATATGCTATCCTATATAAGCCATTCTCATATCCAAGCACGTTGCAGGCATCCACCTTCGCTGTCAGATGATCATCCGAATCCCATGTATGTGACACACTGATATTCCAAGGAGTGAATACAGAATTTGCGGCAATTATTTCATCTACGACCGGTATCTTTGAGTCGTAAATTTGATTTCCGAAATACGGATCACATGTGCCGTTTCTGCCTATGGAGGCTGCCGGATACCCATTTACTGCAACAGGAAAATTCGCAACCACCTTCATCGGGTCCACATTGTTATAATTAGTATGATATGAAGCTGTCACGAAATCCGGATAGTTTTCCTTGATATACGCAAGAGCCGCATATCCCCGAGTGCAATACTGACATCCGGTACTTGTAAACTCTTCAAACAAAACCTGATGCACCGGAATCATCTTCAGTATATTCACAAAAGTATTAGCCGAATAATCAATATACGGATTATCCTCGCCATTTACTTTCACAACCTTGAATTCCACTGTCTCTGAAGAAAGTCTGCTCTGGGCAGGAATCTCCAGGCTTACGCTAAATTGTTTTCCAATGACACCACCTGCGACAGGCTCTTCAAGGTCATAGTGATATGAATAAGACTTTCCTCCGAGAGAATATTCAAAATCGACAGAAGACACGGATTGCGAACCCACTGCAGAAAGAGTGAGATCAACCGTTTTTGAAGCATCCAGTTCCATATAAACGTTGGCAGGGGCATCCGCGACCTTAACCGCAACAGCAGGCATATCCTCTTTCTCAAGGATCACGGAAATTCCACATCCATAACCGAACATCCTGAACCCATTTGTCCAGCTATAATACTTCTGATATGACGGTATATGAAGCCAGAATGATTCACTGTAGTCGGATGCTCCCAATGATATAGGATAGTCTGTACTATCATCAGACGCAAGGACACCAATGCTTACTCCGACATATACGCCATCGGCACCGATTGTATATGATTCCGGCAAAGTGCCCGCAAGCACAGCCTCATCGCCGACCATAGAGATTGCAGCATCATATATACCCAGATCAGGGTCATTTATATTAGATGTAGCAAAAAGATCGGAAGAAAGCCACACCTTGGATTCGCCGTAATTTTCAATGCCTGAGATACTGCGCACAGGCATCTTGATCTCCTTTATCTTATATCCTTCAAACACATCTCCGGGAAGCCGAATAGCCACGTCATAAACTTCGATCTTATATTTTGATCCCATTCCAAAGTAATCCTCGACACCGTCAATATAGGAAAAGGAGGATGTCACGGTTTCCGCGTTGCAAAGCAGGGCTCCGCCCAACATAGCGGCAAATAAGAATCTCTTCATTTTTATCATTGTATTATTTATCCAGGCTGTTTATTTTTATCAATAAACCGCTCTATCACTTTATTGCACACTCTGCATAGACCGTACCCGCATTTAGACCCCAGGGGCTATGAAATTTTATGAGATGAGGTCTTAAGTCAGTACACGGACTCATGCAGAGTATGTCTTTTGTTAATTTTAGTCCTTCAGGAAGACCTTCTCGGTTTTCGAACCCTGTCGGCGGATGAATATTCCATTGGCAGGATTGTCTACTTTCACACCGCTGAGGTTGTAGTATTCCACCGGAAGCTCTGAATCAAAAGCATTGATGCCTTCGACACCGGCGGATGACCCATAGTCATTGACTTCATTCTTCACACAGTTGACTACAAATCCGTTGCCATCAACCACTGCCGCAATCACACGGAGTTTGTTTCTGTCGGGAATCAGTGAAGACTTGATACTTGATATGTCGAAAGAAATACTGTGTGCCACAATCTCTTCTTCCTCAAGATTGGCGGGGATGCTACCTTGTACTCCATATATACCGGTAGTCGACACAACGACATCGTTGAAAACAAGACCGGCCACGTAAGATTTACCATATTTACCGCCTCGGCAGAACTGCTTAAGTTCATCCACGTAGTTTGCATTCGGCAATATATTGTAATATCCATTGCTCTGAACCCAGCTTGATGTAGTGCCGCTGAGTCCATCAGCCACAAGTATGTATGCGATCCGATAATCGCCGTTTTCAACGCCGAGTACGTTCCACACCTTTGCATTTGCCACAAGGGTATCGCCGTCCCATTCATGAGATACCTCTATGCCCCAAGGTGTCACCTGGGAATTGAGCGCCCTGACATCCTGAACCAAAGGAGCGATTCCTGTATACCGGTTTGTTCCGGACAACGGATCCACGCAATAATACCTGTCGAGATAAACACATGGATACCCCTTGGGTGTTGACGGATATACTGAGGTCACCTGCATCGCATCATTGTCATGATATGCCGCCACCACGAAATCCGGTTCATTTTTCTTGATATATTCGAGCATCGCATATCCGCCGGTACACCACTGACACCATGTACCTGTATACTCCTCAATCAAGGTCTGATGTACGGGTACATTTGAAAAAGAAGCAACGTAAATTTCCTTTGTGTTCTTTTTCGAATCATTTGGCATCCCGTTAACCTTAGAGACGGTAAAGCTATAATTTCCTGCAAACTTATGGTCGATGGCAGGAAGTTCAAGTGTAACTTCAAACTCTTTATTGAGTCCGGCCGGCACAGCCTTGAGCAGATCGAAATGACAAGAGCCGGACTGCCCCTCAATGTTATAGTCAACATCGACAGATGTGACAGGTTCTGAAGAGAAGGAAGCAAGACCTAAATTGATGCTTGCCGTCTTTCCTATCTCCATATACAATGGATTGGGAATTGAAGATATGGTCACAGAATTGGGAGACACGTCATCATTTTCAAGAACAAATGTCATAGCGCATCCACAGTCCATCTGAGATGCGATATTTTCCCATTCCGGCAGAGTCTTGTCAGTACGGCAAAAGAAAGCATCTGAACTTACGCAGTTATCCATTCCGATCGGATAGGCAGTGCCATTGTTTAATGTGGCTACAGTCACAGTGTAACCAGCATACACCCCTTCTGCAGGAATGACATAATCCTCAGACAGAGTGGTGGAGAAATTTCCGTCAGACTCAATGCTGACATCATAGGAAGCAATGCCGGGGGTAAACATATTGCCGTCCAGATCAAGACTGCCGGAAAGCCACATGGATGGAGACTTATAGCCATCCACCCCATAATTCGCATTGACATTCGCACTCATTTTCTTTATGCGGTAGCCTTCAAAGATCTCACCGGGAAAGAAAACAGCCACATCATATGTCTCAGCAGCTTGCATACCTATATAATTTGTTACGCCATTGACATATGAGAAATTGAAAGTCGAAGCCTGAACTCCGCCAACGGCAGCGGCGCCAAGCAGTAAGGAAAGTAAAATTTTTTTCATTCTTATTTGGTTATTGTTGATAAGCGACATAAAGAAGATGCGCATACATCCCCATATAGATGAACGCGCATCACTTAGTGTTTATTTCATTATATCTTTTTTAGGTCTCATTTTTTTGAGATGGGACCTTGATCATATTACGTTAATGGATCGCATTGACCGCTTTTCTGATACGAGCGATCACCTCTGATTTCGGCATTAGCTCGGTGATGTCAAACATATGCGGACCACGGCATGCACCTACCACTGCAAGACGGAAAGCGTTCATGACATTGCCAAGATGATATCCTTTCTGTGCAATCCAGTCGAGAACAATCTTCTCGGCATTTGCCGACGTCATGTCGTCAATGCCTTCAAGGACATTGCAAAGCTCCTCCATAATACGTGGAGTGTCTTCCTGCCAGCGTTTCTTTACATCCTTCTCTGCATAAGTCTCCGGAGCGATAAAGAAGAAATCGCCCTGAGTCCAGAGATCCTGCACAAACTCGATACGCCCTTTGACCATACCGACAGCTTTTGCCACGTAGTCCATACCGAAGTCTTCCGCGCTCTTGCCGCGCTCTGCAAGACGCTCCTTGAGAACCGGCATGAAAAGCTCCGCAAGCGCCATGTCGTCCATACGCATCAGATACTCATGATTGAACCAAATGCCTTTCTTATAGTCAAACTTGGCACCGGCTTTCGAGCAATGATCGAAAGAGAATTTACCGATCAGATCGTCCATGCTCATGATCTCAGTGTCGTCGCCGGGATTCCATCCAAGAAGAGCGAGGAAGTTAACCACGGCTTCAGGAAGATACCCCTTCTCACGATAACCCGACGACACTTCGCCGCTCTTTGGATCATGCCATTCGAGGGGGAAGACCGGAAAGCCGAGTTTATCACCGTCACGCTTAGAAAGCTTGCCATTGCCCACCGGCTTGAGAAGCAACGGAAGATGCACAAACTGCGGCATGGTGTCTTCCCATCCGAAAGCCTGATAGAGCAGCACATGAAGCGGAGCCGAAGGGAGCCATTCTTCACCGCGTATCACATGGGTGATCTCCATAAGATGATCGTCCACTATGTTAGCGAGGTGATAAGTAGGAAGATCGTCTGCGCTCTTATAAAGCACTTTGTCATCGATGATATTAGAATTTATCACCACTTCTCCACGTATCAGGTCGTTGACCTTCACATCGACATTCGGTTCTGTCTTGAAGCGCACCACGTACTGGTGTCCCTCATCTATGAGCCTCTTGACTTCCTCAGCCGGCATTGTCAAGGAATTTCTCATTGAACCACGCGTATGGGCGTCATACTGGAAATTTGGATGTTCGGCACGGGCAGCCTCAAGCTCCTCGGGAGTGTCGAATGCTATATAAGCTTTGTCTGCTTCAAGAAGCATGTCCGCGTACTTGCGGTAGATATCACGGCGCTGGCTCTGCTTATAAGGACCGTGAGGGCCACCCTCGCGTATGCCTTCGTCAAATTTGATACCGAGCCAGTCAAGGCTCTCCATTATGTACTCTTCAGCACCGGGCACGAAGCGACGGCTGTCTGTATCCTCAATTCTAAGTATCATATCACCCCCGTTCTGTCGGGTAAACAGATAGTTGAACAATGCTGTGCGCACGCCGCCAATATGAAGCGGACCTGTGGGTGATGGAGCAAATCTTACTCTTGTTTTCATGTTTTGGGGTTGTGGGGTTTTGGGTTGTGGAGTTGTTGGGTTGGGGGATTTTAGGGGGTGAAGCGGTAGGATTTTTTCCAGGAAGCTGTCAGTGTTGGAATAAGGAAAGCGGTGAGAAGATCTCGCTCTTCCTGCGAGATGACACGCAGAGACGTAAGGGTTGCTTCAAGCGGAGTTTCACCGGGTCCGGATGTATATTCCACCGCGATGAAAGGTACCTTTTCTTTAAGTTCTTTCTCACTTATGCCGGAACCTTTCAGATTAAAGAAATCCGTCAGAGTGGGAGCTTTCATGAACTTTCCTGCCGGGAGGGGTTGCATGCCTGAATCGAAAAACCTTACTTCAGAGTCTTTTGCCATATCATCGCCTCCGGTGGTGTAGACAGTCATCACCAGCTGCCGCTTTCCATAAGGGAGTATCTTGATTTCAAGCGTACTGACGGGAGTGACGGAAAGTTTCAGATAGTCGTCAGTCACTTGCTGAAGGCTGCTGCTGCCGCCAAGCGCGTCCACAGCAACGAGCATGCTGTCTGCCTGGGCATAATAATCAAGCATATCAAGGCGCGTCGAGGGACGCAGCATATCAAGCACCTCAAGCGGAATTTCTGCAAATACGCGTGAGGCGGTAAGACGTTCGGTCTCTTTCACAGCCGAATGCCCCGCAGCTGGCGCTGCGAGGCACACGGCGATTAAAAGCCATTGCAGGAGATTCACCCTTATTGCGGATAGATTCATTTCTTCTTGAAAATATCGTAGTTTCCGTTGTATTTCGGCTTGGCTGATTCAGCCTTCCTAACCTTCTTTTCCTTCTTTGATTTCTTCGCAGAAGATGATCCGGCAAGCGACATATCATAGTCAGTACGAGCTGTATGCCTTTCATTCTTACGCTTTTTGGATTCAGCCTTCTTCACGCGGTCTTTTGCCTCACGGGCATAATCACGGTCTGTAGCAAACTCAGCCCGAATCTTCCTGCCAAAGAAGTCTGCGTTGCGAAGGGCATCCACCACTTTGCGGGCATCCTTTTTCCTGACATCGAAAAGGGTATATTCCGGCATAAGGTCGATCCGACCTATCTCCGGTTTGGCTCCTACCACCGAACGATTGACGAGCTCCATCAGATTGCCCGGGAAAAAGCCCTGTGCTTTACCGATATTGACCATAAGGCGTTCGTAGCCTTCCTCTGCGGTCCGACGGTCCTTTTCACCCCTCGGGCGACGCTCTCCCCTATCCTTCCGGTCGCTGTCTTTTCTTCCGCCACGCTCCTTCTTGTCTTCCGCGTTAAGATCAATGTCAGGCATATCACGGTAATAGTCAAGAAGCCGGTTGAATTCAAGCGACAGCACACGTTTGAGAAGATCTTCCTCCGACAGCCATTCGAGTTTCTTCCTCACTCCGGGAAGGAATTTTTCAATCTGAGTATCGTCGACCTCCACACGCTCGATGCGATCGGCAAGATGGTAGATCTGTTTTTCTATGATGTGATCGGGAGAAGGCACCTTCTTATACTCGAATGTCTTTCCTATCCTTTTTTCTATCTCACGGAGTTTTCCCCGTTCGCGTGAATGTATGATCGCCACCGAGACTCCGGTCTTGTTGGCACGTCCTGTACGGCCTGAACGATGGGTATAGACAGCCACATCATCAGGAAGTCCGTAGTTGATGACGTGAGTAAGGTCATCTACGTCAAGACCACGCGCAGCAACATCAGTAGCCACAAGAAGCTGGGTGACATGATCGCGGAATTTCTTCATTGCAAGGTCGCGCTGGGCCTGCGAGAGGTCGCCGTGCAGACAGTCGGCATTATAACCGTCGGCTATCAGCTTGTCGGCTATCTCCTGAGTCTCACGCTTGGTGCGGCAGAATATTATGCCGTAAATGTCCGGGTTATTGTCAGCAACACGCTTCAAGGCAAGATATTTGTCGTGGGCCTTGACCATGTAGTAGACATGCTTGACATTTTTGGATCCCTCATTCTTGTTACCGGCTACAAATTCTACCGGATCCTTCATGAAATTTCTTGCGATTGCTGCGATCTCCTTCGGCATAGTAGCAGAAAACATAAGCATCTTCCGATCTTCAGGCACGTGCGACAATATCTCATTGATATCATCAATAAAGCCCATATTCAGCATTTCATCGGCTTCGTCAAGAATCACGGTATTCACTTTTTCAAGCTTCACCACACCTCTTTTTATAAGATCGATAAGCCTGCCCGGAGTGGCTACAATCACCTGGGCCCCTTTACGAATAGCCTTGATCTGGGAATCAATGCTGCTACCGCCGTAGACAGGAATTATCCTTACATCATCAAGATATTTTGCAAAGTCCGCCAGATCACCAGCTATCTGGAGACACAGTTCACGGGTCGGGGCGATCACGAGAGCCTGCGTATCATCACTGCCTGGATCAATACGCTGCAATAGAGGAAGACCGAAAGCGGCTGTCTTTCCGGTACCGGTCTGGGCAAGACCTACCACATCTCCTTCTTTTGATATGAGGTGAGGGATCACCATTTCCTGTATCGGCATCGGATGTTCAAATCCGAGTTCACTTATTGCCTTCAGAAGACGGGGCTCCACCCCGAGGTCTTCAAAGGTCTTCATATCATGCTGCTCTTCTTCCATAATAACCATTTTAATAAATAAGTGCGGACGCATAAAAAATGACGTCCCCACTTAATATAACATATAACGTGATATAATGTTGCCGCGCCGACCTATCAGCGCACTATAAGTTTTTCAGATACTTCTCCGTATCTAATTATATACAGTCCCTTACCAAGAGAAGAGACATCGTCCTTAAATATTCCGGACTTGATAAGCCTGCCGTCAAGACCATAGACATCCACAGGAACTGATACCGGAATAGTCTCCACCGCACTGAATTCTTTCTTGTACTCTTCCTCTGTCATCACGACAAAATCCGAAGTGTTGTATTGAGAGACATCGGTAAGCTGGAGATATGCCTGATTTCGAGGGACAAAATCATAGTTTCCTTCACCAAATACGAGCTTGCCGTTCTTGACAGTCAGCACTCTCATCGACTTCTTGTCAAAAGGCGTACGATTGTAATGAATCACATCGTTATTATCGAAGCATACACCTTTCAGCAGATTTCCGGATGTTGATGCCGACGGCTTTCCACCAATGTCAAGGCGGTTGCCGGAAGCATCCTGACCTGAACACTCCACTATGACAGGTGTAGACTCAGGAATAACACCTTCAGCTTCCTTAATCACCACAGCGCCTCTTGAATCTATACGGGTGATGATATAAAACTTCATGCCCTTTGAATAAGCCTTGAACGGAAATGCCGCATACAGAGGATAATAGTGTTTTCCGCCGGCGGAAACCGTAGGGGAAACGCCAAAATAGCAATCTTCCGAAGACGCATCGACAGGAAGAAAATACCATAGTCTGCGATCACCGGACACATCTACCGACGACAACCCTTTCTCTACAGAATTATCAGAGCGGCGGTCACCGAGATATTTCGTCAGACCGGATTTCGATGCATATACTAGATACGACTGCATTCCGTCGATCTTCTTATCCTTCATGATCTTTACATACTCATCAAGAAAACCGTGGACACTCGTACGCTGCCCGGCAATATCATAGCTAATCTTGGACGATTGAATGTCAACATGGCTTACATAGAAAACAGATGCGGGATCAGACAATACCCTCACGGGATCTCTGTAAAGCTCAAGAGCCTGCACTTCGGCAGAAGAAGTGGCGACATCAAACCAACCCTTATTATCCATCAGATATGCAAAACGCTTGGTAGAGGCATTACGGACACGATAATAACCGTCTTCACCGAGATCGGCAAATACTGAAAATGCAGACAGCAAAAGAATGGAATAAAGTAGAAGTCTTCTCATATGATTGGAATTAGGTAAGAGGCATAAGATATATAAACGCATCCGTCGTGCAGTCTGACACGACGGATGTGTTTAGTTTAAAACGCTTCGTCAGCGCGATTTATTGTGTTTCGTCCTGACATTTACAAATTATTCGCAAACGCAGATTGCCACGCGGTTGTCTACCGGATCTGCATACGGCTGCTCTTCGGCCTCGCCCATGCTCTTCACGATGATGCGGTCTGCTGCGATGTTGTAGTTCTTCTTCAGTGTGTTGGCAACTACTTCAGCACGCTGCTTGCTCAGACGGAGGTTGATGGCAAGTGTACCTGTACCCTTGTCAGCATAACCTGTGATGACCACCTTCGCATTGGGATGATTCTTAAGGAACTCTGCCACTTCATTCACCTTATACATCTCATCCTTTGTGATGCTGTAAGTATTGATGCGGAAGAAGATGTCGCGACGGAGCATCTCGGGACGAACTTCCTCAACCACGTTGGTCACGGGAGCCGGAGCCTCGATAACCTTCTCGATGATTCTCTCGATGATCTGAGGCTGCTGAACAGGAACCTCTACAGTGCGTGTAGTCTTGTTATACTTCGGACCGAATGTGTAGCGGATACCTGCGAGACCATTGAAATACCAGTCTGCATTGTATGCCTTCTTTGAGTTGTAGCCGTCGGGAAGAACGTTTGCCATAAATTCGAGACCGAGAGAAACGTGCTGGCTAACATTGAAATTGAGGTCGAGACCAAACTGACCCAAGAAACGAGTCTTGGTGCCATCCCATACAAGAGCAAGACCGAGATCGTCCTGACCTACATAATGACCCAACTTGCAAAGCTTGTCATTAACCTCGTTAGCTTCCTTATTGTTGAAAGCGATGTTGGCGCCCACACCTGCGATGAGATCTACGTCAACCACACGATAGGGGTTGTAGCCGCCGATGAGGTTTGTAAGATTGACTGTGACATCAACTGTCGGAGCCACATAATTCCATTTCCAGCGCTGAGGGCCCACAGCATAAGTAAAAGGAGCACCGTTCTCGTCTGTTCCGGAGAAAGAACCGTCGAAGCCGATGGATGCCTTTGACTGCCAAGCATTCACAGCAAGGCGAGCTCCTACATATGGGTTGAAGTTATAGCCTACAGCAATCTGGGCATTGGGGCACAGGAGTTTACCGAATTTATTTTCGCCAAGGGTCTCCTGACCGCCGAACTGTCCCTGAAGATACCAGTTGGGGACGTATGAATACTCGGTGATGGTCTCTTGTGCTATAGCGGAAGCTCCGGCAAAAAGCATGGCACCAGCGAGCAGAATCTTATTTAATTTCATAATTGAATTCTTTAATAATGGTGTTTCAAATAGTTTCTTAACCGGTCCCGGGCACAAGACCCGGGACACGATATTATCAAAACTTAGTCAACCTGGATATAGAATTTCTGGGTTGAAGTGCGACCAGAATAGTCAACACCCTGATATACGATCTCGTAAATGCGGTTTGCCTTGAGTGCGGATGCAGGAAGTTCATATACGATAGTCTCGCCGGACATAACCTTGTTGAGACGGTCGTAAGAGTTATTTACAGCTGCAACTTCACCTTCGTACTTGTTACCGTTCTTGTCATAAACCATCGAACAAGCAACATACTTCTTGTAAGCCGGTGCAACGATTTCGCCGGTGTAGCTTGAAGCATAGAGGGCGATCTTGCCGTTAGCGAGCTTGAAGTGGATAGGATCTTTGAAATTATTTGAAAGGACACCTACGCCACCGCCTGCCTGGTTGTAGAACATGGCTACCTGGAGATACTGGTTAGGATCAGCAAGGAATTTATTGATCTTGCCGGCAACCTTATTGTAGAGGTCGATAACCTTGTTGAGCTTTTCGAAATAAGGATCAGCGCTGTTTTCGAGATCATCGATGAAATTAGTGATCTTACCGTTGATCTGGCTGTTCATGTCAGAAATCAGCTTATTAACCTGAGACTTAACCTGACCAAGAATATCATTGTTGATCTGAGTGTTAAGGTCCTTCATAGCCCTGTTCACGCCAGCACCGATTGAGTCAGCGATCTGCTTAGCAAGATCGTCAAATCCTGAGATAGAATCGCCTTTGATAACGGTGGCCACTGATGAACCAATAGAATCACCTTTCAAATCATTAACTCTGATTGAAGGAATTTTTATCTCTAAGTTTCCATTAATTTTGCCAACTTCAATTGTGCCGATCGACAGATTTACGTTGTCGAACTGGATATTAGAAGAGAAGTTGAACTTGAGGTTCTCGTTGTCTTTCAGTTTTGCGATGAAATTATCAAGAGCGCCGATAGTAGGAAGCTTCTTGGATGAGCCCTTGCCATAGAGGAACGAATAGCTGAGCGGCTTAACAGTAGTGGCAGCAACTTCATACTTGCTGAGTACAGAGTAATCCTTTTCGCCATTTACAGAGTCTGTAGCTGTCCAGTCGTAGCGTACAGCATAAGCGGGAAGCTTGCCGTTCATCTGGTTGTAGACAGCCTTGAGAAGCTCAACAGCATTGCGCTTTGAAGGATTCTCAAGAGCATCCTTAGCTGCAGACTTGAGGCTTGCGTCGATATCAAGGCGAGCTGCGGGGATGTCTTCTTCAGCCACTACAACGTTTGCCTCATAGAAACCGTTGCCTGTATTTTCGATCTGAGCACGGGTATAACCGAAGAAAATCTCGTCAGTGCTCTTCTTAACCTTGAGAGTGGCAGGGAAATTATTCTCGGCAGATGACTGAAGCACGAAGCTCTCGTCGTCAAACATATGACCAACCGGATTTACGGTGAGATAGAGTTTACCGAGGTTTACATCGCCAAGATAGCCTCTCTTGATAGTTTCAGTGGTCGGCTTCAATCTGGTGAAATCAGCCTGAGTGAATGCTACAGGAGCATTATCTGTATCGTAATAATTCACATCCGGATCATAGCTCGGGAATGCGAAATCCTCATTTGCGCTATAGCCATACCAATTGAAGAGAAGATTGCTCTGAACACCGATAGGAAGGCTGAAATTGCCAAATACCGGGCTGTCAGTACCCTGAACGATGATGCTTGTCACGAGAAGGTCAAGTCTGTTGATGAAAGAATTGATTGCATTCTCAACATCTTCTACCTTACGTGCGATCTGAGCGATATTGTTAACAAGGCTTCCGGGCTGATCGCCGAAGATGTCTTCCCACAATTCCTTAACACTCTCCTCAAGAGTATCAAGTCTCAGTGAATCACGCTCAGCAAGACCTTCAACCGCTGTAAGCCTGTTCTTGATAGTGTCGATAGAAGCCTTCTGCGCTGCCACCTGACCCTGAAGCTCAAGATAGCGGTTCTTGTTGATTGTATCAATGCCGGTGATCTTATCATCAAGTGTTTGGATACGACCAAGTGCACCGTTTATTCTGTTTGCAAGAGTATCAAACATTACTGTGTCTGACTTAGCAAGAGCATCCTTAGCCTTTTGAAGGGTGGTATCTACATAAGTCACAGTAGCGTAGTCATTCAAGATCGGGAGAAGTTTATTGAGCTCCTCTCTATGCTTCCGAATTGAATCTTCCAACGCATTCTTTTGGCGTTCAATCTGATACTGGAGATCGGCGACATCATACTTCGTCTGAGTTGCCAAGTCGCTCCAATCGTCCTTACAGGACTGGAGAGAACCCATGGTCATCAATGAGACAAACGCCAGGGCTACCCCATAGAGTACTTTTTTCATCATCTCTGGTTGTTTTAAGTTATTGATAATTATTTATTTTTACTGTATTATCGTTATAATGAAATCATATATGCCACAATACAAGACTTTTGATAAAAACCAAAAGAGCCTTAATTACCTATATAATCGACTGCAAAATTAATACAAATTTACCAAAATTCATAAAAATTTTTCAAAAAAAATATCAACACAGAAGAACAACAATAAAGTTTACATAAAGTTTTATGGATTTATACTAAAATTCACAACACCTGCAACTTTATACTGTCACGATATCCGGGAATGCTTATTTATTCCTGTTTTCTTCTATAAGAGCGAGCAATTCCGGAAGTGCATCTACTGCAGGGATATTCTTTTTAACCAATTCCTTACCTTTATATAAAGAAACCCGTCCCGGACCTGCCCCGACATATCCATAATCAGCATCAGCCATCTCGCCGGGACCATTGACAATGCATCCCATGACACCTATCTTCAGGCCCTTGAGATGGGATGTGTGTGCCTTTACTTCAGCAAGAGTCTTCTGAAGGTCGAAAAGAGTTCTGCCACATCCGGGACAAGCTATATATTCAGTCTTTGATATCCTAAGACGGGCTGCCTGCAGGATACCGAGCGCCACACTCTTCACTTCTTCCTTTGTGAATTTTTCAGATGCCACTATGCCTATTCCGGAAGCATAACCACCAAGAAGAATTGGACCGAAATCGGCGGCAGATTGAATCTGCAGGTCCTCAAGGCTGTCGGTAAGGAACGCCATCATCACAATCACAGGATTTTTTGCACCGAGTGCTACAAAACGGTCGATCCAGCTCATGATTGCTCCTGGGCGGTTGACGGAAGATGTAGTCAACACCACCGGCAAGTCATCATCATATTTGACGGGGGGCATGGAAGTAGAAGCATAATGCCAGTCAGGCTGTAGACTGAAGTCCACATCCATAACCGGGAACTCCTGATATGGCAATGCCAGCGCATGGTCACGCGCATTTCCGGGAAGTACCGTTTCCGGCTCTGGAATAGGCTCATGCCCAACTCTTTCTGATATGTAGTCGCGCAGCTTCACCGCCACAGGTATTTCACATTCAGGATCCTCGCTGAGGGAAACGCGGATGGTGTCGCCGATACCTTCCGAAAGAAGCGTACCGATGCCTAATGCGCTCTTTATCCTGCCATCTTCCCCATCGCCTGCCTCTGTGACACCCAAATGAAGCGGGAAGCACATACCTTCTTTGTCCATGGCTTTTACAAGAAGACGGACAGTCTCTACCATAACCGTGACATTGGACGCTTTAACCGAGATCACTATATTATCGAAGTCTTCTTCACGTGCAATGCGTAGAAACTCCATGACAGACTCCACCATACCGGCAGGAGTATCGCCGTAGCGGCTCATTATCCTATCGGAAAGGGAACCATGATTCACACCAAGACGGACACAAGTGTTGTTTTTCTTACATAAATCAAGGAAGGGAATAAATTTCGACCTTATCTTATCAAGTTCCTTGCCGTACTCTTCATCTGTAAATTCCAGTTTCTTAAACGTCCGGGCAGCATCGACAAAGTTGCCGGGATTGATCCTCACCTTGTCACATGTACCGGCTGCTTCAAAAGCTGCGTTAGGATTAAAGTGCACATCTGCGACAAGCGGGACATCACATCCCGCATCACGGAGAACAGCCTTTATGTATGCCATGTTAGCAGCCTCTTTGACTCCCTGCGTGGTAAGACGCACGAGTTCACCGCCGGCCTCCGCTATACGGATAGCCTGTGCTGCGCTCGCCTCTGTATCGTTGGTATTGGTGTTGCACATCGACTGGATACGGACAGGATTGGTCCCACCGATCTCCACCTTGCCGGCTTTGGCAATAGAGGACTTGCGCCTTTTGTAGTTGTAAACAGACATCCTTTTTAATTGAGAATTATTCTTAATTGAGAATTGAGAATTGAGAATTGAGAATTAAGAATAATTGAGAATTGAGAATTGAGAATAATTGAGAATTGGGAATTTAGAATTTGGAATTATTCTCAATTGAGAATCTTTACTAATTTTGAATTGGGAATTTTGAATTTTGAATTGAAAATACTTTGTAATTGAGAATTGGGAATTTAGAATTTTGAATTTATTCTATTCCAACGTCGAAAAAAATTCTCAATTCTCAATTCTCAATTCTCAATTAGTACAGGTTCTCAATTAATTACCACTTATCTGATTTTCCATTCAACACCATTCTTGGTGTCCTTGACATCGAAACCAAGGGCAGCCAACCGATCGCGGATGAAGTCGCTGGTAGCCCAGTCTTTTGACGCCTTGGCATTCTTCCTGACATCCATCAACAGATCCACTGCTCCTTCAAATGCCTTGGTCTGTGCAGAGTCCGCTCCCTCAGCCGAAACCTCGACGCGAATGCCGAGAAGCCCGATAAGGAATGTATCAAAGAGTTCCTTCAACTTAGCTAAGTCTTCTGCACTGAGAGTGATCTGTCCGTCGGTAGCCTGGTTTATGTAACGGCATGCATCGAAGAGTTCGGCTATGACCATAGGGGTGTTAAGATCATCGTCCATTGCCTCATAACATTTAGCGGCAAAATCAGGGAGTTCAACGCTTGACTTCTCAGCAGGGACAAGAGCTTGCAGACGGCGATAGCCATCAATCATCTTCTGCAGCGCCTTGTCGGCAGCCTGAAGCGCCTTGTCGGAAAAATCCACTGTGCTCCTGTATTGGGCCTGCAGGATGAAAAATCTTATCACCATCGGAGAATAAGGACGTGTCAACAACGGATGCTCACCTTTGAAGAACTGCTCAAGAGTGATGAAATTGTTGTAGCTCTTGCCCATCTTCTTGCCATCGATGGTAATCATGTTGTTGTGCATCCAGTAGCGGACAGTATCGTGACCTTTGGCTGCTACACTCTGTGCTATCTCGCACTCATGGTGCGGAAACATGAGATCCATGCCGCCTCCGTGAATATCAAACACTTCACCGAGATATTTCTCACCCATGGTGGAGCATTCGAGATGCCAACCCGGAAAACCTTCGCTCCAGGGTGAGGGCCAGTGCATTATATGCTCAGGCGATGCTTTTTTCCAAAGGGCGAAATCAAGAGGATTGCGTTTTTCATCCTGCCCGTCAAGCTCGCGTGTTGTGGAGAGAAGGTCATCAATATTCCTGCCGGAGAGTTTTCCGTAATTGTGATCCTTATTATATTTTGCCACATCAAAATAGACGGAACCCTGACTCTCATAGGCATAACCGGACTCAAGGATCTTCTTCACATATTCGATCTGCTCGATGATATGACCGGAGGCATGAGGCTCGATGCTCGGGGGCAATACATTGAGCGCTTCCATGTCGTGATGGTAGCGGTTAAGATAATATTGCACTACCTCCATGGGTTCAAGCTGTTCGAGACGCGCCTTCTTGGCAATCTTATCCTCACCCGAGTCAGCGTCATGCTCAAGATGCCCGACATCAGTGATATTGCGCACATAACGCACCTTATATCCGAGATGAGACAGATAACGGAACAGAATGTCGAAAGTGATAGCGGGACGCGCATGTCCGAGATGCGCGTCTCCATAGACTGTAGGACCACACACATACATACCGACACGCCCCTCATGGAGGGGCTTGAAGGGCTGCTTTGTGCGGCTCAATGTGTTATATATGTATAGCAAAATAATTTAAAATTGGGGGATTATGAATCTTGAATCAGTTGTTGCTGAATCCAGCCTGTCCTGAACGGCGCTGTGATATTACGCCAAACTTATCCTCGTATTTCTTAACATTGTCGTTGAGGGCATGGAGAAGCTGCTTTGCATTCTCCGGGCTCATGATGACGCGACTTACGACGGGAGCCTGCGGCATGCCGGGTGCGGCGAAGATGAAGTCAATGAGGAATTCATTTGGACCGTGACCGATCATAGCGAGATTTGAGTATTTTCCATCTGCAACTTCAGGACGAAGCTGGATCTGAAGCTGATTCTGATTCTGATTTTCTTGCTGTGCCATCTTATTTAATGATAATTTATTAATGATAAATGATTAATTAGAGAATGCGACCATTACTGAAGAAAGCCACATTGCAAAGTGCGAAGTTAATAAAAAAAAACCAATCTCCCAAATAAATCACATTCCCCAATTATTATTAAATTTCGCCAGCTCAATCAAGGTTTATCGATTAGCGAAAATTGAATTATTAATTTAATAATCATTAATCAAATGAGAGAGAGTGTCCATACACTGAGGAAGCCGACAGCGGATCCGGCAAGCACCTGCATCAAGGTGTGGCGACCGAGCCATATCCTTGCGGAACCGAGAAGTCCGGCAACAATAATCGACACAACAATCCACCATGTCATGGCATCCGACGCAGATCCCTCCTTTGTGATCTGGATAAGCATGGCAACCAGTCCAGCTATACCTGCTGCATGAGCGCTGATCTTCCACCGGAAATTGACTATCAGGTTGATAAGTCCTGCCACTGCTCCACCGGCATAAAACATGGCGACCCAGATTGGCGCCATCTTTAAATATAGGAAAACAGCGGTACCTGCAAGACAAACAATTGTGATCACATATGGAATGAGGCGTTCCTTCCTTCCATTGAGACCGACATCCTCGATCATGCCCATCTTTTTGAGCAGAAGCACCAGAAGTAATGGAACAACGAAGTTGGCACCGAAGACTATCAATGTAAATATCAACTTCGAATGGAATGGCGCGAGTGAGAGGAATGAGAGTGAAAATATCAATATAATACCGTAGACAGGCATGAGCAGAGGCACGAACACCCATGAAATGACATTGGCACAACGCGTGATGATGTGTTCAAGCAAAGTACTGTCTTCAGGCTGCAGCGGAGCATCCTGTGCATCAGCATCGGCAACAGGTTCATGAGCTGCAACCGACTCCTCTATTTCAGGATCCTCAATCACCTTTGGCTCCGGAGGAACCCATCCTTCAGGCTTGGGCATATAATCGAAATGATCAGACATACTTATAGAATTGAGAGGGTACTTGACTTGTAAAATTCATATCCTTGCGGCTTACGGGATGAGCAAACCTCAGAGTCTCTGCATGAAGGGCAAGACGATGCAGGGGTCCGGAGCCGTTGCCATATTTCTTGTCGCCTGTAATGGGAAACCCGAGATCTCGGGCATGAACACGGATCTGGTTTTTCCTGCCGGTATCGAGAGAGAACTCGGCAAGAGTATGCCCCTTACCTTTTTTACGGACCTTGAAACGGGTCACCGCAAGTTTTCCTTCCGAAGCATCATCGGTAGAATATACCTCATGCTGCGACGTCTCAGCGAGATGACTGCGGATCTCCCCGCTTTCGCGCTCCATCTCTCCGTCGAGAAGAGCCACGTATTTACGTTCCAGCACGATATTATTCCAATTGTGCTGCATGGTCTCTTTCGCCTCGATAGTTTTCGCAAACACCATCAGTCCGGAAGTATCGCGGTCAAGTCGATGCACAATAAAAATCTTATTGGAAGGATGGACTGACTTGACATATTGACGCAATATACTGTATGCGGTGTCCACATTGTCCTTTCTTGATGATTCAGTATCGACAGAAAGGAGTCCATAACCCTTGTCGACCACTATGATATCATCATCCTCATATACAAGTCTGAGCCTTGGATGACTGAACACGACAAAGGGACGGTTGACATTGAGTTCAACCGAGGAACCCGGGGCAACCGGGGCATCAAAGGCTTTAGTGACCTGACCATCAACGGCGAAATGCCCGAATTTGAGCCATTTCTTGACATCCGCACGCTTCACACCTGATATCGAAGAGAGTGCGAAATCCATCAGCCCCACAGTATCGGAGCCTTTGTTCTCACGACGTACAATACGGTCGGGAACCCAACCGTTGTCCTTGCCTCTTCTATTAATATTTATATTTTTCATCAATATCGATTTATCACGTTTTGACAGACAACTTCCGCATCTGAATCTCTATATAAAACACTTCTGAAGCTAAAAAATATCCGAAAAAGAATCTTTTTTTCTTACTTCATCACACAGGTTTAAAAATATTTTGCTATTTTTGCATGATAATTATCTAAAATTGACAGCCAAATGAAACATCTATTGAAAATACTCGTGGCTTTATCAGCGTTGCTGCCAATCTCTGCCTATGCCCAGCACGCCACCGGACCGGATGCCCTTATAGCAAGGATGAATGAGCACGGTGTATTTAACAAAATAGAGATCGCAGCCAATATCGGCACCACCGGTCTCGGACTTGAAGTGGCATCGCCGATGACCGAATGGGCGAAACTGCGTGCAGGTGTGGACTGGATGCCCAATTTCACAGTTCCCATGACATTCGGTATGGAAAGCTATATCGACGGCAAGATCAACGACAAGTTTGACAAGATACAGGATCTTATGCGCAAGATAAGCGGCATGGAAATCGACAAAAACATCAAAATGGATTCCAAGCCGACAATGACCATTTTCAGGCTCCTTGTAGACGTATATCCATTCAAGGCAAACAGGCACTGGCATTTCACAGCAGGATTTTTCGTAGGGGGAAACTGCGTAGGGAAAAGCATCAACAGAATGGATGAGATGCCTTCACTGCTGGCGCTCAACATGTATGACCGGATTTACCAGAAAATCACGTCGGATGAATTTCTCGACGAAATCATAGACGAGCCTATCTTCGGAAACATATACCTTGATCCGGAAATAGCCATGGAGCTTCAGGACAAGATGCTTGAGCTGGGCAAACTTGGCGTACATGTAGGCGACTACAAGGACGGCAAACCGTATATGATGATGCCGGACAAAGACGGTACGGTGAGTGCAAAAGCTAAAGTGAACAGATTCCGGCCCTACTTAGGATTCGGATATGGGGGTGCGCTCAGTGCCGACGGGAAGTGGCAGGCATCGTTTGATGCCGGTGTGCAGTTTTGGGGCGGAGTGCCTAAAGTGGTCACCCACGACGGGACTGTACTCAACGACCTTGACAACCTCCGCGGCAAGGTAGGGGAATATATGGATCTAATGAAGCTTGTGCCGGTCTATCCGACCATCGACTTCCGCATTTCCTATAGATTTTAATGGAAGAAATATTCCAACTGCTTTGGGGCTACCGTATGCTCGGGCTTCCCTTCACACTTGAGAGTGGAGAGAAAGTGCGTGTCATAGACCCGGGAACCCACAACCGGGATTCAGGTCCGGATTTTTTCAATGCCAAGGTAAAGATCGACGGTAAGACTTGGGTTGGGAATATCGAGATCCATATGAAAGCCTCAGACTGGTACAGACATCGCCACGACTCTGACAAGGCTTACGACAATGTGATCCTTCACGTGGTTGCTGTCAGCGACACCCAGATATTACGACGCGACGGCTCCACCATACCTCAGCTGAAGGTGACGCTTCCTGAAAAATTCTACCGTGCGTTTGCCTATCTTTGCTCTACAAGTCCTGAGATCAAATGCGCTACGCGCCTCAATGAGATCGACAGCATAAGCAGGACAGACTGGATTGAGACACTGTCAATAGAAAGACTTCAGCATAAGGGGGCAAGAATAGAGGAAACACTCAGAAGACTCAACGGAGACTGGAACGGAGCATGCTTCATCACCCTCGCCAGAGGAATGGGATTCGGGCTTAACGGCATCCCTTTCGAGATGCTTGCCTCAAGCATCAACCTGAACCATCTGAGACGGCATTCCGACAACATTCTGCAAATGGAAGCCATATTCTTCGGACAGGCGGGGCTTCTCGACCCGATGACAAATCAGACAGACCGCCGCTATCAACTGATGTGCAGGGAATATCAGTTTCTTGCCCGTAAATACTCGATGCGCCCGATTCCGAAGACGGCATGGAAGTTCTCAAGGACTCGACCACAAAACCTTCCATACAGAAGAATAGCCCTGCTCGCAAAAGCAATGGCAGAAACCCCTGACCTGCTCGACAGAATACTCACAGCAGGAAGCGATGACCAACGGCTGCGAACGATATTCAGATGGCAGGTGGATTCATACTGGAGCAAGCGTCTTACTTTCGGAGGAGATGACCAGACACCAGCCAATCCGCCATCGCTTTCCGACCCAAGCATAAACATCCTGCTTATCAACGTAGTGGCTCCTATCCTGTATACTTATGGTATGCTGCACAGCGACCACGAGAAAAAAGAGTCGGCTATCGACCTCATGCTCTCGCTGCCACCGGAAAAGAACAATATCATAAGGGAGTGGCAACAATTAGGATTCAAACCGCAGGATGCTTCCGCATCGCAGGCACTTATACACCTGAAAAAGGAATACTGCGAACGTCATGAATGTCTACGTTGCCGGTTCGGTCACCGGCTGCTGCGCAAGGAAGCTACTTCCTGAAGACGGAGATCTTCATGATAATGCCTTCAAGTCCTGTCTCGGTCTTTGTTTCGGTCTCTGAGAAAGAGACCTTGGCATCTCCAAGATCATAAAGCCATATGAATTCATGCTCGTCATTAGGATTGACATATGCGGTAGCAAGGTCAGCAGAATTGAGATTCAAGGCTCCGATTATGTAGTTGCGCAAATCGTGGGTCATAAGATCGCCTAAATAAAGATTGCTTATCTGCGCCTCTTCTCCACTGACCACCCGCACTTTCCATTCCCCGGGATTCCCTTCTATATCTGTATAGAGCGGCGTGCCTTGCCCATCGGTCAGAATGCCGTCGAAATTATAATCGATGCTGTCAAGAGCCTCTCCGACCCTGACTGCATCGACAAGCGAGCAGACGGTCATCGCAATGTCATTGTCGGCATGAAACTGACTTTCTTCGGGCATCACCGACTCAATGCCGGCGGGAGCAGTCTTATTTCCACAGGAAACCAACACTATAAGCATCACGGAGACCATCAACAACCATGCCTTGTCTCCACTGCGATAATACTTTTGAGCGATGTAATTCATACATTCTTTGGAAAAACTCCGCAAAATTACAAAAAAAATCAATACCTAAAGATTTTTTAACAAATAAAATGACTAATTTTGCATTATGGACTGGAACAGACTTATATCCGACAAGCGGCTGGGGCTTGAACAATATCACGACCCTCAGCATCATACGCGCTCTGATTTCCAGAGAGACTATGACCGACTAATATTCTCTTCCCCCTTCCGTCGCCTGCAGAACAAGACCCAGGTGTTTCCGCTTCCGGGATCGATATTCGTACACAACAGGCTGACCCACAGTCTTGAGGTCTCGTCGGTCGGACGGTCTATGGCAAATGAGGCGACCAACATACTGATAGACCGGCACGGCTACGACATAAGGACAGCCAAGCTAAGGGATATGGCTGACATTGTTGCCACCGCATGCCTTGCCCATGATCTCGGCAACCCTCCTTTCGGGCATAACGGAGAAAAGACCATCTCAAGCTTCTTCACCGAAGGAGCCGGTCTGATACTGAAGCCGCTCCTTACGCACCATCAATGGAGTGATCTCGCCAATTTCGAGGGAAACGCCAATTCATTCAGGCTTCTGACCCATCAGTTTGAGGGAAGAAGAAAAGGAGGATACGCCATGACCTACAGCGCGCTTGCATCTGTGGTGAAGTATCCCTATCCCTCCACTCTCGCCGGAAAGAAAGGGAAATTCGGATATTTCGAGACGGAAGAGGAAATCTATCTTCAAGTGGCTGAAGACCTTGGAATCCCTGAAATAGAACACGGCAGACACGCCAGGCATCCGTTTGTATTCCTTATGGAGGCGGCTGACGACATATGCTATCAGATTATGGACATCGAGGATTCCCATAAGCTAAAGATCCTGTCTACTGAAGAAGTGAAGACCCTCCTCCTCAATTTTTTCGATGAGAGGGAAAGGATATATATGACAGACTCGATGAAGCGCCTTGATGATCCTAACGAGCAGGTGGGATATATGCGTTCGAAAGTGATTGGAGCCCTTGTAGGAGGATGCTCAAAGGAATTTGCCGATCATGAAAAAGAAATACTTGCCGGAGATTATAACGGAAGCCTTGTCAACAATATTGCGGGCAGACTCAGCGATGCTTATGCAATATGCAGCGAGACTGCATGGAAAAAGATATACAATGCTCCGGAGGTGGTGGATATCGAACTTGCGGGCAACAGGATCATCACTTACCTTATGGAAAATCTGGTGGGGGCGGTGGTTGCTCCGGAGAAGGCTTATTCCCGACTGCTGCTTGAGAAAGTACCACGACAGTATGATGTGAGATCTGATAACCTGAGCACCAGAATCCAGGGGGTGATCGATCATGTGGCTGCCATGACGGATGTGTATGCCCTCGATCTTTTCCGCACACTTAACGGGCATTCCCTGCCGGCTGTCTGATCAAAAGATGAATGATAAACGATGAACGATAAATCACTTAGAGATATTATAAGGGATAATATATCAATCCTACTGACGAGATGCATTCTTTTTGCAGTAGCCGCGCTTACGGCGTTTGCAGCAAGCGCTCGCGACTACAGTCCGGACGAGATTGAGAATCCGAACGTGACCAACAGATACGAGTATGTATCTGATCCGGAAGGACGGCTGAGCGAGTCAACAAGAAGCTCTGTCAACAGAAGGCTGCAGGCTCTGCGCGACTCCACTACCGCCGAGGTCGCCGTAGCGGTGGTGCCGTCTATAGGAGACTATACGGTGGAGGATTTCACAGAGAAGGTATTCACAAGTTGGGGACTGGGTAAAAAAGACAAGGACAACGGCGTTCTGCTCCTTATTTCGCCTGACAGCAGACAGGTAAGGATACAGACGGGCTACGGTGCCGAAGGTGTGCTCCCCGACATTGTATGCGGCAGGATTATACGTGAGGCGGTGATTCCTAATATGCGCATGGATTGCCTTGACTGTGCAGTGGAGGAAGCCACAGACATGATAACAAAGATCATGACAGATCCGGAATTTGCAGAAGAGCTGCGCTCAGGACTTCCGGACAATCATTCAGGAATAGACGAGGCACCGATCAGTAAGGAAACCCTGACTACTTTCCTCGGCATTGTGGCTTTCTTACTCTGGATCGTGGCTGCCGCCAGCTACATATCACGAAGGAGGAAGACACGCCGACTCAAATCCATGGCAGAGAAAGCCACGGAATGGAGGACAAGCCTTACTCTACTCGGAATTCTTTCCATAGCCACCTTGCTCACAGCATTTCCTTTCTATCTGCTTGCCCTATACCACTACCGGCATGCACGCTACGGATCTCATAAATGTGACAACTGCGGAGGAAAGATGCGTATGCTGAAAGGACATGAGGCATCGGCATCACTCACCCCAAGCCAGCAGTTTGAGGAAAAAATCGGCTCGGTGCATTATGATGTGCACAAATGCGAAAACTGCGGCAATACGGAAGTTACTCCCTATCCTGCTCGCAATTCTTCATATACCGTTTGCCCGCATTGCGGGACAAGAGCATACCATTTTATAGGAAACAGGACCCTTCGCCAACCGACATATCAGACAGAGGGGGAAGGGGTATCACAATACCGCTGTGAATACTGCGGCAATCAGGACAACAAAAGATTCAGGATTCCCAAGAGAGACATGGCGGCCGCTATGGCTGCTGCCGCAGCCCTCGGTGCCGCAGCCCGCAGACGAGGAGGCGGAGGATTCGGGGGCGGATTCGGAGGAGGCTTTGGAGGTGGTTTCGGAGGGGGAAGCACCGGAGGAGGCGGAGCATCGGGAAGCTGGTGATTTAAATTTAAAACGCCACCTTGCGAAACCTCATGGAACTGTTCTGATAAGGGAATTTCACTGTCAGTGTGGCAGCCAGCGGATCATGATCTGCCTGAACGTCATTAAGCATCCATGCACCTTCGGCGTCACGCCATTCAACATCAAAGACCTCAGCAAAATGGGTGGGCATGAGCCTCCCTTTTTTCATACCGCATGTCCAGTGTGCTGAATTGGCCTTGGCTCCGTCGATATAAAAGATATCAAAAAAGCCCGCACTGTCGGCGGGCAAAACAGCAATACGGTAGTTACCTCCGATCACGGCATAGGAATCATCCTGTTCATAGTCGAGAAGCGAGTAGACTCCCGCCATCTGTCTGCCGGCTGCATCAATCTCACGCAAGACCGACATCAATTCATCGGCGTAAGCATCTTCTCTTTTGCAAGATCCGACAGAGACATCATAGTCAGAAACACAGATGCCTCCCACAGAAAGCGAAGCTATATCCGGACCAGACGTAAAGGCAAAAGGATAAGTAAAACTTAATATGTGCCGGTATTCCCGATTGCCGACAAAAAGATTCCAGCTGCCGCCGACGCGAACGATACGCCATGAGTTTTTCCCCTTATAGGGATCTATGCCATCTACGACGGTAGCTTCTCCGAGAACTTCGCCTGATGCAGAAACCGCCTTTACCGACAAGGCATCTACTTTAGAATCACCAAACGGATCAGGCTTAGAGACCGGAATGACTTCCAACCGCAGGATATCACCGTCTTCACCAGAAAAATCGGCATACCATCCTTTCATTGCTGTGTCTGCAACACGAAAAGAGACAGTCATGCTGTCTGACTTCATGGTCGGATTATTTTTACCCGAAGCAGAAAGCAAGGTGGCTGTGGAAGACACAATGCCTACAGCCGCAAAAATCAGGATTATTATGCCGACAACTACATTGATCAGCTTCATGGTGCGGTGGTTGAAATGTCCGCGTAATTTATCGACAAAATAAGTGACTACCCACCACCAACCAAGAGCTCCGGCTATTATACCGAGGAAACCAAGCATGTAGTGATAGAACTTGATGCCCTCTATCACAAAATTGAACTGGGCGAAGAGTCCGATTATCAGAAACAATATGAGGGGATTGGAGAACGTAAGTGCAAATCCTTTAAGTATATCGCCCTCGCGCGAAGGACTGCCATGGTCGGCGTCTGCGGCTATGGATCCATCGGGTTTCTTACGGATAAGCCATATTCCGAAAAAAATGAGGACAAGAGACCCGAGAAGCTGAATCGGCGAACGGTGGGTGTTGATAAAATCCTCGATGAAAGAGAGTCCGAACCCGGTGAGAAGACAGTAAATGAGATCGGAAACAGCAGCCCCGACTCCGGTAAAGAAGCCGGACTGCCTGCCTTTGTCAAGAGTTCGCTGAATGCAGAATATGCCTACGGGACCCATCGGAGCCGAAACCACGACACCGATGACGATTCCTCGCAAAATCATATAAAGCAGTTCTTCCATTTAATTCAATGATAAATTTTTAATAATGAAAATCCCGTTCTGTCCTCAATACACGTTAATTATGGACTATGCAGCCGCCTCCCTGAGCAGGGTCACACACATAACGCCGAAGCCCGTATTTGTATTTCCCGGTCAATGCCGGACCTGCTACCGGACTCCCGCCCGCCATCACGACATCGTAGTGTGAGCCGCATTCGGGACATACGGCATCCAGATTGTCCTGATCTATATATACACGTACTGAAGAACTGCATTCCACCGGACATGCAAGATCATAAGCAAGCGGAACATTTGGCTCGGATGTGAAAGGATCTACACCCCCTATAAGCAGAACACCGCCAAAACCGAGATAGGTGGTGGCGGTGAACGGAAATCCTGACGGGCTTATCACTCCGTCGCGGTTGATAAAATTTCTTGATATGCCTACACCTGACACACCATACGTATTCCACATGCCGGCTCCTGAGAGATTGATATAGACGGGAAGTGAGGGTATGCGGTCATCGTCGACCTGGTTGCATGCACAAAAAGCCGACAGCAAAGCCATCAGCGATAAGAAGAGACTACCCTTCTTCAGAAAGGATAGGAAGCCTTTCATGCCACCTTGATCTATTATGCGGATCTATTATTCGTCAGAACGGAATCGAACGCAACACGCTGCCGAACTGATCTGTCATCTTCTGCATCGGACCCGCTATCATCGGACGAAGCATGGCTGGAATCTCTATGTCCACTTTTGCCTGTGCACGGCATGAACTTTCGTCTACCGGATGAATGTCAAGCTGCAACTGTAATGGAACCGGGGTTCCCTCCCCCTTGAGCGTTATACGCGAAGGAGCTGTACGTTCCACCACCTTGAGGCGTATTGATCCTACCGGACCGCCGGGAAGCTCGATACTGTCGTTAGTGAGCTTGATGCTGTCGAACATTTCTTTCTTATCTGCCGGAATCTGATCTGCCGGAACCTGCGAAAGAAGATCTTTGAGCGATTCGAAATTGCTGAGACGGCTGAAAACGCTGTCAGCAGATGCCTTCAATGACACTTCGTCGCTTTTATATGTTGCCATAATTATATTTAAGGTTTTGATTTTTATACATTAGTCAGAATGCATCGGGGAGATTAGGCACCCATGAACCCGGGTTCTTTCTCCACTCACGGAGAGTTTCCGCTTCTTCATTGCTTATAAACTGAATTTTTTCAGCCACTTCAAGCATTGAAGTATAGGTACACAATGCCACGGCATTTATATTAGCCTCACGGAAGCGTTTGAGGGCAATCGGAAATTCATAATTGAAAAGCGCTGCCATTCCGATAACTTCACAACCTGCGTTGCTGACAGTCTCGACGGCACGAAGCGAGTTGCCGCCGGTCGATATAAGATCCTCTATCACCACGACTTTCCAGCCAGGCTTGAGATTTCCTTCGATAGTATTTTCAAGACCGTGATCCTTGGGTGTGTCCCTGACATAAGCGAATGGAAGACCCATGGCATCGGCAGCAAGAAGACCGAAGGCTATGGCACCGTTTGCCACGGAAGCTATCGCATCGACTTCAGGGAAATTTTCCATGATCAGCCGCGCCATCTCTATCTTGATAAAATTGCGCACATCGGGATAAGACAATGCTTTTCTATTGTCGTTATAGATCGGAGAGTTCCAGCCTGAACTCCAAACGAATGGTATGGAGGGCTGCAACTTTATCGCACTGATTTGCAGAAGCTTTTCTGCAAGCATTTTGTCTGGAGTATTCATAATTAAACATTTTAGAGGAGAGAGGAATATGCCAAATCAACATATTCTCCCAATTATAACGCAAATTTACGACATTATGGATAAATCTCCAAATAATTTTAACATTTTTCTCTGTCATCATTATTTTTTCAGACAGTGACACAAAGCGAGAGAATATACAGGCGGGAGTCGGGAACCTGCGAGGCAATCACTTCGGCAAGAGCACGAAGGGTGGCGCCCGTGGTGCAGACATCATCGACCAAAACCACTCCCCTGCCGGCGAGAGCGGCAGGATTCTTGACCCGGAACGATCCTGCAAGATTGGCATGGCGCTGTTCAAGCGTCATTGATGTCTGTGTCTTATGAGGCTTCACAGCTTCTATTGCATCCAGCACCGGAAGACCGGTAGCATCGCTTAAACCTTGGGCAATACAGTCAACCTGATTATAACCTCGTTTCGCTTTTTTCCACCAATGCATGGGCACGGCTAAAATGCTGTCGGCGCCGCTGAAGAATCCGACCATCATAAGCTCCTCGCCGACAATCTCGCCAAGGCGCTTGCCTACGGATGGAAACTGACGATATTTCATGTCGTGGACTGCGGAAGCGAGTTCCGAATTGCGTGAATAGATGAAATGACCGGTGGCGCGAACAAACGGCACAACGCCAGCGAATCGACGTTCCATCGGATTCATTGGCATGAGATGATAGAGTGACCGAGGAAGAGTCTCTATGCACCTTACGCAGAAAGTGGTTTCAGAATCACGGAGAGTGCATCCGCACAAATGGCAAGTGCGGGGAAGGAAAAAGTCTGCTATGTCTCTCAACAACCCTTTCATTCCCTTACTTTTTGCCGGACTCGTCTCTTTGTACGTTGACAAGATTTCTCATCGCGGAAATTATCAGCTGGGACTCGAAACCCCTTGATGCAAGATGACGATACAATTTCTGACGGTCTTTAATTTCTGTAAGGTCAAGATTGCGGCTTTTAGCAATAAGCACTTTTTGAAGGGTTTTGGAATAATCCATATCGGGAATATAATCCAAAGCCTGTGCAATCACAGAGTCAGACAATCCTTTTGCCCTGAGTCCCATCCTCACCTTCATCCTTCCCCAGCCGGAAAAACGAACCTTGTCGACAGCATAAGCCCTCGCATAGCGGGCATCGTCAATATATTTATTGACTGTCAGATACTCTATCATTTTACCGGCTTCCGCTGAAGAGAAACCTTGTTTAAGTATCTTCTGCCTTATGTCGGCGGCACATTGCTCTGCACCGGCACATAGACCAGCCATCCTCACAAGCATCTCATCTGCTGTAGGTTTTCTCTTCATGTGTTAATTTTGAATTTGAAATTTAGAATGTAGAATTGATTGCTGATCCTTGATAATTAATTATCGGTCACAGGTTGTTGCTCTAAGCATCCGTTTCTTGCCATATGAGTCAACTCGGATCTCGACATCATTCCAGCCCTTAGATTCAAAAAAAGCTTTAACTTCATCAGCAAAACGAGGATTCAATTCAAGATATACCATTCCACCCTGGCGCAAGGCTACCGATGCTATTTCTTCTATCCTTCGATAAGGCTTGACAGGGTCGTCTCCTTCGACAAACAATGCCTCGGTCGGTTCAAAATCCTTGACGCGCACCTCCATATCATTTTTTTCATCTGGAGCTATATATGGAGGATTGCTTACTATGATATCATATGAGCCTGGAGTCGGGAGCCAGTGATACATATCCGCCTCAAAAAACTTCACTTTGGCACCCAAGGTTTCTGCATTGGTCTTAGCTTGCTGAATGGCCTTCTTGCTGAAGTCAAGAGCATCGACATCAGGAAATGAAAGATGTCTGGCAAGGGCTATTGCTATGCATCCTGAGCCTGTGCCTATGTCAAGCACATGGAGATCTGACTTTCCTTCTGAGTTATCACAAATCCAGTCTACAAGTTCTTCTGTTTCAGGACGAGGGATCAATACTCCGGGACCCACTTTAAAGTCCATGCCATAAAAGCGAGCCGTTCCGGTGATGTATTGAATCGGTTCACCAAGCAGAAGACGATCGACAATAAAGTCTATTTCGTGCCTGGTGAAATCTGATAGTTCCTTTCCTTCGTTTATGATGAGGTCTACCCTGCTCCAGCCTTTGACATAATCAAAGATAAGCAAAATGATAGCCTCTCGCTCACGACGGTCGAAAGCTCCATCCAGTCTGCTACGGATCTCCAATAATTCTTCTCTTACGGTCATGCCCGACTTCTTTATATATATTTACTCTTATCTATAACGGTTTTATCCTACACCTGAGGTTACATTAAGGGGATACAAAATTAATCAATTTTGAAGAAAAATCACTATCGACAACAAAAAAAACTGCAAATTACGGGATGGCTCATAAAAAAAAACGGTAAAAGATTTGGTCATTCAAAAAAAAAACTGTAACTTTGCACTCGCAAACGCAAAACGCGTAGGTCCTATAGCTCAGTTGGTCAGAGCACCTGACTCATAATCAGGGAGTCCTTGGTTCAAGCCCAAGTGGGACCAC
>JAIDQZ010000117.1 GCA_029062005.1 Muribaculaceae bacterium | reverse complement strand
GTGTCGCCTATGATCAGATTATTGCATCTGGTGAAGAAATCGGGATATGCTCTGCGGATTGCCAGGCGGTAGGGATTAGAACGGAGATAATTGTAAATTATATCAAGTTTTCGTGATTTTGTCAATATCTGATCATTGAATCCTCTATCAAAGACGTGATCAATCCCAACTCGATGATTTACATCAACCTTGAAGGCTCCAAGCTTGCGCCCAACAATCTCATCAAGTTCAACCTCCACTGATAAAATAATGTGAAGATGATCAGGCATGAGTGCGTATTGGAAAAGACGCAATGCAGGGTGAATATCGGAAATATGGCGAAGACTTTGCTTTATGGCAAATCCAATCTCTGAAACGCGGATATAGGAACTTCCCGGAGAGCCTATAGGCAAATGACAATCACCAGCAAGCATGCCGAATGCCGGGACTTCAGGATGCTTCATCAAAGTTAAATGATATATACACCGAGAAGTATAGTCATGCCAGGAAGCTCGATTATTACCAGTCCATATTCTGTCCATTGCGATTAGAATTTATGAGTAATACTTTTTTCCTCGCTGAAGCTCGGAGCCCAAACAAAAATTTGCTTTTGTATTTTCAACTCGCTGAAGCCCGGAACCTAAACAAAAATTTGCTTTTGTATTTTCAACTCGCTGAAGCCCGGAGACTAAACAAAAATTAGCTTCGGGAAGCCAACATAAGCATTTTTTGTTTCGGGCGCAAACTTTAGTGCGCGCAGAAGTGGCTTCAGAAGATCTGTCCGTAGGAGGCGCGGTCGAGGGCGCGGTAGCCGATGGCTTCGGCAATGTGGCGGCTCAGGACGGGGGCTGTTACGGCTTCTTCGGGAGTCATCAAGGCAGCGTATTCGAGGTCAGCAATGGTGCGGGCTACGCGGAGGATGCGGTCGAAGGCTCGGGCAGACATGTTGAGCTTCGTCATGCGGTCCTTGAGCTTGGCGAGCCCCTGCTCGTCGGGCCACGCATACTGATGCAGGAGGCGGGAATTCATCTGCGCGTTGCAGTAGATGCCCTTCTCTGCCTTGAAGCGGAGATTCTGGATAGCGCGTGCCTTAATGACGCGCTCGCGTATCGACGCGCTTGACTCGGCGGGAGCCTTGTTTGCCATATCATCGAAAGCTACCGGCTCAATCTCACATTGAATATCGATACGGTCAAGCAGCGGACCGCTTATACGATTCATATATTTAGCCACCGCACCCACCTGGCATGTGCACTTCTTCGTAGGATGCCCGTAATATCCGCAGGGGCATGGATTCATCGATGCCACCAGCATGAAAGATGCAGGATAATCCACCGTATATTTTGCACGCGACACCGTTATGGTCCGGTCCTCGATAGGCTGTCTGAGCACTTCCAGCACAGTGCGGCTGAACTCCGGGAACTCGTCGAGAAAGAGAACGCCGTTATGGGCAAGCGATATTTCCCCGGGCATGGGATTTGTGCCGCCACCAACCAAAGCAACAGGCGAGACTGTATGATGAGGAGTGCGGAAAGGACGCTTGGTCATCAGCATCGATCCCCTGTGCAATTTTCCTGCCACAGAATGAATTTTTGTCGTCTCAAGTGCTTCAGCAAGACTAAGAGGAGGGAGAATAGATGGAAGACGTTTTGCCATCATCGACTTTCCGGCACCAGGAGGACCCACCATGAGTATATTGTGCCCACCCGAGCAGGCTACTTCAAATGCCCTCTTAACGCTATCCTGCCCCTTTACCTCCGAAAAGTCGAAATCAAAGTTTTCAGCCTCAGCGGCAAATATCTCACGTGTATTGATAATCGTAGGCTCTATATCAGAAGTCCCGGCGATGACTCCTACCGCCTCCGCGAGATTTCTTACCCCGAAAACCTCCACCTTGTTGACCACCGCAGCTTCCGTCACATTAGCTTCAGGCACTATAAGTCGCCTGAACCCCATTTCCCTTGCCTTGATCGCCATAGGAAGGACTCCTTTCACCGGCAACACCGATCCATCAAGAGAAAGCTCTCCCATAATCATATATTCTGAAAGATGCTCCACGGGCACTTTCTCATTGGCTGCAAGCACACCGATAGCCATAGGAAGATCGAATGCGGCGCCTTCCTTCTTCACGTCGGCAGGCGACAGATTGATCACAGTACTTTTATGGGGGAATCCTATCCCGCTTTGCTGCAACGCGGTAGTGATTCTCGTATATGCCTCCTTTACAGCGGTGTCTGGCATACCGACAATACTGAACGCGATCCCTTTCTGAACTGCAGTCTCAATAGTGACCACTATTGCATCTATGCCAGATATGGCGGCTGAATAAACTTTCGTCAGCATTATTTATTGCTTTTAGGTTTATCGGCAGAAGTTTGCTTATTGGCAGTCTTCGCAGCGGGTTTCGTCTCTTTCTTTTCCATCTCCTTCCGGAATGCCGAGACGGCAGACTTTATGTCGCAGCCTGAATAAGATTCCTTGCCGTTTTTGTCTTTCACTATATACCAGGGAAGACGTGTGACCCCAAGCTTTACCATACCATCATCTCCGAGGTCATAGGGTTGCCATGCGCGGACCACTCCCTTCAAAGAATCCCTCCGTATCGCTCCCCTCCATGTCATGCTGTCGGAATCAACATATATATCTGACAAAATCCTCTTTGCCGAATCGGGATAAAGCTTGACCAGGCTCTTGAGAGTGTCCACTGTTTCCTGTCTGGAAGAGTTGTTTTCGGCAAAGAAATATAGCAACGTCCCTTTCACCTTATTGAATTTCAGGGTATCCAACCCGTTATCAAGCGATCTGACCACAAGCGACTTCAATGCCCTATCCTTTTCATATGCGAGCTTACCCTCCGCTGTCGCAGTAAACTCCACTCCAAGCAGATCGGTAGCGCCGCACATCTCCACAAGTTGCTGGCTACGTGCGTCACTGTCTATGGAATTCCACAACTTCAGAAAGCCCTCGGGGTTTTCCCTGCGGTTCCACTCGGTAAGAAGCAGTATAGCAGAAAGAGGATCGGATGCATTCTTACTTACATAATCACCTATGCTCTTTTCAAAAGCCTTACGATCGTCTTTCCGGGCATATGCATCCCTACGCCACTGCGCCCATCGCTCAGACATGGAATTTCCCTTTACATTCCATTCCTTCATATCCCTCCCATCTCCGGAAATTTTGATTCTGTCGCCTCTTTCAGCATACAGGATCATTGAATTGGAAGAGGAGGCATCCGTTATGTAGACAAGAGTAGGGAAACGGGTGACACATCCTACCGAGGCGACTCCTTCCTGTATTGACGCAGTCTGCTCTATCCATCTGCCTCCCCGGGAATCCCAGGCGTAATATGTCAGAAGATAGTTGCCTATATGATCCTTCGGAAATTCAAAATTGATCTCGAACTCATTTTTTATGCATCCCGTAAACATCAGGACCATAAAAGACGCCCACAGGGCAACCATCTTGGATGCAAAAGTCTTCATATCGCAAAATTAGCAAAACTTATCCACTTCTGCAAATAAAACCGGCATCCTTCTACGGCAGTTCAATAGGATTCAAACCGTTGTTTTTACCACAAACCAATAAAAGCATCTGAAAAATCGTCAACCTATTGTGTCGTAATTCTTTTTTTTATATCTTTGCATCCGCAAAAGATTATTAATAATCAATCCGTAAACAAGCACCATAATTTATGATAAAACCTCTATCCTTAATCATAGCAGCATTATCGCTGCTTTCCGCCGGAGCCACTGAAAGATCCTACTCCTTTAATTTCGACGGAGACGAGATAAATTATTATGGAACAGGCAGGAAAGAGACCTGCGACGTGGCAGTATGCCTGAATGACCCCGCGCTCCGGGGAGCAAAGATCACTGGAATATCAGTGAATATGCCGGGCAACGCCGATTCTTACGAATCCTTATCGGCATTTCTCACCCGGCAATTGAATGTAGAACTCGTCAACGGGCTCCGTGTCAATGTCCCCGACATATGCAGCGCTGAGGCAGCCATCGACAATGGTATCCTTACCGCCACATTTGCAGAACCTTTCGAGATCACCGCCGAACCCATATATATAGGATACTCATTCACAATCAAGGAACTAAACGACAATACAGCTGCGCCGCTGGCAGTAGTGAAGGGGAATAATCCCGGTGCCCTGTGGTTTCATTCAAACCGTACATCCTTAAAGTGGACCCCATATATCGACAAGGAGCCCGGAGGCATTCAGAGCGCCATGAATATCCGGCTTGAAGGAGACTTCGATACAATTTCCGCAGTTCCGGAGCTTCCAGACCGTACGGTGACACTCACCGGAGAGGAAGGACAATATTCTTTCTCAGTCCTTAATTACGGCTCAGAGGCAATCTCATCAATCGAATGCGAATGGGCTGTAGGTGATGACACCGGCACCTCAATATATAAATTCCCGGAACCTATTAAAAATAATCTCGGCGCCGGCGCTGAAGCGAAGTTCAGTCTCCCGGTCAATGACAGCCAGGGAGCCTATCCGGTAAAAGTGACCGTGACGCGTGTCAACAACGAGATCAACACCAATCCATTATCATCTTCAGAATCAAAAATAATATATACCGACATACTTCCCGTACGCCTTCCTCTGATAGAAGAATACACCGGACTCTGGTGCGGCAACTGCCCCCGCGGATACGCGGCGCTTGAATGGATGAAGGAGAAATATGGCTATCAGTTTGTTGCCGCTTCATGGCACAACGGAGACAAGATGGCAATCACCAATTCCTATCCCTCAAGCATAAAGGGATTTCCCGCGTCATGGATAGACCGTTGCGTGTCAATGGATCCGATGCTCATTCCGGCACAATGGGACACATACCGGAATCAGGAAACGGACTTCATCATGTCATGCACTGTCGCTTTCTCAACAGACTCACATTCGCAACTGACAGCGAAAACCCGCATAACCCCTATTGCCGACACCGACAAGCCCCTGACTGTAGGATATCTGCTCATAGCCGACGGGCTTTCCGATCCCACATGGGTCCAGTCCAACTATTATTCCGGAGAGATTTCAACAGATCTTCCAGGTGAATGGGCAGAATTCTTTGCCAACTCGCCCGGCAAGGTTCTCGGACTCGTTTACAACGATGTAGTTGTAAACAACGACCATGCACTCGGGGTTGAGAATTCACTCCCTTCAGGCATTCAGGCATTCCAAATCTACGAGCACGAGGTGACATTCAGTCTCGACAACATCACCAACGATTCAGGCGCCCTCATAGCAGTCGACCCTGAGAAGGTCAGGGCTCTTGCGTTCATAATCGACTCAAACGGGAATATCCTCAACTCCTGTTCCTCAGCATATGCAGGCGAACCCGTACCGGTTCTAGGTGCCGACAGTATAGAGGCAGATGCTGAAATCATTTCCACCTTATGGTATGATCTTCAGGGCAATCCTGTCATTACTCCGGCAGGCGGCCTGCTCATACGTGTGGATATTTACTCCGACGGAAGGCTGCACTCATCCAAAGTCGCCTTTCCATGACATTCCATACGGAACTTTTCTTAGTACTGACAATCAGATATCTATTTTATAACTTTTAACCAGATTGATATGAAGAAAATCTACTTTCTCGCAATGGCAGCTGCATTTGCGGTATCCATGCAATCCAATGCGGCAGACTCCGTAAAAATTTCAGCAGACCTCTTCGGCAAAGACGGATTCACCTTTTCCGGATCTTATGAGCCGGGCGATGACCGCGTCATGCCGATAGAATGGGTGGAATACGAAGGATACCGTATCAGCTTCAAGATCTACCCCGAAGACTGGGTCGATCCGGAAGGTGCAATGATGATGCCGCCAAGGGATCCTATGTATATGCTTGCCGACGGGCCATACGAACCACAGTGGCGCGTATTTGCCAACAACGAGTTTACGGTAACTGCTCCTGAAGGGGAGACACTCAAGTCGATCGAGATCTCGCTGATGCCTGACTGCTTCAAATACGGAAATGTCACGACCGATGCCGGCACAATCGTATGCAACGGTGGCGACACCGATGTAGAGGCATCTGCCAAGATTCCCGCAGTGCCTTATGTCTGGACATGCAATAACGAAGAAGGCTGCCAGTCGGTCACCTTCACAATCGGAGACAAACAGTTCGACGGGAAAAGCAGCCAGCAGTTCTTCTTCAACTGTGTCGGCATAAACACCCTTAAAAATTCATCTGTAGAGATAACGGAAACCAGCGACAGAGTGACAGTATACAGCATCAACGGAACCAAAATGCTGGAAAACGCTTCGTCTGATGATGTGAAATCACTCAACAACGGTATTTACGTAGTCAACGGAAAGACTGTATCCATACGTAAATAAAACCAATCACCCAATGAAAAAATCAATCATTACCTCCATAGCGCTTTTATCAGGCATCATTGCCGGATACGCGCAGTTCGATTCAAAAGATCCTGCACGTGCAATAAACCCGCTCGATGCTTCAGGAAGCCGCATGATCAAAGCCCCGGCAAAAGCGGGCAAAGATCTGCCCGACCTCATCCTCAACCCCCAGGGAAAGAAAACCAACTATCTGGAATCGGGCAACGGTTATTTCTATTTCATGGGTATTGTGCCTGCACTCGACGTCTTTTCAGATATTCCTACCAACATTGTCTATTCTGACGATGGCAAGGTGTATATCTACAATATCATTCCCCGCTTTCCGACAGAGGCGTATGTGGAAGGCACACTGAAAGACAACAAGATTACAGTGACATTTCCTCAGCCAGTGCTGATCGAAAAACGCGACGGTAACATCTACGATTATTATGTAGACCGTCTCGAACGTGAACTGGTAAACGAGAACGAAGGCACCTATTGGCCTTCTGCCGAACGAGAAGTAGTCTACAGTATACTTGAAGACGGCACCATCGAGATGGAAAAATCAGGAGGAGAATGGGCTGTAGGCATCACCAACAATCAAGGTCTATGGCAAGGCTATGCCGACTGGGACTGCGCATATAAGCCTAACCTGTATGAGACTGTTACTCCGCCAGCAGGACTCGTCACTGAAGAAATGCTTATGATCAGCAACTACAGCGGATTTAAAATCGGTGTCGGATTCGACGGCAATGATGTGTATCTTCGTGGTGTCTGCCAGAGTTGTCCTGACTCATGGGTAAAAGGTACTCTCGACGGCAACAAGGTTACATTTGAGAACGGACAATATCTTGGAGAGGTTCCCGGCTACAACATGATGGGATTCTTCTTCGGAGCCATGGCTTATCCCGACAGCAAGTATGTATGGGCTTATGAGCTTTCAGACAAATTTGTGATGGAATATGATGCCGAGACCAAGACCATGAAGACAGGTCAGACCATTATCATTAACGACAACGACCGTTATCTGCACTATATGTACGCATATCGTTGCCCGTTGATTCATCCCGATAAGGCAGAACACAGTCCGGTGCCTCAGGATATCGCACCGATATCATATCAGCCTTATGGTCTAAGCGGCAACTGCATTGGCTTCAAATTCTATCTTCCCAACATCAGTATCGACAATTACATAATTCCGAAGGACGAGATATACTGGTCACTATATATAAATGACGAACTGTACACGTTTGAGCCATATCTGTTCGAAGGACTTAAGCATGACATGGTAGAGGTGCCGTTCAACTGCGACGTTCCCGACATTGAGAATCCCGGAGAAACAGTGCTGCATACCATCTATATCCCGATTGAGGATTTTGACAAGATAGGCTATATATCCCTTCACCGTGTGCCCGGAGAGGAAGATCCCTACTATTCCGGTCTGGTAGAATTCAACAATCCTGAACATGACGGAATCGAGCAGCTGCCCGGAGACAATGAAAGATCAGAAAGAATCTTTGATCTCAACGGACTGCCTGTGGATAAAACCATAAAAGGTCACATTTATATCGTCGACAAGGGTTCAAAGACCATCAAGCGCGTATTCTGACGACATTCACAATAAACAATAAATATCAGTAAAGGCATGCTGAAGTACAAGCATGCCTTTACTGCTTTTTTCAGATAAGGCATATGCCTGCCTATTTGCATATATGCTGATTCTTTCGTATCTTTGTGCGGACGATTCCAGTATTCATTTAAAAATGAGCACTCTTCCGCATCATTGCATTCTTCCGTACATGAACTGAAAAGCAAATGAAATCTTTTAATCGGATTATCTCCTTCAATATAATAGTCAATGTGGCATTCATAGCGTTCTGCTACTGGATACTTGCCGTTAAAAACGGATTCATGCTGCCCTGGTATGACGAAATGTCGCTCTTTGAACCTACACAACTGTTCTTCCGACAGTTTCTTTATTATCCCGGGGGACTTCTGCGATATGCAGGAGCATGGCTGACACAGCTTATGTATCATCCGTGGCTTGGCTCTACGGCACTCATCATCCTATGGCTGCTTCTGGCATTTCTGATACGCAAGGCATTCCGTCTTTCCTGCCATGCGGCGCCATTGGCTTTCCTTGTGCCTTTTGCCCTCCTGGTGTCAGTGGTTCAGATTGATGAAGCCTGGATCTCGATGAAGACCACAGGCTATATCTTTTCAAATACACTCGGCTTCATCTTCACTGCCGGGGCGATTCTTCTCTACAAGCTGAACTCACATAGCCCGGTGATCGCGACGACAATTTCATGTTTTTGCGTAATATGCTATTTCATAGCGGGATATTTCGCACTATTGGGTGCTGTCCTTTGCTCAATTTCGGCACTCCGCCCCGCCATAAAGGAGAAATCCTATATCAATTATGCCACAATCTTAATTACGGTCGCACTTCTAATCGTCGTGCCACCTCTATATTACACATATTTTCAAGGCAATACAGTAGACAATGACTACCTTTATCTGAAAGGGCTTCCCGACCTGATGATGGAAAGCTACGATAAATATCTATGGATGCCTTTCATCGTATCCACAGCCGTATTTCTGCTGTTCTCGCTAATAAACGGAAGGTCATTGCTTAAAAACAATAAAGTCGCCAGATGGCTAAGTCTCGCAGCCTTCTGCTGCGGCATATGGTGGGGATGCACTTCAGAACATAAAAGCGAGCAGCTGCGAGCCACGGTCCTGATGCTTCAATATCTTGACAAAAACGACTGGGAAGGGATTCTGGGGATAATGTCGAGGATCAAGGAACCGCCAAACTACACCATGCGCATGCTCAAGAATCTCGCGTTGGCAAATCTATGGCAGCCGCAGGAAGACATGTCGGCATATACACCAAAGAGAACAGACGCCCGCCATTCAGAGCCCTTTACCATGACTGCATTCGTAAATGTACCGGTATATTATAATATGGCACGCTTCAACGAATCTTACAGATGGGCGATGGAGCATACCGTACAATACGGCAAGCGGGTTTTCTTCCTGAAATATATGGTAAAGGATGCACTGATGAACGGAGAGATACGACTTGCCAGGCGATACAACGAAATTCTCCGCTCCACCATGTTCCACCGTGAATGGGCGGAGAACATGAACAGATATATCGAAGATCCGGCACTAATCGCGACATCCCCTGAATTCCGTAACGTGCTTGCGGTCATCAACACTCTTATGGACAACGGGAAATAACCTTTTTACATGATATTCATTTGTTAAACCGGGTTATTTTTCTTAATTTTGCATTCAAAAGACACAACTGACGATATGAAACGCAAATCCACAATCATTGCGCTTATGGGACTCGCCATAGCATCATGCTCCAAACAGAACAACAACATCAACTATCCGGAGGCACCTTCCGACGGAACGATCGACAATTACTACGGAATTGAAGTCAACGATCCCTACCGTCCTTTAGAAAACGACACAGCTGCCGAAACCCTCGCATGGGTAGAGGCTGAAAATGCAGTCACTCAGGAATACCTCTCAAAAATACCGTTCAGAGGGAAAATCCGCGACAGAATCGAGCAGCTTAACAATTACCCTAAAATCGGACTTCCGGCGAAGAAAGCCGATGGGAAATATTACTTCTTCAAAAACGACGGCCTGAAAAACCAATCTGTCCTATACCGCTCGGACACTCCTGACGGCGATGGGGAAGTCTTTCTCGACCCTAACACACTTTCAGACGACGGCACGGTTGCCCTGACAGGAGTCTATCAGTCACACGACGGTAAATATACAGCCTATACGATCTCACGCAGCGGCAGCGACTGGACTGAGATATACGTAATGGATACAGCCACAGGCAAACTTCTCGACGACCACATAGAATGGGCGAAATTCACCGGCGCGGCATGGCATGGCGACGGGTTCTACTACAGTGCTTATGACAGGCCTGAAAAAGGCAAGGAATATTCCAACGCCAACGAATATCACAAAGTGTACTATCACAAGATCGGAACTCCTCAAAGCTCCGACAAGGTCATATATGAAAACCGCAACGAACCCCTACATTTCCACAGCGTAGACATCACCGACGACGAATCTACACTCATTGTGATGGGTGGAGGGGCAGGAAACGGGAACTCCCTATATATCAAAGACCTCACTAATCCCGCATCAAAGTGGATTACGGTAGAAGAATCACAGGACAACGACATAAGCGTCATTGATGCCCGCGACGGAAAGCTCTATATCTTCACTTCGGCTGATGCTCCAAAATACAGACTTGTGACAGCAGACATAAAGACACCGGAGCGTAAGAACTGGCAGGATCTTGTGCAGGAAAACAACACGGCGGTGCTCGTTGACGCTCGCTTCGCAGGCGATAAGCTTATCCTTACCTACGACAAGGACGCATCGCACCATGCATATGTGTATAATCAGGACGGCACAAAGGAGCGTGAAATCACACTCCCAGGCTATGGAACACTCGCGTTTTCAACTAATCCGGATGACACGGAGACTTTCTACGCATTCTCTTCGTTCACCACACCCTCGCAGATCATGGCATACAATGCCGCCACCGGCGACAGCAGGCTTTTCCGAAGCACTGAACTTCCTGAATTCAATCCTGATGACTACGTCACCGAACAGGTATTCTATCCTTCATCCGACGGCACCATGATACCGATGTTCATAACTTATAAGAAAGGACTTAAGAAAAACGGCAAGAATCCTGTGTATCTTTACGGCTACGGCGGATTCAACGTAACACTTAATCCCGGATTTTCAGCCAACCGTCTTTTCTGGCTTGAAAACGGAGGCATCTATGCACAGGCGAATCTGCGCGGAGGCGGAGAATATGGAGAAGACTGGCATCTTGCCGGCACAAAGCTTGACAAGAAGAATGTATTCGAAGATTTTATCGCCGCCGCCGAGTATATGATCGATGAAGGATGGACACAAAAAGACCTGCTTGCCATCGAGGGTGGAAGCAACGGCGGACTTCTTGTGGGAGCAGTGACAAACATGCGTCCGGATCTATTCAAGGTAGCGATTCCGCGCGTAGGCGTCATGGACATGATGCGCTATCATCTCTTCACCATCGGATGGAACTGGGCTCATGACTACGGCACATCCGATGACTCTCCCGAAATGGCGAATTATCTTCTCTCCTACTCCCCAATCCACAATATAAAGAACGACGGCACGCCTTATCCGGCAATATTAGTGACAACAGCCGACCATGACGACAGGGTCGTACCCGCACACTCATTCAAATATGCCGCTACTCTTCAGGCATCCGACACCGGCGATGCGCCAAAACTCATACGCATCGACAGCAAAGCCGGACATGGAGCGGGCAAGCCTATCGCCAAGATCATTGATGAATACACCGACATCTATTCCTTTATATTCGAAAATATGGGAATCGAACCTAAGAATTGACAGTCAGCCATAACAAAGGAGGCGGAAAGTGTTAACACTTTCCGCCTCCTTTGTTATCATACAGCAAGTTATTTCTTGAATTCAACCTGACGTGCAGGGGCGTTCACCCTCCGGATAATGTCGGAGCGCGACACAGTGACCGGCTGCACGAGAAATTCCGGCACATTGTATGACTTCATCAGTTCCCTATAATATGCCGGGGTTTTCTGAGGCACGACAAATGCCTTTGAGTCGCGTCCCCCTTCATCTATATATGCGAGATACGGACGGGTATAGCTGCCGTCGTCACGGCGTGAGCTGAAGACAATCCATCTGCCGTTGGACGACCATGTATGGTAGCTGTCCGTGTCATCGCTGTTGGCATTCGACAACGCATGGTCCTCACCGGTAGTGAGATCCTTTATCCAAAGATCGCTTTCCTTATGCCAGATATGGAACGTTCCGAATGGGGCCTTGCAGTATAACAGGTATTTCCCGTCTGGCGAAACACGCGGAAGCAGAGCGCTTTCTCCGGCAGCAGAGGCATTCACCACAGTGTCAGGCCCGTAAAACCTGCGGGTATGCATGTCGAAATCCCGACAGACTATATCATAACGTATATCCCGGTAATGGTTTTCGATATTTTCAGGCGTCACTCCCCCGGGATAACGGGCTACGGAATAATAAAGCCTACTGCCGTCAGGACTCCACGAAGGAAATGTCTCAAGAAGTGAGGGGTCGTTGGCAATGGACTGCACCTGATGCGTCTTCATATCATATAGTATCAGATCGGAAGCCCTGTCGTAGACCTCGATCTTGCGGTCGCCGGAATAAAAGAATTTCTGTTGTGTGTCGTTGGTGGAATATGCTATGAGATCTTCTGTAGGATGCCAGGAGGGATACACGCCTGCCGAAATCGTGCTGTCGGTCTTGAGATCGATCTTCACCACGGAATCTCCCGCCATGATGACTGTGCCTCCGTTTCTGTTCCTGACATGAAACTGCGATGCCTTGTCTCTGTAATGGTTGCGGACCACGTGGCAATTCATGCATTGGCCCCTGCGCTCATCGGTAGGTGCCGCATTGTTGAATATTACCGTCTCTTCAAATGAAGTGAGGTCACGCTGATTGAGTGTCAGGGCAGAATACTGCACGAAAGAAGGCTCTATCAGCCGATAGCTTATATACTGATCTATATCCTCAAGTGCCACATGATTGGTAAAGGCATAAAGCTTCCATTTATCGCCATTCCTTACAAATATCTCGTAGTTCAGATCCTTCCCCCTGTTATTCTCAAGAAGATCTCGCCATTCATCCATATTCCACTGTATTGGATTTCCGGAAGCCACAATAGGCTTGCCGTGCGCTCCCGTCACCCGCGCCACAAATTCATCTCCCTCCATATCGACCTCGAAATTCATCGGAGCAATATTGGGAGGGATCACAATATCCACATAGTCGGGTATGATCACAGGCTGTGCACCCGTATTCTCCACACCATCTGCAGGCACCTTGGTACCCTGGCACCCGATAAGATACATCGCGGCTGCCATTATCAACAGAATCCGAATATATACCTTTATCATAATTTCAAACCGTTATTACTTATACAAACCTTCACATGCGAAATGCCGCAACTTTTCTATAACGCTGAATTTTACACAATTCGTATATGATCATATACAAGATAGTTATTTAGTCCAGTTTATTTTATCATCTTAATTAGATAAGTCACTTACGTATTTTTTTATTAATTTTGCATATTAGAAAACCAACACTAACAAAACTATGAGACTATCTGCCATCCCAGGCTTGTCGCTATGTGGAATCCTGCTCGTGTCAGGAGTCAGTCATGCATATGAAAAAAAGGCCGGCGAGGTCAGTGTAAATATCCACACTCCTGATGAATACGGGGTGAAGATCGTGCGCCTGCAGGTCTGCGGAGACAAGATCATACGCGTCAGCGCCACACCTGACAAGGAATTCGCCCCTGAAGCGAGCCTTGCAGTGGCAGGAGAGAAGAAAGAGGTGGAGTTCGATGTAGTGGAGACAGACTCTGCACTATCTGTTGTGACTTCCTCCATAACCGCTACCGTGTCACTTGAGACGGGAGACGTGAGATTCTACGACAAAGGCGGAAAACTAATCCTCTCAGAAGCGGACGGAGGAAGGAAGTTCTCTCCTATCGAAGTGGAGGGGACGAAAGGGTATACAGTCAGCCAGACTTTCAAGTCACTCTCAGATGATGAGGGCATATACGGACTCGGTCAGCACCAGAGCGATGAATTCAACTATAAAGGCAGGAATGAGGAACTTTACCAGTACAACACCAAAGTCTCCGTTCCCTTCATTGTCTCCACTGACAATTACGGCATATTGTGGGACAGCTATTCTCTCTGCCGATGGGGCAATCCTAACAGCTACAGTCAGCTGGGCAAAGTCTTCAGACTATACGATAAGGAGGGAAAGGAAGGTGCACTCACAGGCACCTATGTCCCTTCCAATCCGGAAGATATGACAATCGTTCAGCGAGAGGATTCAATATATTTCGAACATCTCGTGAGGGGTGATCTCGGACACGTGGTGAATCTTCCGCGCGATTTCAACTTCAACGGCAGCCATGTGACCTACGAAGGAGAAATCGAAGCATCCGAAACCGGAGAATACAAATTCATACTCTATTATTCCGGGTATCAGACCGTATTCATAGACGGCAAAGAAGTGGTGCCTGAACGCTGGCGTACGGCATGGAATCCCAACAGCTTCAAGTTTTCAGTGCATCTTGAAGCAGGCAGACGCGTACCTGTAAAGATAGAATGGACACCTAACGGAAGCGTTGCGTACTGCAGCCTCAGGGCCTACAATCCGCGCGATCCTGAAGATCAGATGCAGATGAGCTGGTGGGGAGAGATGCAGGACTGCATAGACTACTACTTCATATACGGTGAAGATATGGACGATGTGATCTCGGGCTACCGCACATTGACCGGGAAGGCTCCAATCATGCCTAAATGGGCTATGGGCTACTGGCAGAGCCGAGAAAAATATAACACACAAGATGAAGTGGTGTCGACTCTTGAAGAGTTTCGTCGCCGCCGCATTCCAATAGACAACATAGTGATAGACTGGCTTCATTGGAAAGAAGATTCATGGGGAAGCCACGAATTCGATCTCAACAGATTTCCGGATCCAAAGGGCATGATAGACTCTATCCACGATATGCATGCACGCGTAATGATATCGGTATGGCCGAAGTTCTACGTCAACACAGACCATTATAAGGAATTTGACGAGAAAGGATGGATGTATAGGCTTCCGGTGCAGGACAGCATCCGCGACTGGGTAGGACCCGGCTATCTCGGATCGTTCTATGATGCCTACGATCCCGATGCACGCAGGCTCTTCTGGAACCAGATCAACGATCACTATATGCCCCTCGGCATAGACGCATGGTGGATGGATGCGTCAGAACCAAACATACGCGATTGCACCGACATGCAGTACAGGAAAGACCTCATAACGCCTACCGCACTCGGACCATCGACAAAATACTTCAACGCATATGCCCTTGTGAACGCCGATGCAATCTATAATGGACAGCGTGGCGTGGATCCTGACAAGAGGGTATTCCTGCTTACCCGATCCGGATTCGCAGGACTACAGAGATATTCCACAGCCACATGGAGCGGCGACATTGCCACACGCTGGGAAGACATGAAGGCACAGATCTCAGCCGGTCTTAACTTCGCCATGAGCGGCATACCCTGGTGGACAATGGATATCGGAGGATTCTGCGTGGAAGACCGCTATGTCAAAGCTCAAAAGGAGTATCTCAAGACAGGAAAGGAAAATCCTGACCTGAAGGAATGGAGAGAGCTCAATACCCGCTGGTATCAGTTCGGCGCATTCGCACCACTATTCCGAGCTCACGGGCAATGGCCACACCGTGAAATCTTCAACATTGCTCCAGAAGATCATCCGGCATATAATTCAGTGGTCTACTACACAAATCTGCGCTACCGGCTGATGCCCTACATCTACTCTCTTGCAGGCAGGACATATTTTGATGACTACACCGTGATGCGTCCTATGGTGATGGAATTCACTGAAGACAGATCCACACGCAATATAGGAGACCAATACATGTTCGGGAATGCCTTTCTCGTGGCGCCGGTATATAAATACGGCGCTCGCTCAAGAGAGGTGTATTTCCCTGAGGGAACCATATGGTATGACATGTATACGGGCAGTAAAGTCTCGGATGGAGGCGAGACAAAAACCGTAGACGCTCCATACGAACGAATTCCCCTGTTTGTACGTTCGGGAGCCATTGTCCCATTCGGACCGGAAATGCAATATTCAGACGAGAAGCCTGCCGATCCCATCACACTATACGTGTATACCGGCAGCGATGGAGTATTTACCATTTATGAAGATGAAAACATCAACTATAACTACGAAAAAGGCACATACTCCAGGATCCCGGTCTTTTACGACGAGGAAACTTCCACACTCACCATCGGAAAGCGTGAAGGTGAGTTCCCGGGAATGCTCAAGGAGCGAACTTTCAACATCGTGAAGGTCACACCCGACATAACAGAATACACAGAAGCCGGATCCCTTATATATTCGGGATCTGAAGTGAAAGTCAAGATTTGATGTCTATTCCGGGAAAGAATCTATTATTTCAGAGCTGATGCCACCTGATCGGCTATCTGTTTCATGCCGCGGATATTGGGGTGGCCTGCCGTCTTATCGATGTCTTTCAACTGAACATATGGGACACCGTAATGTTCACAAGCTTCTGTAATTGATGTCGTGATCTCGGATTTCAGACCATCGTTGATAATATAGAGGATTTCGGTATTAGGATATCGGTCCACTATATGGGAAAGCATATACGTTAGAGCAGGACGGAAGGATTTGAGTTGCTCGTCGGTCCAGTCGCTCCAGACGAACTCTCCTATCGGGGAGTTAGCCCATGAGTCGTTGGTAGCTCCGAAAATAAGGAGTATGTCAGGACACCCGAGATTGTCCATTCGGCTGATAAATGCCCTCTCTGTATAATCTTCGCCACGGTAGCCTGTAGTGCATACGGTAGAGCCGGAATATGAGTTGTTCTGCTCAAGCTTGTAGCCTCCGTCCTTGATGAGCTGATGCCACCATGTCTGCTTTACATCATTGACATCCGTACGCTTGGGATCGGGATGAACGAAATACCACATCTCGTTTGTTTTTGGCTCAATAAAGTTCTCGAACGTGGAATAAGAATCTCCGAGTATGGAGACACTTTTCTTTAATTGCGCCGAAACCAACGATCCGGCTGAAATGATCACGGCAGCTGCTATGGCACTGATCTTTCTGATGCAGTTCTTATTCATGTGACAGACATTTTATATTTCTGCAAATTTAACGTTTTTACACCGAATTTGCAAATTTTTGTCCTCACAGATGCGGGTCGATGTCGTTTATGTCCACAAGGCGGTGAAGAATGGCGAATACAGTAAGCCCTGCGGCTGAGTGGATGTTGAGTTTGGCGGATATGTTGCGTCGATATGTTGTGACTGTATTGATAGAGATGAAAAGCTTCTCGGCAATCTCCTTATTTTGCATCCCACGTGCTACGCAGCTCACGATATCCTTCTCACGTTCCGTCATACTTTCAAGAAGGGAATCCTGCTCTTCACCCTCCTTCATATCGGGCGCAACATCCCGTTCCTTAAGCTTCATTGACTGTTCAAGACGCTCTACAGCCGGCATAAACATACGGTCTTCTATCTCGCAGTGTGAGCAAAGGTCAGCATTACAATCTATGATATCGTTTAGAGCTGAGACAAGTAAGAGATTGTTCATGACATGGTAATGGCGTATGAAAATATCCTTCAGCTCATCGAGTTTCTCAGTCATGCTCGTATGTCCTACAGAATAGTCTGCAATACGAAACTCCCCGTCATCCTTCCCTTCGAGAAGACGATCTACATAACTGAATATGCTGTCGTTTTCATGCTCCATGTGCCGGCGTACCTCCATGCAATAATCATCAAAGAACTTGAGCAGCTGCATCAGCACGTCGTCGATCGGAAGGGAGCTGACGGCAAGAAGAAGCTTGCGACGTATGGAAGGCAGCAGGAATTCAAGGAAATAATAATGAGCGCTTCTCAGATAGCGCATCAGAGAAGTCAGCGACACCTCGACAGAATACGGACGATTGTCAATAAGATTGCACACGGCAAGGAAGGTGCATTGATCTACACCATCTTCAGCACAGACCTCCGTCACTGTCTTATCACCAAAGCCGAGGGAAATTCCGAATCTGGCAGCGACCATCATAAGGTCACTGTTTCCGTCTATAAGGTCGCGAAGTCGGTCCGCACCGGTATATGCCTTTGATTTTTCCATTACCTAATCTTTTCAGGGCGCAAATGTAAAAAAAATTATTTGACGACGCCATACTCATTTTTGAGTATTTTAAGATCTCCTATCACATTTATAACGTATTTTTATGATATTTATTTAGAATTAGTCTAAACAATGAGTATTGTCAGGTGATTTTTTAGATTGTAATTTTGCATCCGAAAAAACAGACTTAAAATGAAAGCTTATTTTTCAGCCATATTAGGAATAACAGCGCTATGTGCCGCAACGATTAATCCTGCATCAGCAACTGCCGCAGAAAGGGATGCAAAACCACTTGCAGCGACACAGGCAGACACCACAGGATACAACCGGTTCCGCTTCGGCGGTTACGGCGAGATGGTAGCGTCATTCAAAGACTACGGTATCAACCGCTTTGCCGGTACTTCCAACGGCAACACCAGAACTCACCGCAACACTATAGCTATTCCAAGATTCGTACTTGCTTTCGACTATAAGTTCAATTCAAAGTGGATCCTCGGCGCCGAAATAGAATTCGAAGCCGGAGGCACAGGAACAGCCGTAGAACTTGAAAACAGCGAGAACGGTGAATATGAAACAGAAATAGAAAAAGGAGGGGAAGTCGCTCTCGAACAATTCCACATAACAAGACTCATAACACCACAATTCAACGTGAGGGCAGGACATATGATAGTGCCTGTGGGACTCACCAACGCCCACCATGAGCCTATCAACTTCTTTGGGACCACAAGACCCCAGGCAGAGACTTCTCTCCTTCCCTCCACATGGCATGAGACCGGTATTCAGTTTTTTGGATCGTTTGGAAAAAGATTTACAAGGTTTGACTATCAGCTCATGATTACTGCCGGTCTCAATGCCAATGGATTCAACCGTGATGAATGGATCATCGGGGGAAAACAGGGATTTTTCGAAACCGACAACTTTACATCTCCTGCATACATCGCACGCGTAGACTATAGTGGTGTGCCCGGACTTCGCACAGGGGTGTCGTTCTATTATTGCCGTGATGCCGGAGCCAACTCTGACAAAGAGCATACTTATTCCGCTATTGGAAAAATACCCGTGGCAATCGGCACCTGGGATGCACAGTACAGAAACAAATTCGTCACAGCACGCGCCAACCTTACATACGGATATGTAGGAAATTCCGCAGCCCTAAGCGATGCAAACAGAATGCTGTCAAACAAATCACCCTACAGCCGACTTATTCCAATTGCAAAAAATGCACTAAGCTATGGAGCTGAAGCGGGAGTGAACATGAAATCCCTTATAAAGGGATGTTTTCCGACAATATATCCATTTGCCAGATATGAGTATTACAATCCGCAATATCGCGGAGAAGGCTCGAAGACAACCATGGACCGCCGACTTGAGGTGAGCCAGTGGCAGGCAGGCATCAACTGGTTTGCGTTGCCAAACCTCGTAGTAAAAGCAGACTACACCACCAGGCAGATCGGCACCGCTAAAGTATTCGGCAAAGGTCCATATAACTCCGAAAACGAATTCTCCATCGGCATAGCCTACATCGGATGGTTTATCTCAAAATAATTGATAATTATTAGAACTCACAACTCAAAAACAAAAATCAACAAGATATGAAAAAAAGATATTTACTCGGTATTTCCGCACTGCTCTGTGCAAGCGCGATGACACTCACCGGATGCTCTGACAAAGAGGATCCCCAACCCGGCAATACAGACAATGACAACGCCGCGACTCTCGACTACAATGATAAGAACGCGGCAAGCTGGGGCAACTACATGCAGCAGGTGGCGATACTTCTGCAGATGGACGCAAACACCCTTTACAACGCATGGACAGAGTCATATGAGGGGAATGCCCCCTTCGCAACAAGTTTCAAGCAGCATAACGACGGCAATTATTCCAGCGCCCTCAGCTGTGTGGAGCAGATAATAGAAGGCTGCGCCGACATAGCCAATGAGGTTGGAACAGCAAAAATCGGAGATCCATACAATCTATATGTCTCCGGCAACACACAGGCAGCTCTCTATTCAGTGGAATCATGGTACAGCTGGCACTCACGGGAGGACTATTCAAACAATATACTGTCAATCCGAAACTCATACTACGGATCTCTCGACGGGACTGTAAGTCCTAAATCACTTTCAGCGCTGATCGCTTCTGAAAATGCAGAACTCGACGCCAGCGTGAAGGCGGCGATCGCAAACGCCTCGAATGCAATCCTCGCTATTCCCCAGCCATTCCGCAATCACATCAACAGTTCGGAAAGCAGCACTGCCATGGCTGCCTGTGCAGATCTTGAAGAACTATTGTCGAATAAGCTGAAAAGCACGGTCAACAAATTAGGCGACGACAGCCGCTATCAGGATATCGTAGACAATTATGTGGATGCGGTAGTCGTGCCTACCTACAAGAGCCTGAAGGAAAAGAACGAGGCTCTCTACCAGACTGTGGTCAGATTCAAGAATTCCCCTTCTGATGATAATTTCGCCACCGCATGCAACGCATGGCTTGAGGCTCGCGAACCTTGGGAAAAGAGCGAGGCTTTCCTCTTCGGTCCTGTTGACGCGCTTGGTCTTGACCCCAACATGGACAGCTGGCCTCTCGACCAGGACAATATAGTACAGATACTTAATTCAGGCAATTACGATAATCTTGACTGGAGCGACGGCGATGACGATGACACCATCGAGGCGGTACAATCCGTAAGAGGATTCCACACCCTTGAGTTCCTGCTCTTCAAAGACGGACAGCCCCGCAAGGTAAAGAATTGAACTTTACGGTCTAAAGATGCAAATGTTTAGTTTATTGATGCGAAAACATTGTTTCCCATGTGTATGCCTCGTAAGCATGGCAGCCATGCTGTCAGCCTGCGAGAGCGATGGACTGGATGTGCTTGACATTGAGGTTCCTGCCGGCTATGAGCTGTCGGCAGGAACCTCCACAATATTCCTGAACTCGTCGGTAGCATACGATAGCGAGGCTCCTTGGGTGAAGGGTGACTATCTCACACGCTTCGTGCGTGGAGACAGGCTCTACGATGACGTTCGAACTTCGACCAACGGACAGGGAGGAGGTCTTGGTCCGGTATATGCCGGATATTCATGCGGCAGCTGCCACCGCAACGCCGGCCGCACACGTCCCGGAGTATGGAATGACAACGGTTCCGGATCCTATGGGTTCTCGGCAATGCTCGTATATATCACGAGAAAAAACGGCGCTTTCTTCCGCGATTACGGACGTGTGCTCCACGATCAGGCTATCTACGGCGTGAAGCCGGAAGGTAAGCTTAAAGTGAACTGGAACTACGAGCAGTTCTCGTTTGCCGATGGTGAAACATATGAACTCGCCTATCCATCATATACCATCACAGACTGGTATGCAGATGAAATCGCACCCGAAGATCTATTCTGCACCGTCAGAATTCCCCTCAGGCATGTAGGCATGGGACAGCTTATGGCTCTCGACCGGAATGAGATCGAGCAGCTGGCAGCAAAAAGCAATTACCCGGAATGGGGTATCAGCGGCAGATGCAACTACATCAATGAAAGGGGCGTGACAAGTCTCGGCATCTCCGGCAACAAGGCACAGCACGCCGACCTGACCGTAGAGCTCGGATTCTCAAGCGACATGGGAGTGACCAACAGCCGCTACCCAGAAGAGATATGCGAAGGTCAGATACAGATGAATCAGGGCTCCATGATGGGTCTCTCCTACGATCAGCTCGATATCTCAACAGAGGATATGGAAAACGTCGACCTCTATATGCAGTCGCTCGGAGTGCCGGCCCGCCGCAATGTGAATGATCTTGAAGTGAAGAGAGGAGAATCGCTTTTCTTCGAGGCAGGATGTCATCTCTGCCACGTGACAACTCTCCACACCCGGTCTCGCGGATCTACCCTTCTCGCAGGCACACAGCTGCCATGGCTCGGCAACCAGACTATACATCCCTACAGTGACTTTCTGCTTCATGACATGGGCTCCGAGATCATGGGGGTCGGACTTAATGACAACTATGTGTCAGGACTCGCCCGCGGCAATGAATGGCGCACGACTCCGCTCTGGGGAATAGGTCTGCAGGAAAAGGTGAACGGACACACCTGTTTCCTTCATGACGGACGTGCCCGCAACTTTACAGAGGCAATAATGTGGCACGGCGGAGAAGGAGAAGCTTCCAAAAACAAATTTAGAAAAATGCCGCGCAAAGACCGTGACGCAGTGATCAGATTCCTTCAATCACTTTAAATACTTGAGAATTTAGAATTGAAAATTTAGAAATTCCTAATGAAAAAGATTATATTATCTGTCATAATTGCAATTTCGTCTGCCACTATTGCAAAGGCTCAATATGACACCGACACTGAAAACGGCATCATATCACTTGCCGACCACCGGGGATTCACATTCACAACAAAGAAAGGCGACTTCCTTTTCAAGCCGTATCTCCTGGTGCAGACATCTGCCAACTACAACTACTATGACGATGCCGGTCTTGACCCCGCCTACAATCAGGATAATGTAGCCAACTCCGGCTTTGCAATTCCCTATGCCGTACTCGGATTCACAGGAAAAGCATTCAACATAGTCACCTTCAACCTCTCGATCAACGCGGCTGCGACAGGAGGTGGTATCCTGCAGCAGGCATGGGCAGACGTTCGCCCCTCGGATGAATTCGGAGTGAGGATAGGCAAGTTCAAGACTCCATTCTCACATGCCTACCTGACAACACTCGGAGAGACTCTTTTCCCGGTGCTCCCTACATCACTTACAGCTTCGGTCATACTTCCTTATTCGCTCAATGCCGTGACACCGCACATCGGCACGGGATTTGACCTTGGAGTCGAAGTGCACGGCATGGTAAAGGAAAAATTCGGTTATCAGGTGGGTCTTTTCAATGGCACCGGGGCAAGTGTCAACACAGCCAACAAGACCATCAGTGATGACTGGCACATACCATCGCTTCTGTATGCTGCGCGACTCACATACCAACCTTTCGGAGTAATGCCGGCATCGCAGGGAGATCCGCGCCGCCTCAACAGCAATAAAATGCTCGTAGGGGTCTCGGGCTCGTTAAATGTGGAAAGCGAGAACGAAAGCACCAACGACCTTCGTCTCGGACTGGAATGGTCATGGATCAAAAACCGTTGGTATTTCGGTGCCGAATTCTACTATATGAACGTAGGATTCACGAAAAGACAGAAGATCGACACTTCATACAATTATTTCGGAGGTTACGGGCAGGCCGGATATTTCATCACGAATAAACTGCAGGGATGTCTACGCTACGATTTCTTTGAGCGAAATTCCACAAAGAAAGGGGGATTCCTCAATATGCCCGCCATAGGAGCCAACTATTTCATCGACAGTATCAACCTCAAGCTTCAGGCTATGTACCAGTATACCGGACGTACAGGTCACGCACGCCAGATGGACCGTGACGAAGATAATCTCGGACTCGCGACAAGCGCGGTGACCATAATGGCTCAGTACTCATTTTAGATAAAAGGGTTCAAATCATTAGAATTTTAGTCTGATGTCAAAAAAATATATTTTATTCTGGCTTCTGTTTATGAGTCTTGCATCATGCGATGAAGGACGTATCTACAACGGCTTTGCGGAGCAGACAGAAGAGGGAGGCGCAGCCTCCTTCTCAGGAGAAGTGACGGGAACCGGAACCTGGAGCGCCGGATACACCATCGCCATTGCCGGATTCGGGGAGGACAACGACTACGCGGTCATCAGCAAGAATATAGATACGGCTGTGACCGACGGCAAATGCAATGTCACACTGTCCGGCATTCCCTCATATGTGAAGACCATAGAATTATGTGCCATCGACCGATTGAGACGACGCATAGCCACTTTTATCTCTCATGACTACAATCTTAAGGCAGACACTTTGCATATAGATGCTGAAAGAGTCGACGTGTCTATGGCAAATGCCATACAGACAGAGATTTTCAATACCACCTGCATACAATGCCATGGAGGCACAGGGCATGCCGCAGCCGGTCTTGACCTGATCGCAGGCAACAGCTTCGGCAACCTCATCTCTGTCCGGGCAAGGAAAATGCCAGGTATGGACCGCGTGTCTCCCGGGAAAAGCTCCGAAAGCGAATTGTTCATGATTCTTGCCACCGATAGTTCAGCTGGCTGGAATTATGATCATTCGGTAGAAGTGGTTCGCCAGGAAAAGATCGATCTCATACGCAACTGGATCGACCACGGGGCGATCACATCCAATTATTGAAAAAAATCTTTGTATATCTTAAAGAGATTTGCTATTTTTGCACCACTGACATGAAATACCTTGACTACATATACGACGATGTCAAAGCCACCTGTGCCCTCTTCGAAGAAGGACGCAGGCAGATGCACGCATATATACTGCCCGATGCCGGAAAGGATGCCCACGCTCAGATACATGCCATACGCGAAGCTCTCAAAAGGCTTGTATCCGACACCGGGCTCTTCCCTGTTTTCAAGCGCTGGCTACTTAGCGATCCTGCCAATCAGCGGAATTATATCCCGGAAAAAGATGAATGCGCTGTATCCATACTCGGACAGTCTCCGCTCGACGGCACCAAGGCGGCACTTCTCGTCTTGCTGGAGGAGGATGCTGACTTCACTGAGCAGGACGGCGGATTATGGGAAGACAGCCGAGGACGCATATGGGTAGGCGACGGCTATGATGTAGCCACCGCCGATTCCCTCACTATGACAACAGCATATCTCGAACGTCTGGCTTCCGAGCTTGGCAGGCGTGGAGCCTCCCTGAAGGATCATTGCCTGCGCACATGGTTTTTCGTGCGTGACATTGACAATAATTACGGAGGAGTAGTGTATGGGCGCAACGGCGTGTTCGCACGCGAGGGGCTTACACGCGACACGCATTTCATCGCATCCACCGGTATTGAGGGGCAGGCATCGGAGCCGAAACGGCTGGTGACGTTCAATGCATTTGCCGACACACGCATCACAGCGCCTCAGATAAAATATATTCGAGGCATAAGCCATCTAAACCCGACATATGAATATGGCGTAGCTTTTGAGCGTGCCACAGCTGCCGACTATGCCGACCGCCGACATGTGTATATCTCCGGCACCGCCAGCATCAACAACAAAGGCGAGATCGTGGCTCCCGGCGACATAAAGGCGCAGACCCTGCGTATGCTTGAGAATATCGAGGTTCTTCTTGCCGAAGGTGGATGCGGATGGAGCGACGTAGCACACATGACTGTATATCTAAGGGATATAGCCGACCAGGCGGAAGTAAGGGCTCTGATGGAGCAACGCTTTCCCGATCTGCCAAAAGCGATCGTTCTCGCACCGGTATGCCGTCCCGGCTGGCTGATCGAGACTGAATGCATGGCTATAAAAAAAGCCGATAATCCGGATTATGCACCATATTGACAGAAAGACCATATTTTTTGTACTGGCAGTAGTAATCTCCTTGCTGATAGGACTTTCATCTCTTGCCGATGCCGAGATATACTCATCCGTATTCTGGCATATCCTTTGGATCTTGATCGGAGCCGGATTGATATTCGGCATAATAAAGGGACGTCTCTGGCATAATTGTCCCGCTTTCATCTTGCACCTTTCCTTCCTGTGCATGATAGCCGGAGGATTCTGCACCTCGACTCTCTCTCAGAGAGGGACCCTGCATCTTCATCCGCATCAGACCGCGGAATCATTCACAACCGCCGACGGCAGATCTGCAAGGCTTCCGTCATCAGTCACCCTGCTGTCTTTCGCTCCTGAATACTATCCCGGCATGAACTTCCCGAAAGACTTCAGAACGGTACTCAAGACGGAGTCAGGCGATACCATGCGCATATCCATGAATCATATAGGCAGGCTTGGAAACCACCGCTTCTATCAGACCTCTTACGATGATATGGGAGGCACGGTACTGACCGTGAGCCATGACCCGGCAGGTATAGCCGTCACATATACCGGATTCATACTCTTCGCCCTCAGTGGCATCCTCATGCTGCTGACTCGCTTTCGGAAATCCCGGTCAGCAAAGAGGTGCCCTACGGCTTGCATAGTGCTTTACCTTGCATTTTCCGGCACAGGGAATGCCTCGGCTGTACCGGCTGTGGATCCGGATCTCGCCGACTCCCTGGCAAGCCGACAGGTCCTTTTCAATGGAAAGACTATGTCATTCGCAGGATTTGCCGATCGACTTACATATAAACTGACCGGGAGGGCAAATGTTGCAAAGCTCTCTCCGGAAGCATTCATAGCGTCACTGATAAAGTATAAGGAAGAGTGGAGCAATGTGCGTATGATCAAGGTCAAAGGCAATACCCTGAAAGATTCCCTCGGCATAAAAGGGGAATATGCATCCATAGCCGATTTATATGATGAAAACGGGACATATCTTCCCGAACGTATCTACCGTGGAGGAAAAGGGGCACTTGACAAGGATATTCTTGCACTCGATGAAAAGGTAGCGCTTCTGATCGACCTTTGGGAAGGGAATCTGTTCACTCCCCTTTCTTCTGATTCCGAAATTTTAAGGTCTGACTTTTCTATAAAGGCAGAGATCCTATATTACAGGATCAACCCTGTCAGAATCCTTTTCATCTGCGCCCTGCTTATTGTCGCACTGATAATTCTGTCAGAAATAACAGGAACCGACCTGCATATATTCACTGCAACGGCAGCCACAGGCACAGCCGGAATCATCGCATATCTCTGGCTGTGGTATATATCCGGCAGCATTCCGTTGTCGAATACTTCCGATTTAATGGAGTTTGTAGGGATCTGCATGATCCTGCTGTCGGGAGTTGCGGCCTGGCGTAAGGAATCCCCCCTTCTCGTTGCACTCGGAATGGCAGCTGCGTCATTCCTCCTACTTGTCGCACTGCTTGGAATGAAGGATCCCGTGCTGAGTCCTGTGATGCCGGTACTCGCCTCCCCATGGCTGTCCGTTCATGTATCACTGGTAATGCTCGCGTATTCAGTACTCGGATTCACGCTCCCGGTCTCTGTCACCGCACTAATTGTTTCGAGCGGCAGAGAACGCCTGACCACACTCTCCGTGGCACTGCTTGCTCCGGGCATATTCCTGCTTGGACTCGGCATTATCACAGGGGCGATGTGGGCAAACGTGTCATGGGGACGATATTGGGCATGGGATCCCAAAGAGACCTGGTCGCTTGTTACGCTTTTATTATATTCAATTCCTCTGCACCGATATTTCGGGATGCGCAGGCTGCCTATATTCTGCTGCCTATATCTCATATTTGCATTCCTATCCATAATAATGACTTACTTCGGTGTCAACTACCTTCCTTCTCTTCACGCCTATAACTGAAACTGACACCATGAATCCGGAAATCACCACACGTCCTGTCGATTTACTCGGGCACAAGATGCTGCTGACTTCAGAAGGGGATAGTCTAATCCGCTGCAAATGGATGTTGTCAGATCCGGACTCATCAGTATATTCTTATGCTGATAAAAAAAATGAAGTGATCGAGAAGGCTGTTCTTCAAATTTCTGAATATTTAGCAGGCTTACGCAAGGATTTCAGTGTCCCCTTGCAGTTGGAAGGAACAGAATTCAGATTGAAGGTATGGAATGAGATGCGTAAGATTCCGTATGGAGAGACTATAACCTACCGGGAACTGGCACAACGCATCGGTTCTCCCACTGCATACAGAGCTGTTGCAAATGCCTGCGGAGCAAATCCATTTCCCATACTTATCCCCTGTCATCGCGTAGTAGCATCAGGAGGGAAGACGGGCGGCTACACAGGCGGTATCGACATCAAGAAAGCACTATTGGAAATCGAAAACAAAAATACGTGATACACTCTCTGAAGTCACGCGCCGAAATCGCCTCGCAGAGTTCTGCGGATGCGACGGATTGCCTTGGCTATGAAGGAATTGGTGCGGGCGTAATGGGAAGCGAGGACTTGACGGGCAGCCTTGTTCTCGATGATTGGCTCGATTTTATCAACAGGAAGCACTCCGTCATAAAGTACTGATTGATAAAGATCTCCCCCTCCGCAGTTAGTGCCGGTGCCATCAAATCCTCGGTTAGCGACGAGCGACCGACCGACATTTAAAGATAACATATCAGCAAGAAAAAGGGTTGCATTCCAACGTATTGCCCATGAATTGTTTTTACCTTCCACCTGGCGTTTAAGCATCCGGGTGTAAGGATATTTCCCTCCAAAGTCGAACTCCCGGCTCAGTCCGCGCTCCTCAATTTGCCGCAACAGGTCGGCTCCATCGGGATTGAAGAGGCGCCAGGCGCGGGACCATGTACCCCAGCCCCAGCTGCCCGTCCACTTAATAAGGAACAAATCCGGCAAAGAAGGATCCTGCGTAAAATCGCATGCTTGAATGTGGCCTACGCGCGGCTCGTCGGCGTAGACGGTCAGTGCATCGTTCATAAACCTCAGGAAATGAGGTGCTACTATCAGATCATCTTCGAGAACGATTACACGTCCACACCGGTTCACCCACTCCGACACGCCGTCGATGATGCTATTTGCAAGTCCCATATTATTCCGGCGCTCGATAATATCAATTTTGCCAAAACCTTTGGTCTCATGTATTATCCGACGCGTCTTAGCCACGAGAACGTTATCAGCTTCTTCACGAGGTGCGTCTGAATAAATTACGACGTGGCTCTTGTCAGCCAATTCGTTGGCTGATAATGATTCCAGCAATCTGCGTGTGTGCTCGGGACGATTATAAGTGAATATGAGCACAGGTGCGAGTTCGTTCATTCCTTTGGGGTTATCTTGTTAATAATCTTTCCGATAAAGCGGCGCAGGCTATACCGGCGTAACTTTTGCGCCAGAAAGCGAGGCTGCAGGGCGATATAACGCCATGTCTGTCCTGCCTGACGGCAGGCTCGGAGCCATTGCCGATAACGGGGTGAAAAAGGCGTAAGCCACGGTTTATCAGGTCCAGGATAGTGAAGTTGCACAACATCACGCAACATATCTCTCAGCATCTGCTGTCCTTTCTCGCGCGTGGGGATTACATCAGGGTTAAACTCAACTGTCTCCGGATCAAAGTTATAATAGTGTGCGCAAACCACATATTTGGGATCGAGAGGTAGCAATCGCGGGGCACAACATAGAGCGATACATTCCTGTTCGGGAAGCACGAGGCGATGCAAATTCGCATGAAACGTGTTTTCGAGTTGGGCCTGAATGCCATCACGACGAATTTTCTTGAGGTTTAGCAGCATAAAGCCTGCCGATATTTCATAACGCCGCAGCGTGGCGATCTCGTCAGCAGTAAATCGACCGGCATATTGGGCAAAGGTGCCGCTCTCGAACACAAACGGCACTCCGGCAAAATAGAAATCATCGTCTGCATAGTCGAAATATGCAGGTGAAATATCTCCTGTGAATATCACATCGACATCACTGAAGAGCATCCGGTCATATTCCGGAAACATCTCGGCAGCAGTCATTTTATAATAAACCTCCTTGGAAAAGTGAGACTTCTGCGCCATCCTCTCCCAACCGACATCGTAGGCTGAAGCATCAAGAAACTCAATCATTGCATTGGAATATCTGCCCACCACCTCTTCAAGCCAATGCTGATACCTGGCATGAAGGTTGGTATGCACCACATAAAGACGATACTCGTGTATCGGATTGCTATGACGGAGCATCGAATCAATGCACACAGCAGCCGCCAATGCATAATTATTGTCGAATGTGAAGAAGCATGGTATTGTGGCCATCAGATTTTCTTTTTTATGTAAGCGATTGATTCTTTTTGCATGGAGGGATAGAAGAGATATGTGGCAACCATGTAAAGCGAAACTCCGAGAATGATGCGGACGCCAAGAAGGAGCCAGTTGTTGATTATCGGTTGCGTTGTCCACCATGTGATTCCCATAACGACTGCCGACAAAAAGAACAACGGAAAAATATCGCTTATAGCCTCCCAAGCTCGCAGCTGCAGCTCGCGATGCGCATAGGCTTGCCAATAGGCAAGCCAGAATATGTTTACGATGACATAGGCTATGATCATAGCGAACAGTCCCCAACGCATCATTGAGAGAGCCACTCCCACTTGAAGGACTCCGATGATAATAATGCCCACCATATATTGCCGGGACATTCCACGGCTAAGAAGCATCTGTGTATAAACGCTCTGAATGGGAACAAATGCACCCCAGATACACAACACCTGCATTATGTCGGCACTTTCAATCCAACGTTCGGTGATAGCGACAATAATCAGCGGCTTCGCCACAATTGCCAGACCAAGCATCACAGGAAATGAAATGAAAGCTGAGAACCTAAGCAATTTACGAAACACACGTCGCTGCCTTTCTACATCATCAACCACGCGTGCCATCACGGGCTGTGCCACGCCTATGATCATTCCATTCATCATAGAATGACCCATCGAGCACCATTTGTTTGCCTGATTGTACTGTCCGACGGTGGCATCATTATAGAAGCGACCGAGGATTACTGAGAAAAAATTATTGTTTATATTTTGAAAAATATTGGTCACCAGCACCTTGAAACTGAAACCATACATTCCCTTTATGGGTCCGAAATCAATCTGAAACGTCGGACGCCAACGCGAAAAACACCAAAAGCAAATCATCGTAGTGGTGCAATACACGAGTGTCTGGGTAGCCAATCCCCAATAGGAATATCCGAGATACACCAGCGTCACTCCCACAGCCCCGGATAGCACCTGGGCAATCAACATGGATATGGTTCTCTGTTTCACCATCAGATTCCTAAACAGGTAGGCACTTTGGGCTACTCCAAAACTTGATATGACAAAAGACAGAAACAAGTACCTCGACAACGCAGTCAGGTCCGGCTGACGGTAGAACTCGGCAATCAGAGGAGCACAGAAATAAAGAATCGTGTAGATGCCGATGCTTGTCAGCACATTGAACCAAAACACTGCGTTGTAATCCTTGTTCGTAGCTTGTCTGAGATTGGTCAAGGCGGAAGTAAACCCACTCTCCAGCAAAGAACTTGCAATCAGCGAGAAAATCGTGAGTACTCCTATCATACCGTATTCGGCTGCCGTGAGCATACGCGCAAGAAAAATGCCAATGGCAAGATTGAGCAACTGCTGAACCCCATTGCTCAAACCACCCCATATCAGTCCCTTGGCAGTCTTTTCCTTCAGAGTATCTCCCATACTACACAAACACATAGGAATCCTGAGATTTGCTCCGGTTCCAGTTGCCTGCACACTTACAGTGCAGGCTTTCATTCTTATCCAATACTTTCTTAATGCAAAGCTACAAAATTTATCCGAAATATCAAAATATCAAAGTTATTGGAAATCGAGAACAAAATTCTGTGTAACCGGTTGTGTATTCCTGAAAAAGGTGGTCCTTTCAGGACGAGACAGACAGAACTCTTTGTTACTCTGAGGGAAAAGCTAAGGCTCCACCTCACAAAAAAATGAGATGGAGCCTTAAATACAAATGGTAAGGTCGGCATCACAATATTCAGGTCAGATCGGATGGAAGCTCCGGCATGGCACCTTTTTTAGTGCATACAAACGCTGATGTGCGCACAGCGATGGAATGAGCTTCCGCCACTGACTTTCCTTTGAGGATAGAGGCTACAAAGGCTGCTGTGAATGAGTCGCCTGCTCCCACAGTGTCGGCGACTTCGACCTTTGGTGTCGGCTGAAACGACACATTACCCGGAGTGAACACATAACTGCCGTTGACTCCGCATGTGAGGATGAGCATCTTCAGGTTATACTTGCCGAGAAGGATCCAGCATTTGTCCTGCAGGTCGATACCCGGATAGCCGAACATACGGCTCACCGTCACAAGCTCTTCATCATTTATTTTCAAGATATTGCAGCGTTCCATGGAGTTGCAGAGTATCTCCTTGGTATAGAAACCCTGACGCAGATTGACGTCAAACACCACAAGGCTGTCCTCTCTCTCAGGCATAGCGTCAAGAAATTTGTTGATTGTCTCGCGAGACACCACATTACGCTGTGCCAATGATCCGAAGCATACAGCCTTCGTCTCCTTTGCAAGTCCTTCAAGAGCCTCGTTGAAGGGGATGTTGTCCCAGGCAACGTTCTCCTTGATGTCATACATCGGGATTCCTGCCTCGTCAAGCTCCACCTGAACTGTTCCGGTAGGATAAGGCACGACGGAAATAAGCTGGTTGAGACCTTTCGATGTGAAATTATCCAGAATCTCCTTGCCGAGATGATCGTCACCTACAGCACTTACCACACAGCTTGGAAGACCGAACTGCGACACATGATATGCGAAGTTGGCGGGAGCTCCACCGATTTTCTTACCTTCCGGAAGGAGGTCCCAAAGAGCCTCACCCATTCCTACTACAAAGTCTTTCATGTTATATTTGCGTTTAGTTTTTAATAAGTTTAGAGTTTTAACTCAACTGAATCAGGCATTTTTGATCTTTAGCGTATAGAACGCGAGGTAGATCACACCAAGTGTCATCACAGCCACGGCTCCTGCCACGCCTACGGCATCCTGGGCAAAACCCATGCAGAGGGGGAATACCGTGCCGCCGAAAAGACCCATGATCATGAGACCCGACACTTCGTTCTTCTCCTTGGGCTGGCGGTTGAGAGCCTGCGCAAAGACAACGCTGAAGATATTGGAGTTGCCGAATCCGATGCAGGCGATCGCTGCCAGCACGAGGAACTGCGATGAAGCTATGAAAAGACCGATCATCCCGAGCATCATGCAGAATACGCTGAAAGCAAAGAAAGACTTGGCAGACATCTTGGCGAGGATGAAAGAGCCGACCAGACAGCCACCTGTACGGAAATAGAAATAAATCTGTGTGCCTATCACGGCATCTTCCACACTGAGGCTGAAACGTTCGGTAAGAATTTGTGGAGCAAAAGTATTCGTGCCTACATCAATGCCTACATGACACATGATACCGAGAAAGCAGAGAAGGACAAAGGGTATCCGCAGGAGTACCACGCACTCCTTGAAACCTGTCACCTTGTCAGGCTGCTCCTCTGAAATGGGAGTGGCTCCGAGAGCCGCGATGGAAAGGAGACATACTGCAGCGAAAATGGGGAATACAACCCTCCATTCAAGTCCGAAAGTAGGCATCAGCATAGCTGCGCCCCACGCCATCAGATAAGGAGCCAGTAGTGAAGCAAGAGCCTTCACGAACTGTCCGAATGTAAGGGTTGATGCCAGACGTGAGGGATTGATAAGACCTGACACAAGAGGATTGAGCGATGTCTGCATCACTGCATTGCCTATACCGAGAAGGGAGAAGGCGGCGAGCATGGTGTAGTAGCCGTTATGAAACATCGGGATCACGAGGGAGACGAGTGTAAGGAGAAGCGACAGAAGTACGGTTCTCTTACGCCCAATCTTGTTCATAAGTATGCCTGTCGGCACCGAGAAGATTAAAAACCAGAAGAATACAAGCGACGGTATAAATCCAGCCTGGGCACCGGAAAGATTAAGATCTGCCTTTACAAAGTTAGTGGCTGATCCCACAAGGTCTACGAAACCCATTGAGAAGAAGCAGAGCATCACGGGGATTATCTGCATCATGAATGACCTGCGGTCGGATACTGCTGTCTGTGCCATATCAAAGTGGTATTAATTTTTCAATGAGTAGATTCTTAGAGTCGTGATTTTGGCGTTGCCTCCAGTAGAGGAAACGGAAAGAGAACTGTATGGTTCATTCGGGAATACAAGATTTGTCATGGAAAATTTACCTTCGTTGCCGAAAATCTCAATGCTTGACCTGTCTATGAATATTCTCAATGACACTTTTCCGTTCTGCTCGAAGGTAGGAGACACTGTCACGGCAGGGAAATTTTCGCTGAAATCCACTATACCGCTCATCGTCCTGTCAAAAGAAAGTGTATGGTCTTTGGCATTGTATGCCATCACCACTTTGTCACCGGCTTTGTTTGTAAGGGTCATGTCCACTGTCTCGTTGCCTTTGGCTTCGACATCGATGAGAATCTCGCAAATGCCATCGTTGGTTGCCGGAAGAGTTACTACCGAGGGTTTGCCGGAAAGCTTTATTCCTGATTTATTGACTGCCAGCTTGTCTCTCATAGCCAGAAGTTCCGGGGAAGGAGTGCTTGACGCATAGATCTGTCCGTCAGCACCCTTGAAGAGTCCTATTTCCCGTGGGAGCGTATTGGCGCTGCGGAATTGTGTGGTAGGCACATCGGCGGCATACTGCCAGTTGCTCATCCAGCCGATAGCGGTGCGTCTGCCGGCAGGGGCGTCGCTCCAGCTCACGAGAGCATAGTTGTCTTTGCCATAATCAAGCCATTTGGTAGGGATTTTCCCTTCTGCATCAGTATCTGCCTTGAAGGTTTTCCCGTCCCAGTCTCCTACGAAATACTGCACTGCCGAGCCCCCGAAAGGACCGCCGGGATTAATGTTGCAGATGAGCACCCACTTCTTTTCTCCGGTTCCGTCAACAGTAAGGGGAAACATGTCGGGGCATTCCCATACTCCGTCCTGGCATCCCTCGCCCCTGCCGAAGGCGCTCTGCAGCGTCCATGACTTCAGGTCGGAAGATGTAAGGAAAAGCATCTCGTGATCGAGTGCATGCGCAAGCATAAGGTTCCACTCTTTTGTCTCATCATTCCAGAACATGTTGGGATCACGGGCCTCGCTCTCCAGTGTGATGATGGGGTTTCCGGGATAGGTAGTGAAGGTCTCACCACTGTCAGTGCTGTATGCGAGGCTCTGCATCTGGTTGGTGCCGGCTGAAGTATAGAGCGACACAACTGCATCTTTGCCAAAGCCGGCGGTATTGTCATGATCCACCACCGAACTGCCGCTGAATATATAGCCGAGTCCGTCAGGACGTAGCGCCTCAGGCTGAGGCTCCCAGTTCACGAGATCTTTCGATGTGGAATGACCCCATGAGAGGTTCTGCCACTTCGACCCGTAAGGATTATGCTGATAATACAGATGCCACACTCCATCCTTGTAGAACATTCCGTTAGGATCATTCATCCAGCCATAGAGCGGAGTATGGTGGAAGAGCGGACGGTATTTGGTCTCGGTGTCAGGCATCCTGTATGGATCCACGAGCACCATTCCCTTCCAGCACGCGTCCTGCTTGGCTTCCCTGACCGAACTTCTCCCCTGCGGAGTCACGACATCGAGGATAACATTTTTCCCTTTGTAGGGAGAAAGATCAAAGGGTACCATATAATCGGTTTTTGACTTGGCGAGACGCACGTATATCGTCTCCGCTATCTTGCCATCGACAATCACATTGATCCTGGCATCGTCGTTGCTTTCCTGAACGGGAAGCATGAGGTATTTGTCATCTCCGTTTACACGTACAAAAGTATTGGTGACTCCCAGATGCTCTATCTGGAGGTCGTCGGCAGCCATAGCCGTACCGGACACGGAAGTCATAATGCCGATCGCTGTCATTGCTGTAATGAATCGTTTGATATTAGTCATATGTATGTATAGTTTTTTTAGTATTCCAACTGTCGATTTTTAATTTCGCATCCGGAGGGTCACTCTTTTCCAAAGATAATTTTCTCCGGATGCGTTCGAACCTAAAAACCTTTTTGCCTGGTGTTTCTCATCGTATCAATCGAACCTGATAACCTAAAAACTTTATAACCTATATAATCTTTATGCTTTGTTGTCATTTCATTGCCGGAAACAGTCGGCATATATAACTGATTGTTCCGACACTGCAAAACTATAACAATTATTGAAAACAGACGATAACAAAACGTGCAAGATATGTTAAAATTCGTGTATTGCAACATAATTTACACATCTTGCACGGTTAATAATAGCCGCCGGTCACAATTCACATAGAGCAATTCACGCATCCCCATATACAAGTATTGACGATACATAACAATTCATGGCATATTCGCGTTTAATATAAAAAAAGACATGACAAACAGCTAACTAAAAACCACAAGCCATGAAAGTGAAAATCATCGCCCTGGCATCAGTGCTTTTCGGGCTCGCCGCTACAAGCTGCGTCTCCAACAAGAAATATGCCGAGCTTCAGGGAAAATACAATGATCTACAGAGTGAATACAACTCCACACGCGAGCAGTTGATCACGACCAGTGCCGAGGCAAAAAACCTCACCTCCCAGCTCGAATTTGCCAACAAGAGCAATGAAGATCTCAAGAAAGGGATGGGACAGCTCAAGCACACCCTCGACAAGAGTCTTGAAGCAAACAATCAGGGTAGCGTCAACATCGCCAAACTCGTCGACGAGATCAATGCGTCCAACAAATATATCAAACAGCTCGTGGAGGCCAAATCGAAATCCGACTCGCTCAATATAGCACTTACCAACCGTCTGACCCGCTCGCTGAGCAATGACGAGCTAAAAGATGTCGACGTCAAGGTGCTGAAAGGCGTAGTCTACATATCTCTCGCCGACAACATGCTCTTTAAGAGCGGAAGCTACGAAGTAAGCGACCGTGCCATGCAGACACTCTCCAAGATCGCCAAGATTCTCAAGGACTACAAAGACTTCGATGTGCTGGTGGAAGGCAATACCGACAATGTGCCTATCTCCAAGACAAACATACGCAACAACTGGGACCTATCCGCACTTCGTGCCTCTTCTATAGTGCAGGTGCTTCAGACTAAGTTCGGAATCAATCCACAGCGGCTCTCGGCAGCGGGCAGAGGTGAGTTCAATCCTATCACAGACAACGAATCCGAGGTCGGCAAGCAGCGCAACCGCCGCACAGAGATCATCATTACACCGAAACTCGACGACTTCATGGATCTCATCGACCACGCTCCCGAATCTAACGACTGATATTCAATAATATTAATCTACAATATGCTCCGGTCCGTCTGAGCCGGAGCATCTTTTTTTACAGGGATTTCATACGTTCAAATTAATGACTGATTGGTTTAAGGTCCCATCTCATAAAAATGAGGTCTAAATCCAAAAAAATTATAATATTTCTTTGATTTCCAAAGATTATTGCTAACTTTGCAACCACAACCTGACATTTTTATCGGACAACCTACAATTCTTTAGTCAATGCGGTCACGAATCAATAAAAAAAATAACCTGATCCTTACATGGCTTGCCATTGCCGTCGGTCTTCTGTCTCTTGCCGCTTGCAATGATGAAAGAAAATACCGGATTGGCGTGTCGCAGTGCAGCCAGGATGACTGGCGTATGAAAATGAACGACGAGATCCAGCGCGAGATAATGTATCACGAGGATGCGGAAGTAGAGATTCGCTCAGCAGACGATGACAGCCGGAAGCAGATAGAGGACATACGTTATTTCGTCGACAACGGATTCGACATTATCATTGTCTCTCCCAACGAAGCAGCCACACTGACACCTGTCATAAAAGAAGTTTACGACAGCGGTATCCCGGTCATCATATTCGACCGGAATATCAATGGAGACAGCTACACCGCCCGTATCGGTGCAGATGACGAGGGGCTTGGAAAGGCTGCCGCCCATTTTGCCCTTAGTGTGACCGGTTCGGCTCCAAAAGCTTTGGAGATATTCGGACTTCGAGGGTCAACACCGGCAGAAGGGAGACACAAGGGATTTTCCTCAGAATTCATCGCCGGTGGTGGGAATATACTCGCCGGTGCTACTGCCAACTGGAAAAAAGAAGATGCACTGCCTGCAGTCGACTCCCTTCTGAAGATATATACCGACATTGACGTGATATTCGCCCATAACGACCGTATGGCAATTGGAGCTGCCGAAGCAGCACATGAACTGGGGCGTGACAATATAAAGATCATCGGCATAGATGCGGCTCCGGAAATAGGAATCAAAGCAGTAGCAGACAGCATAATAGATGCCACATTCCTTTATCCCACCGAAGGACACCGCGTGATACGGACAGCACTTGCCATACTCAAAGGCAAACCGTTCGAGAGGGAAACCATAATTCCCGCCTCTTCTGCCGTAGACATCAATAACGCTGATATACTGTTGCGACAGCACGAGATCCTTGTAGACGAGACCGACAAGATTATTATTCTGAAAAAACGGATCGATGACTACTGGGCTCAGTATGCCACGCAGAAATCTCTCTTCTATGCCTGCATTGCCATCATTCTGCTTCTTTTCGGAGTCGTTTTCCTGGTGCTCCGTGTTTACTGGCAGCATAAGCGGCACCGCGAGGTGCTTTTAAAGCAAAACCATGAGCTCGAATCGCAGCGGGATAAACTCGCAGAGCAACGTGACCAGCTCCAGGACCTGAACAACCGGCTTGAAGACGCCACACAGTCCAAACTGATGTTCTTCACCAATGTCTCGCATGACCTCAGGACACCCCTCACCCTAATCGCGGAGCCTGTGGCACAGCTTGCGGCAGCCTCTAACCTCACTAAGTCTCAGCAAATACTTATCAAGATCGCCGACAAGAACGTCAGGATACTGCAGCGTCTCATCAACCAGATTCTTGACTTCCGCAAATATGAGAACGACAAACTCAGTCTTCACCTTACGGAGATTGATTTCCGCCGGACTATCGATGACTGGACAGAGTCATTCGTGCAACTGGCACGCAAGCGCGACATCAAGCTGCGGCTTGAAACTCCCGAAAGTGAATCTCCCGTGAATATAGCCATCGATGTAGAAAAGATGGAACGGGTGTTCTTCAACTTAGTGTCAAACGCATTCAAATATACCCGCGACAACGGATCGATCACTATCTCATACGGCATAAGTGACGGAAGGCTGACGCTAAAGGTAGCGGACACCGGCGAAGGTATCAGTGAAAGGGATCTCGGCAATATTTTCGACCGCTTCTATCAGGTGGATCGCATTCATCCCAAAGGATCTGGCATCGGGCTGTCCCTTGCCAAGGCTTTCGTGGAGCTGCACGGCGGAACCATAACGGTGGAAAGCGAGCTCAACAAGGGGTCGGAATTCATCGTCACACTGCCGGTAGTGCATGTAGCCGACACTTCGCAGGCTGTCGACAAGCAGATCGTAGCATCCTCTGTAGAAGCGGAACTCGACAATATCGAGGGTGATCCGGAGTTTGATTCTGAGAAGCCCCTGGTTCTGGTCATTGATGACAACCGCGACATACGCGAGATGGTAGGGGAACTCCTCTGCCCGGAATATAATGTGATAACAGCATCCAATGGGAGCGAAGGGCTCCGGAAAGCCGCAAAATTTGTTCCTGATCTCGTGATATGCGATGTGATGATGCCGGTCATGGACGGTCTGGAATGCTGCCGGCGTCTGAAACATGAATCCATCACATCCCACATACCGGTGCTGATGCTCACCGCCTGCTCTATGGACGAGCAGCGCGTACAGGGCTATGACAGCGGCGCTGACGGATACCTGTCGAAACCCTTTTCCTCTTCAGTATTGAAATCACGCAGTGCAAGCCTGATCAGAAATCGGCAGCTGATAAAGGATCTCTGGCAGAATCCTGCGACAAAAGCCTTGGACAGTGCTATAAATAGAACCGTCGGTTCTAACAAGGACAAGCAATCGGCAGCCGATACCGGAACCGCAGCTATTAAAGACGTGGAAAATGAATTTTATGCACGTTTCCTTGACATTTTCAAGGATGACATGGGGAATCCTGAGACCACCGTCGACAGCCTTGCCTCCAAGATGGGACTCGAACGCACTCAGTTCTATAGAAAGATAAAGGCAATCACCAACTACTCCCCCGCCGAGCTTATCCGGAATCTGCGTCTGAAGAAGGCCCGTGCTCTCGTCACCGGTTCGGAAAAGAGCATATCCGAAATCGGATATGAGGTAGGGTTCTCCGCCCCCGCCTACTTCACCAAATGCTACCGTGAAGCCTACGGCGAAACTCCGACCGAAACCCGCCAGAAACTCGGATGACATGTCCTTATCCCATCCAAGAGTGCCTGAAAGAATATTGATGAAGAAAGTCGAAATATTATAAAAATTGCACACCGCTGGTAATTTTGTTGCCAAGGCTATAACAAATCTTGCATCCTGCCTTTTTTGATAGTCGATGCAAGATTCGTGATACACTTGTAATAAATCCTTACGCTAAATTTGCGCCATAATTTTTACTAAAAAGCTCATAACATGAAAAAATCATTTCTTACAATGCTCCTGACGCTCTTCTCCGCGATATTCGCGTATGCACAGGACATCACAGTGCAGGGAACAGTCGTTTCCCGCACTGACGGCGAGCCTCTGATCGGAGCAACAGTGCTCTGTGTGCAGACGAAGGCGGGAACCGCGACAGACTTCGACGGAAACTTCTCCATAAATGTTCCGGAGGGTTCTGTACTCAAGATCTCATATGTAGGATACCGGACTCTGGAAGTAAAAGCCCAGCCAAAACTCGAAATCTCGCTTGACGAAGACAACGCCGTGCTTGACGAAGTAGTAGTGGTAGGTTACTCTACAGAAAAGAAAGCCGATCTTACAGGTTCGGTATCGGTAGTAAAGATGAAAGATGTATCCGACACTCCGACAGGCAATGTGATTCAGGCACTGCAGGGTCGCGTGGCAGGTATGAATATCACTACAGACGGCACACCGGGTGGTCTCAGCACAGGGACATCCATACGTGGAGCCTCATCATTCCGTGGCGACGCTAATGGTCCGCTATATGTGATCGACGGTGTGATGACACGCGAAAATCCCGGCACTATCCTCAACAGTAATGACGTTGAGTCGATCCAGGTGCTTAAAGACGCGGCTTCCGCTTCCATCTATGGCGCGCAGGCAGCCAACGGTGTCATAATCATCACCACAAAACGAGCTAAGAAAGGTGAATGCCATGTGACATTCGACGCAACCCTGACACTACAGCAATACAACAGTGGTCTCGACATGCTTAACGCCGACCAGTGGGGTCAGGTGTATTGGGCAGCTTACAAGAACACCTACGGCACTACTCCCTCTTCCGAACTCTACGGCAACGGTGCCACTCCGAAGCTCCAGCCTTACACAAACCTGAACGGTGTGACCGTCAACCCGCAGAATACAGACTGGGAAAAAGAAATACACCGCACTGCACTCATGCAGACCTACAGCGTGGGACTCTCGAAAGGTGATGAAAACGGATCATCCTCACTATCAGTGAGCTGGCTCGACCATGACGGTATCATCAAGGGGTCAGACTTCCAGAAAGCCAACACACGCTTCAGCTCAGACTATGGATTTCTCAACAACCGTCTCCGTGCCGGCGGCAACATCACGCTCAACTGGTGGCGGCAGCATAACGCTCCCGGGGGTGCTGAGGAAAACGCCATCAAGATGCATCCGGCACGCACAGTCTACGACGAAGAAGGATTCTACAACGACCAGGTTGCTTTCGGACTAAATGATACCCCAAACATAATGCGCCAGATAAGCGAGGAAAGCTCCAACAAGCATGAATACTGGCGTGTATTCGGCAACATCTACCTTTCAGTAGAGCCGGTCAAAAACCTTATCATAAAGACCAACTACGGTATCAACTACCACAACGGGACAGACAAGAACTTCACTCCCGCCAATCTGCGCGACAAGACCAACAACCTATACCAGTACAATAGCAAGACTGTAGACTGGGTGTGGACAAACACTGCGCAATACAACATCGACTTCGGACGCAACTCTCTGATGGCGCTTCTCGGCATCGAGGCAAAGCGTAATCACTTCGAAGACATGTGGGGCGAAGGAAAAGGTCTTGAAATTGAAGATTCCAACTATCTCTATCTTGGAAACACAACCGTAAACCGCAATACCGGCTCGGGAGCTTCAAACTATTCCATGTTCTCTGTATTCGGAAAGATCAACTACTCCTGGGATAATAAATACCTTATTTCATTCACTCTTCGTCGCGATGCCTCTTCCCGACTTTCCAATCAGCATAACTACGACTGGTTCCCCTCCGTTTCGGCAGGCTGGCGCATCTCAGAAGAGAAATTCATGGAAGACACCCGCAGCTGGCTCTCCGAACTCAAGATACGCGGAGCTTACGGTGTAAACGGCAACGACCTCATCGCAAACGACGCATTCTACGCTAAATACGCAATGGATCTCGACCGCGCGGCATACGCGATAGGAGGCGGAAACACCCTTTCGCCAGGCGCATACCGCTCACGTTCCACCAATCCTGACCTGACATGGGAAAAGACATATCAAACCAACGTTGGCTTTGATGCCGGACTCCTCAACAACCGTCTCAACTTCTCATTCGACTATTTCTATAAGAAAACCGACGACATGCTGGTGGAAAAACCATATATCGCTACTATAGGCGAAGGCGGATACTGCTGGTACAACGGCGGATCAATGACCAACAAAGGCGTGGAGATCACTGCAGAATGGCGCCAGTCGCTTTCCAATGGACTCAGCTATAATGTCGGTCTCAATGTCACCGCGATGAAGAACAAGGTGACAGACCTGATGCAGGATATATACTACACCTGGGGTGGCGGCAACGGCATCGACAAGAGCGTCGTAGGACAGTCGCTCGGCTCATGGATGGGCTATAAGACCGACGGCATCTTCCGCACACAGGAGGAGGTGGACGCCTACCGTGCAAAGTATAAGGTAAGTTTCGGAAATCCTGCGGTAGGGCGCGTGAGATACGTGGACACCAATGGTGACGGCGAGATATCGGACCGCGACCGCACATGGCTCGGCTGCGATCTGCCCAAGGCTCAATTCGGACTTAATTTAGGCGCTACCTGGAAGGGATTCGACCTTAGCCTGTTCTTCAACAGCATCATCCGCGATGCGTGGAACAACTCTAAATATTATACCGACTTCTTCCCTCTCTGGACTGGAAACCACGGCACCCAGCTCCTTGATGCTGCCAACGCTTTTGACAGATATCTTTCTACCGGATACTATTCCTCTGACGTACCAGCACCTGCCGTCGACAATTCCAACAACGAACACGAAGGATCAGAATATTATATCGAAGACGGATCCTTTATCCGCCTGAAGACCCTTTCGCTCGGCTATACCCTCCCGCAGAGCGTACGCACAAAGCTTCACCTCAACAGCGCCCGCGTGTATTTCCAGGCGCAGAATGTCTTCACCATCACTAAATACTCGGGAGCGGATCCGGAAGGTCTCGGCTATCCTTATGCACTTCCTCGGCAGTTCACATTCGGTATTCAGTTCGGTTTCTAACCTTTTAAAAGATAACAAGTCATGAAAATCAAAAATATAATCTCACTTGCAGTGCTCGGCATCACTCTTACCGCCTGCAGCAACGACTTTCTTGAGAACCCTCCGCAGGGACCCCTCTCAGAGGCAAACATGAACGATCCTGAAGCAGTGGATCTCATAGTGACCGGTGCATACGCCACCTTCGGATGTCGCTACGCAGACTCCAACGATCCCCATTGGTTTCCTGTCACCAACTGGAGCTACGGCGAGGTTCGCGCCGATAACGCCTACAAGGGCGGCGGCGGGGAGACGGATGCCTGGGAGATACACGATATGGAGACCGCTAAGATCCAGCCTAACAATGGATTTCTTGACGGCAAATGGTTTAATGTCTACTGCGGTATCTCACGCTGTAACTCAGCAATCCGCTCACTGCAGAAAATATCTGAAAGTGTAAATCCCGACAAGAATCGCCTTATCGCCGAAGTACGCGTGATACGCGATCACTGGTATTTTGAGCTTGTGCGCCTTTTCAACCGCATCCCATACATGGATATCGACCTTCCGGAAGGCAGCTACACATCGGTGCGCAATGATGAATTCACACGCGAGCAACATCTTGCCCGAATAGCCGCCGATCTTCTGGATGCAGCCAACGACCTTCCTGAATATCAGTCAGAAGTAGGAAGAGTCAACAGCCGCATAGCAAAAGCCTATGCCGCAAAGGTGAAGCTATATCAGGCCTACGAGCAGGACCCGGAGACCAACGCCGTGACAAACATCAACAAGACACTCCTCGGAGAGGTGGTGAGCCTCATCGATCAGCTGCAGGGCTATGATCTGCTCTCCGATTTCCAGCATCTTGACCTTCTGGAATATGAGAACGGACCGGAATCCGTGTTCGCAATCCAGTTCTCAAAAGATGACAGTTCCGGAGGAGTTGGACGTATCAACTGGAGCATGCTTCTCAACTCAATGACAGGTCCGGGGTGTCCATGGCAGGGTGACGGATTCTTCCTTCCCTCTCAAGACCTCATAAACGCATATCAGACAGACGAGAACGGACTTCCCATATTTGACTATCAGTCACGTCAGGACTACGGAAAGGTGGAATTCGCAGAAGACGGTTCCTACCACCTCGGGAATGTGGACGGTAATGTCGATCCCCGCCTTGACTTCGTGGTAGGTCGCCCCACCATACGCTATAAGACGTACGCAGAGCGACCCTGCGGTCTCTGGGTCCGCAACAGCGATGCCTACGGCTACAACAACACCAAGCGTTTCTGGCTCTCGCCCGAATCAAAAGACGCCACTCAGGGTTGGCCATGGGGCGCTTCCGCCCTCAACTGGCAGCTCATCCGCTACGCAGACCTGCTGCTCTACAAGGCTGAGGCCCTTATTGAGATAGGTTCGGATCTTGACCAGGCGAGAACACTTATCAACCGGGTACGCTCCCGCGCCATGAACAGTGCCTATGTGAAAGACTTCAATGATCCTTCCAAAGATGCCGCCAACTACAAGATCGGTCTTTACACAGCTTCAGGCTGGACACAGGATTACGCACGTAAGGCACTGCGCACAGAGATGCGTCTTGAAAAGGCGATGGAAGGTGAACGCTTCTTCGATCTCGTGCGCTGGGGCATAGCAAAGGAGACCATGAATGCCTACTTCGAGGCGGAGAAGGACACACGTGTCTACTATCAGAATGCTTCATTTGAGACCGGAGAGGAATACTTCCCCGTCCCGGTGGCACAATACAACTTCTCGGGTGGCATATACGTGCAGAACCCCGGCTACCCTTCCTTCTGAACTCAATCCTCTTAATGAACAAAATCACTAGCCTGGGAAATCAAGGGTATTGCTTACAGCAGCCCTTGATTTCCTTTTTAATTATCCACTATCTACATGTAACTAACCTACGGTCACAACCGGCTTTCCAGGACAAGAGGATCCTATTTATTAAGGTTTTCAAGGAAGTTGACCTCTACTATGCGGAGCTCACCTCCCGTCTTGTCGCCATCCTTTGCCTTGAAGAGGTCGAGTTCGCCGGCAGCAGGTTCCACCACCTCTACGATCTGACCGAAAGCATCACTGTCGGCAGTCGAGCCTTTCAGACGGATGGTTATATCCCGTGCCCTTACAGGGCGTGTATTCAGATGTACGTAGCCGAGAGAGCGGTCCGTATCTCCGCTCCATATCAATTGATCGCCTGCGAATATCTCAAGCGGGTATGAGCGCTGGCGCCAGCCTGTCAGCTTGATATTGATCTCATCTATCTCGGCTGCACGTTCAAGCTCATACTTTATCCATGCGGTCTCAAGGCGACCGTCGTTGCGCCACTCGCTCAGTTCGTTGTCATCCCAGCTGTTGCCGACGGATTCCTGATTCACGCCTGCTGTTGCCGACTTGACACGCACATCCACCTTCTTGTCATAATATGATGGTGTCGAAGGTGTCGCACCGCGGTCGTAGCGCGATTTGAGCACACTTGCCGGGAAGTGCTTGCTTAGTCCGTCTTTCACCTCCACAGGAAGAGTATTGAATTCCACCGATTCTTCACCGAGATCTTCAGCCTTAGCGGAAATTTTTACATTTCCCGCCTCCGGGGTTGAGCGCACCAGGACGCGCGTGATACCGCATTCCACAGGAAGAGATGTAGCAAACGCGTAGTTATCATCTCCCTGCGCCATACCGCCGCGCCATTCAGCCGGACCGGTGAGCGTGAAGTCTATCATATCGTTAGCAAGCGGACAACGCTGTCCGTTTTCATCGACCACCTCTACCTGCAGCATAGCGATATCCGCACCGTCTGCATAGGTGCCTTCCGGACCCTGCATGAGAGTAAGCTTGAGATTTTTTGGTTCGCCGGCAGTGGTATGAGCGAATCTGCTTGTCTCGTTACCCTCTTTATCATAGCTTATTGCCTCGATCTTTCCGGGTTCCCACTGTATGCTGTCGAAAGTGAAAAGGAACTCATAATCACGCCTCGGGGCATTCTGAGGCTTGCCGTTCACGAAAAGAGCGACGCTGTCGCCTGTCGATACCACATACACAGGTTTCACCACTTCCGGAGCATAGTTCCAATGTCCGACGATGTATGTGTCGTCTCCTTCTACGTCTACCCATCCGTTCCACATCACTTTATGTGCATAATATGCATCCTTTGGAATACGGAGAGGATCCACCACTCCGCTTCGGCGATAGTTTTCTGCCCCCCGGCAGTGAGTCTGGGTGTCGGAGAAAATGATCTTTGCACCACCCGAATTGACACGCCTGCCCATACCGGGACGTTCACGGTAGAAATCATACCAACGCCGTATCATCTCCACTGCAAGCTGGTCCTGATTCTGATTGTATGCCGAGGCATCCGCATTGCGGTAAAGTGGTCCGTCGCCATGCTTGTGATAGGGATAGCTCCAGTCGTCCCAATATTTGCGGAGACCCTCGTCGCGGCAATACTCTGTCTGCACCATCGGGTGGTGCTCGCTGAGATTGACATAAAGCATCTCACCGCCATACTCCGCCTCTCGGATGTCGAGCATCTCACGCGAACCGATGGCTCGTCCGCCATAAGGATCATATTGATCGCGTATCTCGCGCATCTCTAACATATGGTCGCGGGAAATAGACTCATTGCCGCTCTCATAGAATATCACGCTCGGATGGTTGCGAAAATAGATTATCATATCGCGCATCAGCTCCTTGCGCTGACCCCATCGTCGGTCGTTGACATCCTTCTCGGAGTCTCCGGCAGGCAGCATCTGCATCACACCCACACGGTCACATGACTCCGCATCCTGTTTCCATGCAGTCACGTGCATCCAGCGGAAGAAATTTGCATTATGGTCTATGAGCATTCCATTGGAATAGTCGCTCATCCATGGCGGAACTGACATGCCTACTCCCGGCCACTCATTGCTTGTACGCTGCGCATAGCCTTTCATCTGCAGCACTCGGTCGTTGAGCCATATCTTTCCGTCGCCGAAACGGGTCTTTCTGAATCCTGTACGGGTAGTGACCTCGTCGGCAGTCTTGCCGTCGACTGTAAGCCGTGTCTTTACATCATAGAGGTAGCCGTAGCCCCAGCTCCAGAAATTAAGGTCTGTCAGCGTGTCGGATGCGGAAAGAGTGACTGTCTCTCCGGGCATTACCTTCACGGGAGCGCTGCTGAAATTGCCTACAGTCTTTCCATCGGCATCTATCACCTCAACTTCATAGCCGACTTTTACAGACTTCTTTGACTCGTTCTTGACCTCACTCTCAGCATTTATCACGGCTTTCCGACTTGCAACATCAATATCGGTGGCATAAATATACGTGCCTGTGGTGCCGAGATTGCTGTACAAGGGAAGAGTCTGATACACATGATCGGTGGTATGGAGCCACACGTTTTTTGGTATGCCTCCGTAGTTGGCATTGAAATTCTTGTCATTCCACTGATAGCGCTGGTTGGTCTCGCGCTCACGGTATGTCCAGCTGTTGTCTACACGTACTGACAAAACGTTGTCACCTCCATAATTGATGTAGGGAGTAAGGTCGAATCCTACTGCCATCACTCCGTTTTCATGATATCCGAGCGGATGACCGTTGAGATAGAAATCAGCACCCATACGAACACCTTCAAACTCCACGAAGACTTTCTGACCCTTCGACTCTTTAGGCATCCTGAAATGCTTGCGGTACCATACCACGGTATCAGTGAGCTCGGCGATCGGAACTTTAAACGCCTCGTCTTCATTAAAGGCGCGAGGAAGTGTCACGCCTTTCCATTCCCTGTCGTCGTGCGCCTTGAGTTCGGCACCCTTGATGTCGCCCACTTTAAGCAGCCAGTCGCTGTTGAAGTTATATTTCTCACGAGGAGCTGCACGGAGTCCTGAGACAGCCGAAATAAGCGACAGGGCAGCGAGCAAAATAATCTTTTTCATAATGTAGGTTTAGTATAAAATTTTGCCGGTTACTATATATAATGCAAAGGTAATGATTTTTGAGTAAACAATGTAGGATTTCCGACGAATTTTTACTAAATTTGTAGAGCGGTTCATTTGAGGTACGCCTATATGCAGGCTTCGCGTCGACTAAAATAAGCTATTTGAAAAAACACTTTACTATGAACATAATCAAGACAACATACATATATCACGACTGCTTCGTGGTTAAGACACACGAGGCAGTACTGGTGTTCGACTTCTGGAAAGATCCATCTCAGAGGGGATCTCTGCCTGATCCGCTCATGGATATAGATAATGATATTCCCGTATACGTATTCGTAAGCCACGGACATAAGGATCATTACAACCCGGAGATATTCGGCTGTGCAAAGCATTTTCAGAATATCCGCTACATCGTCAGCAAGGATGTCCGGAAGCGTATCAACCATATCATCAGCCCAGGCAGTTCATACAAAGGGGATAAGGTGAATCCTTCCATAGTAATTGCCATGTCGAACCATGACCACTACACGGATAATATAATTAGTGTAGATACTTTTCCTTCTACTGATATCGGGAACTCATACGCTGTGGTAATAGCAGGACGCACCATATTTCATGCCGGGGATCTCAATGCTTGGATATGGAAGGATGAATCGACTGAAGAAGAAGTAAATAAAGCTCTGGATAACTTCAATGCCATCGTGGATATGATAGCTGCGGAATATGACGGATTTGACTTATGTTTTTTCCCGGTAGACTCAAGGATCGGAACCGATTACTTCACCGGAGCCAAAATCTTCCTTGATCGCTTCAAAATCGAGAACTTCTTCCCAATGCATTACGAACTCGGTGAAGACCCCTCCACGATCGCCCGCCTTCACCGCGACGCCGCCGCCTTCGACCGCTATGCCTCCCCCAACTGCCACCACTACATAATGTCAGCACCATACTCTGCATATACTTTGACATAACACTTAAAGACACACCCGTTGCAGATTGAGAAGTCTCTTAAAAGAGTGTGGAGCAGGCATGTCGTAAGGTGAAAGGAAGTAAGATTTGCAATATCATTGCCACCAAAGTCCTCTTTCATTTTGCTTTTAGGAGATCACCTCTTAAAAAGTATAAAATATGAGATTTTTTACAAAATGTAAGCTCCATATTTACATTTATTT
>JAIDQZ010000116.1 GCA_029062005.1 Muribaculaceae bacterium | reverse complement strand
TATGACGCAACAAGCGGCGTAGCAGGCGTAGAGGCAGCTGAAAATGCAAGCTACTATGACCTCCAGGGCAACAAGATTGCTAATCCTGTAAAGGGTATGTACGTTAAAGTACTCAATGGCAAGGCATCAAAAGTTGTTGTGAAGTAATCACCGCAACAAATCTTCTCAAATGCACCCCAAAAGTTTTGTATCCGACTTTTGGGGTGCACTTCATCTCATAAAAATGTGGTATAGATAAACTATCCGACATCAATTTGAGTTTGCGTAACTTAGACCCTATCTCATAAATCAACTTAAATTTTTAATTATGAATAAAATTTTACTTTCATGTATTGCTCTTGCAGCCGGCACTGCAATCGCTATGGGACAAAAAGCAACGGATTATCCCGAGAAGCTTGATCTGACACTCAACGGGGAGACTGCCATTCCCGGCGTAGAGGTATTGCAGGAGATGGAGACTGTAAAACAAGATTATGAACCGTATGAAAGCGAGGACTATCTCACCGTCAGCATAACCGGAAAATGCGAAGCAGACGAGATCACCGTCACCGTTGCTGTTCCTCAAGGCTGGGACGAGGTTTTGACATACTCGGGCTATGGAGCGACAGACGAAGACGAAAACACAAGGGCGTTTTCAGAAGATGACGACTACTGGATGCCTTTGTTTTTTGCGGACATGATGGGCTGGAAGCATAGCAACGTACTTAAATTTAAGGTAGACGGAGCAAAACAGGAAGCCAAGGTAGCTTTAGTAAAAGGCGACAACATGTACACCCTTGAAATTGACTTCGATTTTATGGTAGCAAAAGGGGAATCTTCAGTAGAAAGCATTGACAGCATCGACGGAAAAGCCGTTTATTATACTATTGACGGCGTCAAAGTTGATGAGCCAACAACCGGCATTTACGTAAGGGTTCATGATGGAAAAGCTTACAAGATGATAGTGAAATAAACACTTATTCATGACAAAGTAATAATCCCGTGCTTTCAAAGTGCGGGATTTTTTAATCATATTGATATGCCATGCCATGCGATAGGCGCAATACGCGCACTTGGTCACGGCATTTTGCCATAAAATAAAAATATTTAATAAAAATTCAAAATAAATTTAGCAAATTAGAAATAATTTTATTAATTTTGCAGAAAATTTTTTATTCACCATAATTTAAATTTTCATGAACAAAGTTTTACTTTCATGCATAGCGTTTGCAGCGGGAGCTTCAATAGCTATGGCGCAAGACGAACCGGTATTTCCGGAAAAGCTTGCGTTCACTCTGAATGGGCAGAAAGAACTTGCAGGGGTAACTGCAGAGCAGACCTATGATCAGGTTTGGCATGAGCACAATTTCACCGTTACAGGAATATGCGATGCCGATCAGATAACAATTGAGTTTGAAACGCCCGAAGGCTGGGACGGAATAGTAACGCCTCCAACTTATTCTATTTTTGGAAAATCTCCCAAAACAAGAGGAGAAGATGACTGGGATCCATTAGAATCGGTACTTAAGGCAGGATGGACTGAATCAAACAGCATTACATTCAACGTAGATGGTATGGAGCACAATAGCTCTATCATGTTTGTCAAAGGTGATAAGGTGTATAATACGATGCTTGGCATCTCTTTTAATGTTGACAGGGAAGGTGGCGTTGTGCTCCCCGAATATCCTGCCAGCGTTTCTTACACCCTCAATGGCGAAAAGGAAATCCCCGGCTTGACAGTTACTCAGGGATTTGTAGAATCCTATGGAGAAGAATATCTGACCATTCATATTTCAGGAGAATGTGAGGCTGATGAGCTTACATTCGAGATGGTCACACCTGATGGCTGGGACGGTATGCTGATTCAACATGACAATTGGTCGGGAGAAGATGATAATGACATGTGGATGAAAGCCAAAGCTCCAGCAAAAGAGGGAGAAGATTATTGGATGCCAATGATGTTTGCCTCCTGGATTGGAGCTACTGAAGGCAATTCAATCACTTTCCCTGTAGACGGCGACGAGTATAAGGGTATGGTATTTTTAGTAAAGGGTGATCAATTCTATACTATCCAGATTGACATCATTTCCGATGTAGCAAAGGCAGGCGGCAACGTTTCTTCTGACGAGCCTAAGTTCCCGGAACGTCTTGATTTCACCATGAATGGGGCTAAAGAACTTGAAGGTGTAGAAGCAAAAATAGAGGCTGACGGATATGGAGGCTTGACAATGAGGGTAACCGGCAAAAGCGATGCTGAAACAATCGCTCTCACTTTTGCAGTACCGGAAGGCTGGGATGGCTGGATTATCAATGCTGATTGGGCAGAGGTTTCTGAGCAACCGGTTGCAAAGACAAGAGGCGAGGGAGATTGGATGCCACTTGAATTCTACCTCCAGAATATGGGCTTCGTCAAAGGCAACACCGTGACTTTCGCTGTAGAAGAGGAAGACAACTATGCTACTTTGGCACTTTACAAAGGCGATCAGGTGTACAACGCTACTATAGACATAAGATATAATGTAGTTCCTGCAGGTGGTGGCTCTGATCTTGTAATACCTTCATCTTATGTTGTTACACCTATGACTGATGGTATTGAAGTAAGTCAAGAACAAACTAAATATGGCTATGAAATTAATGTTAAAGGTGAAATCAACGAAAACTACGGAACTATCGTTATTGATGTTCCGGAAGGATGGGACGGCTTCATCAGCGACATAACTTGGTCAAATAAACCTGAAGATGGAAGAGAAATCAGCATTACTGAAAGTCAGGCCGGTTCAAAAAATACAAGAGCAGAAGAAGCAGAAGAAATTGAATGGAAAAATTCAACCGTTGACGAGGCAGTGGCTGCAGGTTGGTTGAAAGGTAACAAATTCACTTTCCCGTCATACTGGAGAGAACAGACAATTGAAGTGCATCTTTACAAAGAAGATAAAATAACGGACTACTCTTTCAATATACTAATCAACGTTGACAAGGGAGAAGAAGAAGTTCCATCTGATTACCCTGACTTCCCTGAAACATATGACGTAACCCTCAGCTGTGAAGGTCCTGAAGTTACTCAGGGTCCGGATATGATTGAATGGACTTCAGTTTATGTAATCAATGTTGATGGTGAATGTACTGAAAACGAGCTTACAGTGACTGTTGCTGTTCCCGAAGGTTGGGACGGATTCTATGGAAAGATCGATGAGGACAGTGAAGAAGATGAAGCTATGACAGGTACAAGAGGCAACTCTGAATGGTCTTATTGGTTTACTCCAGAGGAACTTGAAGAATTCGGAATTACCGGATTAGAGCTTGGCAACAAATTGACATTCAATGTAGACGGCGAATCCCATACAGCTCAGCTTTACCTTACTAAGGGTGGTAAGATTGCTTATTATCCAATCATCCTCAATGTAAATGTGAAGAAATATGTTGATCCTGAACTCTTGGAAGCTAACCAGGCAGCATATAACGCTGTAATCGATAAGATCGAAGCGGTTGAAGCAAATTATGAAGACGCTGTAAATCAGATCAAAGAGGTGAATCCGGACTTTGATTTCTCAATGTATGAAGAGATTCCTCAGCAGCTTGAGTCATACAAAGGCTGGGCAGCTCAGGCACTTGCAGCAGCTAACGATTATGGAGAGGAATACCAATTCGCGTTTGATGGTGAAGAATTTGACAACTTCATTACCATGATGTTGGCTGAAGGAACTCCTGCACCTGAAATGCCAAAATATTATGATGTTACAGTTAGCGATACAACTCTCGCAGTAACTCAAGGTGAAGAACAGGGCGTCTACACTATCAACGTAGAAGGCAAGACAAAAGACGAGACTGTAACAGTGACAGTGGCTGTTCCGGAAGGCTTTGATGGATTCATCGGAATATCTGATTCAGATTTCACGGGTGAAGATGAAAGAAATCCTCTGAATACAAGAGCTGATGATGAAGAAGCATCATGGGTTCCTGTAGAACTTATCGAATCGTTTACCGCACTCAAGCCTTGCACAGAGCTTACATTCAATGTAGACGGTGAAGAGCATTACGGTACGCTGATGCTCGTTAAGGGAAAACTTGCATGGTCTGAACACATTGAAATTGTAGTGAATGTTACAAAAAATGATAGCTCTGCCGTTGAAGGTATTGAGGCAGTAGACAGCGATGCAGCTTACTTCGACCTCCAGGGCAACCGTATTGTAAATCCTGCAAAGGGTATGTATATCAAGGTGCTTGACGGCAAGGCTTCAAAAGTCGTTGTTAAGTAAATTCAGAATAATTTGATATGGGAATTCCCGGGATCATTTGATTCCGGGAATTTTATTATATAATGATGGATGATCAATGATCAATTATCAATTATCGTAAGGTAGGGACGCACGGCTCAATTTCATCACGCAAAGCCGCAAAGATTTTTCAATGATCAATAATCAAAGACTCGATTCAGGCACCGCAAAGAGATCGGGCTGCTACGCATCGCCCGGAGCACGCTAGCGGCTTCGCCGCAAAGAGGCAAGATGCGGCTTCGCCGCAAAGAGTCAAGAACCAAGAGTCAAGGACCAAGGGGCAAGAACCTGATGTCATGCTATGTCTCAATTAGATACCGCGTAAGGTAGGGACGCACGGCTCGTGCGTCCGCCGTCACGGAAGCAAGGGAAATACCGTGTGAAATGCCGATGCAAGGCGGACGCAAGGGAAATACCGTGTTTAATGCCGATTGCAAGGCGGACGCAAGGGAAATGCCGTGTGAAATGCCGATTGCAAGGCGGACGCACGAGCCGTGCGTCCCTACCATACGCGATAATTGATCATTGATAATTAATCATTGATCATTATATAAGTGGCCGTTCCGCCGATTATTTGGAATTTTCAATTATTGCAAACGACATTTTACCAAGACTTTGAAAAGAATGATAAATAAAAGTCAAGATAAATTAGACAATGCGAAATATTTTTATTAATTTTGTATTTTAATTAACGCATCTATATAAGAAATCAATTCAACAACTACACAATCCAAAACTAAACAACTACACAACTCAACAATCCCAAAACAAATAATATATGAAAAAAACATTACTTTCAATTGCAGCGGTAGCCGTAACCGCTTTCAGCGGAATGGCAAATGAATACAAGTTTGTATTCGACGGCAATAACGACATGGGGGAACTCACCCGCCAGACATCAACCAAGGAAGCGGAACTCTCTTTCGCCGAAAGTTTTTCTATGACAGAAGAGGGTGTCGAGCTCTCCGTCAAGAAGGTATCGGAAAATGGGCTCGGCTTAGCGCTGATCAATGCGGGGGGGCTGAATGCAGGCTTATGCGTGTACTCATCAACATTTGTAGCAATGACTCCGGAGATATCATTGAAGGTGCCCAACGGCAAGATCACATCTGTCACAATCACAATGTCGGGAAGCGGTCTCACCAATCTGGACGTTTCTTTCAATGGAAAGGAAATCGAATGCGATGGAACCAGCCAGCCATTTTTCTGGAAATGGAGCGACGCAGAGGGAACTGACGAAGTGATATGCACATGGGTCAATAATTACTTTCAACGCTTTATCCATACAATAGAAGTGGTGTACACTCCCGATCTCGGAGGGAAACAGGAATGCGGACTTTCTTTCGACGAGAAATCACTTGACGGCGTGGTAGGAGAAGAATTTACCGCACCCGTGCTCAATAACCCCAACAACCTTGAGGTGACATGGACAAGCTCAGATACAAATGTAGCCACAGTGGAAGCAGGCAAGGTGACACTCGTAGGCAATGGAACAGTAGTCATCACCGCCGCTACAGCAGGCAACGATGAATTTGCCGCAGGAAATGCAAAATATGAGATCTGCGTGATACCTTCGGCAACTAACATAGCTGACCTTATCAAGTATGCGCCGGAGGTAGGCAACCGTGTGAAAATCAATTTCCCGGCAACGGTCAACTTCGGCTACGGAAGCGTAGCTTATGTGACCGACAGCGAAGGAAATGCCGCATGCTTCGACGATCTGCGCAACAGAAACAGTCAGTCTACAAGCACCACCACCATCTACAAAGCCGGACAGGTGATACCGGCAGGCTGGATTGCCACCAACGCCACGGTATATGAAGACATGATCTGGTCAGGTCTGCCTGATAAATCGACAGAGACTGTAGAAGTTGTATATGCTAAAGTGACTTCAATTTCTCCCGCGGACGCAAACAAGGTAGTTACACTTGAGAATGTAACATTTGAAAAACGCACTGCAGAAGGCACCACAAAGGCATACGGCACTACACCTGACGGAGCACGCTATGAGTTCCAGGACACATTCGGTACGGAATCTCAACCCGCCGGCACATATGACGTGACCGGAGTGGTAAAATATTCAAAGAGAGGCAGCACTGAGTATTTCTATATGATTCCTATCAAGTATTCCGAACCGGCAGGCTCAGCTGTTGAAGGCATCGATGCAATCGGCGGAAAGGCTGTTTACTACAACATGAACGGCGTGAAGGTAACTGATCCTGTGAAGGGCGTTTATGTGAAGGTGATCGACGGAAAGGCTTCAAAGGTTGTCGTTAAGTAAGTATGAATAATTGACAGGCAGGCTTATACAATGATCAATTATCAATGATCAATGATCAATTATAAATTATCGTAAGGTAGGGACGCACGGCTCGTGCGTCCTTTTTTTATTGGTATTCCATACGGCATTTCGCTTGCTCCCGGAGGCGGACGCACGGGAATTGCCGTGTGAAATGCCGATTGCAAGGCGGACGCACGAGCCGTGCGTCCCTACCATTCGCGGTAATTGAGAATTGAGAATTTTGAATTTAGAACTTATTTTAATTGAGAATTGAGAATTGAGAATTTGATTTGGCTTGGGTGATGTCAGTTTTATCATTGATATTGTCTCGGTAGGGACGCACGGCTCGT
>JAIDQZ010000115.1:20831-50010 GCA_029062005.1 Muribaculaceae bacterium | reverse complement strand
TAAAGTTTAAACCAAGAAAGATAATTAGAATATTATCAACTAATTAGAAGATATATTATAAGCGTCAAGTAAACGCTATTCAAATATGTCTGCTAACCCTCCCTCATAACCCGAATCAAGGCTTCTGTGAAAAGGTCTGCATTGCAAAATTATATATTTTTTTTAAAATACACAACATTCATGCAGAAAAAAAACGGAATCGCGTTTTGTGTGCCTTGCATGCCAATATATGACAAGAAATATATATAATGACAATGATCTCCTATCATCTTCGCTGCAAACATCGTCAATTTTTTAAAATTCCTTTGCAGATTCTCAATAATTTTGTAATTTTGCGGATTATTAGCAAGGTGTAAACACTCACTCATGATAACGAAAAAATACAATCTAATCAACAACATAGGTGGATGGTTCGTATTCCTCGTGGCCCTCGTCACCTACTGGCTCACTCTGGAGCCTACCGCTTCCTACTGGGACTGCGGTGAGTTCATAATTCAGGCAGACAAACTTGAAGTAGGACACCCGCCGGGCAACCCGATCTTTATGCTTGTAGGCAGATTTTTCGTTAATTTCGCTCCCGATCCCACCTACATCCCATTGATGGTGAACGCCATGAGCGGTCTTCTTTCCGCGCTGACCATCCTGCTTCTTTTCTGGACCATTTCCCACCTTGTGCGCCGGTTGATTGTATCAGACAGTTGCGATGGGGAACTGCCCTTATATAAATACGTAGTAATCATGGGATCGGCACTTGTAGGCTCACTTGCCTACACGTGGAGCGACACTTTCTGGTTTTCCGCAGTGGAAGGCGAGGTGTATGCCTTCTCTTCATTCTGCACCGCCCTTGTGTTCTGGCTCATATTGAAATGGGAGAACCGTGCCGACCAACCGCATGCCGACCGCTATCTCGTGCTGATAGCCTACGTCATCGGCGTCAGCGTCGCCGTCCATCTGCTCAACTTATTGTGCATTCCAGCTATTGTGCTCGTATTCGCCTACAGGAAATGGAACGACATGAACCTCAAGAAGTCTATCGGCGCCCTGATAGTATCCTTCATCATAATCTTCTTCGTGCTCTATGGTCTTGTGCCCGGATTCATCAAGGTAGCGCAGCAGTTTGAGCTCTTCTTTGTCAACACATGCGGAATGAGCTTCAACTCCGGTGCACTCATCTACGCTTTCGTAATGCTCGCCGTCTTCGTATGGACCCTATTCGAACTTATCAGGCAGAAAAGCGCCAACATGATCAGGGTGTCGTTTTTGGCTTCGGTGGCTGTATCCGGCATACTCTGGATAGGCAACGGCATCGCGCTCGGCATCATATTGTTTATCGCACTTGCAGTCCTTCTCTGGACTTATTTCCTGCATTCAGTTCCGGTTCGAGTACTCAGGATACTGACGTGGAGCATGGCGATGATCTTCGTGGGCTACAGCAGCTACGCACTCATCCTCATACGGTCGACTGCCGACACTCCGATGAACCAAAACTCCCCGGATAATGTCTTTGACCTCGCCACTTACCTCAACCGCGAGCAATATGGAGAGAACCCGCTGATATACGGCGAGACCCTATATTCCCAGGTGCAGAAACAGCAGATGGGATTCCGCACCGACACACTCGGACACACTCCTGACGGATACCCGATCACACTGACCACTCCCCAGTACACATCGGTAATCAATCCCGGCAAGCCCCTTTATGTCAAAGGTGTCAACGGCGCTGAGGCAAGGTCTGAATATGGATTCCTATCCGAATCGGAGATTGCCAAAAACACAAGACTCGCCGATACCCGCAAGGACTATTACGTAAAGAAAGACTACAAGTCTGAGCCGGTCTATAATCCGGAGCTCAACATGCTGTTTCCGCGCATCTACAGCCGCCAGCATGAAGGAGAATACAAGAAGTGGGTGAAACTGGACACCACAAGCTCGAATCTCGTAGAGATCCATGCGATAGACCAGGAAGGACATAAGATTCCCGAGCTTGAGATCAACCGCGATCCGCAATATAATGAGGTGACCGGCAGGATAAGCTACCCGACAAAATATGTCTTCAAACCTTCGTTTGCCCAGAATCTGGCGTATTTCTTCAATTACCAGCTCAACCACATGTATATGCGATATTTCATGTGGAACTTCGCCGGGCGACAGAACGACGTCAACAACCAGAGCGGAGAACTCGACGCCGGCAACTGGATATCGGGAATTCCCTTTATCGATAACGCACGTCTCGGCGACCAGAACCTTCTTCCTGACGACCTTGGGAAGAATAATCCCGGTCACAACGTATTCTATATGCTACCCCTATTCCTCGGACTTCTCGGACTTTGCTGGCAATCTTTTGAAGGAAGACGCGGCATAGAGCAGTTCTGGGTGATATTCTTCCTCTTCTTCATGACAGGAATAGCAATCGTGCTCTACCTAAACCAGGTGCCTAACCAGCCCCGCGAACGTGACTATGCGTTCGCCGGAAGTTTCTACGCTTATGCCATCTGGATAGGCATGGGTGTGGCGGCCCTATGGAAGATACTCTGCCACCTCACCGAGAAGAAGCCAAAGAATATTTCTGAAAACTCCACAACCTCACAACTTCCCATTCAGGAGGAAAGTGGACGCCGACTTCCCCTCGCATGGATAGCGGCCGGTGTGTCGCTCGTAGTACCCATACAGATGGTGAGTCAGACATGGGATGACCACGACCGGTCAGGAAGATACGCGATGCGCGACTTCGCCATCAACTATCTCAACAGCCTTGAGCCGAATGCTATAGTATTCTGCAACGGAGACAACGACACTTTCCCGCTCTGGTATGTGCAGGAAGTGGAGGGTGTGCGTCCGGACGTCAAGATCATCAACCTCAGCTACCTTAATTCCGACTGGTATGCCAACCAGCAGCTTCTCCAGAGCTATGACGCGGCACCGGTGAATTTCACAGCCCAGCCAAAAGACTATGCATATGGCAAGCTCGACGTGACACTGCCGGGCAGATCCGGAGCCGCCGATCTTCTGACTTCGCTTAAGGCGCTCTACGCAGGACAATACGACGCGCGCTACGGATACCCCATGCTCAGCTCTTCAATTGTCACAATCCCTGTCGACAAACATAAGGTGCTTGAACGCGGGCTCGTAGCTCCGGAAGACTCCGCACTTATCGAGGATAAGATCATCATAGACCTTACCCAGGCAGAGGCGGTAAATTCCAAAGGATATATAGGTCTCGGCGAAATCCTTATGCTCGACATAATAGCCACCAATGCAGCCAACGGCTGGGAACGACCCATCTACTGGGCATCGACAGTTGGTCCGTACTATCATCTCGGTCTAACGCCATACGTCAGAAGCACCGGCATGACCCACCAGCTTACCCCGACCATTCAGCCGGATATGGCACCGCGAACCGACAGAGCCTACAATGTAGTGAAAAACTACAAGTGGGGAGGTGCAGACAAGGCATCGGACAATAATAAGATATATTATGACGAGACCGCACGGCGTATGCTCGTGTCCACCCGCACCTCAATGGCAGACGTTGCCAGCCAGCTTCTCAGCGAAGGTGATCTGGCGCGTGCCCAAGGCGATTCAGTAAAGGCAAACACCAAATATGCCCAGGCTGCCGAAGTTGTGGATCTTCTTGAGAAGAATGTCGGCGATAAGGCAGCCCCCTATTCCCTTTCCACCGCCCTGACCATTGCGCAGCTAAACTGCGAACTTGCAGGCGACGATGTGCTTGCTGACAAAAACCGCCTCGCAAAAGGGCGCTCCCAGTTGCTCGGACTGATCGACAAATATAGCAAGAACGTGGCTTACAATGTCCTGATGCGCTATAATTTCGGCAATCCTCCTATGACATACGAAAATCAGCTGATCCCATACCAATACTATCGCTTCATCGAACTTTTCTACAAGTATGGTGGCGACCGTAAAGACGTGGAGCCTATCCTCAAGCGATATGGCATCAACGAAAACGATTTAAAGAAGGATTACGAACGCTATACAGGAGTCCGAAACAGACAGGAAAACGGCAACGACGGCCTGACCTGGCAGGAATTTGAAGATGAGATCGCAAAATATTGCGAGATCGCCAATGAGATGGCGTCTCTGTCGCCTGATGAATACGCAAAGCGATCTTCAGATGAGAAGTCGATCGACTCAGTGATATACACGATCATTGAGTACTATCTTGAAAACGGTGGCAAAGAGGAGAACCTCAGGAAGTATGAACAATACAATAAGCTCGACAAAGACCGCGCCAAGCGTCTGAGCGACATGAACCAGGGTCTCTGATGCTTCTTCCACAGGAAAGACTGCCTTGGATACTACGGTTTCCCGCGTTTTGCCGTGACGTAATATTCCGGCTTGATGACGGGAAACCGTCTGTATATCTGACCTTTGACGACGGTCCGATTCCCGAGTCAACGCCATGGCTGCTGAATATCCTTGAAGAGTATGGAGCAAAAGCCACATTCTTTATGGTGGCGGACAATGCCCGTCGCTATCCCGAACTGCTGAAGGCCGTAGTCGATGCCGGGCACTCAGTGGGAAACCATACCTTTCATCACAAGCCTCCTTTCAGGCAGACATCGGAGGAGATGATGGCTGACGTGGCTCTTGCCGACGAGGTGCTTAATTCCCGCCTTTTCCGACCTCCCCACGGACTGATCAGGAAAAATCAACAGCGACTACTGTCGAAAGAGGGCTACAGGATTGTCATGTTCGATCTCAACACTCTCGATTACAGAGCCGACAGAACTCCGCAGCAGATAATTGATTCCGTAAGCCGCTACGTCCGTCCAGGATGCATAATCAACTTCCACGACTCCCTGAAGAGCATAGACAAACTGAAGACCGCCCTTCCAAAGATCCTCTCCCTGCTCAGATCGAGAAATTACACCCTCCTCCCCTTACCAATGCAGGACATAAACTAAAAATCTATAAACAATGACAAAAATTCGCGCTGCCGTAGTAGGCTACGGCAATATCGGCCGCTTCACCGTTGAAGCACTTGAGGCAGCCCCTGATTTTGAAATAGCCGGTATCGTACGTCGCAATGTGACAGACATTCCGGCCGAACTTAAACCCTATAAGGTAGTGACCGACATTCAGGATCTGGGTAATGTCGATGTCGCCATACTATGCACTCCCACCAGAGAGGTTGAGAAACATGCCCTCAAATATCTCGCTATGGGAATAAACACAGTCGACAGTTTCGATATCCACACCTCGATACTCGACCTGCGCCGCTCACTCGACGCTGCGGCAAAGAAAGCAGGAAAAGTGTCTGTTATTTCCGCCGGATGGGATCCGGGAAGCGACTCTATCGTACGCACACTCATGGAAGCTGCGGCTCCCAAGGGACTTACCCACACAAATTTCGGTCCGGGAATGAGCATGGGTCATACAGTATGCGTAAAGTCTAAACCAGGGGTAAAAAACGCCCTGTCCATGACTATGCCTAAGGGTGACGGTATGCACCGTCGCATGGTATATGTAGAACTTGAGGACGGGGCAAAGCTTGAAGACGTGGCGAAAGCTGTCAAGGAGGATCCGTATTTCGCTTCAGATGAGACACACGTGATGGCAGTCGAGAGTGTGGACGCAGTCAAGGATATGGGCCACGGAGTCCATATGGTGCGTAAAGGAGTGTCGGGAAAGACCCAGAACCAGCGGTTTGAATTCAACATGTCAATCAATAATCCCGCCCTCACGGCACAGCTCCTCGTAGGCGTAGCTCGCGCGGCGATGCGCCTTGCCCCCGGAGCCTACACTATGGTGGAGATTCCTGTCATCGACCTTCTTCCGGGCGACCGCGAATCGCTGATAGCACATCTTGTATAACGTATCCGATATAAAATACAGATATAAAAATTGAGCCGCGCCTGAGGCGCGGCTCTTCGTGTCAAACATGGTATAGGATTAGACGATAGTTTCTGTGTTTTATAGCGTGTAGTTTTATACTTAGTATTTGATAATTTTCCTGCTGTCAACCGAGCCGTCGGTATAAAGAGTGCGCTCTATCACGATTCCTCTTGCATCAGCCCCTATCTTCATTCCCTGAAGATTATAGTATTCCACGGCTATGATCTCCCGTGCAGCTGCATCTGACTCCATTTCTTCCACATCCGCACGGTTGGCAAGTGTACGGAGTGCCGCATGCACTGCATAAAAAGCTTCCTTAGGCTTTACGCTGCCATCGTAAAGAAGCGGATTATTCTCACGCCATGAATCAGGATCGCATAGACCCCATATCAGGACAGTCGGACAGTTTTCCATTGAAAGCGCCGCCATGACTGTAGCGCAATAGTCTTCAGCCTGACGCTTCGCCGCATCTGTGGCATTGGGATCCGCCTGAGCAATATCAAGTTCCGTAATGATACATTTCAGTCCCAGATCCTGATAACGGCGGATGTTATCTTTTAGCCTTCTGACATTAAGCTGTCCGGTAGTGATATGGCACTGCAGACCGACTCCGTGGATCGGGGTACCCTTTTCCACAAGTTTCTTGACAAGATTGTAGTATGCCTCCGACTTCGGATCTCCCATAAACTCAACACCGTAATCGTTTATGAAGAGTTCTGCGTCAGGATCGGCTTCATGAGCCATTCTGAATGCCTTTTCAAGGAATTCCTCTCCTATCACGTTGTACCATATGGTTGATCTCATCTTATAGCCGTCAGGATTGCTCCACACCACGCTCTGGTCATCGTCAAGACATTCATTGACCACATCCCATTCGCGGATCTTGCCTTTCAGGTTCCCGGCGACTCCATTGATATGATCTCGCATGATATCCATAAGCTGATCCTTCGTCCACTTATGGTTGTTCTTCTTGCCGTCTTCCGAAATCCAGGCAGGCACCTGGGAATGCCATAGAAGAGTATGTCCGCGTACATCTATCTCGTGCTCATTAGCGAAATTGATAAGTTTGTTGGCATTGCCCAAGCTGAAATTTCCCTTGCTCGGCTCTGTCGCGTCCATCTTCATTTCATTCTCAGCGACCACAAGGTTGAACTGGGTTGCCACCGCAGAGGTCTTCGCATTACTCATGTTGGTGAGATTGAATTTCCATACTGGGACAGCCACTCCGATCGATTTTCCGGCTTTCGAAGCATATTCGCGCAGTGATGCGGTATCATCGTAATCATCTGTCCAGTCTACGACATAATCGCTGTTATTGTCGCCGTCCATCACCTTGATATCTTCCTGAATTGTCTCGCCCTGACCCGAATAGTCGGTAGAGACTACTGTAGCTACTATCTCGTAGCCGGCGGAAGTGATGTTTTCCCTTACATCCCAAGTATAGCATTTCGGATACTGGATGCGGAAATTCCAGCCATCAACATCCGCATCCGACTTGGCTGCTGCCGAAAGCAGAGTGAACGAATCACCTGCCTTCAAGGCGGCTTTGCCGTCTGTCCTTATCTCAAGAACAGGGAATGCCCCAGATATGTCGTATGCCTCGTCGCGAGGATTGAGCAACACGGAGCCTGACACATCAAGACGTGTGGCATTGTCCGCACCATTAATATTAAAGATAAGGCGCGATGTAGGATGCAGCTTCAGGTCACACTGCTTTCCGTTTACAAAATCAGCCACCGTAAGGACATTCCCCTTGCTGTCGCCCGGTTCGAGATATCCATAGATGTCTGCCATTCCGGAAATGTTTCCGCTGCCCCCAAGGCAGCCGCCGGAGTAGACCATCACACCTACATTATTCTCTCCGATGCCTACAGCACCGGGAAGCTTTTTCTCACGTGCGGCAGCAGCATCATTACTTATGAGGAGCCTGCCCCCTAATACAGTCACGATTCCAGTGATGCGGTTGTCATTACCTGTGATTGAGTATGTGCCGGAACCTTCCTTCACGACACCTACCATCGACGTGCCCTCTGCAGCTATCTTACCGGCAAGTTCTGAGTCTGTCCCGTCGATTCCTACCAGATAGTAGACGCCTTTCTGCTTATTACCCTTGTAATATCCCATCAGCCGGCTTCCTGCCTCCATCCTGAGGCTGCCGATACGGTGAGCGCGGGCATTATTGCCATCCTCGCCCGCCATCGTGGCTCCATCGTGAAGCACGACCCGGTTATTTTCAAACAGGCGGGTGAACTTACCGTCCCTTATGGCTGTCTTCACATTGCCTGCATCAAACTTCACACCACCGTGAGACAGTATCTTGCCATAGAAACCGGCTTTCACATTGATATTGACATCAGGCCAGGGATATATATGCACATCTCCCCTGAAGCCGCTCCAGTCAGGGAGCGCTCCTGAGTTATTGCCTATATACGAACGCTCCCCACCGGAATGTATGTTGAGCGTGCCGGTCCCCTTGATAGGTGAAAGCCAATATGTGTAGCGTGATGTATATACATTAAGCTCAGCGCCTGCAGGTATCATGATTCCGTCGCTGTAATTGGTATATGCCGAAGACGTACTGCCGGGATTGCTGAAATCAAGCTTACCATCTTCATAGACATTATAGTCCGGACCCTTAATCCTCACATCGTCGATATAATAGTCTGAATTATCCGAGTTAAAACCTATACGAAGAAATGGAGATGTATTTCCGGCTGACACCGCAGCGGGGGTATAGGTCCATGTCTTCCACGTAGACACGGCTCCGTAAGAAGGGAAATTCTCAGCATGCAATTTGTCATCGCCGAGATAAATCTGAAAATTCTTCCACTCTCCGCAAGGATCATTCTTATGACGGCATATCCTTACAGACAGCGTCTCTATTCTATCCGTGAAATTGGTGCCGGCGAATTCTGCCGGAAGTTCAAATTCAACATGGTCGTTCCAGCCATGGTTGGTGATATGAAGCACCTTGTTTTTTGAATTTTTCGGATCTGCCTCCACCACAGCCGTAGTGGCAGACTCTCCTCCAAAATTATTCCAGACCTTGAAAGCCTGTCCTATTTCGCAGTCTTCAAAATCGCAGACAAGATAGTCCGTGGCGCTTGCTGTCGAAACAGACAGTCCTATCAAAGGCAGAGCGAGAAGTTTTGCAAAGCGTGTCATAATAATATCAGAATAGATAAAATTCACGATGCAAAATTAGCAAATCATTGAAAATAAAGCATCTGCAATTGTCTACAAAACATTCAAATCCGTAACTTCCAGATTCACCGATGTCGCACATCAGATTTAATCTGCACCGTCCTCTTCCGAATACCCGCAAAAAGCACCCCGTCTTGCAAAAGCCATGCCCTGACTGACTGCCTCCGTGGTGCCGGAAAGACTTGTGACAATATACCTGAAATGCATCACTGCACACGCCCTCAGAAATGTTAATGGTTGTAAAAAAGGGGTCTGAAAATTGGGATATATCGGTAATTTTTGTTTATTTTGCATTTTCTAAGGCATCGACTGCCATGCAGCCGGATGATACTTATATAAAAAGACCATGGGAAAGATTATAGCAATTGCAAATCAAAAAGGTGGCGTAGGAAAAACCACCACTGCCTTCAATCTCGGTGCATGCCTTGCAGTCGAGGGGAAAAAGGTGCTTCTTGTCGACGCTGACCCGCAGGCCAACGCAACATCCGGTCTCGGGCTTGACGGCAACAAGGCCCCTGCCTCCATATATGAGTGCATCGTAGATGACTATCCCATCCTTGACAGCATAGTCAAGTCAGACATCGAAGGACTCGACGTGATATGCTCCCGTATCGACCTCGTCGGTGCCGAAGTGGAACTCATGAACCGCCGCGAACGGGAAAAGGCGCTTCTCCGCGTACTCGCTCCCGTCAAAGACCAATACGACTACATCCTTATCGACTGCTCACCATCGCTCGGAATCATCACAGTCAACGCCCTGACGGCGGCTGACTCTGTGATCATCCCTGTTCAATCCGAATATTTCGCGCTCGAAGGCATCTCACAGCTACTCAATACAATACGCATCATAAAGAGTCGCCTGAAGCCAACCCTTGAGATAGAAGGATTCCTACTCACCATGTATGATGCGCGACTGAGACTCGCCAACCAGATATTTGAAGAGTTGAAAGGGCATTTCGGCGATATGGTATTCAGCACAGTTATCCCGCGCAACATAAAGCTATCCGAGTCGCCGAGCCACGGACTGCCTGTGATACTCTACGACCCGGACTCCAGAGGAGCAATCGCTTATGTGCAGCTCGCCAAAGAACTCACGGCGCGCAATCGGAAGAAAAGTCAACAACACTCTTGATCTTCATACAAATGGCAACACGACGCAATGCTCTCGGACGCGGTCTTGACTCGCTGATCGGCATCTCAGAAGTGAGAACTGACGGCGGCAGCGCGATTTCCGAAATCGACATAAACTCAATCTCTCCAAATCCGGAACAGCCGCGACGGTCATTCTCTGACGAAGGTCTCGACGAACTGGCGGTTTCTATCCGTGAACTCGGAATTATACAGCCCCTGTCGTTGCGCATGTCGCCCGACGGTGGCTACCAGATCATAGCCGGAGAACGCAGGTGGAGAGCCGCGCGCCGCGCCGGACTGCTTACTGTGCCCGCCTATGTGCGTACAGCTTCCGATTCCGAAGTGACGGAGATGGCGCTGATCGAAAACATACAGCGCGAAGACCTCAACGCCATAGAAGTGGCTCTCGCCTTCAAAAAACTTCTTGACACATATGATCTTACTCAAGAAAGGCTGAGCGAACGTGTGGGAAAATCGCGCAGCGTTATAACAAACCATCTCAGGCTTCTCAGGCTCCCTGCCGAAATCCAGATCGCCTTGCGCGACCGCAAGCTCGACATGGGTCATGCCCGCGCCCTCCTTTCAATCGACGACGCCAAGCTTCAGCTCAAGATATTCAAGCAGATACTGAAGGAGGGACTGAGCGTGAGGATGGTTGAGAAGCTTGCCCGCGACGCGGCAGAAGCCATATCCACCGACGACCTGCCGAAAAAGAAAGCGAGCCAGCAGACCCATGACTATGACTTTTTCGTCAAGGATCTGCAGCAGTATTTCCCTACTCCTGTCAAATTCTCGCGCAATACAAGCGGGAAAGGGAGCATCACGTTGAAATTCGACAACGACGAGCAGCTGATGCAACTGGTCAACGCATTTGAGAACATGAAGAAATGAAACAGTCACCCAGCCTGATCCGACTTCTCTGTGTCATGGCACTTTTCGTGCTGTGCGGCGCTCCTGCCACATTCGCACAGTCTGCGGATCAGGATGCACTCCCGCTCCCCGGCGACTCCATAGTGGATGTCGAGCTGTTGGTGAAGACACCGATAGAGGCGGAGATGACTGAAGACGAAGGACACACCGTAGTGGTAGCAGATGACTACGCCTACGGATTTGACGGGAAAAAGATCTTCAATCCGGATCCAATGAGGGCTGTGTGGATGTCTGCCCTTTTTCCGGGGCTCGGACAGATATACAACCGAAGGTATTGGAAACTTCCCATAGTGGTGGCCGGATTCATGGGACTCGGCTACGGAATGAGCTGGAACAATACACAGTATCAGGACTATTCCAACGGATATATGGATCTTATGAGCGGGGATCCAAATAAAAAGTCATACATGAATTTCTTCCCGCCAAACACCGATGAGGACTCGCTCGACAAGAACTGGCTTAAATCAGTGCTCCAGGCACGCAAGAACTACTTCCGCCGAAACCGCGACCTCTGCATCATATGTATGGTGGGGGTGTATCTGATAGCTATAATCGATGCGTATGTGGACGCACAGCTCGCCCACTTCGACATAAGTCCGGACCTTTCAATGGATATCAGTCCCGGATTTCTAACCGAGCCTCTCACCCGAAAATACTCAATCGGCCTTAACTGGGCATTCACTTTTTAATTAATGATTATGCGCAAAACCATATTTCTGTCTTTAGCATTACTTACACTTTCCACCTCTGCATTCGCGGCTAATCCAAATGTGATGGACCTCAAGACCTCTATCACCGATGATGCCGTCGTATTTCCCGAGACATTCGAACAGGACACCCAGAAACTGCTTGAAGGGTGGTTTATGCGCAACTACGCCGCAACAGACAACAGCTATTCCGATAAGAAAGACGTAGACACCTCTGATGCGGTGATCGAGAAGCGCCTGGCATCAATGCCTACCGTCATTGAGATGCCATTCAATTCTATCGTGAGGCAATACATCGACCGATATACGAAAAACGGCCGCGCACAGGTGGCGGCGATCCTCGGACTTAGCCTTTACTATATGCCGATCTTCGAGCAGGCGCTTGAAGAGAGGGGACTGCCACAGGAACTTAAATATCTTCCGGTGATAGAATCCGCGCTTGATCCCAATGCGGTGAGCAAACACGGAGCCACCGGACTCTGGCAGCTCATGCTTGCCACCGGAAAGGGACTCGGGCTCGAATGCAACAGTCTTGTGGATGAACGCCGTGATCCGTTCGCTTCTTCAAAAGGAGCAGCAGATCTTCTTAAGCAGCTCTATGACACATATGGCGACTGGAGTCTTGCCATCGCCGCCTACAATTCTGGTCCGGGCGCTGTCAACAAGGCTATCCGGCGCGCCGGGGGCGACCCTTCAAAAGCCGACTTCTGGAGCATCTATCCATACTTGCCCGAGGAGACCCGTGGCTACCTTCCCATGTTTATTGCCGCCAACTACGTGATGACTTATTATCCGCAGCACAACATCAACCCCGTGATTCCGAAAAAGCCTATCGTCACCGATACCGTGGGGATATGCGAACGCGTACATTTCGACCAGATCGCAGCAGTGCTCGGACTACCGAAAGATGAGCTCAAGATACTTAACCCACAATACAGGGAAGATGTGATACCCGGCACTCCGGAACATCCCTATATGCTCACGCTCCCCTCCAGGCAGATCCAGGCATTCCTGATGAGCCACGACCAGATACTGGCGTATAAGGCAGACCAATACCGCCGACGCACCAACGTGCAGCCGGCAGCGGCTTCCGTAGCATCACAGGATCAGGCTTCAAACGCCGTTGCATCATCTTCCGGACAGGACTTCCCGGTAGTTGCCGCTGATCCGACAAGCGTGTCGCACAAGGTGGCAGCCGGAGAGACCCTGACATCAATAGCCGCAAAATACGGAGTCCAGCCGTCCGAAATCAGAAGCGCAAACAATCTGAGAAGAAACGCCGTAAGGGTCGGACAAGTGCTCACCATCAACAATGTAGCTCCCGAGATAGCCGCGGCTGCCCGGAAGGCGGCTGATGCAAATATGGCAGCCGCCGCGAATGCCAAGGAAATGAAAAGCAACGAAGAGGCATTGGCTCAGTCACAGACCCAGTCACAACCGAAAAAAGAGACTGTATCGAAACCGGCAGCATCAAAATCTTCATCAAATGCAGGCAAGGCTACAGCCGGCAAGACTACCGCCAAAGGATCAACATCAAAGACACAGAATAAATCTACTGCAAGAAAGGCGACTACACACAAGATCCAGAGCGGAGAGAACCTCGGACGCATAGCAAGGAAATACGGTGTGACCGTAGAAGCCATCAAGAAAGCCAACGGAATGAAGAGCGACGCCATACGCGCCGGTGCCGAACTTAAGATACCTGCAAAGAAATAACACAACTGCATGAATGATTTTTTTAGATTCCTCCGCCGTTTTGCACGCCCATATGTAGGGACCATCTCATTGAGCATATTTTTCAATATACTCAACGGTATTATGACGGTATTCTCATTTGCCTTCATAATACCGATACTTCAGGTGATATTCGGACTGCAGCAAAAAGTCTACAGCTTCAAGCCGTGGGGCTCATCGGATATTGTGGACACCGTGACAAACAATTTCTACTATTTCACGGGTCACATCATCGAAAGCCGTGGTGAGTCAAAAGCCCTTGCACTGTTGGGAGCGATATTCGTGGTGATGACCTTTGTGAAGGTGATGACAGGATACATGAGCGAATACTTCACCATCCCCATGCGCAACGGAGTGGTACGCGACATAAGGAATGCCATGTATGCCAAGATCCTCTCGCTTCCCATAGGATATTTCAGCGGCGAGCACAAGGGCGACATTATGGCGCGCATGAGCGGCGATGTAAATGAAGTAGAGTCATCGGTCATGTCTTCGCTGTATGCACTGTTCCGCTACCCCATGCTCATAATAATTTATCTTGCCACAATGATTGCAGTCAGCTGGAAACTCACCCTCTTCGTGTTTGTCTTGCTGCCGGTCATGGGCTGGGTGATGGGCACGGTAGGGAAAAAACTGAAGGCGCAGAGCCTGCGCACAATGCAGATAGGCGGTCAGATACTCTCCACTATCGAGGAAAGTCTGGGAGGCTTGCGTATCATAAAGGCGTTTAACGCTGAAAAGCAGATGGACACCCGCTTCCGCGGCGAGACTCAGAGCTATGTCAGATCTGCCAACGCCATGCTGCGCCGTCAGGCGCTCGCACATCCGATGAGTGAATTTCTCGGCACGATCGCTGTCATTGTGGTGCTGTGGTTTGGTGGCACATTGATTCTGACCGGATCTTCATCGATCGATGCCGCCTCCTTCATCTTCTACATGACAATATTCTACAGTATTATCAATCCTGCGAAAGACCTATCGAAGACCGGATATGCCGTATCAAAGGGTATGGCGGCACTCGCCCGCATCGACAAGATTCTCGATGCAGAAAATCCCATCAAGGATCCGGCGGTCCCTCAATCGATTCCGGAAGATCCCCGATTTACTCCGGCTATCGAGTTTAAAGGAGTATCGTTCCAATATGACGGCGACGACCGTACGGTTCTTGACAACATCAACCTCAGTGTTCCGGCAGGCAACACTGTAGCGATAGTAGGACAGTCCGGATCAGGAAAATCCACACTTGTCGATCTGATACCCCGATTCTATGATGTCACGAAAGGACAGGTGCTCGTGAAAGGACGTGATGTAAGGGAAGTCAAGGTGGCTGATCTGCGCGGGCTTATGGGAAATGTCAATCAGGAAGCTATACTGTTCAACGACACATTCCGCAACAATATCGCTTTCGGCACCGAAAACGCCACTCAGGAAGAAGTGGAACGCGCCGCGAAAATCGCCAACGCCCACGATTTCATAATGGCTACCCCTGACGGCTACGACACCATGCTCGGCGACCGTGGATGCAGGCTGTCGGGTGGCGAAAGGCAACGAATAAGCATAGCAAGGTCTATACTAAAGAATCCCGATATCCTGATTCTTGACGAAGCCACCTCCGCACTCGACAATGAAAGCGAGCGGCTCGTACAGGAAGCTCTCGACAGGCTCATGGCAGACCGCACCACCATTGTCATAGCCCACCGACTATCCACAATCGTAAACGCCGACATGATATGCGTGATGAAAGATGGACAGATAATAGAGACAGGCACTCACGCCGACCTTCTCGCCCTCAACGGACAATATGCGCGCCTTCATGCCCTCTCTACATAAAATCAATGCATGATGCGCAATGCACGATGCATACCTATTGTTTAATCTTATAAAAGCGTAAGTTCAGAATGCATATCAGTGGAGCCAGCAGTCGATTGATTGTGAATTATGTATTATGAATCAAGCATTGACAAAAAGCCCATGACCAACATTGCAGTATTCGCCTCCGGCAACGGCTCAAATGCCGTCAATCTCGTGAAAGCCTTTAATTCCGGCAGCCGCATACACGTAGCCCTTTGTCTGACCGACAAGGAGAACGCTCCTGTAATAGAAAAGATGAAGGATCTCGGAGTGGAGACCATCTACTTCCCGAGAAGCATCTGGAAAGAAGAGCCCGGGATCATTGTCGACACGCTCCGCGCACACGATATCAGGATCATCGCCCTTGCCGGATTCCTGTGTTTCCTAAATGAAGAGATCGTGAGCGCATTTGAGGGAAAGATACTCAATATCCATCCGTCGCTTCTTCCCGCTTATGGTGGGAAAGGGATGCACGGAGCCAATGTCCATAAGGCAGTGATAGAGGCCGGTGAGATAAAAAGCGGCGCTACTGTCCATGTAGTGACAAACGAGATGGACGCGGGCCCGATCATATTGCAGAGAGAGGTTGACGTAATTCCGGATGATACTCCTGAATCACTGGAGGCGAAAGTGCATGAAGTGGAATATAGGATATTTCCTGAAGCAGTGGTGAAGCTTGTGTCAAGCCTTACGCCGCCTGCCGTGCCACAGAGTGTAGATGATGCCTGGGCTGAGGCACTCGGTGTCCCCAATAATGTCCCCCCGGTACCTAAAGGCGCACAGCAGCCGGTTTATGTCAACAGTCAGGCGAATCCTGCACCGCATCCGAATCAGAATATAGAGCCGCGTCCGGCAAGCCATATGGGTCAGCCGCATCCGGCTGCGCAGTCTGAACCGATGCCTCCTACATTTCTTGTCTGGTCAGTGGTCTGCACGATTCTGTGCTGCACAATACCCGGCATAGTTGCCATCATCAATTCCGCAAAAGTCAGCTCGAAATTCTATGAAGGTGACATGGATGGGGCCCGTCGCGCTTCGCGCAACGCGGAAATCTGGATCATAATATCGTTTGTGCTCGGGGTGATCTCAAATACCCTATATATACCCCTTTCGATAGCCGGACTGTTCTGAGACGTAAGGATGCCGGCTTCTGTTATCGGCATGGCGGGATCAGGAATGCCTTCTGATTGTAAAATCGAAGAGATCTGCAAAGCAGTCCCTCCATTCATTTGCCGGCAATTTCTGAAGTATTTCCTCCGCTTCGCCGCGCATGCGCTCCATTACTGAATATGCATAATCAATACCCCCTTTTTCCTTTGCAAAACCTATAAGGGCGGATATCTCATCCTCACTGAGCTCTCCACGTATAAGGAGGGCTCTCATCTTTTCCCCGGTCTTATCATCAGAATCTGAATTGACCGCATATATCAGAGGAAGGCTCACCTTGTTCTCCCTAAGGTCATTCCCCGTGGGCTTGCCGACTTCCTCGTCGTCAAAATAATCGAATATATCGTCCTTGATCTGAAAGCAGAGACCGAGCAGCCGGGCAAACTCCACGAGACACCCTATCTGGATGTCTGAGGCGTCGGTGGTCTCGGAACCCATTTTAACGCATTTCATAAACAGGGATGCAGTCTTCTTGCCTATCACGTCGAAATACCGGTCTTCGTCAATCGAGCGGTCGCGCGCGTTTGAGATCTGGTCGATCTCACCGAGCGAGAGCTCCTTGCCGAGCTCAGCCACTGAGACCACTGCCTTCATGTCTTTTGTCTTTATAGCCTCCTGAAGGGCGGTACTGACGAAGAAGTCGCCGACGAGCACGGCGATCCTGTTGTCGAAATCCTTATTGATGGTAGGGGTCTGACGCCTGTAGTCGGCATTGTCAACCACGTCATCATGAATCAGCGTGGCATTGTGAAGCATCTCAAGAGAAGCTGCTGCATGAAGGGTGGAATCGTTGATCGCCCCAAACAGCCTTGCGCTCAGAAGCACGAGAAGTGGTCTTATCTGCTTCCCTTTGGTACGCAGGTATTGATCCACTACCCTGCCCATCAGCGGGTCGGATGTGGAAAGGCTCGTGCGGATGATGTCGTTCATCGCAGCAAGCTCGTCGCCTAATCGGTGACGTATTTTCTCAATTGTTGTATTCGACATTATTCTGATCAGAACAATACGGAATGCTTGTTTTCCGTTTTTCTCCACAAAATTACAAAATATTTTTCCAATTTCAGTATTACTATCACAGATATTTATTATTTTTGTAGCGAAGAAGTGTTTTTTTGCCCTTCTGTCACTCCAGTCAACTTGTTTTTCAACACAACAGACCCATATTCACATGACAGAAAAGAGACTTTTCCTTCTCGATGCATACGCCCTTATCTTCAGGGCATATTACGCACTAATCAAGATGCCCCGCATGACCCGCGACGGATTCAACACATCCGCGATCTTCGGCTTTGTCAATACTCTTGAGGAAGTGCTGAGGAAGGAGAAACCAACACATATTGCAGTCTGTTTCGATCCCAAAGGTCCCACATTCCGCTCTGAACTCCTTGATTCTTACAAAGGAGAGCGGCCCGACACACCGGAAGACATAAAGCGCTCCATTCCTATCATAAAGTCAATTATCGAATGCTACGGCATTCCGGTGCTTGAATCTCCCGGCTATGAGGCAGACGATGTGATCGGCACAATGGCTGTCCGCGCCTCGAAAGAGGGGTTTATCACCTATATGATGACCCCTGACAAGGATTTCGGTCAGCTTGTAGGACCCGATGTGATCCAATACAAGCCTGCCTACAGGGGTCAGGACTTCGAACTTCGGGGGGAGAAGGAGGTTTGCGCCCGGTATGGCATCGAACGGACAAGCCAGATAATCGATCTCCTCGCGCTCATGGGTGACAAGATCGACAACATACCCGGCTGTCCGGGTGTGGGAGAAAAGACGGCACAGAAACTTATAGCCGATTTTGACTCTGTGGAAAACGTTATCGCCCGCTCTTCGGAGCTTAAAGGGGCCCTGAAGAAAAAAATCGAGGAAAACGCCGCTTTAATAATGCTCTCCAAAGATCTCGCTACTATCCGCACCGATGTGCCGATAGACGCCACGCCCGACAGTCTCGCCCTCGGGAAGGTGGACAAAGAGCGTCTTTTCGCCATTTTCAAGGATCTTGAATTCAGAAGCCTGACGCAGCGTATCGAACGAAGGCTCACTGAAGAAAGCGATGATTCCGGATTCAAGTCACCGGCAGGCACAGCCACAAAAAAAACGGGCAATACTCTTCAGCCTTCACTCTTCGATTTCGATAATGAACCTGAGACCACACCGCCTGCTGCTGACACCCCAACACCGGGATCGCTTGGCGAAGGATGTGTATCCATAGATTCAGCCGATGTCCTGAAGGCCATGTGCGATGCGGTAAAGAAGCAAGGTATCGCAGGTGTGCATATGGACTCTGCCGGCGAAAACGATATGGAAGCCACATGGGAAGGCACCGCGATAGCCCTCCCCGACGGCAGCACGTGGTATGCACCCGCATCTTTTCCCGGAGCCACGGAGGCTGTACTGGAGATTCTTGCAGATCCTGAGATACTGAAGGTGTCCGGCGCCTCGAAGCGTGACATGGTGATCGCCCGCCGGCACCGCGCCGACAGGGATCACAACCCCATGAGCATAAGCAATTTCTACGACGTGACGATAGCGCATTATCTGCTTGAGCCCGAAATGCGCCACACTCCTGAACTTCTTGCCGAGAAATATCTCGGATATTCATTGAGCGCAAAACCCCTTCCGGCGGAGTCAGCAGCTCTGGCACTGAGTCTTAAAAACATATTCATGCAGGCCTTGGAGACGGAACACCTTACCGGACTCATGACAGACATAGAACTCCCCCTCGTACCAGTGCTCGCAGATATGGAGTACACGGGCGTGAGGATCGACACTGCGGCTCTTGCAGCAGCCGCCGGCGGCATGGAGGAACGGTCGATGCAGTTATGCACCGAGATTTACGAAATCGCAGGTGAGGAATTCAATGTGGGAAGTCCGGCACAGGTCGGAGAGATCCTTTTCGGTAAGATGCAGCTCGATCCGAAGGCAAAAAAGACAAAGACCGGACAATACTCCACATCAGAGGAAATCCTTGAAAAACTGGCGTGGAAAAGTCCCATCATAAGCAAGATCCTTGAATACAGGCAAATCAAGAAACTTCTATCCACCTATCTTAATGCGCTGCCGGAGACCATCAACAAGACAACAGGCAAGATCCATACTAACTATAACCAGACGGTGACGGCCACCGGCCGGCTATCCTCTTCATCACCCAATCTACAGAACATACCTGTACGTGACGAGATGGGACGCGATATCAGACGCGCATTCATTCCTGACGAAGGACACCTGTTTCTTTCAGCCGACTACAGCCAGATAGAGCTCAGGCTTGTGGCAGACTTCGCCAACGACGAGACCATGATAGAGGCATTCCGCAAAGGAGATGACATCCATGCCATCACGGCTGCAAAAATCAATCATGTGCCGGTCGATGAAGTGACTCCCGACGAGCGAAGGAAGGCAAAGACCGCCAACTTCGGCATACTCTACGGCATCACGGCTTTCGGGCTCGCGTCAAGGCTCCAGATCCCAAGGCAGGAAGCCAAGGAACTGATCGACGGATATTTTGCCACCTTCCCTTCGATACACAAATACATGAGCGACAGCGTGGAGGAAGCTCGTGAACACGGATATGCAGTCACAAGCATGGGACGCAAGCGCCGCCTTCCTGACATAAACAGCAAGAATCCCGTAGTAAGGGGATATGCCGAGCGAAATGCCATAAATGCTCCTGTGCAGGGCACTGCAGCCGATGTAATGAAGCTCGCCATGGTGCGCATATGGCAGGAGATGCAGCGGAGAGATCTGAAATCAAAGATGATAATGCAGGTGCACGACGAACTTAACTTCGACGTGGTTCCAGGTGAGGAAGGCATACTTCAGGAGATAGTGGAACGCTGCATGCAATCTGCCTGGAGCGGCAAGGTGCCCCTTACTGCATCAGCGGGCATAGGAGCCAACTGGCTTGAAGCACACTGATCTTTAATAATTGAGAATTTAGAATTGAGAATAATTTGAATTTGGTATTACTTTGCAGAATCAAGATAGGTTGGGAGCGACCTCCGGGCGCGACCGGAGTAACGGTCATTCTAATTGAAAATTATTAATAATGAATTGATATAATTAAGAATACAACTATGAGTAATATTAAAAGCATTGGTATTCTGACTTCCGGCGGCGACGCGCCGGGCATGAACGCAGCTATCCGCGCTGTGACACGCGCAGGCATCTCTTCCGGATTCAAGGTATTCGGTATATATCGTGGATATAAGGGTCTTATATCTGATGAGATAGAGGAATTTTCCACTCAGAATGTGTCAAACATCATTCAACGTGGCGGCACAATCCTGAAGACTGCCCGCTGCAAGGAATTCGAGACACCCGAGGGCCGTCAGTGCGCTTATGACGTACTGAAACGCCACGGCATCGACAGCCTGTGCGTGATAGGCGGCGACGGATCGCTGACAGGGGCCCGTATCTTTGCCAACGAGTTCCAGTTCCCGATCGTCGGACTTCCCGGTACCATCGACAATGACCTGTACGGTACTGACTGGACCATCGGCTACGACACGGCGCTCAACACAATCATGGAGTGTGTCGACAAGATACGAGATACCGCCACCAGCCATGAACGCCTCTTTTTCATCGAGGTTATGGGACGCAACGCCGGCTTCCTCGCACTCAACAGCGCTATTGCCGCAGGAGCAGAGGCAGCCATAATCCCGGAGATCTCCACTGACGTGGACCAGCTTGCCGAACTGATCAAGAACGGATTCCGCAAATCAAAGAACTCATCGATCGTACTTGTGGCAGAATCTCCCGTCACCGGCGGTGCCATGGGACTTGCCCAGCGTGTGAAGGACGAATATCCCAATTACGATGTGCGTGTCTCCATACTCGGACACCTGCAGCGTGGCGGCAGCCCGACGGCACTCGACCGCATCCTCGCTTCGCGAATGGGCGCGGCTGCCGTAGACGCGCTTCTTGACGACCAGCGCAACGTCATGATCGGCATACGCAACGACGAGATCGTATATGTGCCCTTCGTAAAGGCGATCCAGAACGAGAAGACAGTAAACAGGGAGAAACTCAACACCCTCCGCAGGCTGTCAATCTGACGGGGAAGCCAATTCCCGATATTAACACTATCAATATACCGCGCCCAGCTCACCGGCATATCCGGAGAGCGGGCGCGATGTCATGATGCGTCTTCTGAAAAAAGCGTTATAATGCTTTTTCGGAGAGAAATAATCTAAATCTCAAATGTTTTTATTATCTTTGCACTGTAAATCTACCTGACGTACTAAAGGGGTCAGATCCTTTTAGTAATACATCCGGTCTGAACCGGATCAAAAGAAAGAACTAACTAAAATATAATCATGCTAAACTATTCAATCTAATGGAACAGGTATTCGCTTATATCATCGGGCTCGGAGCCGCAGTGATGATGCCTGTCATCTTCACCGTACTCGGTGTCTGCATCGGCATCAAGCTCGGCGACGCCCTCAAAAGCGGACTTAAGGTAGGCGTCGGCTTTATCGGACTCTCCATCGTCACCGCCCTTCTTACCTCAGCTCTCGGACCGGCGCTCCAGTCTGTAGTCGAGATCTACGGACTTCAGCTAAAGGTGTTCGACATGGGATGGCCCGCTGCCGCTTCAGTAGCTTACAACACTGCCGTAGGAGCATTCATCATCCCGGTCTGCCTCGGAGTAAACCTCCTTATGCTCCTGACAAAGACCACCCGCACAGTCAACATCGACCTATGGAACTACTGGCATTTCGCCTTCATCGGCGCCGTGATCTATTTCGCCACGGAATCGCTCGCATGGGGTTTCTTCGGTGCGATCATCTGCTATATCGTGACTCTGGTGCTTGCAGACATGACAGCCTACAAATTCCAGAATTTCTATAAGGATATGGACGGCATATCCATCCCGCAGCCTTTCTGCGCCGGCTTCGCCCCCTTCGCCTGGATCATCAACAAGGGTCTCGACAAGATTCCGGGACTTAACAAGATCGAGATCGACGCAGAGGGCATGAAGAAAAAATTCGGTATCCTCGGAGAGCCGCTTTTCCTCGGTGTCGTAGTGGGCGTAGGCATCGGTTGCCTCACATGCACTTCATGGAATGAGATCGTCGACAATATTCCGAAGATCCTCTCGCTCGGTATCAAGATGGGTGCCGTAATGGAACTTATACCACGTGTGACCGTGCTCTTCATCGAAGGACTGAAACCCATCTCCGATGCCACACGCAGCCTTATCGCCCGCAAGTTCAAGGGTGCTGACGGTCTCAGCATCGGCATGTCGCCCGCCCTCGTGATCGGTCATCCCACTACCCTCGTGGTGTCGCTTCTCCTTATCCCTGTGACTCTTCTTCTTGCCGTCATACTTCCCGGCAACCAGTTCCTGCCACTGGCATCTCTCGCAGGCATGTTCTATCTCTTCCCCCTCGTCCTCCCCTTCACAAAGGGCAATGTGCTCAAGACCTTCATCATCGGTCTTATCATCATCACTGCCGGACTGTACATGGTGACCAATATCGCTCCTGCATTCACCCTTGCGGCTCACGACGTGTTCATGGCTACAGGAGATGCGGCGGTAGCTATTCCCGAAGGCTTTGAAGGCGGCTCTCTCGACTTTGCATCGTCGCCACTCTGCTGGGTTCTGTATCAATGCACTGTCAATCTTAAATGGGTCGGTGCCGGTGTCCTCGTGATAATTGCCTGCGGCATGATGTGGTGGAACCGTGTGCATATCGCCCGCAACCAGCGCGACATGATCAGCAAGAATTCCGACAAGCTTCAGGAAAACATCTGAGACTTCACATAACCCCGCAATCAAACAACCCAACAACCCCAAAACAAATGAAAAAGATATTTATTTCTCTCGCCGCCATAGCGGCAGTATTCTCAATGTCGGCTCAGACCGAATACAAAATCCAGCGCGCCTGTCATCCGGACGACGTAAAGGAATACGACACCAATCAGCTCCGCGACCGCTTCTGCATGGAAAAGGTAATGGAGGAAAACAAGATCAACCTCACATACTCAATGTATGACCGCGTGATCTTCGGTGGCGTGGTTCCTGTAGGAAAGACCATCACTCTTGAGACCATCGATCCCCTGAAGGCTGAATATTTCCTCGAACGCCGTGAGCTCGGTGTCATAAATGTAGGCGGCGACGGTATAGTCAGCGTAGACGGCAAGGACTATGAGCTTCACTTCAAGGATGCACTCTACGTAGGATGCGGCAACAAGAACGTGACTTTCCGCAGCAAAGATAGCTCCGCCCCCGCGCGCTTCTACATCAACTCCACACCTGCGTACAAGCAGTATAAGACACAGCTCATCACAATCGACGGACGCAAGGGCACCATTCCCGCCAACCGCATCCACCTCGGATCGCTTGAGGAGAGCAACGACCGCATCATCAACCAGCTCATCACCAACAATGTGCTTCAGGAAGGTCCCTGCCAGCTCCAGATGGGTCTTACGGAACTGCTTCCCGGCAGCGTATGGAACACCATGCCGGCACATACACACGACCGTCGTGTCGAGGCTTATTTCTACTTCAACGTGCCGGAAGGCAACGCCATCTGCCACCTCATGGGCGAGCCTCAGGAAAACCGTGTGGTATGGCTCCACAACGAGCAGGCTATCATGAGCCCCGAATGGAGCATTCATGCCGCAGCAGGAACTTCCAACTACATGTTTATCTGGGGTATGGGAGGCGAGAACCTCAACTACAACGACAAGGACGAGATCAAATATCTCGATATGAAATAATCCACGCCATACATGTTGATATGAGCCTAAGGCTCAACAGAAAAAAGGGATGTTCCTCATAAAGGAGCATCCCTTAAAATTGGGTTATATTCAATAATTACTTCTTCTCTTCGCGTCTTCTTTCTATTGCGCGGTGCACATTGTGTATCTCCTTCACAGCGCAGAATGCCGCTGCCACGGTAGCTACCTTCAGTGCAAGCTTTGCGATATCAAATGCGAGGTGCAGAGCACCGTCATGTTTTTCTTCGTGTGCCATTTTAATGTGTTTTTTATAGTTCTAAATCAAAATTACATCTGTGTCTTCAATAGTATCAATCATCAATCAAGGTTTCATCTATAAAACATATAAAAGTCGCCAAAGGTTCACCCTCGGCGACTTCATAATATTATAACAAGACCCTCAGCCGGTCCTTGACTCTTGGTTCGTAACCCTTGGTCCCTGGTTCTTGACTCTTGATTCCTGACTCTTGACCCTTGGTTCTTGACTCTTGACCCTTGACTCTTAGTTCTTGACCCTTGGTCCCTGACTCTTGGTCCCTGATCCTTGACCCTTGGTTCCTGGTTCTTGGTTCTTGGTTCTTGACCCTTTGCGGCTCTGCCGCATTGACTCTTTTGCGGCTCTGCCGCAAATCATTTTCCCAACTGGAAGTGACGCGAAGCAAGACGGTAACCGTCGCAGAACACCTCCACCGTATAGTCTCCGGCAGTCAGTGTGGTGTTCACATCCCAGTAGATAGTGACGGAAATCTCGTCATTTGCATATTCCACCTGCCTGTGTGCGGTAGCAGGCACATTGGCTCCGTCCATAGGGAATGTCACGTTGCCGCTGAGCAGGCTGCCCTCCGGAGTCACGATCCTCACATAGAAATCCTTCATGCCGGCTGCGGCGGTAGTGTTGGGACTTACCGTAAATCCTACCGCGAGCTGCTGAATTTTGCCGACCTTCTTCTCAGCCTTTCCTTTTTTGTTCAGGGCTGATAGATGAAGACCTGTTATGTTGAGTTTCTTCGCCTGCTTCACTGTCTGGGTCAGTTCCTCGTTGCTCTTTGTAGCTACGGTAACGGCAGAAGTAAGCTGCTCATTACGTGAGCGCACCTCCTGAAGATCCTTGCGCAGACCCTCGTTTTCCTTCGAAAGACGGTCTATTTCCTCCAGGTAATGCTTCAGGATACCTTTGAGGGTCGCGATCTCGCTCTCAAGCGCCTTGATTCTCGCACGATTCGCGGCATTGCTCTTCTTTTCCTTGTCCAGTTCCTGAAGAAGACCCTCCACTTTCATTCGCGCCTGATTATATTGCTGCACAAGCGAGTCATTAGTCAGATACATCTGCTGGTCTTCATACATACTGAAGCTTGCGTTCAGCTCGTTGAATTCATTGGTCAGCACAAGCCGGTCGTTAGCGAGGGCCAGCGAATCGGCGCGTGCCTCAGCCTCGTTGAGGCTTGCGGTTCTGCTGTTGTTGCTATAGATAAGGACTCCGACGAGAGCCACGAGCGCCACCGCCACGCCAATGGCAGTATACAGTATCACTTTCTGCTGCTTATTCATTTCCAAAGGGATTATTCTTTCTATTAAAACTTAAATATCTCCATTCAACCTACAAAATTAATAAAAAGTTTTCATAATCCCCCCATCTCATCAAACAATTCCCGATAATGCCCCAAATTATCAGGGGCGCTCTACACGGGGCAAGATTTAGCTAAGATGTCAAGAAATAATCTCCTATTGTAATATGTTGCTTACACATAGTTTATAGACTTTCTAACAAATCTATTAACTTATAAATAGTTGTTGATGGATTGGTATATGATTTCAGAGCTTTAGCTCTCTCAGATGCATTTGAAGTCTTATCAGAAAGGATCTGTTTATCTTTCAACACCAAAGCTCCTTTGGTATAATGCTCAAGATGTCTTCTCAGCTTCTTAATGCAAGCATTTGAAGTTAATTCAGCATGGCATTCCTCAAAGTGCAGTAAATACCATAATTCAATACATGGATTCGATACCAGTAGCACTGCATTAGGAATGCTTTGCAGATGTTCTAACATACCGTCTACATCCAGGTCATACATTAGAAATGTTTTATCATTTTCGGTTTCAATGTAATCTCTCTTGCAATTATCTATGTATCTACTGGATATATTCGAATCGCTCTTCCTTGGAATAATTTGAATAGGCACACGGTATTGTGAGCGAAGATGACTCACATATGCAACTTCAGTTTCTCCTTCACAGAAAACAAAGAAGTTAGGCTTCATTATTTTGCCTTTTGATTTTCTAACCTGTCGTCCCATATCATTCTACGCAATTGCTTGACAGTTCATCAATGTAAGGAATAGCGTCAAATCGCCCCTGCAGATACGCTTTCTCTATATCCATGCCATCACGAAAGTCTTTGTAGTCAAACAGGGAGTACAAGTCTGATGAACCGTTCTCTCTCTTATTGACAAAATATATCTGATCTTTACGAAGAGTGTTATTTTTAAGGAGATGGGTATTGTGAGTGGTATATATCAACTGAGCAGATTCACTTTTATTGAACAGACTAATAATATATTCCACCAGTTTTATATGAAGTTGGGTTTCAATTTCATCTATCAACAAGATTTTGTTATTGGTAACTATATCTAAAATCGTAAGCATCATTCGGAATAAACGTTTTGTTCCTTCCGACTCTTCCGTAAAGAAATTGAATGGAATTTCCGGATTATTCCGATGATAAGTTGTAATAACTAATTGTGGTTTTTGTATATCTTCTACTGACAATAGTTGATTATCCATCGGATCATAGACCGCTGTTGAAAGCCGTTTGTTCTCATGGTGACTGTCAATGCTAACGATATCGCTATCGGCAATCTTCAAGACATTGAGAAAACGCTCTTTATTCTCTTTCAAAAGTCGCTCAACCGAAAAAGAATTGTAATCGAAGAAATTTAATATGAATCGTTCATTAAAATATCGAAAAACCTCTTTTGCCACATCCCGGTCCATTTGGCTGGCACGTGATACAAAAAGAGTTTTTTTGGATGTATTTGCAGCTACATCCATTGGACGACGGATTACTGATTGAAATTCATAAACATCCTTTTTATCCGGGCCTTTTGTTTCATCACGTGAAAACACCAATGCACGACGTCCCTTCGGATAATAATACAGTTGTTCTTTAAGAATTTCGGTTTTAGTCAACTCGAATGAATATTCATATTCAACACCATCCATGATAAATCGGATGAAGAACTTGCTTGGATTTCCGATTCCTCCAAATTTAAAAGGTGCGAACGCAAATATTGTATTTTCATTATTATTGTGCGACGTGAAAATCATCTCAGCACATGCTCGTATTGCTTTGATGATACTACTCTTTCCCGACGCGTTTGCACCATAAATAGCTACAGTCTTAAGCAATCGTTCATTCCCACAGACAAAAGTATTATCTTCGAGGCATTTTGCCTTTTTAGTCTGCATGTTTGCAGCCTGCATATCTAATACAACCTCATCATAGACTGAAAAGAAGTTGCTCAAACGGATTTCAAGTATCATTTTAACTATTGTATTTGTAATTATTTTGCAAATATAGCGAATTAATCCGAGAGAAAGGCAATTTTAACGGTATATTTTTGAAAAAAAATAGATGTTGCTCTTAGTATCAAGGGCACAGCCTACTAAGCACACGTGTTTTTCGTTCTTACAAAAGAAAAATTAGAAAAAACATCAACCAGCGCATTTTTATTTGTCATATTTAATAATATTTAGTAAATTTGCGATGTCAATCTCCCGATTGACAAGACATATTAATTATTAAGACGCGTTTATCAAACGCTCATTTGACAAACTGAAATCTGGAAAATTTCTTATCAAGGTCAAATGATGCAGTGATGGATGCCTTTCGATTGTGATATATAACATGTGTCTCCGTGAGAAGACGCATTATATTCGCATATCTGCGTGAGGCTCTAACTGCTCGTTTCATCTTGAAAGGCATTCCAGAGCCTCAGTTTGTGAGACGGGCAGGAGATACAGACTCTCACGCTTTTCTTTTATTAATCTAATGCCAACGAGGAGAGGACCGAGGCACTTTTTTCAAATGCCATAATGAGACGATCCAACTTGTTGATGTTGATTTGGCTTATGAGCTTTGTACTTTTATCAAGCCTGATTGGTAAGGCTGATACAAAAGTACCTTGCTTCATATTCTCGGGGAATGCTGAAAAAGAGCACAGCATTGATCTTTCCAAATTCAACAGAATTACTTTCGGTAAGAATTCTATGGTAATTTCATCATCCAAAGATGATACTGCAGAACCGATAGAATTGTCGTACTCGCTCTACCATCACCTTGAAATAGGAGACGCTGAGCCAACAGCCACTCAAGCCGAAAGCATCACGCTGAGTCAGGAAAAAGCGACATTGAAAGTCGGCGAAATTGTAAAACTGACAGCAACTGTGATGCCTGAGAATACTAAGGATAAAACGGTAACTTGGACTTCGAGCGACGAATCCATAGCCACGGTTGATACCGAAGGTCAGGTTAAAGCTGTAGCGCTTGGGACTGCCACTATTACAGCCACTTGCGGCTCCGTAAACGCGACTTGCTCCGTCACTGTCGTAGCAACTCCGGCTGAAAGCGTAACCATAAGCCAGAAAACAGCTACACTGAAAGTCGGTGAGACTGTAGGGCTTACGGCAACAGTCCTACCGGAGAATGCAACCGATAAAACAGTGACATGGACTTCAAGTGATAAATCAATAGCTACTGTTGATGTCAAAGGCAAGGTTACCGCTGTAGCGCTTGGCACTGCCACTATTACAGCCACTTGCGGCTCCGTAAACGCGACTTGCTCCGTCACTGTCGTAGCAACTCCGGCTGAAAG
>JAIDQZ010000115.1:0-20731 GCA_029062005.1 Muribaculaceae bacterium | reverse complement strand
AACAGTCCTACCGGAGAATGCAACCGATAAAACAGTGACATGGACTTCAAGTGATAAATCAATAGCTACTGTTGATGCCGAAGGCAAGGTTACCGCAATCTCAATTGGTGAGACCAACATCACTGCCTCTTGCGGATCAGTCAAAGCGGTATGCGCTGTGACAGTGGTAGCAGATCCGGGAGGAGTTGATGCAGTTGATGTTGATTCAGAAACTTGCATTTACGTCGATGCTCTATCCAAACTGCTTTACATTAAGACGGCATCGGATTCTGTATTCTCTGTAAGAATATTCAATGTCAACGGACATCTATTACAGACTTCCGAATTATGCAACGACGATAGTATGACACTCGAAACCCTTGCTCCGGGTGTATACTTAGCAGTCGCTACCGACGGAAAGATAAATCTTAACCTTAAATTCATTCTCAATTAAACAATCAATATGAAATCTATAAAGAAAACGCCGATCATCTTCGGCATCCTTGCTCTCATATCCTTATTTGGATTTGCGCAACAAGAGAAAGTTCTTCAAATCTTCCGTGGCGGAGAAATTGTTCATGAATATACTATCGATGATTTCGATTACATCGAGGTCAACGATGTAATACAAGCGCCGTCAGATGTCAACGCTTCCGTCTCCGATGATAATATCACCATCAAATGGAATGCGGTAGAGGGTGCCACATATAATGTATACCGCTCACCCGACAATGTGAATTTCACATTGATAGCTTCGAGGCTTACCGAAACCACCTACACTGATACCAAACCTCTTCATGGTTCGAATTACTATCGCATAAAGGCTGTCATTGATGATGTAGAGAGCGGTTACACTTCTTCTGCCGCAGCAACGCTGACAAGTTCAGATATGGATAATGGCATCTATCTCGGTATAACCGGGTTCAATCAAGACCTCTACAACTATCCGGTACTTCAACTAACGGAAAGTTCAGTTGACGGCTTCCGCAATTTCATAGACGGGCTTGCCATGAAGAACGGTACCCTGCTCTACTATTCCGTAGATCAAGCATTAAACGCCATGCAAGCCACTGAATTACCCTCAGATATATCTACTGCAGCGATTGTGACTTTCACTGACGGTCTCGATCAGGGTTCAATGATGAAAGATGTCCCATACGATGATGATATGGCGTATCTTGACGCGCTCAACCGCCGTATCAATAATGAAACAGTTTCCGGAAAAACCATTACAGCATATTCCATAGGCATACGAGGTAAGGACGTAAGCGATATCAATATGTTCAGTACCAACCTTGCGAAACTTGCTTCTTCGCCTGAAAACGCCACAGAAGTTACGAGCATGGCAGAGGTGAATGCAAAATTCAAGGAAATTGCGGAACAACTATCCAAGAGCAATTACATTCAGACAATCAATCTTAAAATGCCGGGGGTATCTAACGGCACAATGGTACGTTTTACTTTTGATAATGTCAACTCTGCAGAAAACTCAGAACTATATATCGAAGGTAAATTCAACCTGAAGGAACGCTCGCTTGAAGAAGTTAAATATGTAGGTCTTACTTCCACCTCCGGAACCACTATTAAAGGCACAGTTGACGGTATCTTCGTAAACTTTACGCTCAACGGTGTACACACTGACAATAATGTATTGATCAAGAGCGAATTTACAGATGAATGGACTTTCATAGCATCCAATTCTTCCTGGCAAATAAATTCGGAATTTGACAAAACCGAAAATTCCGACATCGTTACCGAACGCAGTTCTGCGGTAATTATGCTTGTGCTTGACTGTTCAAGTTCGCTCGCGGAAGATTTTGTAAAAGCCCAGAACAACGCGAAAGACTTCATCAGCACTCTTTACCAAGCTGTAGGCGGAACTGAAAATCCGGGAGAACAGGAAGAAACCATTTACTCTACCAAGCCCATCGATTTATCTGTCGCAATTTGGAAAGATGGAACTCGTTTCTATCTTACTCCCGACCAATACAAAAAAGCAAATCTTGCAAATTCTATAGTCGAAGGATTAACAGTGCTTTCAAATATGGGTGATTTTATCATTTCTCCAAAGCTGTTACAATCTGATGAAATTTTTAAAGACTATGCAATGACATATTACAGCGACTTGCTCCCTTCTAAAGATATGGCTACTGTAATTAGTGCCAGATATAGAGATATAAATAATGTATTGGATAATTTGGGATTTTCAGATTTCTCGACATACTCCGGCGACTGTTACATGACAAAAACAGCCTATGATTCTAATTACAATTATCAGATACATCTTTCTTATTACACTGGAGGTAATTTGGCCGAATCTTATAATAAACATAACAAAACTTACGGTTACATTAGAGGAGTTGTCGATATTAATCATGAAGGACCCATAATTTGGCAAAACGAGAATAATTTTAAATTGTCTGTTATAAAAGACGGCGAACGAAAATTCATTTCCAAAGCTGACTTCGATGCTGACCAATATGATGAGATTGAAGGAATAGTAATATTTATGGGTGATCAATCTTTTATTATAAAACTTCACGATGAGCAGTCTGATTCAGTCTACAAAGACGCCGCGATGTCAATGTACTCTGATATCCTACCGGATAAGACTCAGGCTTCTATAATCAGTATGATGTATAGTGACATAAATAGTGCATTGATTAATTTTGGTGGAAAGGCTTTCCAGTATGGATCCGGATGCCGTTACATGACAAAAACAGCCTATAATTCTAATTACAATTATCAGATATATCTTTATTATTACACTGGAGGTGAGTTGGCCGGATCTTCTGATAATAACACAAACTACGGTTACATCAGAGGGGTGATAAATATTAATTAATATCACGTACTATCGTAACAACTATAAAGTCCATGACGATGTGCTAATACACCATCGTTATGGACTTGCTTTTTCACAGAACTTAATCTCAACTCCGTTTATCATCTTGCGGTGTTAATTGATTATAGATGTGACTGCGCGTGCGTAGCATAAGGAATCCATGATCCATAAGGCTCGCATTAAAGGGGAATTTCTGTTTTTCATCTCGGATTTTTTGTGTAAATTTGCAGAATGAATTACGTAACGCATACTTTACATAATGGTTTGAGGGTGGCTCTCTGCCGGACAGATGCAAAAGTCGCCTACATAGGGGTTGTCATCGGCAGCGGAAGCCGCGATGAAGACCACGAAAGGCACGGACTGGCACACTTCGTAGAGCATACTATCTTCAAGGGAACCTGGAAACGCCGTTCATCAGCCATCTCCGCCCGCATGGAAAGCATCGGCGGAGAACTTAACGCAAGCACTTCAAAAGAAAACACCATCATATACACCACCGCCCCCGCCGGCTATGCCGACAGGGCGATAGAACTTCTCGCCGACATCATAGCAAACTCTCTTTTCCCTCAGCACGAGGTGGAGACAGAGCATGATGTAGTGGTGGAGGAGATAAAGTCTTATCTCGACTCTCCTTCCGAAAACGTCTACGACGAATACGAAGAGCGCATTTTCAAGGGAAATGCCCTCGCCCACAACATTCTCGGCACTCCCGAAAGTGTCCGTTCGCTCACCGGCAGGGAATGCCGGCAGTTTCTCGACCTCAACTATACACCGGGTAATATGGTGGTCTATATATCCGCACCGGATGATCCGTCAAAACTCATCAGGCGTGTAGAGAAGCATTTCGGACTCCTCAACTTCCCGTTCCGTCGTCCCCCACGCGAGATACCTTCTGACCTCCCTCCCTTTGACGAAGTTATAGACAACGCCGGATTCCAGGCTCACACCATCTTCGGCACACGGACTGTAAGCCGCGACGACCCGAGGCGTTTTGCACTCTACCTCCTCAACAACTATATAGGAGGCCCATGCATGAGCAGCCTACTGAATACAGAACTGCGTGAAAAGAGGGGTCTGGTGTATGCGGTAGACAGTTTCAACTCTATGTTCAGCGACACCGGTCTATGGTCTGTCTATATCGGAAGCGACAAGAGCAACGTGAAGAAATGCCTGGCGATAGTGAGTCGCGAACTTGACCGCCTGGCTCAGCACACAATGACCGACCGCATGCTCGACAAGATCAAGACCCAGTATTGCGGACAGCTCCTCGTGAGCACCGACAACCGCGAGAATATGGCGATCAACATGGGGAAAAGCCTGCTCTTCCGAGGTGCGGTCTACGACACATCATACACTGCCGAGCGCATACGGGCAGTGACCGCCGACCAGCTCCGCGAGGCTGCCGAGCTCCTCACTCCCTCACGCTGTTCCCGTCTTACCCTTCTATAAATGCATGGCGCATTATGAATTCTGAATTATGCATTGATAAAATACGTATCGGGGAGCGCCCTGTGATGCTCGCGCCGATGGAAGATGTCACCGACCCCTCATTCAGGCTCATATGCCGCGAGCAGGGTGCCGCCATGGTCTATACGGAATTCGTATCGGCGGAAGCGCTCGTGCGCAATATCAACTCCACGACGCGTAAGCTGACAATCGATGATCGCGAACGCCCTGTAGCCATCCAGATCTACGGGCGGGAACCCGAAGCAATGGTGGAAGCCGCCCGTATTGTGGAGCAGGCGCATCCTGATATTCTTGACATAAATTTCGGTTGTCCGGTCAAGAAAGTAGCCGCCAAAGGCGCAGGCGCAGGCATGCTCCGCAATCCGGAGAAGATGCTTGCCATCACCAAGGCTGTGGTAGATGCTGTCGACATCCCCGTCACTGTCAAGACCCGGCTTGGCTGGGACTGCGAAAACAAGATCATCACCGATCTTGCCCCGCGTCTTCAGGACTGCGGCATAAAGGCGCTCACCATCCACGGGCGCACTCGCTCCCAGATGTATACGGGAGATGCCGACTGGACCCTTATCGGAGAAGTCAAGGCAGATCCGCGCATGGAGATCCCGATCATAGGCAACGGAGACATAAAGACAGCTGAGCAGGCAAAGGCTGCTTTCGACACCTACGGGGTAGATGGCGTGATGATCGGACGGGCAAGCTTCGGTGCCCCCTGGATCTTCCGTGAAGTGAAGGAATACATTCAGACCGGAACCCTCCCGGTGATAACGAATGAGGAGAAATTCGCCCTGCTGCGCCGTCAGATACGCGAGTCAATCGACCGCATAGACGAATATAGAGGAATCCTACACGTGCGCCGGCATCTTGCATCCACACCACTCCTGAAAGGGATTCCGGACTTCAGGGAGACCCGCATCAGACTTTTGAGGGCCGAAAAGGAAGAGGAACTTGAAAATTTGTTATTGGAAATAGAAGAACGCTTTTTCTCTTAATTCTTAATGCTTGATGAATTATATAAGGTTATGAAGACAAGAATAGTTATAATGATTGCGGCACTCATGGGGTGCCTTCAGGTTAGCGCAAGGGAATACACGCTCCCACTCGGACAATTCAGCAAGGTATCAGTCGACGATAATGTCAACGTAGTGTATGTAGGGGCCGACGGCAGTCCGAGCAGAGTGATCTACGACGGCGATCCTAAATTCGCCAAGGCTTTTATAATCACGCAGAAAGGGGAAAAACTACGCATACAGGTGGACACTTCTTTTGTCGACGATCCGGAACTCCCCGTGTTGTATATCTACTCCGACTTTCTTGAAAGCGCTTCCATCTCATCGGAGTCCACAATGACTATCAAGTCAGTGGCGCCGGCAAGCATGTTCAACGTCTCCGTCATGGGCAATGGCGCGATTGTGGCTGAAAATGTACGCGCCACAAAGATTTCCGCGGCAATCAAGTCGGGCAACGGCACCATCACCCTCTCCGGACACTGCGAGCAGGCTAATTTCACCATGGTAGGCAACGGGACTATCCAGGCTGACCGGCTGGAAGCCGCCAATGTCAACTGCAAGGTATTATTCAAAGGATCAATAGGATGCTGGCCCGTCAATACGCTTAAGGTAATGGGAGTCGGAACTACCAAAATCTATTATAAAGGGACTCCCGATATCACAAAAAAAGGAGGAGGCAGACTGTATCCTCTTGATGCGGAGTGAGATAGTTTTGGGGGTATGGAGTTGTTAGGTTTTGAGGTTTAATAGTTTAAGTGGCGGGGGATTGTATTATTAGATATCGGATAAGAAAGCGGCTGGCGCCATCGCGTCAGCCGCTTACAATATATTACAATTCTAATTAATAGTATTTGGCGAAGTCCACCTGCGACATGTCGCCGCAATCGATAAATGTCTCATGCAGTGCGAAGGCTGCGTGAAGATGATGCGGTGTGTGTGCCTTTGCTCCCTTGTTGGCAAGCTTCAGATAGTCCCACATGATTTCCTTATACATCGGGTGCACGCAGTTCTCGATGATGGTCTCAGCCCTCTGGCGAGGATCCTTGCCGCGGAGGTCTGCCACACCTTGCTCGGTGATAAGCACCTTCACGGAGTGCTCGGAGTGATCGATATGCGAACACATCGGGACGATTGCAGAAATCTTGCCTCCCTTCTGAATGGAAGGACATGAGAAGATAGACAGGTAGCCGTTGCGGGTAAAGTCGCCTGAGCCGCCGATACCGTTCATCATCTTGGTGCCGAGAACATGGGTGGAGTTAACATTTCCGTAGATATCCGCCTCAAGAGCCGTATTCATTGCGATCACACCGAGTCGGCGAACCACCTCCGGACTATTGGAGATCTCACCTGAGCGCAGAAGTATCTTGTCGCGGAAGAAGTCGATATTGCTCATGAAGTGGAGCATAGCCTCATCAGAGAAAGTCATGGCGCATGTCGACGCGAACTTGCAGTGACCCTGCTCCATAAGCGCCATGACAGCGTCTTGGATCACTTCCGTGTACATTTCAAACGGTGGCACCTCCGGATTTTCGCCCAGACCATAAAGTACGGCGTTGGCTACATTGCCTACGCCCGACTGGATAGGCAGGAACTCCTTCGGTATAAGACCCATGCGCAGCTGCTGCACGAGGAAGTTGCACACATTCTCGCCGATCATATGCGTCACCTCATCAGAGGGAGCGAACGGCTTCACGCCCTCGGAAGCGTTTGACGGCACCACTCCGATGATCTTCTTGGGATCGATATGCAGCACTGTGGAGCCTATGCGGTCTGACGGCTTGTATATTGGAATCTCACGACGGTGAGGGGGATCCAGCGGCACATAGTTATCATGGAAACCACGGAAAGATGTCTTGTAGTAGCTGGAGTATTCAAGTATCACCTTTTTCGCGATCTTTGCAAGCGTCGGGGTCATGCCGAGACCCGCACCGAGTATAACATCACCGTTGGGACTCATTTCGGTCACCTCTATGATAGCAACGTCAATGTCGCCGAAAAATCCGTAGCGGATATCCTGGGCTACGTGGCTGAGATGCCCGTCAAAATAATTTATGCCTTGATTGTTGATACTCTTGCGGCAGTCGCCCGTGCTCTGATAGGGAGTGCGGATACCGATAGCATCTGCACGGGAGAGTTCTCCGTCCACATGATCGTTGGTCGATGCTCCCGTGAACAGGTTGATCTTGAATGGGAGTCCTTTTTCATGGAGTTCTTTGGCACGCTTCGCCAAAGCAACTGTTACAACTTTAGGCGTACCGGACGCGGTGAAGCCCGACAGGCCTACATTATCACCGTTTTTGATGTAGGAAGCAGCCTCTTCGGCCGAAATAAAAGGGATGCTCATTTGTAACAAATAGATTTATTGTGTAATTTTGTAGACTCATTGAGTATTTAGGCACAAATTTAGAAAATATCTTTCAAAAAAAAAATAGTATGGACACTGTTTTTCGACTTGTAGACGATAAAAACTGCACTTTTAACCCAAAAGTGCGCATAGAGACCTACGGATGCCAGATGAACGTAGCCGATTCAGAGGTCGTGGCGTCGGTTTTGGGTATGGCAGGCTACGAACTGACAGAAAACGACAGCGAGGCATCAGCGGTGATCTTCAATACATGTTCCATCCGCGAGAATGCAGAGCAGAAGATCTATCAGCGCATCAGCCACTGGAAGGCGTATCGCCACAAATCGGGGAGAAAGGTGATAATAGCTGTGATCGGCTGCATGGCTGAACGCCTCAAGAAGACCCTCATCGACGACTATGGCGTGGATGTGGTGGCAGGTCCGGACAGCTATCTGCAACTCCCGGAGCTTTTCGCTGCTGCCGAGGCGGGACAAAAGGCTATCGACATTGATCTGAGCCTGACAGAAACCTACCGCGACATTCTTCCAAGACGCATCGGAAGTGCCGGTGTGAGCGGCTTCATATCAATCATGAGGGGATGCAACAATTTCTGCTCATACTGCATAGTGCCATACACCCGCGGCCGCGAACGCTCACGCGTGCCGGAAAGCATACTGCGTGAGCTTGCCGACCTGCGTGAGCGTGGATTCAAGGAAGTGACGCTGCTCGGACAGAACGTCAATTCATACTCCTTCGAGAGTGAAGACGGTAGAAAAGTGGATTTTCCTGCTCTGCTTTCGATGGTGGCTGAGGCAGCCCCCGACATGCGCGTGCGTTTCACCACGTCTCATCCTAAAGACATGAGCGACCGCACCCTTGAAGTGATGGCGGCTCATCCAAACATAGCGCGCCATATCCATCTCCCGGTGCAGAGCGGAAGCGACAGTGTCCTGAAAGCGATGAACCGTAAATACACCCGCGAGTGGTATCTCGACCGCATAGCCGCAATCCGCCGCATCCTGCCCGAGGCAGGAATATCGACCGACATGTTCACAGGCTTCCACAACGAGTCGGAAGAGGATTTTCTTCAGACTCTCTCTCTGATGAGGGAGGCGGCATTTGACAGCGCCTTCATGTTCAAGTATTCGGAACGTCCAGGGACTTTCGCGTCGCAGCATCTTCCCGACAATGTACCGGAAGAAGTGAAGGTGGAGCGCCTTAACAGGATGATCGCACTGCAGAACGAACTGAGTCTCGAATCCAACCGGAAGGACATCGGAAAGGAGTTTGAAGTGCTTGTGGAGGGGGTATCCAAACGCAGCTCTGAAGAACTCTTCGGACGCACATCTCAGAATAAGGTTGTAGTGTTCTCCAGGGCATCATACAAGCCCGGCGACTTCATCCGCGTGCGAGTTACCGACGCTTCTTCTGCCACGCTGAGGGGAGAAGTCATCCAACAATAACATGGATTTATCGGCATATTGTCAAACTGACAAAAAAAGCCCACCGGATGGCGGGCTTTATCTGTTTTTGACACTACTGTTCAGATTGCGATCTTGACTGTCTCGTTTCCGCTGACAATTATATAAATGCCGCAACCGACTTCCACCTTGCCGGCACCCTGGAGAGTTGCCACCTTACTGCCTGCTATAGTGAAAATCTCCACAGGCGTATCGGCATGGTCCACGACTATGCAGTTAGCTTCCTTGTGCACAAGCAATGCGGAAGCGGCGTTGTCGCTCCATAAGTTCTCCACAGCTGTCACATCCATACTGCCGATCGAGACAAAACAGTTGGCAGGCACCGTGACCGTACCGCCCGCAACATTGAACGACGGATTCGAATTGAATGACTTCGACAATATCTGATATGCAGACTCATCCTTCCTGCTGAAAGTCACATTTACCGTTATCTCCTTTTCTATATTGGGATTGATCACTGTGATAAGCTCCTTATTCCCGGCTTTTGAGACCATCGTCCTGCCATACTCCCAGTTGGACTGGGCACAATTACCGTTGAACGAGGAAGTGGCGGCAAACAGGTCGGGATTGTTGTTGCGTATGGCAATCAACTCCGAATAGTTGTCATACAAACCCTTCCTGTAGACACTTTTCAGCAGATCCCAGCGCACTGTCTTGGGATCGGTATTGTTGCCTCCGGTGGCATTCTTTGTATTGTCATTATTTCCAAGTTCGGAGAACTGCCAGATCATATGGGCACCGGGTGCGAGTATCATCTGGGCGGCTGCCGAACCCAGACGGCGCATTGAGTTCACGATATTTCCCTTCACTCCTTTCTCGCCAAACTGATCCTGCTTATAGGCAAGGCGCTGCTCGTCATGGCTCTCAAGATATGACACGGTCGATCCCCATGTGCGGCCATCCATTGGTGCATACATCCTGTTGAGGTTGCTGTCAGACTGATATCCCATTGCATACTGACAGCCTGCCTCGTTGATATTTGCCCAGTTGAGCTGACCGGTCTCCGCCATCGCGTTTTCTTCCTTGGCTGTGGCAAGGTTCTCGTTGATGAAATACCCGTTTGGATTCACAGCCTCCACCACCTTCTGAAGTTCACGCATGCGGTCGATGCGCGACTGGTTGAAGGCATTGGTGGCTGCGTCGCCGGGACCGGCATATGAACTGTTATCTCCAAGTCCCTTTACGAGGTCGAAACGGAAACCGTCAAACTTATATTCCTTCATCCAGTACTCCAGTACATCCTTCCATTGCTCCTGCACCATGGGGAAACCCTGGTTCCAGTCGTTGAGCACGCTGTAGGCATGCGGAGCGTTCAGATTATAGAAAGGATTCTCTCCCGGCATATACATCTGATACCAGGGGTGCAGCCCGTCGCTCTGGTTGAAAACCATGTCGAGTATGACAGCGATTCCGTTCTGATGACAGATATCGATGAATTCCTTATAGTCGTCCGGCGTGCCGTACGCCTTGTCAGGGGCAAAATAGAAGTTAGGATTGTAGCCCCATGATATGTTGCCGTTAAATTCCATTATAGGAAGCACCTCGATGGCGTTGACACCGAGTGTCTTCAGATAAGGCAGTTTATCTATCGCCTTCCGCACTGTGCCGTTTCCGTCGGCTCTCCCCTCTGTGCCGGTAAAGTCTCGGAAAAGGAGCTCGTAGATGATTAGGTCGGATGGAGCCACGCCCTTGAAGTCCTTTACCTTCCAGTCATAATCATTGATGTCTCCCTGATATATAGCCAGAGGAATTCCTTCAATCTTATCGAATGGATAGGCGGGAAGATCAGGATATACGTCTGTGGAGAGATACTTGTCGTTCCAGGGATCAAGCACGAGACGCGCATAGGGGTCGCTGACCTTCAGATCACCGTCAATTATGAAATAATAGCCGTATTGTCCGGAATTGTCAAGGTCCTTGACTGTGGTCCAGAAATAACGCAGACCGTTCACATCCTGATAGTCCATCACATAACTGTTGTCAGGCTCGTAGCCGTTCCAAGCCCCCACAAGCAGTATATTGTTCTTGCCGGGAGCACCGAGACAGAATGTGACGCTGCCGTCGGAGTTCTTCACAGGACCCATCTTCGGGATGCCTCCGGGGTAATTCTGAGCTTTCGAATCCCTTATATAGGTGTAGTTAATTACATCGGTCACTGTCTCACCGCCGGCAGTGGCGGTTGCCTTAACCTCATAGTTTCCCACTCCCGGGAAAGTATAGGACGCTGTCAGAAGCTTCGCATCCTTTACGGAGCCGATAACGCTGCCGTTTACGCTCAGCGATATGTCTGCGGCTTTGGTAGTGCCAACGTTAAAGGTCACTTCAGAAGTGGAGGGTGTCACGAGCGAGCCGCTCAGGCTCGATTCCAAAGCTACCTGAAGCCCGGCATCAAGGACATTTATGAATATGTCGCTGTTACCCTCTCCCTTTCCTTCTTTTGACTTGTCGGCTGTACGGAACACGAAGGCAAGGCGGGTCACATTTACCGATGGATCAGTAATGCCGTAATATTCACGGATATCGCCGATATAAAGCTGCCATAGATTCTCTTTGACATACGTGAGCTGATATTTGTCGGCATTGTCGCCCCAGACAGGTGCGTTCACCCAGTTCCTGCCGTCGCTCAGGCAGGCTCCAGTATGTGCGTACACCTTTGCAGTGGCAGAGAGTCCCATAAGTCCCTTATTGCCTTGATCGGCATGAAAAAGAATCTTCACGCCTTCCGAATCCTCCTGGAGCGGAGACGGATCCGAAGTCACCTGAGCACTAAGACCCAGTACAGTCGCCGCCACCATCAGCAACGACATCAAGTAAGTTTTCAACATATCGATAATTTTTAATCTTATTTCAGTTTCTCAAGCTCAACTTAAATAGGTTTGACGTTTATTCAACAAATGGAGTAAGGGCTTTTGTCGGCGTGCCATTCTCGAAACATCCTAAATTGTAGCCTCCGTTGTAGCCTTCGGGAGCTTCAGGTTCCCAATAGAATATACCCTCGGAGTCGGCTTTCATAAGTCTCCTTATGAATTCCGCACACAATTCTCCCTGATCGTACGGCATACCTACCTCGCATATCATTACCGGACGCCCGTAGCGCTGCTTCAGATAATCGATATTTGCAATGGCATCGTCAGTCACTCCTTCCCATCCGCCGGTATATCCGTTCTGAGCTGCCCAATATGGATAGATGGACATGCCTATCATGTCATATTCCCCTCCGTATTTCTCAAACATACCGAACATCCGGTCGAAGCGCTCCCGGTCATTGCCGTTGTCAAGATGCACTATCACCTTAGCCTCCGGCAATACTGCTTTCACAGCATCGTAGCCCGCATTGTTCAGTGCTGTCAACTGCTCAGGATTATCAATGGAGCCGACAGGAAGCATCATTCCCGGAGTCGTCTCGTTGCCTATCTGCACCCACTCCGGAGTCACCCCTATATTCTTCAGGGCAGTAAGCGTTTCCGTCACATGCTTTGCCAATGCCTTCTTCAGCTCCTCAAAAGTAAGGCTTTTCCACGCTTCTGGCATCTCCTGCTGTCCAGGATCCGCCCAGTGGTCGGAAAAATGGAAATCTATCATCGTGCGCAGTCCCAGATCAGAAGCTCGCTTTGCCTTCGCCATGACATCGGGGATGGAATTCCATCCGTTTTGGGGATTCACCCATACGCGGAGTCGTATCGAGTTGACTCCGCACCAGTCTCTCAGAAGCTGCATGCATTCCATCTCCTTCCGTTCTTCTCCGGGAGTATAGAATTTATGCCCCTCCGCCTCCAGCTGAGTCAGCCAGCCCACGTCCGCGCCTTTTGCATAACCTGCTTTCGGAGTCGAAGCCAATCCCGCAAGGCTTGAGAGAAGCATTGATGACAACAAGATTGATTTAAGTTTCATGGTCTGTAGTGTTATAAGGAAAGCCCGCCGGTAAGGCAGGCTTTCCTATTGCAGGATATATGCGTGATTATTTCGCTTCGAGAGTAAGGGTATATTCGCCACCGTTAAGGCTCAGGACAGCCTTTCCTGTAAAGGCAGCCCCCATTTTGAGATTGTCATTGCTTCCCTGCACGAGAGGACATGCCACGCCCGGCATCACCACCGGATCACTGCCGGCACCGAGATTGACACTGCTCCAGTTGGCATCAGCCACCTTGAAAGAGGCATCCTTATCAATAGTGACTTCAGCCACTTCCCATACATTGACCTTATTGGAAAGAATGAACTCAGTTTCCACGGGAGCTCCCCAGCCGTTCATGTCGCCACGCAGGTAAACACCGCTGTTAACAGAGACCTCTTTCATCACGATCTTGTTGGTGTTGAGATCAAGGGTGATTTCCACTGCGCCGCCGGCCCATCCGGGAGCGTTCCAGTTGCCCTTGCCGTCACTTGCATTCACACCACGCTGATAGATGTCGCCTTCATATACTCCATCAGTGAAAGTGATGTCAAGATTTCCATCGTTCACATCCAAAGCTCCGATCGAACCTTTATCCCAGTTGCCGAGCTGGCTGTAGAAACGGAACATAAACTGACCGGCATCCACCTTTAGGGTTCCTGAATATACATTTGATCCTTTGACTGACTCAGAAAGGCAGAGGGCATCACTATCAATATTCCAGCCGTTAGGCGCTCCTACGATATAGACCACACTCGGAAGAAGCTTGATAGAATACAGCATCGATTCCATATTGATGGTGATCTCATATCTGCCGGGCTCGCTTATCTTTCCCGATTGTGAATTTTCAGATACCAGCAGACCCTCCGGACTTTCGTCGCCATTGATCTCGGTGCCGAGCACCTTGCTCCAGTCTTCGGTTCCGATAGCACTTTCGGGTGCGATCTTCCACCAGCATCCGCCTCCGTTTGCATCGATCACCTCCTGAGTGACAGAGAATGTGTAGGTGAACACCGGATCATCATATGGGCTGACATCGGGACGGTGATAGAAAGCGAATTCCTTCACTGCATCGGCATTATTCAGATCCCAGGAAGTTGAATTGCTGAGGAAATAATAGTTTTCCTCGATAACGAAACCGGAATCCATACACGTTTCATCGAGAGTACCGCTGAATGCGTAATAGTCGGTAGACTCATAACGGTAGTTGCTGCCGTCAAGGTCGATATAGACCGGCATTCTGTAATATACGGTCTTGACTTTCGGGCTCTTGCCGAAAAGGTAGAGATGGGCGTCATTCCACTCTTTGGCATCCACATAGTAAGTATCGGGGGTTTCCGATGACAGGTTTCCGATCACCTCCACTTTGCTGATTCTCGCAAAGGTCTCGCTGTCAGAAAGCTCCAGCACATAGCTGACGGAAGCTCCGGCGGGAAGGTTCTTGGTCTCCCCTACTGTCACTACCGGGATAATTCCGGATGTCTCTGTATTGTAATCATCAAGTTTGAGCACATAGTCGGGAGTTGCCGCATTCTTGATGGGACCTTCGGCTTCAGATACCACATCGCCGGATGTCATGAGAGGTTCCTGAGGATTCTCCTGAGGGATAGCCGGTTCGAGGTCACTTTCACACGCGACAGCAAACATTGCCAACGCCCCGAAAAGCATAATATTTATTTTCTTCATTGCTTTGGAATTTTTTTAGATTTTCAATGGAGGACGACCTTGCTGCAGGTCATCCTCCTGTTTGCAAGTCACTCTTCCTCTGTTTTCGGGTCAAGAAGCAGAATGTAATTACCCTTTTCCTTTCTTACCAATACAGTGCCGGTGAAATCCTCGTCCACATTGAGGTTTCCTGGATTATCACTTATTTTGAGAGTATAGTTTTCGCCAATTTTTACAGTTGCACTGCTTGAATTTGCTCCCCAGTTGCATGCATCGCTCCATGAAGAGTCGGCAACTTTGAATTGGGTATCTTTTTCAAGTGTGATGACCTTGCGGCTGACCCATGTATCCTCCTCAGGTCCTGTCATGAGCTGATAATCCTCCAATGCATCCCAGTTAGGATTGAAGCTTCCGCGCACATACATGTTGACCGGCACTTCTGAAACCCAGATGGCAAGGTAATCGGCGGCGACTTTGTCAAACGACACTACATTTGAAATATACTCTGTGTTTTCGGGACTCTGCTCTATGTAAGCACGGAGACGCACATACATCGGCTGATAAGGAAGGGGAAGATCCTCTTCCGACCTCACGCCGGCAAGCTTTTCGATAGCTGCGGCAATATCGCCATTGACAGGCTTGATCTGTGCACAATCATAAAAAGCCTGGCTGATCTCCTGATACTGCTCGAAGTCTTCGGTCAGGGAGACCTGAACCTTGTAAGTAGCTACTGCTGCATAGCCGTAATCGGGCTGTGAGCATGTGAGAAGCATAGAGCCTGTCTTATTTGCATCGTTGATCATGAGGGGATAATCCTTCATGACCGGCTCGTTGAGGAACTCTGCCGTCAATGTTCCTTCGTGACCTTTGAGAACCGGGTTTTCATCCCATGTTTCCTTGCAGCCTCCGAAACCAAGAGCCACAGCGGCAAGCGCCAATGAATATATTAATTTTTTCATTTTGATAAGTCTTGTTGATGATTGATTCATCCTCTTTCAAGAAAGACGGACGATAAATACTTTTTAGTAACCGGGATTCTGTTCGAAGTCAGGCTGTGCAGCAATAACCGCATAGGGCACAGGATATCTCGACATATGCTCTGCAATACGTGTGCCTTCATTGTTGTTGGCAGATCCCTTGTATTGCCATACTGTCTGTGTCGGACCCGAGAACATCTTGTTGCGCACAAGATCGGTGCGGCGTGTCATCTCAAGATACAGCTCGCGTGAACGCTCGTCCATGATTCCCTTGCGAGTCATTTCCGAATATCCCACTTCGGGCGCTCCCGCACGACGACGCACCAGATTCATATATTGCAGTGCCTTGCTGCGGTCGCCGCAATTGCCATGGATATTACATTCTGTATACATCAGATAGATGTCTGCCAGACGTATCACAGGCTGGCTTGTAGATGAGAACGGAGTCTCAGGGAAATCACATTGATAAGCCTCATCCTTGACACGATACTCGATGCCGTTGTATGTAACGTATTCGGCCGGAGACTTGATCGAATATGCCCAGCCGCCGTCCTTTGCTTCGTTCATGGTGCGGTTGGTGAATTTCACGATAGCGTTTCCACCCGTAGAGTTCCATTTGCCTGTAAAGCCGAGGAAACGGTCGGAATAATCTTCCTCCTCCCATTCGGATGCGACTTCAGGATTGCCGTCATTATCAATTTTAAGGTTGCCGTCCGTATTCACTGAATAAAGCTTTCCTCCGGGAAGTACACCACGCATCCAGAGATCGTCGCGCACGTCGCGGTCTGATATTCCATAGAAACGCTCAGCCATTTCCTGACAGCCGCGTATACAGCTCCATTCGGCACCGCAGCCGTATATCTGACGGGGCATATAATGGGTATTTGAGACTGTGGAAGCCACTACAAATGTAGGTCCGCCATAGCTCTGCACGTAATCGGCATCAAAACAGAATCCGAAAAGAATTTCATTTTCCGCCTTGTTGTCGCCACCGGGCATATACTGCTTGTTGTCCTTGCAGAAAAGATAAAGGTAGTGCTCGGCAAGACCCGAATTGTCAAAGCCGCCACCCTGATGACGCGCGATGATGTTTTCGCAACGTTTCTGGCAATCTTCCCAACGTGCCTTTCCTGAATATACTTCCGCATTAAGGAGAAGACGGGCAAGAAGACCCTCGGCACCGTCAAGACCTACCTGACCCAGCTTTGGAGTCTCGGCGATGAGCTTGTTGTCTACGATGTCGGTAAGCTCCTTCTCAAGCCACTCGAACATCTCTACGCTTGACTTCTGCACAGGCTTTGCTCCGGCAGGGTCTTCATCAGTTATGAACGAACATTTGCCGAAGAGATCCAAAAGGTTGTAGTATGAGTACGCACGGAGCACACGGGCCTGCGCACGCATCTCAAGAGTCTTTTCATCTGTGTTTGACGCAGTGTTGATCAGGAACTGGTTGCATATGGCGATATGTCCCATCAGTCTGTAGTAGACACCGTTGATGATGACATTGCTCTGTCCCCATGTGCATCCCGTGATATCCACGATACCTGCATCAGGCCATATCCAGATCATTTCATCTGTACAGAACTCATTGAGCGTAAAGATAAGACGAAGATAAGCGGATGTTCCTGCATCAAGACCGTCGATCTCGACATATGAATGTCCCGGGCCGCCATAACCGCTGCAGGTGATGCCGGAATAGCATATGGCAAGGCTGTTTTCTGCGAAATTTGGGTCGCTTGTGTCTACAAGATTGGGATCGTTGGGCTTCAGGTCAAGGTCTCCGACACATGAAGTCATACCCATGGCAAGTGCGAAAACTCCTGCAGACAGATATTTTTTGATGTTCATATAGATTTTCATGTTAAGAATTCAACTGAGGAGTGATCAGAAATTGAGCACGAGACCCAACGACCATGTGGTGGCGCGGGGATAGATATTGCCGTCGACACCGTCGAACACTTCCGGATCAAGTCCCTTATATTTTGTGATTACAAAAGGATTCTGCACGCCAAGGAAAAGTCGCATGTTGGAGGCGTCGTTCCAGAGGCTGTCAAACGTATATCCGAGCGTGATATTGTCGCAACGGAGGAAAGAGGCGTCACGCAGCCAGTAATCCGATTCGTTATGGTTGGTCTCGAAATAGACATCTGATTTGAACACGTTCGAAAGCTGGTTGTTACGTGCAAGTCCGTCAAGAGCCGTTCCTCCTCTTATTGCAGAGGCATAGAGGTAGTTTCCAAGAGATGAGCGAAGTGAGAAACCGAGATCCCATTTCTTCCAGCGGAAGTTGGAGTTAAGGGTCATGGTGACTTTCGGATCTTTTGAATGACGCGCCACGAGGTCGTGCGTATCGATTACGCCGTCGCCGTTCTGATCTACGAACGCCCCTTCGATAGGTTTGCCATCTTCATCATACACCTGCTGATAAAGATTGAATGTGTATGCAGGATAGCCTTCGCGCTGCACCATACAGTTGCCGCCCGTGCCGCCGAAACCGCCACCTACAGCAAACTCATTGCCGCCAAGGTTGGTTATTTCGTTATGGTTCCATCCTACGTTGTAACCAAGAGTCCAGACGAAATCATCGGTCACGATCGGTTTTGCAGAAATATTGAATTCAATACCGTAGTTCTCCATGTCACCGATATTCTGCGGAAGGATGGCGACTGTAGAGGCACCAGCACTTACAGGCACGTTTGAAAGGAGGTCGCGGGTTTTCCTAATATAGTATTCGATGCTACCGCTGACACGGTTGTTGAGGAAGCCGTAGTCGATGCCGACGTTCCAGGTAGTTGTGGTCTCCCATTTGAGGTCTTTGTTATATCCGTTCGGGAAAATAGGATGGAACCACCCTCCCATTCCGTTGGGATAGTATGAACCCGGCTGTGAAGCATTGTAAAGAGGGAGATAATTGTAGTAGGAACCTACTGCCTGCTGACCGGTCTCGCCCCAGCCTAAACGGAGCTTCAGGTCGGATAGCACATTGTTGTCTTTAAGGAATTCTTCCTGATCGATTCTCCAGCCGAGGGCTACTGCAGGGAACACACCCCAGCGGTTCTCCTTTGAGAAGCGGGAGGTGGCGTCGCCGCGGACTGTTGCAGTCAAGAGATAGCGGTCTTTGTAGGAGTAGTTGACACGCCCGAAGAATGAAAGAAGCTGAAGGTGATTTGCCCAGTGATACTTGCCGTCTTCGCTTATATCGTCACGCTTGAACGGCTGGTCCACCTGTCCTTCCGTACCGGGTGTCCAGTTCAGGATGAAGCCGTCTGTGGTAGGAATGGCAGGGGAAAGTCCCATGGTAGTCGCATAGTTGGTGTTTGAATCAGCACCCGATTTGCGGCCGTCGGCATAGTCGCGGCTCCAGGTGTAGCCTGCAGTTACGTCGAGCATGGACTGTGCTGCCTCAAATTCCTTCTTGTAGTTAAGGTAGAATTCAAGAAGAGTATTGCTGCGGAATGCATATTCATGCTTGCCGTAGCCGCCGCCATACATCTCATTTTCCTTCCATGCCATGTGCGAGTTGGCCTCGGCGAAATAGTAGTCGTTCGATTTGGTCACGTCATAGCCGAGATTGAGGTTGGCATGCAGTTCCGGAAGGAAATGGAATGAATAGTCGAACTGGATGTTTCCGTTCGAGCGATAGACATTCGAGTAATTGTCCGCCTGCGCGATAGTGGCTACCGGATTGTAGGTTGCATTGTTTTCAAGGTTCACCTGACCGCCAGTGACAGTGTACGGCTCATTGTATCCGTTGAAAAGATAGCCTATCTGATCAGAAGCGGTACCGCCGGTCACGGGCTGGTAGTCGTAGATCGGAATAGTAGGATTGAAGGATACCGCCTGACCGATGGCGTCGGTCTGTCCCCAGTTGTTGTGCACATAGTAGCCTTTTGCAGTGGCATTGATAGAAAGATGATTGTCAAAAAGCTTGGGCGACAGGGTGATTCCTACAGTGGCACGATCCATGGAGGATCCCTTCAGGATACCGTTGTTGTTGGTATACGAACCCGAGATCCTGTAAGGAAGATACTGACCGAGTGAGCCGGCTACAGAAAGTGTATAGTCAGAGCTGAAAGTGGTACGGAAGATCTGATCCTGCCAGTTTGTATTGACATCACCGAGCATATTAGCCGCACCGGAACCTTCACCGAATTTATTGATGATAAGACTACGGAACTCATCTCCGTCGAGCACCTTCGTTTTCTTGCGGGCGTAATCCACGAAGAAGTTGGCTGCAAAGGAAACCCTCGGACGCCCTGCCTTGCCCTTCTTTGAGGTGATGATGATCACACCGTTGGATGCACGCGAACCGTAGATTGCGGTTGCGGAAGCATCCTTGAGGACTGTCATTGATTCGATTGATTCAGGATCGATCATGGCAAGCGGAGAACCCATGCCGAGCGGAGTGTCTGATGACAATGGCACGCCGTCGAGCACAATGAGAGGGTCATTCGATGCAGAAAGGGAAGCTCCGCCTCGGATTCGGATGTTGGCGCTTCCGGAAGGACCTCCTGCTGTAGTGACGACAACACCGGGGGTCTGACCTACAAGCATGTCCTGAACAGAAGTTGCAAGACCTGCCTCTACTTCATCAGGCTTCACTATTGCCACTGAACCGGTGGCGTCAGACTTCTTCACTGATCCGTAACCGATCACGACGGTCTCGGCAAGCATGGTTGCGTTTTCCTGAAGGGTCACCTTGATCTCGGTATGCCCTTTTACTGCCACTTCTTCCGGATTATAACCGACGTAGCTGATTACGAGAGTGGCATCCGGAGCGACATTGATGGTGAAGTTACCGTCGATGTCAGTCGCAGTGCCGTTGGAGGTGCCTTTCTCCATCACGGAGGCACCTATGAGAGGTTCGCCGGTAGCATCGTCCACATAGCCGTGAACGGTGATCTTCTGGGCGAGAGCTGGAAGCGTGAAAGTCAATAGCAGGGCTATCGCCATCAGCGCCTTCCTGCCAAAAGTAAAACAAAAGTTTTTCATGCAGGATGTTTTTTAGTTCTACATTTTATATAATTAAATCTCAGATTCAGGTTAACTATTCAGGTAGAATGGTAAGTAAAATGCC
>JAIDQZ010000114.1 GCA_029062005.1 Muribaculaceae bacterium | reverse complement strand
GCTGTCATATATGGGTTCTGCTGTAGAATATCGTGGATTTCATCTTCCACTTCCCATTCATAGTAGCCATAGTATCCGTTTTCACCTACTTCGTGCGGATAGACTTCGTTGCAGTCTTCTATGATGTGTTGAATCAGTTGCCAGCATTTTTCAAGGTCGCGCTTTACCGTGATTTCCTCGTCGGTGTGCGGATTATAATATCCACCACTCAGATTAGCTGCTGATACATAGAGGCCTTTTTCTTTAAGAGTCTCTACGTCAGTCATCATGCCCTGTTCTTCCTTATATCCCCATTTCTCAGGGGCTATGTCTTGGATGAACTTCTCAGAACAAAGGTCGGTACAACCGATGTTTGTGATAAAATCTGAGTTGCCACGTCTGTCGCATTGTATCACGAATCGGCAGTTATCAAAGAATTTCATTTCAGCATGTGATGAGCCTTGACAACCGGTCTCTTCCTCTTTGAAAAATACGACTTTCAGACGATCGAATTTTTTGAGTGCTTCGAGAGCTATAAAGATACCATTCTTGTCGTCAGCGCCTAAGCCTTCGATCTGATGATTCTTTGCTGAGTAACCGAAGATGATATCTCTTGTCTCGATTGCCCTGAAATCTCTGGAATGGGTACGCTGTACCTGATCTGCGTGAGCGACTATACAGGGAAAAGTTTCTGATTCTCCTTTCCATGCGTATAAGTTGCCGTATGAGTCCTTCGCCAGCTTTATATTGCCCGGTAAGGATTTGATATAGGAAATGAGGAATGCTATCATTTTGTCCTCTTTCCCAGATGGTGAATGTATGGCGTAAAGCTTTTTGAGCAAACGCCAGTCGAGTTCTTTTTTCATTGTTCGTTTGAGTTTTATGCCGTCTGCTGAAGAGCCTCGTTTGTGATAAACCATAGCTCGCCGCCTCCGAAAGCTCGGCCATTATTGATAAGCCATTCTTTTGACAGACAACTGATTGTTATTGATTTGTAGCTTTGTGATTCTTCGTCCCATGTCTGAATAGTAGTGACATCGTCTTCATGCCAGAAGTAGTCATCATCATACTCAGAATAAGTGAAATTTTTCTTGATGTATTCGGCTTCACACTTATCGTCACAGAAGTAAGCCTCTGCATCTGAGTTGTAGGTGGCATCTTCCTTTACAATCCACTTGCCACAAGCATCACACTGGGTAACATCATCCTTATGGTGATATTCTCCTTCGCTTTCTATCCAGACAAAGTCCTCCAGATTGTCCACATCCACGTCTATCTCTTCACCATGATAATAGCATACCCGGACTTCATCACAGTTGTAGTCATGGTACTCGTCATATTCCTGGTCGTCATCCTCATCCTCGTCGCAATCTCCATCAAGGTTAAGGTCGGTGGTGTCAAGGCAATAGTTGTAGGATGAATCAGGATAATTATAGGCAACATCCTTGTCATAATCATAGAATTTGAAAGAATCCTGATACGACAAAGTATCATATCGGTCAAGATGACATTTGATTGAAAATTTCATGTCTGCCAGAGAGGAACCATCGTTTGCAACAAAGGCGCGTGACTCTGAACATCCGGCTCCAATTTGCTTGTAGCCGTCTATATGCCCTCCTTTTATGAGTAAGTCAACAAGAAGTCTTTTTAGAACTTCATTGGATTCTTTGGAGTATTGTCTTTCAAGCAATCTCCATTTTTTGCCATTTTGATCTATGACGTTAGTGAATATTATGGCTCTTACAAGTACATATCCGTCTTGATCGAGGAGATATGCCGCTTTCGCTTCGACTGCGTCCTCATAAAATGAATGTCTGTTGCGATCAACCATGCAACTGCAACCATTGAAATCTCGGCATTCGTTTCCATCATAGATAAGTCTGAAATTGTCATCGACGTGAAGTTCAACGTCCGGTGTCTGGCCGAATGTGAAAGTCTCCCAGTCAGCCGTAAACTCTTCTGATAGCCAGTTTACAACCTGTTGAGATAGAATCTGTCCTAACTCGGTTTCTTTGATAATGGCGGTAAAGAATTTTCCGGCCTTCATCTTATAGACGTGCTCTGTTTTGGTGTTGACGTAACGGATAGCCTTCTTGTCATAATCCTCACAAAGTCCTTCCATATGGTCTGTCCGATATTGACTGCTCCAATAAGTGTTGCCGATTAGTCTTACCTTATTGGGAAGATTGCTGTCAGCCTTTCCGGTTTCTCTGATATATGACAATACCAGATGTTTCAGTTCTGCCATGCTTCTGATATGAAGTAATGACCAGTCGTTGTGTTCCCGGCACCAACGGAGTAGTGCAAGGTTCTTGAGGTGTTGAAGCAATATCCTGTTTTTTCTGCTCTTCACACCATTTCCATGAGTTTCAAGCCCGAAAAGGAACTTGAAATCATCGTAATCGCGAATATTAAAAAGTAACATATTTATGGTTTTTAGAATTTTACAAAAACTAAAAAAGGGAGACAGGCCACCGGTTAAGATGACTTGCCTCCCTCTTCGAAAGGTGTTGGCGATGTTTCAAGCCTTAGA
>JAIDQZ010000113.1 GCA_029062005.1 Muribaculaceae bacterium | reverse complement strand
AACTACAAGTTCGTGGAAGGTCCTACTCCTTCGGGCACTATCAAGATCGCCCTCAAGTATGATCCGGTCGACAAGGTAAACGCAATCAAGGCTCTGAAGCGTGTGTCCCGTCCCGGTCTCCGTCAGTACACAGGCTACAAGGATATGCCGCGCGTACTTAACGGTCTCGGTATCGCAATCATCTCCACCTCTAAGGGTGTGATGACAAACAAGGAGGCTGCCGGTCTTAAGGTCGGCGGTGAAGTTTTATGCTACGTTTATTAATGTCTGGAGGATTTAATTATGTCAAGAATTGGTAAAGCTCCCATTGAACTTCCCGCAAAGGTGGAGGTGTCTGTAAAAGACAACGTAGTGACAGTGAAAGGTCCCAAGGGTACACTTTCTCAGGAAATCAATCCCGATATTAAGGTAGAAGTTGCTGACGGTCATGTCCATGTGACACGTCCTGATGACGAACGCGAACACCGCGCAATGCACGGTCTTTATCGCGCCCTCATCCATAACATGGTGGTAGGAGTATCGGAAGGCTATAAGAAAGAGATGGAACTCGTCGGCGTGGGCTATCGTGCATCCGCAACCGGTCAGGTTCTCGAACTTTCCCTCGGTTATTCACACGCTATCTACATCAAGCTTCCCCAGGAGGTAAAGGTTGAGGCTAAGTCAGAGCGTAACAAGAACCCCCTTATCATCCTTGAATCAAGCGACAAGCAGCTTCTCGGCCAGGTGTGCGCCAAGATCCGTTCGCTCCGCAAGCCTGAACCTTATAAGGGCAAGGGTATTAAGTTCGTAGGTGAAATCATCCGCCGCAAGTCCGGCAAGTCAGCCAACGCTAAATAATCCTTAGGAAGTTATGGTAACTAAGAAAGATAGAAGAAATAAAATCAAAACCCGCATCCGCGGTAAAATCTCCGGCACCGCTCAGCGTCCACGTATGAGTGTGTTCCGCTCAAATAAGGCGATCTACGTCCAGGTAATCGACGACCTCGCCGGCAATACTCTTGTTGCCGCTTCTTCTAAAGGCATCACTGAAGGTACAAAATCAGAGATCGCTGCAAAAGTAGGCAAAGATATAGCTGCTAAAGCTCAGGAAAAGGGTATTACAGAAGTAGTTTTCGACCGTAACGGCTACCTCTTCCACGGTCGTGTTAAATCTTTGGCCGATGCTGCGCGCGAGGCCGGTCTTAAATTTTAATCGTAAGTCATGGCAAAGAATAATAGAGTTAAATCTACCAATGATCTCGACCTTAAAGACCGCCTGGTTGCAATCAACCGCGTCACCAAGGTCACAAAGGGTGGTCGTGCTTTCAGCTTCGCCGCTATCGTCGTTGTAGGTAATGAAAACGGTGTGATCGGCTGGGGTCTCGGCAAGGCAAACGAAGTTCAGGCTGCTATCGCCAAGGGTGTTGAGGCAGCTAAGAAGAATCTTATACGCGTGCCGGTGCACAAAGGCACTATCCCTCACGAGCAGGCTGCCAAGTTCGGTGGATCAAGCATTTATCTCCGTCCGGCATCCGAAGGTACCGGTGTTAAGGCAGGTGGCGCTATGCGTGCCGTGCTTGAGAGTGTAGGCATTACCGATGTGCTTGCAAAGTCAAAGGGATCGTCCAATCCGCACAACCTTGTAAAGGCAACTATTGCTGCACTCGCAGAGCTCCGCAGCCCGGCGCAGGTGGCTCAGAACCGTGGTGTGTCTGTAGAAAAAGTGTTTAACGGCAAATAATTACTGATATGGCACAGATAGCAATCAAGCAAATTAAAAGCCGCATCAACTGCCCGGCAGTTCAGAAGCGCACCCTCGATGCTCTTGGTCTCCGCAAGATGAACCATACAGTCGTAAAGGAAGACAATCCGGCAATCCTCGGTATGGTTAAGGCTGTTCATCACCTCGTAGAAGTAACAAAACTCTAAAATTGTATAATTCCAATGGAACTACATAATCTAAAACCAGCACCCGGTAGCAATAAGGGTGACAAGAGAATCGGCCGTGGTCCGGGCTCCGGTTATGGCGGCACTTCCACACGTGGACACAAGGGTGCCAAATCACGCTCAGGCTACAAACGTAAAATCGGATTCGAAGGCGGTCAGATGCCGCTTCAGCGCCGTGTGCCAAAATTCGGTTTCCAGAATATCAATAGAGTGGAATATAAGGCGCTCAATATTGATGCTCTCGAAGCACTTGCCACAGCACAGAATCTTGAGAAGATTACAGTTGCCGATCTTCGCGCAGCAGGTCTCGTTCCTAAGAATGTACTTGTAAAGATTCTTGGTAACGGTGCCCTCACCCGCAAAATCGAGGTGGAGGCTGACGCCTTCTCCAAATCTGCAGAAGCCGCAATCACGGCTGCAGGTGGCTCTGTAATCAAAAAATAACTTTCTGTCAAATGGGATTTACACAAACAATTAAAGATATCTGGAGTGTCGAAGATCTTCGCAAGCGTATCGGGATTACCCTTCTGCTTGTGATCATCTATCGCTTCGGATGCTATGTGGTCCTTCCGGGTATCAATCCCGACGACCTGATGGCACTTAAAAATTTCACTTCCGGTGGTCTGATGCAGCTTCTCGATATGTTCTCGGGCGGTGCGTTCTCACAGGCCTCAATCTTCGCTCTCGGTATCATGCCCTATATCACGGCATCGATCGTGATTCAGCTTCTCGGCATGGTGCTTCCTTCTTTCCAGAAGATGCAGCGTGAAGGAGAAAGCGGAAGGATGAAACTTAACCAGTACACACGATATCTTACCGTGCTGATTCTGGTGCTTCAGGGTCCCGCCTATCTTGTCAATCTCAAGTATCAGGTTTCTGCTGCCGGAGGTGTGGTGAATATGACGGCATGGACCATGGCTTTCATGACTATCGTGCTTGCAGCCGGCTCAATGTTTATCATGTGGCTTGGCGAGCGTATCGACCAGAAGGGTGTTGGAAATGGTATTTCCTTTATCATTCTCATCGGTATTATAGCGCGACTGCCGGAGGCTTTCTTCCAGGAGTTTACAAGCCGTCTCCTTAACTCTGCAGGCGGTGGATTGGTGCTCTTCCTTGTTGAAATCGTAATTCTTCTTGCAGTCATTGCCGGTGCAGTGCTTCTTGTGCAGGGTGTGCGCAAGGTGCCTGTGCAGTATGCCAAGAAGATTGTCGGCAACAAGCAGTATGGAGGTGTCCGTCAGTATATCCCGCTGAAGGTCAATGCTGCAGGCGTAATGCCTATCATCTTTGCCCAGGCTATCATGTTCATTCCTATCACTCTTGCCGGATTCAGCAATAAGCAGACCGGACTTTGGGGTGCACTTACGGATATGTACGGATGGACATATAATATCATTTATTTCCTGTTGATCGTAGCGTTTACTTACTTCTACACTGCAATCACAGTGCGTCCGGCACAGATGGCTGAGGACATGAAGAGAAACAACGGTTTCATACCCGGTGTTAAGCCCGGCAAGCCGACCGTAGACTATCTTGACTCCATCATGTCAAGGATAACTCTTCCTGGTTCTATCTTCCTCGGCATAGTAGCTATTATGCCTGCTATCGCTTATGTATTCGGTATCAACCGCAGTTTTGCTTCTTTCTTCGGAGGCACATCGCTTCTGATCATGGTGGGCGTAATCCTCGATACTCTGCGTATCGTCGAAGGACACCTGCTGATGCGTCACTACGATGGTCTCATGAAGGGTACAAGAATTCAGGGTCGCGCTGGTGGTCCCGGTTATTGATAGCTTAAATGTCTTCAATAGGAATTCAGAATGATCTATATCAAGACTCAAGAAGAAATTGAATTGGTCCGCCAGGCTTCCGACCTCGTCAGCCGCACTCTCGGCGAGGTGGCGAAGTGGGTGAAGCCCGGAGTGACCACTCATAAACTTGATACCATCGCCCGTGAGTTCATCCTTGATAATGGAGGTAAGCCTGCATGTCTCGGATATCATGGATTTCCCGGCACTCTCTGCATAGAAGTAAATGAAACGGTAGTGCACGGGTTCCCTTCACAATATGTGCTGAAGGAAGGTGATATAGTCGGCACCGACTGTGTAGTGGAATTGAACGGCTACAACGGTGATTCCTGCTATACTTTCGCTGTTGGTGAGATTGATCAGAAGGTCTACGATTTTCTTGAAATCACTCGTCAGTCACTATATAAAGGAATAGAGGCTGCCAAGGCAGGAAAGAGAATTGGAGATATCGGCAACGCCGTGCAGTCTTTCTGCGAGCATCACGGATATTCGGTAGTTCGCGAGATGTGCGGTCACGGTATCGGCAAGAGCATGCATGAGGATCCCGAGGTGCCTAACTACGGTCGTCGTGGTATAGGACCGCTTCTCAAACCCGGTATGTGCATCTGCATCGAGCCGATGATCAATATGGGGTCGAAGAACATAGTCTTTGAGAAAGACGGTTGGCAGACCCGCACCAAAGACCGCAGACCTTCCGCTCATTTCGAGCACACGATTTTGATAACTGATGAAGCCCCCGAGATCCTGACTACATTCAAGTATATCGAGGAGGCTCTTGGAAATAGACAATTCTGATTTTTCATTCCTTTGTATCATAACATATGGCAAAACAAGCTGCAATCGAACAAGACGGTGTGATCCTTGAAGCCCTGAGCAACGCTATGTTCAAGGTCGAGTTGGAGAATGGTCATGAGATAACCGCCCATATCTCCGGCAAAATGAGGATGCACTACATAAAGATTCTTCCGGGAGACAAGGTAAAGGTCGAAATGTCGCCTTACGATCTCACCAAGGGGAGGATCGCATTCCGTTACAAATAAAAACGAAACCCAGATATGAAAGTAAGAGCATCAATCAAAAAGCGCACTGCCGACAGCAAGATAGTGCGTCGTAAAGGTAGATTGTACGTAATCAACAAAAAGAATCCTAAACTCAAACAGCGCCAAGGCTAAGAGCCCCAAGCACTAAAAACGTAATTACAAAATTATGGCAGTACGTATAGTCGGCGTTGATTTGCCGCAAAACAAAAGAGGCTTCATAGCCCTCACATATATCTACGGTATCGGCCGTAGCGCAGCTAACACTATCCTTAAGAAGGCAGGTGTAGACGGAATGATCAAGGTTCAGGACTGGACCGACGATCAGGCTGCCGCTGTCCGCGAAGTTATTCAGACCGAATACAAGGTGGAAGGTGACCTCCGTTCTGAAATCCAGCTTAACATCAAGCGTCTTATGGATATCGGTTGCTACAGGGGAATACGTCACCGTCTCGGTCTCCCCGTGCGTGGCCAGAGCACCAAAAACAACGCGCGCACCCGTAAAGGACGCAAGAAAACAGTTGCTAATAAGAAGAAAGCTACTAAATAATTATAAATTATGGCAAAAAAGACAGTCGCAGCTAAGAAGAGAAACGTCAAGGTTGACGCAATGGGTCAGCTTCACGTACATTCCTCTTTCAACAACATCATCGTGTGCTTAGCTAACTCTGAAGGTCAGGTGATCTCATGGTCATCAGCCGGAAAGATGGGCTTCCGCGGTTCGAAGAAGAACACACCCTATGCAGCTCAGATGGCAGCACAGGACTGTGCAAAGGTCGCTTACGATCTCGGACTTCGCAAGGTAAAGGCTTATGTGAAGGGACCGGGCAACGGTCGTGAGTCAGCAATCCGTACCGTGCACGGTGCAGGAATCGAAGTAGTGGAGATCGTCGATGTGACTCCGCTCCCGCACAACGGATGCCGTCCTCCAAAGAGAAGAAGAGTCTGATATTTTCCGCCCGGATGCCCTGAATGCGAATGACCCTCATGATATTCTTTCTCTCGGAGGGGTCGCGGCTGCGCTAAGGGGCAATCCATAAGAATATATAGCTCTAATGTTTGACACTCTTTTTATTAGTCAAATTTTTCTAAGAAAATTAAAAAATGGCAAGATACACAGGCCCAAAAACTAAAATTGCCCGTAAATTCGGTGAGGCTATCTACGGAGAAGACAAAGTTCTGACCAAAAAGAATTATCCCCCGGGTCAGCACGGTAACAACCGTCGTCGTAAAACTTCCGAATACGGCACACAGCTTAAAGAAAAGCAGAAAGCAAAATACACATACGGTGTACTCGAACGTCAGTTCCGCAACCTGTTCGAGCGTGCAGCGCGCACGAAGGGTATTACTGGTGAGGTTCTCCTCCAGTTGCTTGAAAGCCGTCTCGATAACGTAGTCTATCGTCTTGGCATCGCTCCTACCCGTCCCGCAGCCCGTCAGATCGTGCTTCACAAGCATATCACTGTCAACGGAGATGTTGTCAACATCCCGTCTTATCAAGTGAAGCCAGGTGATGTAGTCGCTGTACGTGAAAAGGCTAAGTCTCTCGAAGTTATAGCTGACAATCTCGCTGGTTTCAACCACAGCAAGTATCCTTGGATCGAGTGGGACGAGAGCGTGAAGGGTGGCAAATTCCTTCATCTCCCACAGCGTGAGGATATCCCCGAGAATATCAAGGAGCAGCTGATCGTCGAGCTCTATTCTAAATAATAAACTGTTGTAACCCATGTCAATATTAGCGTTTCAAAAACCCGATAAGGTCCTCATGCTTGAAGCGGACTCAAAATTCGGCAAGTTCGAATTCCGTCCGCTTGAGCCGGGGTATGGCCAGACTATCGGCAATGCCCTCCGGAGGATTCTCCTTTCTTCGCTCGGTGGCTTTGCCATCTGCTCAATCCGTATCGATGGAGTAGCGCATGAGTTGGATTCGATCCCAGGCGTCAAGGAGGATGTAACTAACATCATCCTCAACCTCAAGCAGGTCCGGTTCAAGCAGATCACTGAAGACCATGACGAAGAGACCGGTAAGCTCCTCGTTTCGGGTACTGATGTATTGAAAGCAGGAGACTTGGGTAAAGCTCTTTCGGGTTTTGAGGTACTCAACCCCGAGCTGGTGATCTGCCATCTCTCACCCGACGCATCCTTCAATATGGAATTTACCATCAATAAAGGACGCGGCTGGGTGCCTGCTGATGAAAACCGCGAAATGCTTCGTGCTAACGGTGCGGATCCCGCTGTCATAGCCGTCGACTCCATCTACACGCCTATCAAAAACGTGAAATATGCAGTCGAGAATTTCCGCGTTGAGCAGAAAACCGACTACGAGAAACTCATACTCGAAGTGACCACCGATGGCTCCATCCTTCCGAAAGATGCTCTTAAAGAGGCCGCTAAAATCTTGATCCACCACTTCATGCTCTTCAGCGATGAGAAAATCTCTATTGAGACTCCTGCTGACGAAGCTCCCGAAGAATTTGATGAAGAAGTTCTTAAGATGCGTCAGCTCCTTAAGAGCAAGCTCGTCGACATGGATCTTAGCGTCCGTGCTCTCAACTGCTTGAAGAGCGCTGAAGTTGAAACTCTTGGAGAACTTGTTCAGTTCCAGAAAAACGATCTTCTCAAATTCCGTAACTTCGGTAAGAAGTCGCTCACAGAACTCGACGAACTCCTCCAGAACAACAACCTCTCGTTCGGCATGGATATTTCAAAGTATAAATTAGATAAAGAATAAACACAACGATGAGACACAATAAGAAATTCAACCACCTGAGTCGTAAGAAGGGACATCGCGAAGCGCTGCTCTCGAATCTTGCAATCTCTCTCATCATGCACAAGAGAATCTTCACGACTCTGGCAAAGGCAAAGGCACTCCGTGTCTACGCCGAACCTCTTATCACTCGCAGCAAGAAAGACGATATGAACAATCGTCGTCTTGTGTTCAGCTATCTCCAGAATAAAGAGGCTATCAAGGAACTTTTCGGCGTGGTTGCTGAAAAAGTAGCTGACCGTCCGGGCGGATACACCCGTATCCTGAAGACAGGTCACCGTCTCGGCGATAATGCCGAAATGGCAATGATCGAGCTCGTGGACTTCAACGAGAATATGCTCGGAGAAAAGTCTGCAAAGACTAAGACCCGTCGCAGCCGCCGTGGAGGCAAGAAAGCTGAAGCAGCTCCCGTAGCAGAAGCTCCTGCAGCTGAGGCTCCTGCAGCTGAAGAAGCTCCCGCAGCTGAGTAATTGAGAGTTTTTCCGATACTATATGGTGAATGCCATATAAGATAAATTCCGACCCGCAGAGGCGGCATCCTTTCGATGCACCTCTGCGGGTCTGCCGTTATCTATTCATAATTCATAATTTACAATTAATTTGTACTTCTGGATCAACATATCGCTTTTTATTATCTATTTCGTAGTGGTGATATCCTGCGTGGTAGTGGTTGTCTCGGAAAATAAAAATCCGATACGTGCCCTTTCATGGACTCTTGCCCTTCTCTTTCTTCCGGTAATCGGTGTAGTGTTCTATCTATTCTTCGGCAGGAGTCTCAAGGGAAAAGCAATGGTCAGCCGGAAAGTACGACGCAAGCTTCTTGAGAAATCAAGACCCAAGCAACATTCATTCGACAATACAGGGCTAAACGCCGACCAAATACAGAAAGTAAAGCTTGCTCACAATCTTTGTCATGCCCATCTCGACCGTAACAACAGTGTTGAGATCTTCACCGACGGCAAGAGTAAGTTCAAGCGGTTTATGCAAGACATACGCGAAGCAAAGGAATTTATTTTCATTCAATACTATATTTACAGTGACGACCGAATAGGAAATGAGATTCTAAACCTCCTTGCAGAGAAAGTGAAGGAAGGAATTCGCGTAAAGGTGCTCTATGATCATGTAGGCTCCTTTTCCACCTCTAATAAATTCTTCAGGCGCATGCACCTGCTCGGGATAGATTCGCATCCCTTTTTCAGGGTCACTTTCCGAAAACTCGCTAACAGAATCAATTGGCGCAACCACCGCAAGATTGCCATTATAGACGGCAGAATAGGTTATATCGGAGGCATGAATGTCGCCGACAGATATGTTGAAGTCTCTCCCGATGGCAGAATATGGCGTGACACGCATCTTCGTGTGCAGGGTCCCGTAATAGAGTCGATGATGTATAGTTTCGCTCTTGATTGGAATTTTCTTCGTCCGGAAGTCAATGTGCAGCCTATTTCTCCGGTCGGCTTTGAGGATGCCGGCGATGTCGACATGCAGCTCGTCACCTCCGGTCCGGTCGACAAATGGAATAACCTCGTGCTCTGCTATCAGCAGGCGATAGCCTCTGCTAAGAAGAGAGTATATATCCAGACTCCCTATTTCCTGCCTACTGATTCTCTGCTGAAGGCACTTCAGGGAGCGGCATTGTCGGGAGTTGATGTGCGCGTCATGATTCCGGAGAAGACTGATTCCCGGATGCTTGGCTATGGAAGCCGTTCCTATATCGACGACTGTCTGAGAGCCGGAGTCAAGTTCTATCTCTTCACTCCCGGAATGCTTCATGCCAAGACCATGATCATTGATGATGACTTCGTGACAACAGGTTCGGTAAATTTCGATTTCCGAAGTTTTGAGAATAATTTTGAGGCAAACCTTCTGATATATTCGGAATCTGTGAATGCCGAGATGCGTGAGATATTTTTCAAAGACATAAGCTATTCCCGCAAACTTACCCTTTCCAAATGGCGGGCAAGAGGGCGCTTCGAGAGAATGATGGAAGCGCTCGTCCGACTGTTCGCTCCAATCTTGTGATTTTTATGAAAATAATAAATCCCGCGAAGAATTGACTTCGCGGGATTTTCATATATGTTCAAATTAATATTCAGGTCATTCCATTACCTTCTCTACTTTTGTCGTTCCGTTGCTGTAGGTTGTCACCTTGATCAGCGCTGCGGGAGTATTGCCGGGTTTGACCTCGATACCCTGCATATTGTAGTATCTGATGCCTGTGGCAGCTCCCTCATTTGCTATGGAGTCGACTCCTGAAGTTCCGGTAGTCACCATCTCACCGAGACCACCCATCTCATTGACAGCGCGAATGCCGAATACATTGGTTTTTACAGCAGGAACATAGCTGCATTCCGTAGTGAAACCGAGTAACTGATCGCCGGCATAAACAGCCCAGCAGAGAACATACTTGCTGTCATCCCAGTTGAGAGTGCCGTTAGTGAACGAGAGTGAAGTAGCTATGGGGGCCTGTTCGCAGTCCATAGCAGGATCCCAGTCGTCATCTCCACTGATTACGGTCGCATAATCGTTGGCATCAGCCTCTTCCTTGGTAAGGACAGGATTGTTAGCATGTTTGCCTGCACCAAAAGTCTTCTTACGCTGGGAAAGGTCGATCACTGTGCCGGAAGCGGTCTTTGAGTTATATTCGGCAAAGCGGGCCGGATAGCCGTCATTACCCATGTCTGCCCATCCGATTGCTGACGGTTTTACAGTCATCTTAGTGTCAATGAAGAGAGCGATAGGAGTTCCTTCACCCCAAGGACGACCAAGAGTATAGTTGCCATCGATAGTGCTGTTTTCGCCTACGATCTCGCAATCCTTGAAGATATAGCCGTATTTCTTAGGCTGAGATGGAACAGCAAGGTATCCGCCGCTCGCGCACATCTGGAGAGTCACACCATTATAATATGCGTCACCCTTGCCGCAGAGGAAGTCGGTGCGTCCGCGAAGCACGCCTCCTTCGAAATAGTAGCGGGCATTCTGATTGTTGCTGGTGTATGTGTCCTGATAACCCCAGAGACATGCATCTTTGATGACGGTCTTGTCTCCCTTGTCCTGAAGCACGATATTGCGTCCGCGTGCGTCGGATATACCATGCTTGAGTGTAATATTCTGGATGTAAGTGCCGCTTACGCCCGGCTGTATCTGGAGAAGGTCGGCGTTGCCTATACCCTCCATCGGATGTGACCCTACACCGTCCATGTCGGGAACTTCATTAATGATCACAGTGCCCTTCATGCTCTCTCCGATGATAGAGGTGTTGGAAGCTGTCAGACGCAGGGTCACGTCAGGATAAGAACCGCCGTTGACGTTCACTGTAGTAGACTTATCCATCGGGATCATATATTCACCGTTGCGTACGAATATGCGGAATCTCTTAGCCATGTCCTCGCGGTTGTTGGCAGCAGTGATGGCAGCGCGGAAATCTCCGTCATCGGGCACTATGAAGTCATGTGTTGCCTTTGCCACTTCAGGTCTGTTGCGGGTCTTGAAGTTGATCTTCACAGGAGCATCCAGATAATTGTCGGTAAGGTCCGAAATGGTGTTGGCAGGAAGCGTAAACTCATATTCAGTATTGAAAGCAAGATTCTTATAAGTGAATATCACAGACTTGCCGTTAGCTTCACCGGTCAGGGTCTTGCCGGCGAGCTTGGCGGTCGCACCATCAGCAATCTTGACTTTCTCGTCGAAGTTAAGCACGATCTTGCCGTTGATAGAAGCCGAGACAGCTCCTTCCGCAGGAACGGTAGAGAGCATCACCGGAGCCTTTCCGTCGTTGATAAGTTCCATTTCTCCATATACGAATGAAGCTCCGAGCGCGATACCGTCGTTATCGCTCTTGGTTCCTCCTACGGTTGAAGTCTTATCGGAAATCCAGCGTAGATATATTTCCGCCTTGTTGTCGGCATCGGCAGGAAGCGAGAATTCACCTTCGGTCCAGTTTTTGGCTCCATTGATAGTCAGGGTTCCGATTGTCTTCCAGTTCTCGCCATCAAGAGAATACTCCACGTTCTGCTTGGTGTATGCATTATAGTTGTAGAGCATTGCTGTCACAACCTTGATATTCTTGAATGCTGAGGCATTGAACTTGGTCTGCCAGTAGTAATCTCCAAGACCTGTAGTGCGCCAGTTGACAGCTGCCGGTCTTCCTTCATATCCTCCGGCAGCGAGCTCGCTTTTATCGAGCCATCCGGAGGTCTCCCCTTCGGCAGTTATGAGGTTGAGAGTCACAGCATCATTTTCCTCATATGCGAAGTCAGCAGGACGTCCGTTGCCACCCTGGCGGTAGAAGTCCCAGCCTACGATGTAGTCGAGAGCGGAATATTCCGCGGTCAGCTCCTTGTCGGAGTCCATTGTTACCGTGATTTCAGAAGAAGTCTGACCGTCGCTCCAGTTGGTGAATGTAAGGATAGGATTTGATGAAGCCTTGAGAGTCACCACAGTTCCTTCCTCATACATTTTCTTCCCGTCTACTATCGTCGGATCCGGTTTGTAGCTTATCATATAGTCATTGGCTCCCGAAGTGACGTCAGTTGTGATAGAGTATGTGTTGACAGCCTTGAAGTTTGCAGTCAGGCTTTCCGCACGTTTGATGGAGTATTTGAATTCCGGAGTGTCAGAGATCACCTTGCCGTCGGCATCTGTCCAGTTTACGAAATTATAACCGAATTTCTGAGTTGCAACGAGAGTTACTTCAGTGCCATCATCATACACTTCAGCGAGTGGGCGGATCGCTACAGAGCCTGCTTCTTCCGGAGCGGCTGCGATGCTTACCGGGTATTTTTCCACTTTTACGATTTCGCCGTTCAGCACACCCTCAATGCATACCTGGCTTACACCACCTTGTTTTGAATTGTTGGTGCCGACAGTTACTTCGAGAGAGAATCCTTCTGTCGATGCGAGTTGTTTTTGCTGGTCGGCAGTCAGCGTAATATCGAAATGCTGGGCATAATCAGATTCTTTGCCATATTTATCCGAAGCCTGGTCGCGGTTATTTCGCGCAGAGGTGAAAGTGCCGAGAGCTACAGATTTTCCATCGGCTGTCTTTCCTGTCACGATCACATTGTGAGCGGAAGCATCGGTGCCGAATTTTGCGATATAGGCTGATACTTTCGTCGGAGTGAAAGAGAGACCCTTTGAAGGCTTGAGAGTCCATCTTACAGCATCGTTAGCATCTTTTTTTGGTTGGAGTTTGAGGAATTTGTAGTCGCACCAATTTACACCTTCTGTTCCTACGGCGGCAACGTCATTCAGTTCGAAAGATGCTACAGAGAATCCCCCTTCGGGACTAAGGAGAGTCGGATTTTCAAAATCGCTTGCCACATCCATCGGCCAGAACGCCTTTGCCGGCTCATTGGTGTAGGTCTGAGCTTTCATCGACAGACCCCACGCGAGAGCTATGATAGCTGTGATCGCTATAATGGCTCTCGGAATAAATCGTTTGATGTTCATAGGTTTTTGATTTGGTTAGTAATAAAGAAACATTATGCAAAATTACAAAAAAAAATTCATTTCTTTATTATGTTACTGCATGTTTTTTTGGAAATTACATTAGAGTTTCTGTTCAAAGAGTTTCTGCTCTATAGGCGCTAAAAACATCGTAATATTACCATACATGTGACATTCGATCAAAATATGCTGTAAAGCATGTGAATATCGTTGTCGATTTTGGATTTTTCAGCAGTTTTAATTATTTTTGCGCAGACAGCATCAATTTAAATATAATGATTTCACCGGTCCAGTCACTTCAGGAGCAGCGCAGGCTTCTGCAGATAGAATATGAAGAAGAGAAGAGATCTTTCTCCGAAGTGGCTTCTCGAATAGGAATAAGGCGTCTTGCCGAGAGAGGGAATGCCTGGCTCGGCATATCCATATGCCGCACCTTTTATAATTCACTCAATCAGCGTATTCTTGAGATTTCACGTCCTGAATCCGAGACAGACGATGACCATAATTTTGAATACGGGCGGCCGGTAGTCTTTTTCTCCGGCAGTGAACAGGAGCACGAAAAACCGCACTTTTCCTTTATCGGAACCGTAAGCTATGTCGAAGGTAACCGGATGCTGGTGGCAATACCTGAAAGTGCCGACATATCACGTCTTGAATCAGACGGGGTCGCAGGAGTGATGCTCTCATTCGACGAGACTTCCTACCGGATGATGTTTGATGCTATCGACCGTACGATAAAGGCAAAAGGACGCCTTGCCGAACTTCGGGATCTTGTCTATTCAAGAAAGCAGGCAAGGGAGCTTTCATTCATCCCTCTCGGATTCCCCTACCTTAACAGAACGCAGGAGACGGCTGTGAATAAGGTACTAAGGGCAAAAGATGTAGCGATAGTGCATGGACCTCCGGGCACTGGGAAGACCACTACACTTGTGGAAGCCATAGCCGAGACCTTGCGTCGGGAACCACAGGTGCTCGTGTGTGCGCAAAGCAACATGGCAGTGGATTGGATATGCGAGAGGCTTGTCGACAGAGGAGTGCATGTGCTTCGTCTTGGCAACCCGTCGCGTGTCAACGACAAGATGCTTTCTTTCACGTATGAGCGTCGCTTTGAGTCTCATCCCGACTATCCCGACCTATGGAGCATCCGGAAGGCGATACGCGAACTCCGCTCAGCACGACGCAAGAGCTCGGACCAGTGGCATCAGAAGATGGACCGCCTGCGCAGTCGTGCCACAGAGCTTGAAATCCGCATAAATCAGGATCTGTTCAATTCTGCCCACGTCATAGCCTCCACTTTGGTGGGGAGCGCAAACCGTCTGCTTGACGGCATGAAATTCTCTACTCTTTTCATTGACGAGGCAGCTCAGGCTCTTGAGGCGGCATGCTGGATTCCAATCAGGCGGGCAGGCAGGGTAGTGCTTGCCGGCGACCATTGTCAGCTTCCTCCTACAGTGAAATCGTATGATGCTATGAAGGGTGGTCTCGGCAAGTCTCTGATGGAACGGCTTGTGGAGAATCATCCGGAAGCAGTCTCGCTCCTTACGATGCAATATCGCATGAATCATGATATTATGCGCTTTTCAAATGATTGGTTCTATGGAGGAGTGATGGAGGCTGCTCCGGAAGTGCGGCACAGGGGAATTCTTGACTATGACACACCTATTGAGTGGATAGACACTGCCGGAGCATGTCTCGCAAGTGATGCCGATGCAGATGCCAATGATAAGGTAACTGCATTTCACGAGAGTCTTGCAGGAGAAAGTCACGGCAGGATCAACCGTGACGAGGCGGAATTTTCTGTCCTGACCCTCCGAAAGTACATAGAGAAAATTGGAAAGGAACGTTTTATTGAAGAAAGGATAGATGTCGGACTGATCTCCCCTTACAGGGCGCAGGTGCAGTACCTTCGCGGGCTTATAAGGCGTACGCCGTTTTTTAAACCGTTCCGTCATCTTATATCAGTAAACACAGTCGATGGCTTCCAGGGTCAGGAGCGCGACGTGATCATGATATCGCTCGTGAGGAGCAACGAAGACGGAAACATCGGTTTCCTACGAGACTTGAGGCGAATGAACGTAGCAATGACGAGGGCACGAATGAAGCTCATCATCATAGGCGATTCTTCCACCCTCACACGACATCCTTTCTACCGCAAGCTGCACGACTCTTTAGATGCACCTTCTTCAACTTTAGGCGAAATCACTTGATAATATCCCAAAAAAATATTAATTTTGCAGTTTGAAACAGTCCGAGATTCCACGGGCAATACTCAACACTATGCAAGACATCCGCAATATAGCAATCATCGCACACGTCGACCACGGTAAGACCACCCTTGTCGACAAAATGCTTCTCGCCGGAAATCTCTTCCGCGAAAACCAGAATGCCGGGGAGCTTATTCTTGACAACAACGACCTCGAACGCGAAAGAGGAATAACTATTCTGTCGAAAAATGTAAGTATCAACTACAAGGGGACAAAGATCAATATAATAGACACTCCCGGACACGCCGATTTCGGTGGAGAGGTGGAGCGTGTTCTTAATATGGCTGATGGTTGTCTGCTTCTCGTTGATGCTTTCGAGGGTCCGATGCCTCAGACTCGCTTCGTGTTGCAGAAAGCGATTCAAATGGGACTCAAGCCGGTAGTTGTAGTGAATAAGGTAGATAAGCCAAACTGCCGTCCCGACGAGGTGAACGAGATGGTGTTCGACCTTATGTTCAACCTGAATGCTACCGAAGATCAGCTTGATTTCCCTACAGTCTACGGCAGTGCGAAGGAAAACTGGATGAGTATGGACTGGAAAGTGCGTACCGACGATATCACTGCGGTGCTCGATGCCATAATAGAGAATATTCCGGCTCCGACTCAGATAGAGGGAGATCCTCAGATGCTTATAACGAGTCTTGATTTCTCAAGCTATGTTGGCAGGATCGCAGTGGGTCGTGTGCATCGCGGCACTCTACGTGAGGGAATGGACATCGCGCTTTGTAAAAAAGACGGATCGGTGAAGAAACAGCGCATCAAGGAGCTGCATACGTTTGAAGGTATGGGGCGTAAGAAAGTGTCGGAAGTAAGTTCCGGAGATATCTGCGCTATAGTCGGACTGGAAGATTTTGAGATCGGAGACACCGTGTCCTCAGTGGAGAATCCTGAACCGCTGCCTCGTATCGCCATTGATGAGCCTACAATGTCGATGACCTTTACAATCAACAACTCACCTTTCTTTGGGAAAGACGGTAAATACGTGACTTCGCGCCATATACACGACCGACTTATGAAAGAGCTTGACCGCAATCTCGCACTTCGCGTGAGCAAAGGCGACACGGAAGACAAGTGGACGGTGTTCGGGCGAGGCGTACTTCATCTTTCCATCCTTATCGAGACCATGCGTCGTGAGGGATATGAGCTTCAGGTCGGTCAGCCTCAGGTGATCATCAAGGAAATCGACGGTGTGAAATGCGAGCCTATCGAGGCGCTTACAATCAATGTGCCTGAAGAATACAGTTCGAAAGTAGTGGATATGGTGACTCGACGCAAGGGTGACATCATAAGTATGGATACGCAAAACGACCGTATCAACATAGAATTCCATATACCCTCACGCGGTATTATCGGTTTGCGCAACAATGTGCTCACCGCCACGGCAGGTGAGGCGATCATGGCGCACCGTTTTCTTGAATACCAGCCCTGGAAGGGAGAGATAGAACGACGCACCAACGGATCTCTGATAGCAATGGAGGCAGGCACAGCCTATGCCTATGCCATCGACAAGCTTCAGGATCGCGGAAGATTCTTCATATTCCCGCAAGACGAGGTTTATGCCGGGCAGGTGGTAGGCGAGAATGCCAAAGACAAGGATATAGTGGTGAATGTGACCAAGTCGAAGAAGCTTACCAATATGCGTGCCTCCGGAGCCGATGATAAGGCGAAGATCGTGCCGCCGGTTGTATTCTCGCTTGAAGAGGCTCTTGAATATATAAAGGAAGATGAATATGTTGAGGTGACTCCCAATCATCTACGTCTGCGTAAGATAATTCTTGACGAGAACGAGCGGAAGCGTGCAAACCGCAACGAGGGATGAGAAATTCACTTACTTCGAAAGAAAGAAGAGGGCTCGCTGCCGTAGTGGCAGCAGCCCTCTTGTGCATTTCTTCCGGATTCATCTTCCGCAACTGCTCTTCACTGACATCAGGCAATCAGCCGGTTTCCTCATGTGAATCAGCGATTTCATCCGGTGTCGTAGCCTCTGACTCTATCAGGTCAGGTAAATCAGAGCGGAAGGGGAAACCTGAGAAAAAAAAGAAATCAAAAGTGAAAAAAAACAAGACCCTGAAAACATATCCTACACGGGATCCGCTTTCAGAGCCTTGCGATTGAGGTCTCATTTTTTTGTGGTAGGACCTGATGGTGAAGCTTACTTATACTGCTTGTCGACGGTGGGTGAAGCTGATCTGAACGCCTTCATCACCATGCCGACAGAGCTTCCTATATAAGTAGGATCAGCACTGTAATACTTCGTGCCGTCTGTATTATAGAAATATCCTGGAATCTCCTCATCTACAGCTACAGTAGCGCTTTCATGTCCGGGATACTGTACGAGCTGACATGGGAGATTGAGAGCGTTCCAGAGAAGGTAGGAGAAGAATATGGCGCGGTCTTCGCAGTCGTTCTTATCATAGATGAAATTCTCTTCAAGGAAATAGGGCTTCTCAAATCCGTGGAAATCTTGATCTGTAGAGTATTTGAATCCTTTATGGCATAATGACATAAGACTGTTGACGGCATCCTTGTCACTCATTCCTGCAAGCTGTGATTTCAGTTGGGACACCAGATCTTCACGAAGTTTCTGATCTACCCATGAAGATGCGAAGTCTCCTGTTGGCATCTGAGGGTAGTGGTGCAGGAGTTTCTGAATATTCTCGTTCACCTCTCCCTTGAGTGTCAGCTGACCGTTGGTCATTGTGAATTCTTTCCCTTTTACCGGAAGGCTGAGACCGGTCAGACGCAGATCTGAAGTTTTTCCGAGAGAGTTTGACGGGAGATTGCATGTCATTATTCTCAGTGACTGACCGCGGGGCGGCTCATATCCTTCCGGATATAGGATCGTGTATTTACGACCGTCGATAGTCTGCGACATGGTGGCATATACAACCTTCTGATCAAACGGCATCATGATGGTCAGTATATTATCAAGTTTCAGCAACCGTGCATCATATCCCATATTTGACAGGAGGAAATGCACCGCCGACATGCGGGCATTAGCATCTGAGTCCTTAAACTTCTGATTGACGAAGGCCTCAGCCAGACGGAATGTCAGATAGCCGTTGAGTCCGAGTTGCCGTGCAAGTCCGTAAAGCTGGCGGGCTGTTTCCACTCCGCCTTCCTGTCCTGCCATCTTTTCCCAATGAGCTCCTGTCTCTTCAGGTCCGGATATGCTCTTGCTTATGGTGAAGTCTATTTCAGGAATAAATGCCTCCATGCCATAGTAATCAAAGGTGAAGTTATTCCTGTCTTCCGGAATCCGGAATGTCTCCTCTGTGGCATACCCGCTTCCCTCCAGCGCACGCTGAAGATCTTCAGGGTTCATTTTCCTATCCGGCAAGTTGATATTTACAATTCCCGATTCTCCGGGAGCAGGGGCAGCTGTCTGTCCTGGAAACGATCCGAAGGCGAATCCTGGATCCGGGATACGCATTACGGAAAGCTCATAGTTGCTCTTGCCGGCAGCATCCGACATGGCAAGTGCTGCAGCTGCCGGACTTGAAGCCATTGTCTTCGGTATGGAGCTTCCTCCTATCGATGGAACGTCAATCTTCATCGACGGATAGTCGAAGTCGGTTGTACCACCTTTCGCCAGTCCTCCCCCGGGGACGGCTGCCAGCACACCTCCGAGACTTGAATCACTGAATTTAGGATCAGGTAGCTTAGCCGCATGCGGATCCTGTTCATCTGCCGCCGGAATCTCCGGCAGTGCCTTTGGCTTGGGTTCCGTGTAGGGGCTTACCTCCTCCCAAAGAGGTTCAAACTCATGCCATTCTCCATTCAGGAAATCTCCGTAATGCTCAAGAATCCTCGACTTGAAGTTATCGTAGTCGGAAAGTATCTGCCGGCGGAAGCTGTTAAATTCCTCAGAGGGCGACTGAGACAGTGCCCCGGTCGCCCCTGCAAGGATACATACTGACAGTATGGTTATGCCTTTACGCATGTTACAATCGATTTTATGAGACAAGGTCTTACTTCAGCGGCTCGTTGACGAATTCAGAAACCTGCTTTGCATAATTCTGCGCAAGGTTTGTTTCTGCGGCTGCGTCCTTCAGTGCTTTCTGACGGCGTGACAGAGCCTTGTTCTCGTCTACAAGCATGTACATTAGAAAATCATAGGATCCATCGGCATTCTGCTTTACTAAAGTGAATGATTCCTCAAGTTCTCCCTTGATTTCCTTCTGGGTAAGGCGCTCGTAAGCTGCATAGAAGCGTGCGAATTCAGGATCGTTCTCAGTATCGACCTCATTGCCGTAAGCATCGGTGACACTGCGGCCCTTGAGCTGAGATACAGCTTTTGATGCATATTCAGACATTGCGGCAGTGAGACACATCTGGCGTCCGTTGTTCTTCGATTTCGAGTGTCCGGTACCCATTTCCTCAGTAGCCCCCATCTCCATTTTTGCGAAATGCTTATAGAGTGCATCCTCAAGCGGAAGAGTGCCCATCACGGTATATCCCTGCTTTGAGAGATCCTTGGCACGTTTCTTTGCGTTCTGGTTGCAGATCTTCTCCTGTTTTTTAGTAAGGTCCGCCATGGCAGCAGGAGCCATCAGGCATAGCGCCATAAGAATCATGATCAGTTTTTTCATTGCTGTCGATATTAGTTAGTGATTAATAATATTAGATTTTAATTACAAATTCCTTATTCAGTCATACTCATAATTTTTATCCACGTTCGGCATAACGCTCAGATTTATGACTTTCATGCCCATCTCTTCGTCTGCACGGCGCAGTTCTATCATAAGCTTATTGAAATCCTTGGTTGTCATTGTGTCAAGATTGGCTTCCTCAAGGTAAGTCCAGCTCCCTTTCCTGAAATAGTTCGGTGAATATACCACGTAAAGCCTGTTAAGTGCGAGCTTGTCAGTCATTATATAAAGTCCGTCACCCGGCATCTCACCAAGGCTTCCGCCGGGACGGTCCTTATCGAAAAGTATGTAGTCATATCCTTTCTTCAGGGTAGCCTGAGCCGGTGTGGATTCGAACGGGAACATCTTATACACAGTTCCGTCCTCATCTTCAAGGCAGACCATCACAAACACGTCCCTTTCCGGACTTTTGATATATACGAATATGTCTTGCGAATCCTTGAATTCTGAGCTTACAGCCCTCTTGTCGGGAGCGGAAAGAGCATTTACCACTATTTCAGGTGCTTTGTTGGATAATTTCCGTCCTCTTCCCGATACCCTGCAGGTGACGACGGGGACACCATTCTCATATCTTTCATCATATGCCGGGGTTCCGGTAGTGGCTATCCATTCTCCACGCACAGTGCTTTGGGTGCTGGAGAGAAACGCCATCTTTTCCTTGTCGTTGACTATCTCGTTGGTCTGCACTATGTCCTGGCTCACGAGCGTGCCGAACTCGGAGCGTAGCGCTTCGTTCTGAGCTCCTTCAAGCGCCTTTTCCTTAGCTTCCACCATCGACATGCCGGGGTGTCCGTAATATGTGTATGTGCCGGACACAGCCTTATCTTCGGCTGCTTTTGACTGCAGTCCGCCGGATATCAGAGCGAAAAGGGTTATTATTATAATCCGCAGGCTGCAGTTTAGGGTCTTAGTCTCTTTGTCTTCCATGTTCCGGAAAGTTTACCAGTTGCCTTATGAGTAGGAGTCTGAGCCCTCCTGTTGATTTCCTGTGATGTGCTCGACACCTTGTCTGTGACGAACTTCGAGATCTCATCCAATGTGGCCCCCCCCTTGGAGTCCTGAAGTTTCTTCAGAAGCCAGTATGTGAACATTCCATGATCCTTTTCTTCATAAGGGAATGCTGTCTGCTGTGCATCCGCAGCCGACAATATGAAGACATTGCCTTCCGGATCTACATCCTTATGTCGGAGCGCGACACCACGGGCAGCCACAACAGGTGTATCCTTCTGTCCGGATTCTCTTGACGATCCGGAGAAGCAGGCATCCATAAATGCATAGACAGATGCGTTTGGAATTTTCCCGAGTCCGTCATACACTTCCTGAAGCTTTATCATGGTGCGTGTATGCTGAGGCTGGGCATCTATAGGCATAAGGAATGCCTCCTTGGTGTTGTCGTCCGGCAGTCCATGACCTGAATAGTAAAGAATCACATCTACGTCTTCGGTACGGTTGGCTATGCGTCCCCTCAGGTTTTCAAATTCGCTCCAGAAGTCGCCGGAAGTCGCGTCTGTCAGAAATACGATCTGAGATTTCGGTATGCCGAGTGTCTTCTCGCAATATTCGCTGAAAGTCTGACCGTCATGGAGTGCGGAAGCTACATTAGCCACATTCTTATAGTTCTCATTGGCTACGATGAAAGCGAATGCATTGCTGTTCTTCTTATTGGTCTCAGGAATATCCTTGTCCACATCAGAGGTCTTGGCAAGAATCTTTGTGTTTCCACCTTTGCCGGATGAAGCGGAAGCCTGTGCGGTCGAGGTCTGTTTCAGATAGTTGTCAAGGTTGATCTTGACATCAGGAATCTGGTAGGATGCCGCCTTGCTTGAATCATATGAATAGGATTTGCCGTTGGCTGTCTTGAAAGTGACCGAAGCTATTGCGAGACGGTCATTGTCAATCATATATCTGGGAGCGCGTATCTCAACGTTATTGTTGCTCCATGCACTCTTAAACATCTCCGCCTCCTTGTTTTTCAGAGGCACCTTGATAGTAGCATCGCCGTAAGGGGTGGTGATGAGGTAAGTCTCGTTGTTGGGATCGTAAGGTTGAAGTTCAAGATCTCTCGGCACGAATGAGAATGCGTACTTATCCAGATATTCCTTCTCTGCCTGAGTCTTGAGTTTCTGATATTCTGCCTGCAGACCACCCTCTGTCACACGCTTCTGATAATCCTCGATTTTCTCGAATTCACCACGCTTTGCCCAGTCGCCGAGTTTCCCTTCGATAAAGTTTCTGGCAAATTCCTGATATGATGGTGCTGTGATTGCAGAAGTCGTGCCCTGGTTTCCTCCGCTCACGCCAAGCGGTCCATTCATGATCTCCGGAACCTCACCCATAGCCATGGGTTTCTCTCCGAGAGCACCAAGACGCACGTTGATCTCATCAAACTTCTCTTTATTGTCAAGATATCCGTATGTGATGCCGAGTGCTCTCAGATACTGCCGGTCGTTGGGCTTAGTTGCGATGATCTGTTCAAGATGCTGCGCTGCCGACTCAAAATATGCCCGGCTCTGACGACGGTTTTTCTTGGCAGTCTTCTCGTCTTCCTCCATTATTGATTTATTGTAGAAGTCAGCACCGAGATTGTAATAACAGGTTGCAATCCTCTGTGTGTTCTCAAGGCTGTTGGGATGCAGTTCCGCTATCTGATTGTAGATGTCGAGCGCCTTTTTATAGTCGTGGGTTGACTCATACACCTGTGCCTGCACGTTGAGAAGCTGCTCATCGCCCGGCTTCATAAGCAGAGCGCGGTCAAGCAGGGGCTGGATGCGGTCGGCGTATCCTCCGTCGATGCAGCATTGAATTCCCATAGCCACGAGCTGATAGTCGTCGGGATAAAGCACGGCAGCATTGCTGAGTGTGTTGATACCCTTCAGGTAGTCTTTGGTGTTGATACATGCCTGCCCCATGAATGTACTTACCTGATGACGCATCTTTTCCTCGCCGGTCGAAAGGTAAATGTCGAAATATTCCTTTGCAAGATCATAGTTGCCCGAGTTGTATGAATCGGATGCCGCCACATAAACGAGGGTGGGGTAGATCCTCGGGTCTTTCTTAAAGTCACCATCCGAGAATATAGGAAGACGCTGTGAGTCTATATAAGCCCTCGCAAAATTGGCAAGCTCTTTCTGGTCGCCTGCATTCGAATAGAAGAATGCACCTTTCAGAAGAATGCCGTTGATGTCTATGAGCACGTTTTTCACCTGCATTTTCTGCTCTTCATTCTCGGCAAGATCAAGGGCCTTGCTTGCTGTGAGATACATCTCCAAAGTGCGGGGATAGAACGATGATTCCTCTTCTCCCTCATATTGGAGCTCCTTAAGCACCTTGTATTCTTCCGTCATTGCATTCACTGCAATCTGTCCGGGAGACAGGGAGTCGGTCAATTCTCCGGCATCTGACTGTCCGGCTGAGGCGCCGGATGCATACGCACCTTCCGTAAGTTCAGGAGACTGGCTTGCGGCATAAATGAATCCTGCGGCAATGACCGCAGTCAATGAGCAAATCGACTTTATCCTGTATTGCTGTTTCATTTCTTAGTATTATTGTTTGTAAGATGATGTTAAAGTTGTACGGTTAATTAATTGGTTTCCCCGCCGGGGTTCAAGCCGTCGGGGAATGATGACATCAGAAGGCATCGACGAAAGTGAATTCAACAGTGATGCGTCGGAATTCAGCACCCTTACCCTCGCTCACTCCGATATTGTAGGTGTAGCGTGTGTCCATATCTTTAAGACCTGCCACATTGCTGTCAAGGTATTCCTTCACTCCGTAAGCTCTGAGGAAGGCAAGCTGTTCGTTGCTCTTGATACCGTCTTTCTGGGTCACGGAGATCGCACTCATCTTGTTGTCCTGATAGATAGGCTCATTCTCGATGTCTCCGTATGCCCCATCATAAGCTATAGTGTTTCTGATAGGACTTGAATCTGCAGTGCCGGATATCTTGATATTTAGGCGTTTCCCTGACTTTACATAGTTGGCGAAATCACCTTCAAACGCATTCTTGACAATGTTGAGCATGGAAGATGCCGCGCCAGACTGCTCTGCACGGTATTTGCCGGGTGCAAAATCTTCCTGAGCCGAGAATTCCGGATCCACCTGATACGCGAAGTTCACGTTATAGTTCATGATCTTGTTTCCGTTAGCGTCATATTCCGGAATCACTTCAGAGTTGACCGCGATCTGGGTATGATCGGAAATGATATTATCTTTCTTAGCCTCGCTGAGCACCTGCTCCTTGAGCTCTTCAAGCTTAACCTCCTCCATCATCTGCTGCTGCACGAGTTCGATGGATACGATGTTGTCATTGTTCATAAACTCCATCGGCTTGCGGTTCACGTTGTCGTAGATATATTCAGAACCGGTTTTCTTGTTTGTGAATTTTGCATATATAAGTTCGAAAGAGTCGTCGCCAAGAAGTCCATACTGCTGGTCGCTTATCTCAAGGTCGTTGGCTGAGTTGATCTCGCTGAGGTCTTCGCGTGGCATCGGAAGGAAGATGGTGGGCATGTTGTCGAAGTTCACGGCAAGCACCTCGTTGTCGGCATCATATGAGCCTAAGCTGACAGTTGACATTGCGGTGAGGTTGCCGGCAAGACTTGTGGATATCTCATCTTCAAAAAGGCGGCGTTGCTTGGCACGAGTCTCGTCATTGACACGCAGACGGTATTCCTCCATGGTCTCGTCAGGCATTTTCTTCAACCACTCGCTCATCTTCATGTCAACCTCATCACTGACGAGTTTTGCATAATAAGGCTCAAGCTGGACCCTGCGTGCGCGGATACCCTTGTCCGTTCCTGCTGCAAGCACCGGATTTTCGTTGGAATCCACTATGAAGAGGACATCGCTGACTGATACTTCGGGAGTTTCCATGATGATGCGGTCTTCCGGCTTGAGGAGGTTGATTACCGTCACTTTGTCGTCGTCAGCCGCTACAGCAAGGTATTTTCCGTCGAAGTTGAAGTCGCATGCGTAGCCGTTGTCAAGATCTTCTATCATCAGCTTGATGTTGAATGTTCTCGTGTCGTAGATCGCAACCATGCCGTCAGCTGTGAGGACAGCCATCTCATCGCTTGACTTGGAGAAAACCACATCAGTGACGGTCTCTTCCGGATTCAACGTGCGCCGCATCGTCTTTTCCTCAAAGTTCATCACCTCCACCTTCTCGTCGCCTGCTGCAGCAAGAAAGTATGCGTTGGGACTAAAAACAAGCATATCGGGATGGCAGGTAAACGCCGGAAGTTCTCCGATCTGCCTGAATTTCTTGGTCTCGAATACATATGTGCCGTTTTCGGTAGCGACCACAAGCTGGCGGGCATCCGGTGAGAAGGCTGCGGCATATGGCATGCCAAGATGCTTGGAGTCAAACGACATCAGTCTGGTCTGTTCTCCGTCGGTAGTGAATGCCTGAAGATAGAAATTTCCTTTTTTGTCTTTTTCCACAAGAGCCACGTTGATGCCTGTGGGATTGAGCGCCATGCTTCTGATACTGTCTTTGGTTTCGATCAGTTCAAGACCCAATGTGTTCTGCACGCCTTTTGGGGTGGCTGCAATGATAGCGGAATAGAGTGATTCTATCTGTGTCAGAGGTCGGGCTGACTTGAAACTGTAGTCCCGTTTTACAGCGGGTTCTTCCTGTTCATCTTGCGCTGAAGCTGTAACAGGGCTCAGCATAGCGCATAATAGAGTTGGAATTAAGAAAATCTTTTTCATAATTTATGATTCAACAAGTCTTGAATTTGCTTTCGCGCAAATTTACAAAAAAAATGGCACCTATGCAATTTTAATGGCAATTTTTGTTAAAATTAGGTATTACCGTATAAAATTAAGTGCGGATCTCTATTTCTGTGATCCGCACTTAGCTCTTATTTTTTTTGAGAGGGGGCTAAATCATTGCCTGTAGAGTATTGTGGCGCTTACCGGCTCCACAGTCAGGTTTCCACTGAAGGATCCGAGCCCTTCTTCGGTATCTATCGATCCATCTTTCACCACTGCGGTCCATGTGCCCTTGGGAAGTTTTACAACCTTCGCCTTGTCACTCCCGTTGAAAATTACCTTTATCTCTTTCCATGAATCTCCGTTAGCATGATCCTTCAAAGTATATGAGATGAGATTGGGCGTTTTTTCAGAGTCAATCTTATCAAACACCAGATGTCGGGCAATGTCTTCAGCGTTTGTCATCCTGAATGCGGGGTGAGCCTTGCGCAGAGCAATAAGACCCTTGTAGTAGTCCATCTGGTCTCTGTTTAGTGCTTTAAGATGCCAGTCGATCGCATTGATGGAGTCGGGGCTCTTATATGAATTGTGCACACCTTTCTTATCGCGGAATATTTCCTCGCCGGCAAACATGAAGGGTGTTCCCTGAGATGTGAACACTATGGTCTGCGCCAGTTTTGCAGCAGCCATTCGCTCTTTATCCGAAACGTCAGGCATTGACTTGCGTAGTTTGTCGGTCAGGGTCAGGTCGTCGTGGCAGCTTACATAGTTGACGATCATCTCAGGCGATGAGGCATAGGCAAATTTTGAATTATTCCCTTTTGAATAGTCTACCTGAGGGTGGGGAGTGGCAGCGACAATGCCGATTTTCACGGTTTCTTCATTTCCGGGTTTTCCTGTCGCGAATCCCCTGTCTTCAGCATTTGAATAGTGTCCCTTTACCGCGTCACGGAGATCATCGGAAAAGACCGCTATGTCTGTCATTCGTGCTACATTTTCCTTCAGAGCCCTTTGGTCGGCTGGAAGCGGTGAGTCTCCTGCTGTCCATCCTTCGCCATATACGAATATCGAAGGATTTATTTTCTTCAGTTCTGCAGCCACCTGATTCATAGTCTCGATGTCATGGATAGCCATGAGGTCGAAGCGGAATCCGTCGATATGATATTCGTCTGCCCAGTATTTCACGGAATTGATGATGTAATCTCTCATCTGCTGAAGGTCGGATGCCGTCTCGTTGCCGCATCCTGACGCATCTGAGTAACTACCGTCGTCCCAATGCCGGTGATAATATCCGGGAGCAGTCAATTCAAAGTTTGATCCGTCATTCTCTGCCGTATGATTGTAGACCACATCCATGATCACTCCGATTCCGGCATCATGCAGAGCTTTCACCATCTCTTTCATTTCGCGTATCCTTACCGCAGGATCAGATGGATTAGTGGAATAGCTTCCTTCCGGCGCATTATAGTTCTGCGGGTCATATCCCCAGTTGTATGTGTTATCCTGAAGGTTGGTCTCGTCGACAGAATTGTAGTCATAACTCGGCAGTATATGTACGTGGGTGATGCCAAGTTCCTTCAGATGGTCGATACCGGTTTTCTCACCGTCGGGCGAAGAGGTGCCTTTTTCTGTAAGTGCCAGGAATTTGCCTTTGTTGGCGATTCCCGAAGTGGGAGACATGGAGAAGTCTCTGTGGTGCATCTCATATATTATGACATCAGTGAAATGGTCCACCTCAGGTCCTTTGTCATCGGTCCAACCCTCAGGATCCGTATTTGCGAAATCTATGATGGCAGCACGTTTTCCGTTGGCACCTACAGCTTTTGCCCATACGCCCGGTGTCTCCGCAAGCCATTTGCCGTCATGCTTCACCTGGAATGTATAGAACTTTCCATATAGTTTCCCTTCCTCGTCCGCTGTCCATGTTCCGTTGTCGGGATGAAAGGACATAGGGATGCTTTTGAATGGCGATCCGTTGCGTCCCGATTCGTATAGATGCAGAATAACTTCCTGTGCTTTCGGACTCCATAGCCTGAAATGGGTGCTGTCATTGCCCACTTTTAATTCGAGGTCATTGCCATTGTATACAGGATAATCGGCAAACTGCATGTCGTATTTGCTTCTTCCGAATGCCGAAGTGGACTGGACTCCTATTCCAGTCAACAAAATGGCGGCGGATAGTACAGTCATGGTCTTTCTCATATCGTAAATAGAGTTATGTTAGATTATTTATCGTCATTAAGACGGTTTAAAACGGTTTTCGATATTTATCGGCGTCTCCTGCAGCCACTTCCTCAAGTATGTTCAGGTATGAAGCATATCTTGATTCCGCTATAAGATGGTCTGCCACAGCATCCTTCACGGCGCATCCCGGTTCGCCTGTGTGTCTGCAGTCGCTGTATCTGCAGTCACGGGCAGTCTTGAATATTTCCGGAAAGAAATGTCCGGCGTCCTCCGGCGTAAAGTCAATGGTGCCGAAGCTCCTTACTCCTGGAATATCAATGATCTCGCCTCCGTAGGGGAGATCAAGCATCTCTGAGAAGGTAGTGGTGTGGGTGCCGGTATGGTAAAGTCCGGATATCTCTCCGGTGCGTAGTCCGAGCCCCGGAATCAGTGAGTTGATAAGCGAAGACTTGCCTACTCCGCTGTTTCCGGCAAGCAGGGAAATATTGTCTGCCGTCTCCTCGCGCAGCGCATCGAGTCCGAAGCCCGTGGCGGCTGATACTATCAGTGTCTTGTAGCCGATAGAGTCATAAAGATGTTTCATTGCCTCCCCAAGCTCACGATCACTGTCATCCCACATGTCGCATTTGTTGAGTATTATTCCTGCCGGGATGCGGTATGCCTCTGCCGTGGCAAGAAAGCGGTCGATGAATGTAAGCGGCACTTCAGGATCCCTGAGTGTGACCACGAGCAGCGCCCTGTCGATGTTGGCGGCAAGTATATGAGATTCTTTCGAAAGGTTGGAAGCCCTCCTTATGATATAATTGTGTCGTGGCATTATTTCGGTAATGTACCATACATCGTCGGTAGCCCGTACTGCCATAACATGGTCGCCGACCGCCACCGGGTTGGTGGTGCGGATGCCCTTGATTCGGAAGTTACCCTTGATTCGGCAGCTCACCGTGAGCCCGTCATCGAGCCTGACATCGTAAGCGCTTCCGGTATTCTTCACCACGAGTCCCTGCCTTGCATCGGCGGTCAATGTCACTTTCTGTCTCTTGTCTTTTTTCGCCATACATTCATATAACAATCGAGTGGAGGATATATAATAAAAATCGGACGGATTTTTCCATCCGTCCGATTTTTATTGTCTGAATTCCACAGAGGATCATTTCTCTTTCTTTACGAAACGTTCCTTGATGCGGGCCTTCTTGCCGGTGAGATTACGCAGATAGTAGAGTTTTGCACGACGAACCTTACCGAGTTTGTTGACTGTGATTGATTCAATGAAGGGAGACTCCATGGGGAAGATACGCTCAACGCCGATTCCATCAGAAATCTTGCGCACAGTAAAGCGTTTTTTGTCCTGATGTCCTGAGATGCGGATCACCACGCCACGATACTGCTGAATACGCTCCTTGTTACCCTCTTTGATGCGGTATGCGACAGTCACTGTGTCGCCGGGACCGAATGCATCGAATTCTTTTTTGGGAGTTGCGAAAGCTTCCTCCACTACTTTAATTAAATCCATTGTGGTATATAAGTTTAAATAACTTTTGCAACATAACAAGTATCCTTTTCCCGGATGCCACTCTCGCATCCTTCTTGCCAGCGATTGCAAATCCGGGTGCAAAATTACAAAAAATTTCCGTAACTGCCAAAAAAATGCTAAATTTGCGGTATGAAACCGAATCAAGACTTGTCGATAAATATTAGAGGACACTTAAGTTACTTCCGCAGACCCTGGATAATGGGCATATTGAACGTCACCGACGACTCATTTTATTCGGGATGCCGCTCATCCATTGAAGAGGATGTGGTAGCCAGGGTGCGTGAGATCCGCGATGAGGGGGCGGACTGTATCGATATAGGAGCATGCAGCACCCGTCCCGGCGCTATGCCTGTGGATGCCGATGTGGAATGGGCTCGTCTTGAAAGTGCAATTTCCATAGCCCGTCGGGAATGGAAAGATGCATTGATATCGGTCGATACGTTTCGTGCCGATGTGGCGCGTCGCTGCGTGGAGGCTGGTGCTGACATCATCAACGATATATCGGGCGGGAAGATGGATGCAGATATGTTTGACACCGTTGCCGCACTAAAAGTTCCGTATGTTTTGACCCACATGAGGGGGACTCCCGTCGATATGGCGTCATTTGCAGAGTATCAGGATGTCGTTGCGGAGGTCATCACCGATCTCGCACACAGCATCCGGGAACTCAGGCAAAGAGGTGTATGCGACATAATTGTAGATCCTGGATTCGGCTTTGCCAAGAATGTGGAGCAAAACTACAGCCTTCTCGCATCTCTTGAGGAAATATGCAGGATAGGGCTCCCTGTACTTGTGGGGGTGTCGCGGAAATCCATGATATGGCGTCCTCTCGGCATCACTCCTTCCGAGGCGCTTCCCGGAACGACGGCACTGAATGCCGTTGCGCTCCTGCGCGGCGCCTCCATACTGAGGGTTCATGATGTGGCGGAGGCTGTCCAGGTCCGTGACGTAATGATGAATCTTACGGCAGGATAAACTGAATATTGAAATAAATATCTAATACTGAAGTCTCAAGACTGAATACTCACGACTAAAGACCAAACAATGATATCATTCGGCATAAAAGATCTTCTCGATATTCTCATAGTAGGGGCTATACTCTTCTACATATATAAGGTGATGAAGAGTTCCGGCACCATAAGCCTTTTCTATGGAGTACTGCTTTTTATAATGATATGGGTGGTGGCGGCTGAGATCTTCGATATGAAGCTTACGGGCACCATTCTCGATAAGTTCATGAGTATAGGGCTTATTGTCCTTGTAATCCTTTTTCAGGATCAGATCAAGAGATTTCTCATCGATATTGGCTCGCACGGGCATCTCAGCCAGCTCAAGAGGATCTTCCATCACGGAGCCAAAGACACTAAATCATACCATGGGCTCGTGATGGGCGTGGTGTATGCGTGTCTGTCTATGTCTAAGTCAAAGACCGGGGCTCTCATATGTTTCCAGCGAAAAGTGCCTCTCGGAGACTATGAGAAAACGGGCGATATAATAGATGCCGATATCAACACACGTCTGATAGAAAATATTTTCTTCAAGAATTCACCGCTTCACGACGGTGCGATGATAATAGCCAGGAGACGAATAGTGTCGGTGGGGTGTATCCTGCCGGTGAGCCACGACATGAACCTTCCGAAGCATCTCGGTCTCCGGCATAGGGCTGCGCTGGGAATGAGCCAGGCTACTGATGCCCTCTGTGTAGTGGTGAGTGAGGAGACTGGCAACATTTCAATAGCCAAAGATGGAGTCATGACTACCAATGTCACGAGCACTGACCTCGAAAAACAACTCTCGAATATCTTCGACGCTTGACGTCTCTACCTCTTCGCGGCTTCACTGCGAAGCCACTCCCTTGCGGTCAGTGACAGTTCTTCATACCACCTCTCGCCAAATCTTCTTATGAGAGGTTCCTTAAGAAACTCATATACCCTTATCCCATTCTTGCGTCCCAGTATCTCGGCACACTTGCATATTTTCCAGCGGTGATAATTGACTGCCGTAATACCGCCGTAATCTTTCAGCCTTATAGGGTATAGACTGCAGCTGATGGGCTTGAAAAAGCCTTTCCTTCCCTCCCGGCGCAGTTTTTCAAGCACGCAAAGGCATTTGCCACCGGGAGCGTAACAAGTGAATATGCAATCCTTGCCGTTGACAATGCTGGTGACGAGATCACCTTCCTCATCGATATATGACGCTCCCTGCTCACGCGCTACTTCCTGAGCTGCCGGCGACAGATATTGCATAACCTCTGGCATTAGCGCATCAAGACGGCTTTTCTCTTCAGGAAGCAGGGGCGCGCCGGCATCACCTTCTATGCAACATTCACCAAGACAAGTGTCAAGATCGCATTCAAAAAACCTCTCCACTACGTCGAGTGAAACCAATGTGTCATTTATCTGTATCATTATCCGTATTTTCTGATTTTATGGGTATGTTGTTGCGCGGGGAATCTCAGGTTTCAGAGCGAGTTCAGTTAATGATGTCGACATCTGAGATCAGACGATCATATCTTCCGCCGACAGGCCGATACCATACCTGTACCCTATACTCATTTCTTGTCTCATATTTATTGCCTTCTATCACGCCTGGATCAGGATGCCGGTCTCCATGACGTGGAACCGCCACATACCGATAATTGTAGCTGCCTTGTTTAAGCGGTATCTCAAGGAGATACGCACCTTCGTTGTAGTCGTAGTGCATGCGAGTTGCGTCACCGTGGCGGAAACCGGTGAATTCACCCTCTACGTAAACATCGGCATCTATCACCTCAGGAGTTTCCAGTCGGAAATGAACTGTCACATAGTCAGCACCCAAGTCGGAGTCGGTGGAATTATACTCCCTCACAAGGAAGCGTCCCTGCTGTGTCCGGTCGAAGCTGTATTCCCTTGAATCCCTTTCCTTGTCAGGAGTGAGCCATGCATGATAGTTCCGACTCAGGAAGCGCATGGAGTCGACGTTCATATCATTGTAGTTGGTGCGAACTGTCTCGAATCTCCTGAATTCATTGCCTGCCTTAAATATCAGTTCCGGCATGTGGGTGTAGACGATATTCTTACCTTCGATGCGGGATGGCGTACGCAACGTGGTAGTAGTGTAAGGAGCATTGTTCTGAGTTATGTCGACCCTAAGCATTGAATAGGGATCGCCGACGGTCACATCGGTGGGTATCACTGACAGATCGATCTGCTGCCATTCTGTGTTAAGACCACGGTCTGTGCGTGCGGATACTCCACCGATGATATCGGCAGAATGTTCGGTGACTGCAAACCGAGCCTCGGCGAGTGTCTCGTCAGGATTATCGCGTTCGAAAATTTGAAGCAGATAGTTGCCGGAAAGCAGTGGGTTCATCTGCTCATTTGGAATCTCTATGCGATAGTTTACAAAGTGTACGAAGGTGTTTGACGAGAATGCCCAGTCATCTATATCAGCAATGTTAAAACCGTCAAGGTATTCAGATTCCAAAAGTCCGGAAGGTTTCCAGTCCGGACCGCAGTGTACGAGGCGATACTGCAGGTCTGAGTAGTCTTCGCTCCACTCGTCGAAATTTATGACAATATGCTCATCGCTTCCCAGACGAATCACTGGAGATGACATAAAATCCCCTTCTTTCATTACCTTCAGCGTCCTGAAACGCTCTGCTCCCGCCGAGAAGGCAATCATCGCAACCATAAATAGGCAAACAATGTCCTTCATGTCTTAACTCTCAACCGATTACCTGTCATTGATAATTGACCATTATACTTTTAGTCTTGTCAGAGGCACTTCCGACCTCTATCCGGTATACACCCGGCAAAGCCTGCATCTCTCCTGATTCCGGATTGAAAAATGCGAAAGCCTCCGGACCAAGTTCGAAAGTGACGTCTCTGTCCTCTCCTTTTTTCAGATGAATGCGGCGGAATGCGCGCAGAGTCTTGTTTAGTTCACGATCTGCCGGGTTCTTAATGTAGACCTGCACCACTTCGTCGCCGTCCCTGTCACCGCTGTTCCTTACATTCACGTTGAGCTTCACTGTATTGCCATTGTCAGAGGGTGTAGCAGAAGGAGACGAGTAGTCGAAAGTCGTATAGCTAAGTCCATGACCGAAAGCGTAAAGTGGTTTGTCCGTCATATATCGGTAAGTACGTCCCGCCATATCGTAGTCCTCGAAGTCAGGGAGCTGGCTGTCATCTTTGTAGAAAGTGACCGGTAGCCTGCCTGCCGGATTGTTGATGCCGAAGAGAGTCTCGGCTACAGCCTGACCTCCTGCCTCGCCTGGATACCACACCTGTAGCACCGCATCGCAGAGTTCGTCTTCCGGCAGCAGCCCCATCGCGCTTCCTGAACAGTTTATGAATACTATCTTCTTTCCCTGGTCTTTCAGCTGCCTTATAAGTTCACGTTGTATCTTCGGCAACTCTATGCTTGTTCGGTCGCCTCCGCGAAATCCTTCCACAGTCACCGGCATCTCCTCGCCTTCAAGAGCTGCCGATATGCCTCCTGCGAAGATCACGATGTCGGATCCGCTGCAATCCGTGTCATATTCCACGCTTCTACCGATGTCGAATTTCAGCACAGCGATTCCCGGACGGTCATTGACCCAGTCTATTTCTATATCGTATGTCTTTCCTTTTTCCGCCTGTATGGCGTAGGCATAATCGTTTGTGGGATTTGATCCATATGATTTTGCAACTCTTTCGCCGTTTACTTTTAGTCCTTTCAGCCCTCTTGAAGCGGTCATGTTGATTATGTATTCACCGCTTTCTTCCGGCGTGAAAGTGGTGGAGAATGTGGCTGAAAAATCTTCAAGATTTACTCCGGGTGCGAATACGGTTGCGCCTCCGGTGTTTTTATTGATAGGGAAGTTTATCAACTCCGTCGCCACCGGGTTTCCTTCTTTCGTGGTGTTATTCCAATACGTCGCGGATATACCCTTTTGTGCGCCACTCGACAGCATGCCGAATGTCGATACAGTGTTATTGTTCTTCACGTGGTCGCAACCCTTGAGATAAAGGACATCGGGAGCAATTTCCCTGATTCCGGATAATATGCTTGTAGTGTGGGTGGGAAATCCGTTGTAATTGCCCCATTGCATCACCGTATCGTTGGCGTTAGGTCCCATCACGGTGATCCTTGCATCGGGACTCAATGGAAGTATGCCGTTGTTTTTCAACAGAGTCATCGACTTTCGAGCAGCGTTAAGAGCGAGTTCCCTGTGGGCACGACTGCATATGTCTTTTTCTCCAAGGCTGTTCCATTCGCAATCCTTATCATCAAAGAGTTCCCCGAGGCTGAGCCTTGCTTCAAGGAGGCGCAGTAGGCTTTGGTCGATGGCTTCTTCCGAGATAAATCCTTTGTCGTATGCCTCGCGGAGGCTCTGGTAGGCGGATCCGCATTCGAGGTCGGTACCTGAAATGACTGCGTCGGCACTCGCTTCGACAGCCGACGGATGGGTTGCATGCGCGTTGGGACGGTAGAAGTCTCTGATCGCCCAGCAGTCTGATACCACTATCTTATCGTATCCCCACTTGTTGCGCAATATATCGTGAAGAAGGCGTTTGTTGCTGCAGCATGGCTCTCCTTCGACTCTGTTATATGCGCACATCACTTGCCCGACGTTGGCATCGACCAATGTCTTGAAAGCCGGCAGATATGTTTCCCAAAGATCGCGAGGGTCGATGTCGCGGGCGTCAAATGAGTGACGGTTCCATTCCGGACCGCTGTGCACTGCATAATGTTTCGCGCAGGCTATTGTCTTTATGTGCCTGGCATCTTCGGGACCTTGCAGTCCTTCCACAGCTGCTTTTCCGAGCATTGAAGACAGATACGGGTCTTCACCGTAAGTCTCCTGCCCGCGTCCCCATCTCGGATCGCGGAAAATATTGACATTTGGTGTCCAGAAGGTAAGACCCTTGTAGCGGGTCACGTCCTGATCCCCGAGCGTATTGAATTTAGCACGGGCCTCATCGCTGATGCAGTTGAAGATTTCGTAAAGAAGGGAATCATCGAAAGTCGCAGCCATGCCTATTGCCTGCGGGAAGACAGTCGCGTAGCCCGCACGTCCTATGCCGTGGAGCGCTTCGTTCCACCAGTTGTAGCGCTTGATCCCAAGTCGTTCTACAGCGGGACTGTCGTCCATCATCATAGCTATTTTCTCGTCGAGGGTCAATTCTTTCAGCACAAGGGCGGCTCTGTCCCTGACTGGAATACTTGTGTCCTTGTATGTTTGGGCGGATGCTTCAGTGAATGCTGCGGCAATGCCTATTATGGCAACGGCAAACGCCTTTATATATCCTTTTTTGTTCATGATCGTCAAGCAGTCTGGTTTCTAATTACTATTTTTAGGTGCTGAAGGATTTTGTCCTCATGCCCGTTAAATATAAAAGGACCCGTTGTCAAGGTCCTTTTTCAATTGGTACACCCATGGGGAGTCGAACCCCAATCGATGGAACCGGAATCCATTATTCTATCCATTGAACTA
>JAIDQZ010000112.1 GCA_029062005.1 Muribaculaceae bacterium | reverse complement strand
AGCCCGGAATACTATCCCATAACCTTTCATTTAAGGATGTGATTTCATTAACAATACACCCTAACCCTTTACCAATACCAACTTTTCCCGGACCCATCTTTTCCAGAGCCATCTTTTCAGTGTCAGGCTATGAGATAGTAATCCGTGCTTGCACGGCCAATAGCAGCTATCTTCCCAGCCTCCATCCAAAGCCCGGTTTGTCCCCCGCCGAAACCGCTCGCGGTTTCCCATCCATCCCCTACATGCTCAATGGAAAGTAACAAAATGCTGCTAACAATCACTGATCTTTAAGATTAGCCGGAGCAGCCATGAATTTTAATATAGAATAAAAGAAAGCACCCGCATTTGAGCAAGTGCTTTCTTTAAATTTTGTGGATTATATTTACTCAATCCAAATAAGCTTTACTGGACAAGCATCATTAAGGTTAGTATAAGAATACGAACTGAAATCCAAGCTGAAATAATTCATATCCCATCCGCCACAGGCCCCATCATTATGATACTGGGACCCAACCATTGCATTATCTATCCAATAAACGGCACCTGGACAGCTTGGCATATCGTATGGAATCGGTCGCCAAAGATTACCATCCCCTGTAAGAGGATCATATACACCAGCATACCTAAGATAACCACGATCACTTAGAGCCGGAAGATAACTTTGTGTGCGTCGAGCCATACCGTACTTCCCCAATGGGAAGAATATCTGATTTCCTGAATCCTTATTGTATACTATATATCCACGCATACCGAGTGGAGACGTTTTCTGGTTATTTGAACCATCTTCGTATTCGTATGCATCAAATGTATCTCGTGTTCCGGGAGCTCCGTCAGCATAAACAATTCCTATCGCATATTCTGCATCATCAAGAGCTTTATAATCATCGTAAGTCGGAACTCTATAGGTCTTTGGTGTGTTACTACCAGGAGGAATAGCTGAAAACCTTGCCCAACGAGTATCATTTGTGCCGACAATATTATCTGCCCTTATTGTGCCAAATCTATCGTCGGAGCAAGTTGTGGCTGGATATCCCGAAATATTGGCCCATGTCAAGTCCCTTTCTGCCCCTCCCATAGATTTTACCTTAAGCGTGTTACCGTTCAATGACACCATCGGACCATAGGTGGCATTGTTACTAACAAGAATTGCATTGCTATAGTTCCTTCTTTTGAAAAGAGATCCTATGCCAAGTGGGTTGCAGCTAACCTCAGCCGGTATAATTGTTGAGTAGTCTGCACCGTCATGTCCTGCTTCGCACGAGTAAAGATTAAAAGAACTCCATTTAGCCCCACCTTTAACTATCTCTACAGCCTCGTCATATCCTTGCCGGACGAGAATCTTATGCACGCAGCTTCCTCCATTATATTTAACGGATACAACACATCCTTTTGAATTGCCGCTTGTCACATTTCCATGAAAACGCACATTGAATTTTATTTCAGAATCAGTTTTTCCGTTAATTACCTTTTGTTCTTCCTCACTGTTTTCAGGAGTAAGGTAACAGAAATTCATATCCCCACTTTCAATTGTAGCCGACCATGATCCTGAATTAGGATAAGGTGTATATCCAGATGCGTTAGGAGATGCCAGAGTCATCATGTGCACGAAAAAAGGATCGTTATTGCTATACGAACGCCATATACCTTTGGGATTTACAATGCGGCGACTTTGGATGATTGTTACATCTTTGTGCAATGGGTCATGGTCTTCAAACTCTGCAGTAATGCGTATCACTGCTTTCCGGTCATACGCTTCATACGGATTATTGCCTGTATAACCGGAATTCTCAATCATAGTCTTGTTTCGTGTCCAAAGCGGAATCTGCACGCTATAGGATTCCCCTTGATCAGCCTTTGTCACAGTATACTGATTGTTTCCCTCCTCATCGTTCTTTCCCTTCTGATGAATACCCGGAGAGACATCATACCAACGATCGCACTGACTCCACTCGTAACCATCTGTTATATGTTTTTCTTCATAGTAATTCTTCAGATCAGTTACTGCTGAATGATCTCTGTAATCCTTATTGATTATATTTTTTTCAGGATCTCCTTCATCGTTAGGTACCGCCAATGCGAGAAACCCAAGTTGAGGATAGGTCGTTGGCCCAAACTGATTATACGCTGGTAAGTTCCACTGGAAGTCGCCGACAGTTTGCGCAGGTACATTGTATGGTGAGGTTGTGTTTACTGGAGCCCAACCATTTTCAATTATCTGCACATGAAGGCTTGTAGGTTTACCGTTAAGTTTTAACGGTAACATAGCTTTCTGGTTATAAAGATACGGCATATAGAAAGTTTGCTGTACTTTTATTGCAGGATCATCCTCAGTGTATTCAATATGCCAGTCGGCCTGGTTGGCCCAGCCGTTGAACTTCAATGTCAGTTTGAAATGGTGGTTACGCTCGGCATTATAGTTGTATTCTACGTCTTTGCCGAGCATGAAACGATATATTATATCGCCGGATGTGATGTTATCAGGGTTATCGGAACGATAGAAAGCTTCTACTTCAACCCATGTTCCATAAGGGACCTCATCTTTATAGTCAGGATCTCCTGGGTCTACAAGAACTCCGTGTTCCGGACTTGCTGATTGATGTTTGTCATATTTTTTTCGCTCGTCCTCAGGTAAGTCTTTATAATCCCCCTGCATATTCTCGTAGAAGAAAAGTGCCTGTGCGTTCTTTGAATGATCTGAACCAACAGGTGTTGTATTCTCATTAGTTATTTTCAACCATTGCTCATGGTCGGTTTCAGAAGGGTCAGTAAGTGTTACGCCATCATTATTATAATATAATGAGCCACCTTCAGGATCGAGCTGACTTTCAGCATTTGGACTATTGATTTCACCAAGCATACACGTACGTGGTATATCGCGTATGGTAACCTTGTGTATATATATCCACACGTTGTCCTTCAAATTAGAACCGTCATAAGCTATTGTGACTTTTGACGCAGCACGACGCACCCATGCATATAGTTTCGGAGTTTTATCAGACACAATAACTTCAGGAGCATCGAAATCTCCCGGTTTATTGTAGGCGTCCTCATTATTAAGTTGAGGACTGAAATATCCGAACATCTGATCATTGGATGCTATATTTGAGTTCCATGTCAGTTTTATAGATTTTAGTCCCTTTTCTGTTTCAATGGCTTCCTTTACGGTTACAGTATTTCCATCTTTATCTGTAAATGTGCTTTCGTCATTGGAAAGATCACCCATATTGGCGACAGCATAGATGTGGTATTTCCCCATGGGTATATCCTTCAGGCGGAAAGTGGCGAGAGCCGTGGAATCTTCTGCTTGCACTGCATTGTCAGGGGTATCCGCAGGCTTGGCGGAAGGCATACTTGTGTTGCCTTTATCCTTTAAATCCCAGCCAAGAATTGATTCGTCGCCTTCTCCCGGTTTTGAACCCCATTGTGTTACTGATGTCACAAGTTTTCCCTCTGTATTGTAAAAGAGAATTGAAAGAGATTTCAGGCCTTTTATTGCATCGCCGGAAGTTCGGGTCGTGTTGTCTATTCCATACAATGGTTCAAAAGCCACGCTCATGTGTAATGTCCCGTCATTTGGGAAATCGGAGCGTTTATATAAAAGATCATCTGTGCAGCTCCACGTGATACACCCGAGTACAATTGTAAGCACAATGGAACTAAAGAGTGTATGTATGTATTTTTTATCGAATAGTGTATTCATCAATAATCAGTGGTTTTATATGTCCTATGTATAGCTGATATGCCAAAACAGGCAATATTGTATCATCATTCATTTGGTTGTTCCCTCGGTTTTGGTGGCTTTATAAGTTCATCCCATCCGAAGTTCGGGTTCAGTTCAATTCCTACATAAGGCGCAACTCGTACTTCACAAGACAACTCCTTATTGGAAATTTTTATTACTATCTTAAGATGGGTATTACGGGCAATGGCTTCGCATCCATTAATATTGAGGATATTTGCTATATTCTGCTCAGTTGTCACTAAGGGAGACTTTAGTTCTATACCATTGCTCAGTGTCATCGCCACCTCGTAATATTGATCTTTAGCCAATATCGATTCCGGGAAGTATATTGGTCCAGCCATGTCCACAGGCTCTGTACCGGCAATATCCAACGACATGCCACCAGGATTCTCTTCCGTGCTAAAATTCAAAAGATAGGTGAGGGGTTCAGATGCTTTTGGAGTCGCAAATGTGGTAATATATGTCTTATCGATACTCGAATTGGGTTTTCCGTCGCCTTGGTATTTTCCAAGAGAATACTCCGTATTATTCGGAAATACATATTCTTCAGAACATACTCCCACTAAGGAAATCGATGTAATCCTTATATCTTGTTCTTGGTACGGTTCCAATCCTGCAGGATCAAGCAAGAATGTGGCTTTGGCAGCTGCACGCGTAATGAAAAGATTAGAATAACATGTGTCATCCACAGCAGTCTTTGCATCTACCTTTATATTAAAGAACTCAGTTAGAGGCAGCATTGGAATCAAAGCCTTTGAATCAGAAAACAAACTTTTAGTTATGATCTCTGAATCAGACTCTTTAGGGATTGATACAGTCCAATTTGTCAGGAGATCTAAGTCAGGTTCAGCTCCAACCTCGTAATAATTATTAATGAATCTCTTTGCATTCATTTCTCCATCCTCTTCCAAAATGTTTTGCGTAGCCTGCAGGGATGATTCATTTGCAATGAGATAAATAAGTTTAGTCTCGTCTGCTACCACCTCAAATTCAAGATTATCATGTTTCGGATATCCTGCATCATTGGTAGCAACAAGACGATTAGCCTCAACCTCTCTTCTCTCGACAATCCCCGTAGGATTGTCATCATCATCTCTTTGTTCGATATTGCGGATGATAATGACACGCAAACTGCTTACGTTCTCAAAAGTGCCAGCTGGTTTTTCATATCCATCGGGCTCATCTGCTCGAGACTTTTGTCCCTCGAAGAAGACATTAAGACATAGGTTGACCATCTCGGGAGCAGGGACAGGTGGCTCTTTCCCGGGTTCTTCCGGAGGACAGGGCTCATCGGAATGATGACATCCGCCGCATACCAGAACAGCCCCGGCAAGAAGTGCAAATGTCTTGTATTTGATTGTTTGAAATGTCATAATCCGAATTCTGTATTATTAATGCGTACTATCCAGTCGTTGATTTCAATCTGGGTCTGGAGCCAGTAGCCGTTGCGCAGGAAGAAGAGCATCTTCCAGCGGCTCTCGCGGTCGAGGAACTCCTGGGGCGGCATATCTGCATATACCTCGCTCTTCATCAACAGGAGGTAGTTGTTCAGGGGGATGTCTATCACCTTGTAGCCGTCTTCCTTGCGGGTGATGACAAGGCGCGGCGAGTTGTATTCAACGAGTCTCGGGAAGCTCATCTCGGCCCATGCTACAGTTGCTTCTCCCCTGTCGTCGGTGAGCTCGCCGGGGCTTGCATTGCCGTGGGCCCAGGGACGGTACTCGACGTTTGACGTCGGTATCACCTCATTGTCCCATCCCATCAGGGTGTTGTCGTCTACGACCTTGAAGTCGAAGTCAGCCTCGTCGATCACGGTGCCGTCTACCTGCTGGAGCATTACACGCAGGTTGTTGGTGTCTTTCTTCATGTAGAGTGTGTAATCCTTGTATTCGAGATCTGACTGCTCCACTGTCACATCAAGGTTGCCGTAGAAGAGGTCGTGAAGGCGCACACCTTCATCCTGTGTGAGGCAATCGGGGTCAAGCTCCACCTGGATCTGGTCCATCTTGATTGTGGAGGGTTGGGAAGTGAAGGAGAAAGAGGAGTCCTCGCATTCCATCCCGCCGTAGGCGATGACACTGTAGCTCCCGGGTGCGAGGTCGACCGTCATGCGCCAGTTCTCGTCTGAGAGATCTGACTTGGTCACGTTGGTCTTTGTGGTCACATAATTTCCCTCACTGTCGTAGAAAAAGACAGTGAGGCAATCGACTTGCGAGGGGAACGCGTTTGCGAACTCCATGTTGTAGTCGTATACGAAGCGTAGACGCACGC
>JAIDQZ010000111.1 GCA_029062005.1 Muribaculaceae bacterium | reverse complement strand
ATCCAAAAATAAATTTTAATTTTGCAGATGCAGACCGTCTCGCAGAAGCCCCGGTCTGGGGTCAAAGCGGGAGGGAATGCTCCGATGCTCGGTTTGAGCATCGGATGAGATATAATTTTGAAAGCGTTTATCCGCGCTGATTCTTGACTGGTTGAAATTTCTCGCAAACTTTTCTGTCAAAGTCAAGGATTGTGCAACGGTAGACGCCCATATGGATATGCTACATCAGTCATCAGCTTTTGCATCCGCGAGGACGGCAGGCTCGATGCCATCGTTGCATATACAGGCGTGGGCTTCTGCGTTGCCGTCCGACTTTGACAGGGCAATGCGAGAAGCCTCAACCAGTAGGATGGCAACAGATACAGATTCCTACGCTTTTTTCGTAAACAATAAATGCCAACGAGGGGATGACCGCGGCAGACGAAAGAGCCTATGTGTAATAATTTACGTAAGGTTATCTTCTCGCTCGGGATATATGAATTCATCCCTGATGCGACAGATAAAGAGAAACAAGAAATGGATGAGCACTGTAAAGAGCGGCGAGGTTATTTCCACAGATGGGTGGAGGTAGTGGATACCAGTCATGACATATCCTTTATCAAGCCAATGGCTCTTGTAGAAGATACCGAGACTGGTAAAATTCACGAAGTGGAACATCATAATCTCAGATTTTCTTCCGATTGGCCATGAGAGACGCTCCGAAAATGGTAGATAGCAATCTTCCTGCAGATGGCCTTAGATTCTTTCATGGTCTATCCAACTGGGTGGAGAGTGTCAAAGGTCAACGGTTGAGCCTTATCGAATGGAAGAAAGGACAAAAGGCACTTACAATACTCAAATGTGTCAAGCCGAAACAGAAGGAATCATTGGTCTTCCCTTTGGTTATGGTGGACAATAATATTTATATACCCTATTGGGGTTGTGGTCTTTATGTCATTCGGCAATTAAGAAATGCATTTTGTCACGGCCAGTTGAAATATGACAAAAACTCTTGTCAATACCAAATTGATAGCACAGATGAAAAGCATATCGCCGGCAGTTTTTCCCTAAATGCCATTAGGGAATTCGTAAAAATCTATTTACAACCAAAAGAAACTAAAAAGACAAAATCATAATGAAAACAATCTTACAAAGAATAGGGATACTATTGGTATTGCTGTTTGTGTCTCTCAAGACCTTTGGCTTTAGTGTCACGTATCCTTTTGGAGATATTTATTATGCTGAAGACTACTCTACATGCCGTATCGTTTCCGTCTCCATCAATAAATCTGTTAAGGAAATCTCAATTCCCGAGGAGGTGAGTTATAATAATAAAACTTATACAGTGACAGATATTGACAGAAAAGCATTTAAATATTGTAAACTGACCACTATCAACATTCCTAAAACAGTTAAATATATACGTGAGAGTGCATTCGAAGGTTGTTATTATTTGACTCAAATTAACCTTCCGGACGACTCTAACCTTAAAGAAATAAATGAGTATGCTTTTCAATACTGTGAGTCTTTGACCAATTTTTACATACCAGACGGTGTCAAGACGATTGATATGGGAACATTTAATGGGTGCGAATCATTAGAAAGTGTGAGGTTAAGTAAAAACCTGCAATCGATTGGATTTGAAGCGTTTTGTGGATGTTCCAATTTAAAAAGTGTTACTATTCCTGGTAAGGTCTCTAATATATATTGGATTTATAAACCCGATGATGATAACCTCGTAAGTATTTTCCAAGAGTGTAGAAATTTAAGAGAACTCATTTTCCCTTGGGGATACAACTGGTTATCGGTTCGTGGATTGTTTTTATCAAACCATTTCGGTCGCGAGATTCCTTTACAAATAGAGCATTTGAGTGTTGATAGAGAGCTTTCTTGGGATGAGTATACAAGGGAGTGCCTGAATCATATAGTTAAACTTACTCTTGGCCCAAACGTTAAAGAATTTAAAGCCAAATTAGAAGATAACGAAGAAATTGAAACCATAATATCACACTCATTGAATCCTCCTAAAGTCAAAGAGTTTTCGAATGTAGCTTATATGAATACCATCGTGATGGTTCCTGAAGAAGCTCTGGATGCCTATAAAGCGCATCCAGTATGGGGTAAGTTTTGGAATCTTCAGGTATCGGGAGTAGATGATGTGAAGATCGAATCGAAGAAAGAAGTAATCGGCCGATACGACATGAATGGTCGTTCTGTGTCAGAAGACTATAAGGGATTGGTGATCGTACGGTTCTCTGACGGATCCTGCAAGAAGATGCTTAATCGCTGAAATTGACCAAAGGCAGCCGGAGCCTTAATTCCGGAAAAGAAGATGAAGTTAGAATTGAAGATCCATTATTTTTGAACCCATAACCTAAAATTATGGCTGTAAAACTTAATATCAATATCAACATAGACCTCATCCCTCTATTGCTGATGGCATTATTTTTTATTTGATTCCTGTTACGACAGGAAGTAGTTTAATAGATGATAGATTAGATTTCTGAAGATTCTTCTTGTAGCCGTATCAATGATACGGCTACATTTTTTTGATTTACAAAATTGAGTTGGCGTGACTCACATGGGATTTCTCGGATTCTTCAAAAACCAAGATTCTTTTGCATACGAGCGGCTCCGCAAAAAAATGTTGATTTTGCCGGTTGTGGATTTTTAGCTATTTTTGTGGTGAAAAAACGGATTGACTTATGTGCACGGAGAAATACGTATATCCATTCACCGACTTTGGATTCAAGCTGCTGTTCGGCTCGGCGGAGAACAGGGAGTTCCTGATTTCCTTCCTCAACTCTCTTCTGGGAAGGGACGATGAAATCGTCGAAATCACCTACAGGAACACGGAGATGTTCGGTATTTCAGCTGATGACCGAAAGGCCGTCTACGACATCTACTGCGAGACATCCAGCGGCGATCATCTGATAGTGGAGATGCAGAATGCCTACCAGCGCTATTTCCTGGACCGCACCATCTTCTATTCCTCATTCCCGATGCAGGAGGCGGCCAAGAAGGGCGACTGGGATTATCGCCTACCATCGATCTATACCGTCTCATTCACCAATTTCGCGATGCCCGAC
>JAIDQZ010000110.1 GCA_029062005.1 Muribaculaceae bacterium | reverse complement strand
CATTAGTGTCCCGTAAAAATCGGGACGAGTTAAAAATCAAATAAATTTGGCCCGTTTGGTCTGAAGAGTTCTTTGACATTTTGAGATTTAGTGTTGTCCAGCAGGTCTCGTAGGTGCGTCTTGTCGGTAAGCGATATACCCAAAATCTGCAAAACCTCATAGGTGCTTCTTTCGAGCTTCATGTCCTTTTGGACTATGGCAACCAAACAATAAGTAATGATGGCGCAATAGATCTGGATTCTCACAGCGTTTTCGGTAGTACCCCAAAATTTCTTGATTTTGAGATGCTGTTTGAGCCACTTGAAAAACAGCTCCACCTGCCATCTGTTCTTATAAAGGTCTGCTACCTGGAGTGCTATTATGTGTGTGGCATTTGAGAGAAATACAAATTCTCTTTTCTGCTCATCATCCCAATAGACCACTCTCCTGAGCGTGACCGGATAGTCTTTGGTAGACTTGTAAACGGTAAGCGTGATAATGCTGTCGGACCTCACGTTTTTTGGCAACCGGCGCTTCCATGACACTGTCTGGAACTGCAGGTTATTCTTGGCCCTGACCACAAAATATCCCCCGGCTTGGTGTATACGGTATAGTTCCTTGAAGTTGTTATATGCACGGTCGAAGATATAGTAAGAGCCTGATTCTATGGATATTTCCTTCATCACTTTCGAGTCATGGACTGAAGCATTTGTGATATGGAAGAACTTGGGAACCTGAGCCTCCACATCGTAGAGGACATGTGCTTTGACACCTCCTTTCTTCTTACGGAACTTCGCCCACCAGAACACAGACAGGCACAGGTCTATGGTCGTTGAGTCGAAGGCATATACGTTGCCACCGAGCTTGAAGATATCCGTTGCTCGCTTTATCTGAGCCTCCTCTATCATGTGATAGGCGAAGTCCTCGAAGATGCGGCAGTCGCGGTCTTGATTGGCGCGGGCAAGAGTCGTTTTTGTCACTTGCTTACCAACCCCGAGGTGGTAACATTTAGACCGATGCGCATCCAAGGCTACTATCAAATCACGCAAACTTACGCGATTCGAAAGTTGTCCGAACATCATTGCAAGCAACTGATTCCAGCAAGTGAAGTGTTTCACATAGTGGTCACCCTTGTACTTGCGAACGAGGTAATTGAAATGATTTCGGTCAAGGAATGAGACCAATTGAGAGAAAACGTACTTTTCTTGATACATGGAGGGGGCTGTTAATGTCCTCCAAATATACAAATCAAGTCCGTTGACTCAAAATTTCGTCACAACAATCTAAATCTCAATAATTTCATTGTACTCTTTCAAATTTTAACGGGACAGTAATGAAATTTAAGTATTAAAGTTATTTAAATTTATTTACTTCATTCTTCAGTCACGATGCCCGCATCGCTCCTTCTTAATAAAGTAAAATCCGCTCTAAATCTGACGGAATTTTAATAAAAAATTAAGTTTAAGCAACTTCATTTCAAAAACGACTTAAACATAATAAGAAGTCAGATCAGAGTTTATGAGGTTTTGGTTGCTTTACTGAAATATCCTGACAAAATTCCCGCACTTTCTTCAGCCGGTGTCCTGACTATGAGCATACGAGGAAAAACAGAATCCTCTGAAAGCCACTCCACACCTTTCTCAAGTGACTTCATATTTTCCACTACCATGACATCTATGGAATAGGCGGCTGCAATATCCGCTATATCAGGAAGATCTTCAATGCAGAAATATCTTGACAGAATTTTTTCCGGAATGCGAGATGTGGACTTAATAAAGCGGAAAATACCACCTCCCGAATTATCCACAACTATCATCCTCATGTCATATGGCAAATAGTCAAGGGCGGATGCACCGGAATCATATAGCCAGGACATGTCGCCGGAAATAAGACAAGTTTGTCCGGAATATTCCCAAGCACCACCGACAGCAGTCGACGTACATCCATCAATGCCGGACACTCCGCGATTGCAATATTCAGCATGACAGCTATGAGGCAGAAGCTGAGAATATCTTACGACGGTTCCGTTCGAAAGGAAAATATTGTCAAACTTGAAATTACTGAATATATAGTCAAGAGCCTTTAAATCCGACCACCCGGCATTCCGAATATATTCCTTTGCAGATAAGGCTGATCTTTCTCTCAATTCCCTCCAAGAAGAGAAGTAATCCGAATTTATTTCCATACGGAGCTTTCGGACTCCCCCGCAAAGCTGTCTAAAAAAAGAGTCAGGATCTATGTCTATCTTATCTGTAAGCGATTTAAAGCAATCGCAAAAATAATTGGAATGCCCCAGACTCCATTGTCTGCGGGGAGGATAGTCACGAAGATATTGCTTGAGCATCCTCGACACAAGGGCTCCTCCCAAAGAAATGACAATATCAGGACGCAATCTTTTTTTGTCCTCCTCACTCATATCGCAGAGTACTGAATCAATCATAGTCGACATCGGCTGAGGATCATGGAGGTTTGCGACTGTCTCAGCCATCACCACAACATTCGGATATGATGAAATCATGCGTACTCCTTTGTCAAGATTATGGTCAGGGGCGCAAAATCCCGCCACAAGCATCACCTTAGCACCAGCAAATTCCGATGCAAGATTCTTTAGAACTGTTTGCGGCAATGATTCGGATGAGGAAATCATCGAGACACAACGTTCTTTACTTATCATGCTATCAGACATTTCGCCCAACGGATCGGCAAGCTGAACGTTGATATGCACAGGTCCGGGTTTCCCCTCTTTAGCTTTAAGCAACGCTTCGTTGACAGTACGGTTTACAGTCCATAACACTTCATCGGAAAACTCCCTGTCCCGTCCTTCCGGAATAGCTCTGACATCATAACTGCCCTTGACTATATGGCTTAATACTCCAAATTGGCGAATGGTCTGCGAATCATCCTGATCTATCCATTCTCTCGGGCGGTCGGCTGAAATCACGATCAACGGCACTCCCGAATAATATGCTTCGGCAACAGCAGGGGAATAATCAAGCAAGGCTGTACCGGAAGTACAAACAAGAGCTACCGGTGCCTGCTTTACGAGCGCACATCCATATGCCTGAAACGCGGAACTACGCTCATCTATGACCACATGCTTTGCTATGGCATCCTCCGCATCAAGGGCTATCAGAAGAGGAGCATTACGTGATCCGGGACTGCAATATGCGGTATGAACACCATGTGCACTCAGCAATTCCACTATCTGACGGCAATATATGTTGGATGTGTTAATCATTGTGACCTCATATTATAAATCGGGGAGCGACGCATGTCATCGCCACTCCCCACCCTGATATCTTATATGGGCAGATGCGTCTTAAATAGCAGAACGCACTATACCTCTGTTGGAATTTTCTACAAAAGTGACAATTTCATCACGTAATCTTGATGGAGCGCAGACTTCACGGATCATCCTGATCGCATTTGTGACATTCAGATCACTGAGATACAGGATTCTGTAGATTTCCTGTATTTGCTGAATCTCCTCGGGTTTGAATCCTCGGCGCTGCAGTCCTATGGAATTTAGTCCTACAAATGATATAGGTTCTCTCGCCGCTTTGATGAATGGAGGAATATCCTTATTGACGAGGGCTCCACCTTGAAGCATTACGTTTCTTCCAATATGGCAGAACTGATGGATTAGACTGCCACCGCCAAGCACGGCACAATCATCCACTATTACTTCTCCCGCCATCTGGACGGCATTTGAGATTATCACATGATTGCCAATCTCACAGTCATGCGCGACATGCACATATGCCATAAGAAGACAATTACTTCCGACTACGGTCTTTCCTTTTGAAGCAGTGGCACGGTGAACGGTCACGCATTCGCGAAGGACCGTTCCGTCTCCTACATACGCATATGTCTTTTCACCACGGAATTTTAGATCTTGAGGCACTGCGGCAACTGTAGCTCCGGGAAAAATCTTGACTCCTGCACCGATCCTGGCTCCCGGATAAATATTCACATTGCAGTCTATTTCGCAGTTGTCGCCTATCTCGACATCTTCATGAATGGTAGTGAAGTTACCGATCTTGACATTTTTCCCGATTTTTGCATCAGGATGTATGCAGTTCATCTGTCCCATATTATTTATTCTTGATAATTTGAGCCATAAACTCAGCCTCACATACTATTTTCTCTCCTACAAATGCATAACCCTTCACCACCGCGCAACCACGCCTGATTTCCGTAGCAAGCGACACATTCAGGATAAGGGTATTGCCAGGGACTACCTTCTGACGGAATTTAACATTGTCTATCTTGAGGAAATATGTGGAGTATTTCTCCGGATCCTCAAGGAAATTGAGCACCAATACGCCCGCTGCCTGAGCCATAGCCTCAACCTGCAGCACTCCAGGCATCACGGGCTCTTCAGGAAAATGTCCCGGGAAGAAAGGTTCGTTGACTGTGACATTCTTTATCGCCACACAATGCTTGCGGTCAAGTTCTATGATCTTGTCGATGAGGAGGAACGGATAGCGATGGGGAAGCAACTTCTTGATTCCGTTCACATCTATAAGCGGAGCCACATTAGGATTGTAGACCGGACTCTGGATTTCCGTATGCTTCACTTCCTTTCTAAGCATGCGGGCAAACTTATTGTTGACAGTATGTCCGGGACGGATTGCAACGACCCTGCCTTTGAGCGGACGACCGATCAAAGCTATATCGCCTATCACATCCATGAGTTTATGACGTGCAGGCTCATTGTCCCAACGCAAAGGTTTGGGATTGATATAGCCGAGTTTGTCTACTGTCATATGATCCACCTTTACAGCATCGCAGATCTCATTAATTTTCTCTTGTGAGACAGGCTGATCATATATGACAATACTGTTCTGAAGATCGCCACCTTTGATGAGACCGTACTGCAGCAGTGCTTCAATTTCGCGAACGAACACGAATGTTCGAGCACTGCCCACTTCCTGACGGAAATCGGAAAGATCATCGAGTACTGCAAACTGATTTGGGAGTACAGGAGAATTATATTCGACCATTACCTCAACGCTAAATCCTTCGTCGGGATAGATCGTGATGGTTGCTCCGCTTTCATCCTTATATTGTATTTTCTCCTTTATAATATAATAGTCCTTGTCGGCATTGAGTTCAGCAAGTCCCACCTCCTCTATTTTTTCGGCATAGAGTGTCGCACTGCCGTCGAGAATCGGAAGCTCAGGACCATCCACTTCGACAAGACAATTGTCTATTCCATAAGAATAGAGGGCTGCCATGGCATGCTCGATAGTGCTAACGCGGGCATCACCTTTCCCTATCACAGTTCCTCTCGTAGTCTCAACAACATTCTCAGCAAGAGCATCTATGACAGGCTGACCTTCAAGATCCACTCGTTTAAACTTGATTCCGAAATTGGCAGGTGCCGGATTGAACACAGCAGTAAGGTTCTTGCCTGAATGCAGGCCTTTTCCTTCTACCTTTATCGGTGCTTGTAAAGTAAGTTGATTCATATGATTTTTATTTTTTCTTTAAAACACAAGTAACCGTCCGTCATTTTTTACGGTTCAGTTCATCAAAAAGCTCTTTGAGCCTGTTAATATACACGGCATTTCGCGCGAACTTACGTACATCTACAGCGGGATAACCCATAAGGCGCTGACCGTCTCCGACATTTCCCGGTATACCTGACTGGGCCCCAATCTGATTATGGCTGCCTACTGAAATATGACCGGCAAATCCTACCTGACCGCCCACCATGTTGCAGTCTCCAATCTTTGTACTTCCGGCAACACCTGACTGCGCAGCAAAGACATTATTCCTTCCTATTTCTACATTGTGCGCCACCATGATAAGATTGTCAAGCTTTGTACCTTTTCCAATGCGGGTGCAGCCGAATGTAGCGCGGTCGATAGTTGTGTTTGCACCAATCTCCACATCGTCTTCCACCACCACAATCCCTGTCTGGGGCAGCTTGTCATATCCACCAGCCTGATTTGGAGCGAAGCCGAATCCGTCTCCGCCTACCACAACACCACTGTGCAAAATACAACGGTTGCCAATCTCACATCCGTTATATATCTTGACACCTGAATACAAAATGCAGTCCTCACCTACCGATACATTGTCGCCAATATAGCATTGCGGATAGATCCGGCTTCCTTTCCCGATCGAGGCGCCTTGCCCTACATAAGCGAACGCCCCGATATAAGCATCTTCCGGTATTTCCACACCTTCAGCTATATAACAAGGCTGTTCTATTCCACGCTTTTTGGGCATAGCAGCCTGGATCGTCCGCAATAATTCTGCAAGTGTGGCATATGGGTCATCGACCCTGAGCAAAGTGACTCCATTGGGATTTGGATGATCAAACTGTCTTGATACCAAAACAGCCGACGCCTTGGTCGACTCTATAAAATGCGCATATTTCGGATTTGCGATAAATGTAAGCTGACCTTTGTCCGCTTCTTCGATTTTTGCAAATCCGTTAAGCAATATTTCGGAGTCACCTTCTACAACTCCATTGATAAGGGAAGCCAATGCTCCGGTGGTCATTTCCATAAAAATACAGCCGAGGAGTATCTCTTTTGAAATCAAAATTTAAGTATCATACAGATGATTCTGCAAATATTCTGCAAATTTCGTAAAAAAATCTGATATAACAATAAATTAAGATAAAATTTTTAACCAATCATGTGATTTATCTAAATTTTTAAAGATTATTTAAAATACTTTTTTTGATTTGAAAAATAATTGTTAACTTTGCACTTAATTGTATATGCCACGAAATAGAAGAGACATATGCACTATAGTAAAAAAATAACAACTAACCAATAAATCAAAAAAACGCAATGGAAATTTCCCACATCGAACACATCGGCATTGCAGTCCCAAATCTGGAAGAAGCAATCAAATACTACGAAAATGTGCTTGGTCTCAAGTGCTACAAGCAGGAAGTAGTGGAAGATCAGAAAGTGACAACTGCTTTCTTCAAGGTCGGAGACACTAAGATCGAGCTCCTTGAAGCCACAAGCCCTGACAGCACTATCGCTAAGTTTATCGAGAAAAACGGAGGCAAGGGCGGTATGCACCACATGGCATTTGCTGTAGAAAGCGGTGTCGCAGAAGCATTGGCGGAATGTGAGGAGAAGGGAATACGCACTATTGACAAGGCTCCCCGTAAAGGCGCCGACGGACTTCAGATCGCATTCCTTCACCCAAAATGCACCGAAGCAGTCCTGACAGAGCTTTGTGAAGACCCCTCTAAGAAATAATATTTCAATACTTTGAATAATGACCACTCAAGAACAAAAGATTCAAGAGCTCATCGACAAACGTGCGATTGCACGTCTGGGCGGTGGCGAAAAGGCGATTGCCAAGCAGCATGAACGCGGAAAATATACAGCGCGTGAAAGAATCGACCAGCTCCTCGACGAAGGAAGTTTTGAAGAACTCGACATGTTTGTAACCCACCGGAGCACAAACTTCGGAATGGAAAAGAAGCAATATCTCGGTGATGGAGTCGTGACCGGATTCGGTACTATCGAAGGACGCCTTGTCTATGTCTTTGCCCAGGACTTCACAGTACTCGGAGGCTCACTTTCCGAGACTATGGCTCAGAAGATCTGCAAGGTGATGGATCTTGCTATGAAGATGGGAGCTCCGGTCATCGGACTCAACGACTCGGGGGGTGCTCGTATCCAGGAAGGCATCAATGCTCTTGCAGGATATTCTGAAATTTTCCAGCGTAATATCCTTGCATCCGGTGTAGTGCCCCAGATAAGTGCCATTCTCGGTCCTTGCGCCGGAGGTGCGGTATATTCTCCTGCTCTCACTGACTTCACCATCATGGTGAAAGGAATGTCTTATATGTTCCTCACAGGACCTTCCGTTGTGAAGACAGTCACCGGAGAGGATGTGACTCAGGAACAGCTTGGCGGCGCTTCAGTGCACGCTTCCAAATCAGGTGTCACCCACTTCGCTTGCGAAGACGGAGAAGAGGCGCTGAAACTTATACGCAAGCTTATCAGCTACATTCCCCAGAACAATATGGAGGAGACCCCGCTCGTTCCTTGCTCCGATCCTATCGACCGTCTTGAAGACAAACTCAACGAGATCGTGCCTGACAGCCCGAAGAAATCTTACGACATGTATGAGGTGATCGGCGCTATCATCGACAATGGGGAGTTCCTTGAAGTTCAACCTGCATATGCACGCAACATAATCTGCGGTTTTGCCCGTTTCAACGGTCAGAGCGTAGGTATTGTCGCCAACCAGCCTAAAGTCCTCGCAGGTGTCCTTGACTGCAACGCATCAAGAAAGGCTGCGCGTTTCGTACGTTTCTGCGATGCTTTCAATATTCCTCTCGTGACTCTGGTAGACGTTCCCGGATTCCTTCCCGGTACAGGTCAGGAATACAATGCTGTCATCCTTCACGGAGCCAAGCTTCTCTACGCCTACGGCGAGGCAACTGTGCCTAAGGTCACAGTCACTCTGCGCAAGAGCTATGGCGGCAGCCACATCGTGATGAGTTGCAAACAGCTCAGAGGCGACATGAACTATGCATGGCCTACCGCTGAGATAGCTGTAATGGGTGCTGAAGGTGCAGTCGGCGTGCTCTATGCAAAAGAAGCCAAAGAGCATGAAGATCCCGCTGCATTCAAGAAGGAGAAAGAAGAAGAATACACTAAACTTTTCGCCAATCCTTACAATGCCGCTAAATATGGATATATCGATGATGTAATCGAGCCGCGCAACACTCGTTTCCGCATCATCCGTGCCCTTCAGATGCTTGCTACAAAGAAGCAGAGCAATCCGCCTAAAAAGCACGGCAACATTCCTCTATAATTTAAGACATTATGCTTAAGAGATATATAACATTAGGAATCATAAGCCTGTCGCTTACGTGCGGTTACGCTCAGACAGAGCTTGCTCCCGAACAGATCGACGCTCCTGTGGAATGCTGTGAGGCAAACGGACAGGAATGCCTCGAATCGGTAGCAGTGCCGTCTGAAGAAACAAACACCGTGGAGGTAAGCGCCACGGCTAAAAGAATGCGCCAGATTGAGAAGGCCAACAATCTTAAGGAAAACGATTCATTCGGCGGTTCGCTCACTCTCATCGCCATGTGTATTGTGATCTCAGCACTCATCCTCCTGAGCCTTCTATTCATGGGATTCGGTCAGATTTCCCAATATCTTCTCACAAAGAAGAAGCATGCTACAGTGGAAAAAGCCGGCAAGACCATCGACCAGGCTCATCCGGAACTGGCAAGCGGAGAGACAATAGCCGCAATAGGCATGGCCCTCGCCGAGCACTTTGGACAAGGACATGACATAGAGCATACACTTCTTACCATACACCAGATAAAGAAGTCATATTCTCCATGGAATTCCAAAATTTACAATTTGCGCGCTAAGCCTGAACTTCATCGCAACATCCGTAAATAATCTAAAAAAATGAAAGAATATAAATATAAGATCAACGGCATCAAGTTCAACGTTGAAGTTGGCGATGTCGATGGAAATCAGGTGGAAGTGATTGTCAACGGCAGCCACTATCACGTGGAACTTGAAAAAGACACCAAATCACCTGTGAAAATCAATAAGGCGGCTCCGGCTCCTACAACCGCTTCCGGGGAAAAAGTAATCGCAAAACAGACTGTCAGCAATGCTGCAGGCGCTATCAAGGCTCCGCTTCCAGGCACCATCATGAGCTTCAAGGTGAAAGAGGGTGACACTGTCAGCGCAGGCGACACCGTATGTGTTCTTGAGGCCATGAAGATGGAAAACGATGTCAAGGCTTCCGTAGGCGGCACCGTCCAGAAGATTCTTGTCAGTGTCGGTGACGCTGTGCTTGAAGGCAACGACATCATGATTATAGGCTAATTCCCAAAATTGAAAAGCAATTCGATATGATACTTGCACAGACATTCTGGGAATTCCTTTCCGAAAACATCACAACCTTCTGGAACTTTACAGGCTTCGCCAACTGCCAGTATGAAAATCTCATCATGCTTGCTGTGGGATGCTTCTTCGTATGGCTCGCCATCAAGAAGAACTTCGAGCCTCTTCTGCTCGTTCCGATAGGTTTCGGTATGCTTATCGGCAACATTCCCTTCCAGCCGGGTATGGAAATCGGTATATACGAACCGGGATCCGTACTGAATATATTATACAATGGCGTCGAGAAAGGATGGTACCCGCCACTTATCTTCCTTGGCATCGGTGCGATGACCGACTTCTCGGCTCTTCTTGCCAATCCTAAACTTATGATAATCGGAGCGTGCGCACAGTTCGGTATCTTCGGAGCCTATATGCTTGCACTCCTTATCGGAATGGATCCTCTGTCGGCAGGCTGCGTCGCAATCATCGGTGGCGCTGACGGTCCGACCGCGATATTCACGACTTCAAAATTGAATCCCGCTCTCTTAGGAGCTGTTGCGGTGTCAGCGTATTCCTATATGGCTCTCATACCGCTAATTCAGCCTCCATTGATGCGTCTTTTCACGACTGACAAGGAGCGTAAGATAAAGATGAAGCCGGCCCGCGTCGTTTCTCAAGACGAGAAGATCATATTCCCTATCGTAGGACTTATGATGACTTGCTTCATCGTTCCTTCAGGTCTTCCCCTGCTCGGTATGCTTTTCTTCGGAAATCTTCTCAGGGAAAGCGGTGTGACCACGCGTCTTGCCAAGACCGCAAGCAACGCCATGACTGACATCGTGACAATCCTTCTCGGACTCACAGTAGGTGCATCAACTCAGGCGGATCTCTTCCTTACTAAAGAGACTCTCTTCATCTTCCTGCTCGGATTCATAGCGTTCATCATCGCCTCTTCAGCAGGTGTTCTTTCAGTGAAGCTCTTCAATCTCGTGCTTCCTGAAGGTAAGAAGATCAATCCTCTCATTGGTAATGCAGGTGTTTCTGCGGTGCCTATGGCTGCGCGTATCTCCAACAACCTCGGTCTTGAGTACGATCCCTCCAACTATCTGCTCATGCACGCCATGGGTCCGAATGTAGCCGGAGTGATCGGCAGTGCAGTAGCTGCAGGTGTGCTTCTCGCATTCCTCGGATAATTATTATTCAAAAAATTTAAATTTAAGACAAGGTGTTACTTCCTTATTAAGTAACACCTTTTTTAATTACAATGAAAAAATTAATTCCAGTTGTGTGTTTATGCGCGGTAATTCTGACGGGATGCAGTGTTGCACAAAATCTCGATATGGTCCGTCTTGCGCAGGGAGGAGCAAAAATAGCGCAATCCATGACTATATCAAACGATCAGATACAGCAATATGTGAAGAGCTACATAGCTCAGTCTGACGCCAAAAATACAGTCTGTGGCTCCGGTGATCCTTACACCATACGTCTTAACAAAATACTCAGCGGCATAACAAATGTTGAAGGCATACCATTGAACTTCAAAGTATATAAGACAAACGATATAAATGCCTTTGCATGTGCTGACGGTTCCATAAGGGTCTACAGCGGACTTATGGATGTGATGAGTGATGATGAGGTGCTGGGAGTGATAGGACATGAGATGGGACACGTGGCGCATCAAGACACAAAAAACGCTTTTAAGAACGCCCTTCATACGGCTGCCCTCATGGACGTGCTTGCATCTACAAGCTCGACAGTGGCTGCCCTCACTGATTCACAATTTGGCGCTATAGCACAGAATCTCGCTTCTGCCAAGTATTCTAAAAATCAGGAAAACAATGCAGATGACTACGGTTATTCATTCCTGAAGAAGAATGGTAAGAATCCTGCTGCGATGGTCAAAGCGTTCCAAAAGTTAAAGAAAATGGAAGATGCATCAGGAGCAAGAGCAACCGGAGGATTGGCACAGCTTTTCTCCACTCATCCTGACATCAACAAGAGAATAGAGAGAATGCAGGCAAAATGCAAGGCAGATGGCTATAACTATTGATTTTCTCCAATCTTATCTACGTAAAAATCAACCTATTTCAAAAATATGCCCTCTTAAGGGCATATTTTTTTATGAAATTATTGTATATAATAGAT
>JAIDQZ010000011.1 GCA_029062005.1 Muribaculaceae bacterium | reverse complement strand
CATATATTTACATCACAAATAGATGTTTTTTCTGCATAAATAGTTATGTCCCTGCAAAAATCCATAAGGTTTATAACTCTTCTGTCATTGGTCATTGCTGCATTCAATCAGGCAAGCCCTGCTGAAAATGACAGCATGATGATAAAGTTGTCGAATCTAATAAACCAAGCGCTGACATTTCATGAAAGAATGCCTCGGGAGAAGGCTTATGTGCATCTGGATAATACCGGATACTATCAGGGAGATAAAATAGGATTCCAATGCTATGTGGTAGAAGGGCTTGGAAATGCGCCTACAACATTGAGCCACACACTGTATGTGGAATTGTTGAATCCACGCGGAAAAGTTGTGGCTAAGCAGATCCTTAAAATTAAGGATGGAAGATGCCATGGAACATTCAATCTAAACCACTTGCCATTTTATTCTGGATTTTATGAAATAAGGGCGTTTACTAAGTATATGTTGAATTTCGGAGATGCTGCAGTATTTTCCCGTGTAATTCCTGTTTTTGAAACGCCTAAACATGCCGGTGATTTTTCCGAAAAGAAAATGGTACGCGGCATATCAAAATACCCAGGTGCACGTCCTGTCACAAAAGCAGGGTCTAAGGTGTCAATGAGATTCTTCCCGGAAGGGGGAAATCTGGTTGCTGGAGTTCCTTCAAGGGTAGCGTTTGAGATTATCGGGCGCTATGGAATACCGCTTGAAGGTAAAGGAAAGGTTATTGATGAATCTACCGGGCAGACCATAGCAACTATACAATCTTCCCATGAGGGTCGGGGCTTTTTTGAAATTATCCCGCAGTCACTAGGTAGTTACAAGGCTGTGATAACTTGTGGCAATGACCGGACTGAGCATAAATTTATGCTGCCACAGGTTAGTGATAACGGAGTAGTTCTTAGAGTTGACAATTTATCAATACCTGATAGTATTTTTGTAACTATTAGGTCTAAAAAAGGAACTGGGGTGCCGGGCATCGCAGGATTATCCATCAGTTCACGAGGAGCACTTTGGTCATATTCTTTTGTGAGCCTGAATAGGGAAAGAACGCTGAAATTAAGCAGTAGGGATATGCTGTCCGGTGTATCGATAATATCTTTATTTGGTCCACAGGGGCAGACGTTGGCTGAAAGGATGGTATTCATCAATAATGGAGGGTATGGAAAAGTATCAGCTTTTATGGACAAAAGTGAACCGGAGCCGTCTGGCAAAGTCATTCTTGACCTTGCTGCTATGGATGCCGAAGGAAACCCTGCGGCACAAGTACCTCTTTCGGTTTCTATAACAGATGGCGATAATGCGGTGGACTATCAGGGAGGTCTACTCTCTGATTTGCTGCTCATGTCTGAAATCAAAGGATATGTGCGTAATCCCATGCAGTATTTTCGTGAAAAATCCGAAAGTTCCGCGCGGAATCTTGATTTGCTTATGATGGTTTTAGGCTGGAGATGCTATTCATGGGAGGAGATGGCGGATATAAATCCGCTCAACCTCAAATACAATCCGGAAGATGCTATTTACATGGATGGAAAGGTTGTCTCTTTTGTGCGTGGAATTCCGAAAGCGGGTGTAGATGTTTCAGTCATGGTTTCCGAGAAGGAAATGGGTGATTCGCTTAGAAGGAACTTTGCAGGCCTTCTCACCACTGACAGCTGCGGGCATTTCCACTTGAGTTATGACTTTAATGGAAAATGGAGTCTGGTGATGTCAGTCAGTGAAAAGGGCAAGAAGAAGGATTACCGTGTGATATTGGACAGGCTTTTCTCTCCCTCTCCTCGAAAATATGAGCCGATGGAGATGGTGTTGGAAAGTTTCACGGCAGATAATTCGGCAATAGTTACACCGATGAGCGAGCTTGATTCCCTGAAATACGAAGAGGAGGTGGAGCAAATCTTGAAACATATTGACGATTCCCTTTCGACAAATACAGTCAGGCTGAATGAGGTAGTGGTGAAAGGAAAACGGAGTGAAACATACAGGGCACGCTCAAAATCATTGGTTTATTACGATATGCAGGAGGAGTTGGGTGACTTGGCTGACCATGGAGAGGTGATAAGCAAGGATTTGTTTGAGGTGCTCAAAAGCATTAATCCTAATTTCCATAAACAATATAAGGGCGGTGAAGAGAGAGTTAGGTATAAAACCAAAGATCCACTCTTCGTAATTGACTATAAGGTCACCTATGAAAGTGATTCAATGAATTATACTTTGTTGTATCCGGAAGGTATAAAATCAGTCTTTATCACCGAGGATCCTGCCATAATGGCGAAATATGCCGACCCGGTGCATTATACCTCGTTCAATGTTGATGGGAGATATGGTTGCGCGGTGTTGATTGAAACATTCCCTGAGCATAGAAGTCCTGCAGTAAAAGGTACCCGCCTCCAGACCATAGAGGGTTATACGGTTCCGAAAGAGTTTCAGAACGTTGAGGATATCAGTGAATTGGAAGATCCTGACTTCCGGCGCACTCTATATTGGAATCCGTTGGTGACAACTGATTCTGACGGAAAAGCTCGCGTTGAGTTCTTCAACAACCCAACTTGTCGTGACATCCGCATCAGTATACAGGGGCTTGACAGCAACGGCACGGTTTATTCGTACTGATTATTTTCAAGACGATAGGGCGTATCCCGACAATAGAGAAGAAGTGACGATGTCTTTAATGCGGAATCTAAGAAGAATAAGATAAGCACGAAACCGCCGTATGCCGAGCGGCACGTACGTTGGTGTGGGAGGAAGGAAAACAAAAGTAGGCCAGAAAACTTGCTTCGTTTTCCGACCTACCCGATTTTATTCCTAAAATCTCCGGCTGAAGGAGCTTTGGATTTACCTTTGGTTATACTGCGAAAAGATTTTCTCCACTTTGAGGAATGTACTGTTCAGCGAGTTTATCGATTTTTTGTAAATCAGGTCTCTTGTTGACATAATCAATAAGCGTCCCGATTGGGTAAAGGTCAGGGTCGGAAGCTGATTGGAAATCAGCGGCATTTTCCGAATAATCGCCATCTTCCACAGCATCCTCTTCAATAGCGTAGTCGCTGAACTCAATAGCACTCTCAGCATCTTTATGCCGTTCGATATCGACTAACAGTGTTGTAGGGATAATGCTTATCTGAGGGTCGTCACCCCAGCGTCCGGGATTCTTGATGACATCTTCCACTTTTGCGGCTATAATGTCAGTGAGTTCTTTTCTTGTCATATTATGGTGTGTTTATCTCCATAACGTATTAATCAATTAAATAGTTCTTTTTAATATAGGAGATAGAGGTTGATCTTGCTTATATCGCTGAATTTTATTAGCTTTGCCGATAAACACTTTAGGCGTTATGATTACAGCACTTACTCTACATAACTGGAAAAGTTTTGATAAAGGAACTCTACTAATAGATCAGATCACTTTTCTTATTGGTACCAATGCTTCCGGAAAATCCAATATTGTGGATGCTTTGATATTTCTTTCACGCCTAAGTGCCGGAGATAGACTTTCTGAAGTATGTAAAAGTATTCGCGGAGGTATTGATCAAATTATCCGAAGAGGGCGAGACGTTGCTTCCATTGAAGTTGTATTTAAGAGTGGTGGCACGAAATATAAATACAAGTTGGACTTCTCGGTATCGAATGCAGAGGCATTTGTCAATGCTGAATCCTTGGAAGTAGCTACTCGAGATAACATTTGGCGAAATCTATTTGATACGGACGCTTTAACGTCACATGCGATTTCAAATCAGATAATTGCTCGTTTTGATAAGGATCGTCCTGGTCCAAGGAAGGGGATAAGCCTTAGGCGTGATATCACAGTTCTGTCGCAGGTGCAAGGGCAGAATGTACTTAAAATAATAAAGGATGGAGCTAAGGCTGCACTGGAATCTTTTGCAAATATTTATGTACTTGATCCTACCCCTGGCCGTATGCGCGACTATGTTCAGCTATCTGAAACCCTCAATTCTGACGGTTCTAATGTAGCTGGAGTAATTGCTGCGATATCAGAGGACGAATCAAGGAATTTTGAAACTATCCTAACGAAATACGTCAGCAAACTTCCAGAGAAAGATATAAGGAAGATTTGGGCGGAACGGGTGGGACGGTTTAAGGATACTGCAATGCTCTACTGTCGTGAAGACTGGGGAGATGCGGAGGACTCTATGGAAATAGATGCACGATCAATGTCTGATGGAACATTACGTTTTATTGCTATCATAGTAGCATTACTGACAAGGACTTCAGATTCTCTAATTGTTATTGAGGAAATTGACAATGGCTTGCATCCCTCCAGAGCAGGAGAATTAGTTTATGCACTTACAGAAATTGCTAAAAATGGTGATTTTGATGTGCTTTGTACTACTCATAATCCAGTTTTAATTGATGAACTGAGTACAGAGGTATTGGATTCAGTCAGCTGCGTGACCAGAGAAGGCTCTCATGGATCGGCCACGATTTTCCGTCTTACTAACCGTCCTAATTTCCTCCGGGAATTGGCAAGATATACCCCTGGCAACATGATGACTAAAAATATTCTTACATCTTGAGCGTATGGCAAGAAAAGTGCTTATTCTTGATACAAGTATTCTCTGTGTATGGTTGGATATTCCAGGCAGGAACAAAATAGAGAAAAAAGGAAAGGATGTGATTGGGAAGCAGGAAGTCGAGTCAAAAATCAAAGCAGAGATTAATGATGGAGCAAGAATTGTCCTACCTTTAGCTTCGGTGATTGAATGTGGCAATCACATTACACAAATTAAAGGAGTTGATCCGAAAGCCTACATTGATAAGTTCGCAGACTTTATTATTAAATCAATTAATGGCACAGAACCTTGGGACATCTTTACAAATCAATCTGAGCTTTTTGATGAAAGGAAATTCAGAGAATTGGTGGAAAAGTGGAGAGAGCTCGCAATCAGTGGTATTTCTATGGGAGATGCTTCAATTATTCAAGTTGCGGAATTATACGTATCTAAGAATTTTACTGCAGAAATATTTACCGGTGATACTGGCCTTAAATCCTATGAGCCGGCTCCGCAAAGAGAGATACTCCCCCGTAATAAGAACAGAAGATAGTTATGGCTGTTAATATACTCGCAGAAGCAATGGCTCATTTATTGCATGTGTAAGACAATGCTATGGCAATCAAAATAATGTCTTTAGATCAGACATAATCCTACTTTTGGTAATTTCTTTATCGATTTGTTGATAATACTCGAAGCCGAAATTGTCTCCTTGTCGGCGATTCTGGCGTGGCTCTAATCCTTCGATCAATATTCCTTCCAACGCATCTACAAGATCATTAATGTTAGTCGTAAAGTGATCCTTTGTTTTTATTAGTTGGCCATCTTTATTTACATCATCAATGCCAAACCATGAAAATCGGTTCCATCGAGTTGCCAGTCTGTTTTTAGTATGCTGGATTAACCGTTTTAAGATGGAATCTGTTGCTTGACCTACGTAAACGACTTCTCGACCATCATAAAGCATATAAATACCTCTCATTTCACTTAAATCGATCGGCTTCGAACCAAATGTCTGAACGCCTAATAGTCGTGGACTAGTATTCCAGTTAATGGCATCTCTCATCCAATACATCCCGTAAGATTTTATTAACTTGGATTGAACTATAGATTTCTGGCTTTCATCTGATTCTTTGTCAGATGCTACAATGTCAACACCTTTCTTTTTGTGTTTGGCAGAGTATTGCAGACCACGTTCTGTCAGTTTGTATTCTCCGTCACCTACGTTTTCAAATAAATCTTTATTGCTTGTAAGGGTTGCATTTACAGTATTAGCAGGCGTTTTCTTACCTTCTGATTTTATAAGGTCGTTTTCAAAAATGGCATTCGTTATGTCGCGGTAATGCATGGGGACATATATGTCTCCCTTCTTGTTATCTTTGAGGACGGTAAGTACAGCTTCTTTCCAAGTCATATCAAAAAATTATAGTTGTATAGACATCGATATTTCAATTTATTAGGATATGTTATAACACAAGCGATTGATAGCAACATGAATACTTCTCAATCGCTTGTGTTATAGTAATGTTTAGATCAATATTCGTCTTCGTTGAAGTTTTTAACAAGGAGAGTAAACCGCTTATGCACATTGGTTTATGTGATGAAATTGCTGGAAGGATAGTATGAAGGATAGTGGTATCATTTTTATCCATAAAGATTATTTTAATACATTTAAGGTTAGTGAGGTAGGTAGGGAGCAGCTTGGCAATTAGGCTTTTGTAGAAAAATAATGCGTCCGTCAGATATTCAGTTCGTTAATATTAGTAAGTAAAATAAGATTGAAATCTGATGCAGAAATTTATTCAGTTTTTTAGATTGTATTTGCTCTATCTGATAAATTATACCTAACTTTGTAATACATAACACTTGCAGAGTCCAAGAGAGGGTGATGCGGGTGGGATGTATTACATTTGAGAAAACGTTTATCAGCGTTTCTGTTCTTGACATCTTGAAATCTGGCAGTTTCAAAATCACAGTCAAGGAGGATGCAATGGTAGATGTTCATGGATATGTATATATCACCCCAGTAGCCATGCAGAGAAGCATGATAACTATTGGTGTGTGTCTGCATATACACGTGGGCTCTGCACATTGCTCGTCTGACTGTGATGGGCACATGCCAGAGCCTCAAGATGTGGGACGAGCAATGGTAAGGTACCCACGTTTTTAGTTTAGTTCTTGTCCGTTTCAGGGTATCACGCGGATACAAAACTAATAGTCAGTTTATGATAGAAAAAGTTATTGGCTGCTTCAAAGGATTGTTTCTTTTAGGTGCCCTTGTGCTTATCCCGGCAGCTTGCTCACAGGGAGCAGCAGATGAACCAGAACCTGTTGTCCCCGAAACCCCGAATGAAGGCAATGAAGTTCTGGACAGTGATTCTGTAATGGTCTCACTCGCTCCTACTTCCCTTGAATGGGAGATCTCTCCTATGTCAAGAGCGTCAAGTGATGACCTGTATGCTCTTATTGGTTATCAATCCAATGATGAGTTAGAAATTGGCGATACCGAAATGACGCAAGTCATTCTTGCACTCTTTGATGACCCGACTCTCATCTCCTTAAAACTTGCAAAAAATCGTTATTACCATTTTGTGATGACATATGTACCAAATGGAAAAAATGTTATAGAGAGAAGAGGTGATGGATGGTGTGAACCCTTTTATCTTAGTTGGGATGAAGATGCAATACCTGATTTAAATACAGTAGTATATAAACGTGCTTATAATACTGTTGGCTTCTGTGATTATGGAGACGCAACACCAACGGGTAAAAAAAATAGTTTTGTTAATGAGGTTCTAAGATATTTTGGAACATACCGTAATTTCAAACCAGAAGTCAACAATCAGAAAATTGATATTGAGCTTTACAGATGGCAGTATGGAATAAAAATCACTGCATCTGATTTTTATGAAGGGAGGGTGGTATTTAGATGCGACGACAATAAATCTTCAACACTTGAGATGTATGGCAATTCAAACGGGATTGCCACAATGGAGCACTATCTTCAGTTTCCTCTCAATGATAATGGAGACACCAAATTTGATTATAATAATCCACTTGAGTTCGCTGAATCGTTCAGACGTCGTGAAAAGATTGACATTCTATATATAACACCTTCAAATGAGGAAATTTTACTTTGGTCAAGTGGTTATAATTTCCCATTTAAACGAATGAAAATGCACACTTTGGAATTCTCTTTGAGTGATGCAATTGTTAACGGTGGTATATCACCCGACTTAATGGAAGCTGCTACCGACCCAATGGAAGAAGTCAGCTGGGAGTTCTAACAAATAGACATTTTGCTATAAAAACAGTAGAACGGGTGCGAATCCAATCTACTGTTTTTTATTTTGATTAGAAGTGAGAAATACAACAGTAATTATTCATTGTCTCTATTATGTTTATTCAATATCCTCTGGATAGTTCTGTAATTGACTTCTACGTCATGTTCTTTACATAGCCTCTCAAGCTCCCTGCTGCTTCTGCTCTTATCTTCCTCATATAGCTTTATGACAGTCCTATCTCGCATTTCTTTATCTGTGATATAGGGAATACCATTGTTCTCCAGCCATGTTTTAAGAGTCTTTGGGGTAGTTATTACCCCAAATTTCTTAAACTCAGTTATGTTCTGTTCGATGGTCAGTGAGCAGTCATAGAGGTTCTCAAAATCATTGCTTCTAATCTGCTTCCTGATATGATTGGTTATGCTCAACCAGTTGTCCATGCCTCTCTCAATCCAATAATTCTTATCAATCCTAAAAGACCTCTTCATGGGTTTTACTGTAATGGTGTCAATGCTATTCCAGACCTCTCTGCACTTGTTGATGATAAACATATTATCCATTTGCTTGTCTTCATTATCAAAGTTCCTGTATACTTCTGCCGTTAACAGATAGACTAAATATTCCTTAGTGATTTCAGGAACTATCTTCATGAAGCAAAGAGCATCATACCACAGCATTTTTGTTCTTGAACCTTCCTTTATCTTGGGGATATATGGTTTTTGTCTTTCTGAATCCCAGCGGTATTGAGCAGTAGGGACCACATAATAATCTTCATGTCGTAAATCGACATATCCATTTTCGTACCTGCCGGGGTCTACATAAGTTTCGGTTATATAAGGGTAGGTTGAAGAATAATGGTAAATAAATTCACTCCTGTTCATGGTAAACATGTTTTGATAAAACTCCTTGTCAAGAGTGAAAGAGGAAGTTGAGCAATATACCTGTCGGGACAAATCTGTTTTCTCTGATATATTGTTCTTGGAGTTATTATATATATCAGCTGCGCTGATTTTGTCCCAATCATTATCTCCTGCTCTAATAAAATCATTAACTCTGTAAATTATCCCATAATCATAATATTCATAGTTGTTTAATGAGGAATTTGAGGTAAACATTATTCTATGACAGTCCATTGCTTGCCTATCAATAAAATCATTATAGTCTTCTGTAAGTAAGTTAAAGACATAGTGAAAGTTATCTTCTCCATAAATTACTTCGTTGAAGAAATAGAGCAAATGAAAGCAATACTTATAATCCTTTCTTTCTGTGAGATTTGAGAAAGTAGTATGCATCACAGAGGGTTTGTACTGGACATGTTTTATAAACTCTGCTGGTGGTATCTCGCATTTATCAATATCAACACAGATAAATTGAGTCCCAAGATAGTTCTTAGTCATATAATGGTTTCTTCTATCAAACTCATTATCACTGTAAAGATAAGTGATAGTATACCCGGTATCAATAATCTCTTTGATTGCTTCAATTGATAAATCCTCTGTCTTGAATTTAAGGTCCTTGAAATAAACAGATTTCTCTTTCTGGGTAGTAGGTTTTTGTTTTAGGTTCTTATTTGAGATACTTAATTTCATTTTCTATAAAATTTATTTTATAGTATAGAAATAACAAAAAGCTGAAAAATTTATTTTTGACATGTACCCATGCCACAAAAGAGACCATTTGTTATATTATATATTTGTATAGAAATAGGACAGCCACTTTTAAAAATTCACCCTTAATCATTGTGGAGCTATATTGCTTATAAATAATAAGATAAGCTTATTATTCCTTTTGTTAATAAACAAGTATGACGGTGAATCAGATGCTCTGTTTGTCCAAGCCACAGACTCCATAAAATATGACCACAGTGGAAACGTGTCTCCATTGTGGTCTTTTCTGGGTATTATGTAGAGATGTTATCGTGCTTTCACATACTCATCATAGTTCTTCACTCTTTCAGTCGAGTCTAAAAGCTTTACTTCTGCAAGTCTTTCCAACTTTGGTATTCTTGCTTCCATTTTATTGTCTGACTTCATGAACTCATCCCTTGTGAGAACATTGTGAACTGAATATGTTGTCTTTTGTAGCAGTTCTCCTGATTCCTCTTTATTGTCATGGCTTACGAAATCCTTTCGTGCAACTATGTGTTTCATTCCTGATTCTTTCATCGTACTTCATCACTTTTTGATGGATATCGCTCAATGAGTTCTGGTTTCAATATGAAACATGAACCACCTCTGTCATCATCCACTTCACCATCGTTCCAATATATTGGTTCTTTAAACTCTAACGATTTGAATCCAACAACATTTTTCATTAATACTCCCAGGAATCTGTGGAGAGCGCAATTGCATGAAATCGAGTGAATGCCGTCAGGTAATTGCCACAGGTATCCACCATCGCATATAACTCCTCCGTTCTTCTCAAAATATTCACAGCCGACAAGGTAAGCAATATAATCTGACATATTGCTATGATTATCGATATCTGAATTATAAATGATACCATACACATTGGTATCCTCCACATACAATGGCCTGTCGAATACAACCATTT
>JAIDQZ010000109.1 GCA_029062005.1 Muribaculaceae bacterium | reverse complement strand
GAAAGAACAGTCGCCTGACAATATCCAAAGTTCTTGACACAAAAAAATGAGAGTGCGCCATTTTGACACACCCTCATCTTATTATCCAATACATATACATTGACAAAAAAGTCACCCTTAAAGGTGACTTTTAGTAGCGGGATCGAGAATTGAACTCGAGACCTCCGGGTTATGAATCCGACGCTCTAACCAACTGAGCTATCCCGCCGTAAATAAAATTATTGACTCACGAGGGATTTCCCTCGTTTGCGAGTGCAAAGTTACTGCTTTTTTTTGAATGCACCAAATTTTTCAACTCTTTTTTTTCAAAAAAAAAATCATTATCTTTGTAGCTGAATTTGCGCATCAGATGCCGGATTCGCACATAACATTAATATTCAATATATTGAGATTATTTAGACTATTATACGAATACCAACAATGCCCCAAAAAATGAAATATCTCATTCACTTTGGCAGTCTTTCGCTATCTTTTCGGCGTATTTTACTTCATCGATAAGCCATGATGCCTGTCTACTTGAAGAAATATCCGCACGGAAACACGTCAAATCCTTAACAAAGAATATGGTCTAAATAACTTCATTGTGATTTAAATACAATTATGCCCGGACTAAGGTCGTTACAACATATCTTCATCACTGGTCTGTTTTTGCTTACAGCCTTGTCATGCAGCACAGGAATCGAGAGCACCAAAACTATCAGGATGAACAAAGAGGATGTCAGACTGATGACAAAAAGCGAGGAACAGACATTCGCATCATCACTGCAAGGCACTCCCCTGTTGTCTTGGGAAATAGGGAAACCGTTTCTCTCAATGAGCGAACGGACTCTTTTCATTTTCGAACCGCTTGGTATCGACGATGCAGGAGAAGACTCGATTTCCGGTGTGACTCTGACCTATTTAGGAACAGAAAGCAGAATCAATCCCAATCTTGAGGAGGAGTGTATCATTCTTTTTACAGACGGAAAGAGAACTTTGAGATATCCCACCGGGAAACCCACTGAAAGAGCAATGAAGGAGACAGACAGCACCAGACTCCCACTGCTGGCAGACCTCGAACTCATCGAGAAATGGAAGGAAAAAATCAATGGGAAGACTCTTTGGACTAAAAGCAATCTATGGTATGACAGGCATGGTGAGCGCTGCCCCGGACAAAAATTTGCAAAAGTAAAGGTCACCGATGTCCTGCCTACTACAGGCGATTTCCCGATGAAAGTCAGAATATGCAGAAGGCAAGGAGAAGAGGCTTATCTTCAGATGAATTACACATCAGATATGTTTGACAGCAGAAATTTTGCTTCGGTATTCTTCCTGACAGATCCCAAAAACAACTATCCACAGATATCAGAAGAAAACTGGGATTTGATCAAGGACGGGAAAGTTGGATCCGGCATGACCAAAGACGAATGCAAGCTCGCATTGGGAAATCCGGATGAAGTGAACTCGGGGCATAATCATTCGCAGACCATGGACATATGGCAATATGCCAACGGCACATACCTTATCTTTACTGACGGACTTTTAACAAGATTCAGGCAATGACTATTGAATATAATAAGGATATAACCCATCTGACCACATTCAAGGTTCCGGCAAAAGCGGCGATATTCGCTGAATATGAAAGCGAAAAAGATCTTCTTGCATTAAGCAGTACTCAGGAATTCACGGATAATGAATATCTTCATATCGGAAGTGGCTCTAATCTACTGTTTCTTAATCCATTCAAAGGGATCGTACTGCATTCTCTTATCAAAGGAATCACCAAATACCAAAAGAATGAAGATACGGTCTACGTCATAGCAGGTGCAGGTGAGAAATGGACAGATCTCGTGGATTGGTGCATTTCAAACGAAATTGCAGGGCTTGAAAACATGGCAGGCATTCCCGGAGAAGTCGGGGCATCAGCAGTGCAGAATGTAGGTGCCTACGGTGCGGAAGCCGGAGATTTCATTCATTCGGTAGAATGCTTTGATACTATGACCAGAAAAACGGTTCTTCTTAAAAAAGAGGATTGCAGGTTTGGCTACCGCGACTCAATATTCAAACATGATGCCAAGGGAAAACTTATAGTGATGAAAGTCAGCTACAGGTTGCGACCGGGGTCAGAGGCACTTAATCTGTCATACACACCGCTGAAGCAATATGCCGCTGCATTGGGAAGAACCCCGACTACCAGGGAACTTGCAGATGAAGTGATAAGATTGCGCGACAGTAAACTTCCGGATCCATCGCGAATCGGAAGTGCGGGATCTTTTTTTAAGAATCCTGAAGTCAACAGATATTTTTTAGAACAGGAAATCAAGCCACGTGGTATTGACATCCCTGAGTATCCCTCAGCCATAGAAGGGAAAGTCAAACTTTCCGGAGCATGGCTGATAGATCATGCCGGACTGAAAGGACTAAAGAAAGGAGGCGCAGAAGTATGGCAAAAGCAACCGCTTGTGATAGCCAATACCGGCAATGCAACAGGTAAAGAGGTGGCAGACCTCGCATCGCACATCATGAGGACAGTAAAGCTGAAATTCGGCATTGAACTCCGTCCAGAGGTCAATTATATAGATTCGGCAATAAAAGTCACCGTCCTTGGAAGCGGCACATCCAAAGGGATACCGGAAATAGGATGCACATGCCCGACTTGCATGTCGACAGATACTAAAGACAAACGGTTGCGAGCATCCGTTCTCGTAGAGACTCATGGAATGCGCATTCTTATCGACGCCTCTCCCGATCTAAGGCAACAGGCACTCCGCCTCGGGCTCAGCCAGATCGATGCCGTACTTCTTACCCATCAGCATTATGACCATGTAGGGGGAATAGACGATGTAAGACCATTCTGCATTGAAAGTGATCTCCCTATTTTCGCGAATCCACAGACGGCGAAAGATCTTCGCACGCGGGTAGACTATTGCTTCAGGCAGCATCCCTATCCGGGAGTTCCAAAACTGAATCTTCACGAAATAGAGTGCACTCCCTTCTTGCTTAACGGACTGAAGATAGTGCCGATAGAAGTCATGCACGGAAAGCTGCCTATTTATGGCTATAGAATCGGAAATTTCGCATACGTGACAGATGCAAAGACGATATCTGAAGATGAAAAGGATAAGCTAAAAGATCTTGACGTTCTCATTCTAAACTGCCTCAGGGTGACGCATCCCCATTTTGCACATCTTATTCTTCCTGAGGCACTGGCACTTATCGATGAATTGAAGCCAAAACGCTGCTATCTCACACATGCATGCCACAATCTCGGAAAGCATGAAGACATCTCAGCCATTCTTCCCCCCGGGGTAGAATATGCATACGACGGAGAAGTTATATCAATCGAATAATAACCAAATATCATAATACATCATGAATAACGGAAACTTTTCTCTCAAAGTAAGGCTCGCCATAATGAGTTTTCTGGAATTCGCTGTCTGGGGAGCATATCTGACTTCGCTCGGAAGCTATCTTTACGAAATAGGCTTAGCTTCCAATATTGGAATTTTTTATGCTGTGCAAGGCATAGTGTCAATTTTCATGCCGGCAATTATCGGAGCCATTGCTGATAGATATATTCCTGCTCAAAAGATGCTGAGTATCTGTCACCTTCTGGCAGGAGTATTCATGATCAGTGCCGGGATATATGCCTTTCAGGCAGGAGATTCCGTAGCATTCGGACCTCTTTTCACTCTTTATACTCTTTCCGTTGCATTCTTTATGCCGACAATAGGGTTGGCTAATTCTGTAGCATATACCGGACTATCGCGCGCGGGACTTGACACCGTGAAGCATTTCCCGCCGATACGAGTATTCGGAACAGTGGGCTTCATCTGCATGATGCTCTTTGTAAACTTTACAGGCTATCAGGATTCATACGCCCAGCTTCTGACTTCAGGCACAGTCAGCCTTATACTTTCTATTTACGCGTTAATTCTCGGACCATGTCCGGTCGACAAGACAAAAAAGGGATTTTCTATTTCAGAAGTGCTTGGATTGAAAGCCTTCACGCTGTTTAAAAATAAACAGATGGCGATATTCTTCATTTTCTCCATGCTTCTGGGCGTTTCCCTACAGATCACCAATGGTTTTGCAAACCCATTTATCAAAAGTTTTAGATTGATAGAAGCATTCTCAGACACTTTCGGCGCCAACAATGCAAATGCTCTTATAGCCATTTCCCAAGCATCTGAAACGTTGTGTATTCTTCTCATTCCTTTCTTTCTACGTAGATTTGGCATAAAGATCGTGATGTTGATGGCAATGACGGCATGGGTATTACGATTCGGTCTTTTCGGACTCGGCAACCCGGGATCCGGAGTCGTTCTTTTCATTCTTTCCATGATTGTCTATGGTATCGCATTCGACTTCTTCAATGTTTCCGGTTCTCTTTTCGTCGACCAGAAGACCGATCCGAGCATACGCTCAAGTGCACAGGGGCTGTTTATGTTGATGACAAATGGCATTGGAGCCACGATCGGAACTCTCGGAGCACAGGCAGTAATCAATCGCTTCGTGCCCAATTTTGAGGTGGCGGAGGGAGCTAAGTATCTCACATCCGAACAGGCAGCCCTGCAGATACAGGGCTGGGACACATCCTGGTTTATTTTTGCAGGCTACGCCCTCATCGTAGGTGTACTTTTTGCTCTTATCTTTAAAGACAACCAAAAGGAAACTATCACAAAAAGCGAGGCGAGCGATAAGACCGGACTGGCTGCCGGAGGCATAATAGATGACAAAGACCAAATCTGATCATGATTCAGTTTTATTCTCCAGATATAGAGGCGACAGGAGTGCTACCGGAGCCGGAATCCGGGCACTGCTGCCGCGTTCTCAGGAAGACTGCAGGCGACAAGATTTTTGTCACCGATGGAAAAGGGCACCGATTCGAATGCGTGATACTGGACGCGCATCCCAAACACACCGCATTGGAAATTCTCACAAAAGAGGAAATAAGACCCTGGTGGGGATTTCAGATAGAACTATGTGTGGCTCCGTCTAAAAATATGGAAAGGATGGAATGGCTTGTCGAGAAAGCTGTTGAAATCGGGATTGACCGAATCTTTCTGATGAAATGCCGTAGAAGCGAAAGAAAAAACCTGAGAATCGAGCGTCTGGAAAAGATAGCTATATCCGCCATGAACCAGTCGCTTAAAACCAATATGGCAGAGATAGCCGGACCGATAGATTTTGAAACTATCATCAATGATGATTTTTCCGGTTTCAAGTGTATGGGATATTGCGATAATGAATATCCATTACGCAGCTTTGCAAATGAATACAATGGCGGCAATGTAAGAATCCTTGTAGGACCTGAAGGAGACTTCACTCCTGAAGAAGTGAGTATGGCTGTCGGGAAAGGCTATATCCCGGTAACTTTCGGGGGCAGCCGTCTCCGGCTGGAAACAGCTGCCCTCTATGCTTGTGTCGCCGCCCACGTCACAGGCGACAGAATCAGGATTTCTGACTGTCGATGATCATAGGAGTCGGAAGCCCGAACACGCTCTCACCTTCCGGAAGCTGACGGCTCATCACGCCTTCAAGAATAGTGGCACGGCTTGACTCATTCTCATAAACGAACAGGTTAAACTTAGTGAGCATAACAGCAAGATGTTCGAATACTGCTGACTGAATGCCTTCATAAGGAATCCACTGTGATGTACTTGTAAAGCAATATACCTGGAACGGAATGCCATGGGCTGTCTGCTGAAGTGTATTGACAAAAAGATCGTCTACCTGAGAAATGTTTGGATTGTTCTGCAGCCACATTTTCATATAAGCGCGGAACATTCCAAGATTCGTATCGATAGTGCCATCGGCAAGACCTTCGGGATTGCTTACGCAATATTCTTTTCCTGCGGCTTTCTGCGCCTGCTTTTTTGCAATCCAGTCCTTCATGAGTGGAATCTCGGATATTTTTGCAAGCAATTCCGGGGTAGCTTCCACCACACTCTCGCTGTCGATGAGATAAGTCCTTGCAATCCGGCGAGTATTGCTTTCCTGCATAGGACGGTAAGTAGTAAACGAACCGGTTATAAGATTATACGGAGGCACTGAAGATACGGTCTTGTCCCAATTCTGCACCTTTACTTCTGTAAGGGATACACCGAGGACAGTTCCGTTTGCATTTGTCCCGTCTACAGCAATCCAGTCTCCCACATGCACTGAATCATTTTCTGAAAGCTGTACGCCGGCAACCACACCCAAAATAGAATCCTTGAACACCAACATCAATACAGAAGCAAATACCCCTATACCGGCGAGAAGGTTGCCCGGAGACTTGTCAACTAAAATCGACACTGCTACAATTGCAAACAATATCCATATTATACCGCAGATCAGCTGCACGAGTCCTTTCAGCGGCAGATGCTTCTTATTTTCCCTCTTATCCACATGATTCCATATAATATAAGCGAGAATAGTCAGGCATCTTGCTACTATAAAGGATAGATAAATCCAGGTGATACGTGAAAGCCATCCGCTTAGATCAGAATGCTGCTGCATCGTGAATTGTATGAATACGAGGAAATATAAAGCCGGGATGATCTTTGATATCTTATTAAAGAAATGTGCATTGGTAAGATCCAGATATATAGGATTTTTCCATCTCTTGCTCACCTGATTCACTATGAAAAGAATCACCCATTTCGTGATATATCCTATTCCCCATGAGATTGCGAACACAAGGATAGAATATATCCATAATTCCAAAGTCGGATGATGTGACAGACCAAACAGCTTGAAAATCCAGTCGACAATCGACATGATAATTCGCGCCACAGCATAAGTTCCTTCTTCGGTTCCAAGCATAGAAACAGTAGGCAGCCGATGCGCGGCTTCAGAAGTGATCGAGCAAAGAATCGTGTGTATGTTCATAATGGAATTCGTTGAATTACTGGTTTTGTTGAATTTTATCAATGTATATGAGTCAAACAACAGGCAAAGCAAAGGGTTCAAATATTTTTAACAATAATTTTAGAAATAGCAAATATTAAGTTTGCACAAGTTTTAACCAAATGTGCAAATAATTAATTTGCCTTATTAAAATGAAACAACAATATAATTTCTTGAAATACAGTAATTAAATAAAAGCTTAATATTTTTTAACAATAATTTTATGTAATTTTTATGACATAATTAGGATTGCATGAAATATTTTTGTAACTTTGAAAATCGAAAAAATCAGGATTAAAAGAATTTAACAGTATAATGGAACAGACACTTGTCATTCTAAAACCATCTGCGATAGAAAGAGGACTTGCTGGAGAAATCATCACCCGCATTCAGAATAAGGGACTCATCATCACAGGAATGAAGATGATGCAGCTTGATGAGGCAATCCTGCGTGAGCATTACGCTCACCTTGTGGACAGACCATTCTTTCCTTCGATAGTTGAGTCAATGACAGCATCTCCTGTGATATGCATGGTATTGAAAGGAGTAGACGCTGTGGAGGTATTCCGTAAAATGACAGGAGTGACAAATGGAAGGAAGGCTGAGCCGGGTACACTGAGAGGTGATTACAGCATGAGCGGTCAAGCCAACATAGTGCATGCATCTGACAGTGTGGAGAATGCGAAGATAGAAATCAACCGCTTCTTCAAACCGGAAGAAGTATTTGACTACACACCCTCCAATGTAGCGTTCCTATATGCTGATGATGAAATTTAATATGAAAATGAAAAAAATCAATACCATCCTTTGCTGTGCACTTCTCTCGGTGGTGCCCTTTGCCATGACAGCACAGAAAAAAGGAGCATCGCATGCAGCAGCCCACAAGCAGCTGCTTGCAAACGCAGCTTCATCAAAGGATAAGATCAAACTCATAGAGCAAAATACTTTTATCGATCTGCTTGAGAATGATATCGAGCCGGAACTTGACATTTATACTGAAGGCTGGAACTCAAGAAGTGTCAATCCTTTCAATGAAAAAGACGTGCCTGACTCTCAGGTAATCGACGTAAGAGGCTACGTAATGCCACACAATGGACCGTTGACATCTCCCTACGGCTACCGCCAGAAATTCCGCAGGATGCACAAGGGTGTGGACATTGGTATCAAAAGCAACGACACGATCTATGCCGCATTCGACGGCAAGGTTCGCCTAACGGCTTATGAAGGTCGAGGATATGGCAACTACGTCATACTTCGTCACCCTAACGGACTTGAGACAGTATACGGACACTTGAACAAGCATCTTGTAAAGCCTGACGATGTAGTGCGTGCAGGAGATCCTATCGGACTTGGAGGTAGTACGGGAAGAAGCACAGGTCCTCATCTTCACTTTGAGACCAGATTCATGGGATATGCCATAAATCCGTCTGCAATCTTCGACTTCGCCAACCATACCACCCACACGGACCAATATACGTTCTCAAAGAGCACATATACCAAAGCCCGCAATTATGCGCCCAACAAAAACAAGGTTGAGCTCGCAGCAGAAAAGGAGAATACATATAAATCAGGCAATCATCAGATAGCATCTTACATTGTAAAAAAAGGTGATACTATCAATAAGATTGCAAGGGCTCATGGATTGTCAGCGACATCGTTAAGAAAACTGAATGGGCTTGAGACCACAGATGTCATCAAGATAGGACAGGAACTCCGATTAAAATAAAATATTTAAACGAACATAAAAATCAGCTGCAGCATATTGAGATGCTGCAGCTGATTTTTATGCATATCACATTGTAAAGATTATGGGCTGGAGCGTCTCCCAAAAAACAGGAGCATAACCAATTTATTTCATATCATATTTCAAATCTGTTAAATTATAATTAACAGCAAACCATAACAGAGACAATGGCGTTTAGTGGTAAAGACTGAAACCTTAACAAACAATATTAGACTATGAAAACATTATCCATCATCTGCTACGCAATCGGTTGCATATTATTAATGATCTCCTGTTTCACTATAAGTATCTCCCTGACCTGGTGGCTTGGAGGAACAGCAGTGGTTTTCCTAATAGGAGGATGCATTTTCCAGTTCAATGTCGTAAAGGAAACGCAAGATCACAGATATTTTTAATTATCCAATCTCAAGATTAGCCCGATGCAATGTATCGGGCTTTCCTATGTCTATTATATCCAGATCATCTTGCACCACACCAGCAATGTCAAGATCATTTATCCCCGCAAGGAAGAAATCCATGATAGGGAACTTTCCATTATATCCACTCTCCTTCATGATAGCGAACACGTCGGGCGACATCACATATATACCACTGAATGCGAATTCAAGATCATCTTCCGACATTTCCATATCTGAAGGTCGAGTCTCTCCTGACACTATATTCCGCCATCCTTTCAATCTCATATCATTATAAAATACGAGCCGTCGATTTGACTCTCTTTCAGACACGAGCAGAGTGATCCGGCTGCCATTTTCAATATGCCTGCGATAGAGCCCGGAAAGATCGGCATTTGACACTATATCTACATTATGCACCAGAAACGGGCGGTCATCTACAGCAAGGAAAGGTTCTGCTTTAAGAATACCTCCGCCGGTATCAAGCAAACTATCTGTTTCGTCAGAAATATTTATTTTATTTACCGGGAGTTCCACACATTCAAGATAAGAAATTATCTGATCTGCAAAATGGTGGACATTGATCGTGACTTCGTCAAATCCTTCGTCAGCAAGTTTATCCACTACTCTTTTCAACATCGGTATTCCACCAACCGGCACAAGAGCTTTCGGATGACTATCGGTCCAAGGCTTCAATCTTGACCCAAGACCGGCACATAATATCATAGCCTTCATATATCAGCTTTTAATCGGGTGTTGAACATGTGTCAAATGAAGATCCACTTCCGGAAAGGTCTTACGGATATGGTCGGCAGTCTTCTCTGCACAATAAACTGACCGATGCTGCCCTCCGGTGCAGCCGAATCCTATCTGCAAATGGCTGAAACCTCTTGACAGATATCTCTCTATTGCAGGATCGGTCAATGACTGTACATTATTGAGAAAAGCCTTGACTTCTCCACGTGTTTCAAGAAACTCAGCCACTTCCTTATCCCTTCCCGTAAGATTTCTATAGGCAGCATACCTTCCCGGATTGTGCATAGCCCTGCAATCAAACATAAAGCCGCCGCCGTTTCCGCTAAGATCGTCCGGATATCCTACTTTATAAGAGAATGAGAACACATCCACTCTGAGTCTGCCTGAAGTAATATAAAAATCTCCGGATGAATCGTCAACAATCTTCTTACAAGCATTTTCCAACTCCTGATACCTATTGAGAACTCCTTTTTCCAACAGTCCCTTAAGATTGGCAAGAGCAGAAGGAATTGAAAGAAGGAAATGCGCCTTACGCTGCACGAGTCCACGATAGCCGTATGCACCCAATACCTGAATAGTGCGGAAAAGCACCATGTCGTCGAGATATGTAAGCATCTCTTGCGTTTTAACCGATTCACCATTGCAGAAAGCATCGCAATAATAACCGAGCATCTCCATGCGAAAACTGTCACTGAAACCTGCGCGTGCCTGCCACAGGAAAGACACTGCATCATACAGAACCGGACCAAGTCTCCCACCTTGAAAATCAATAAACACGGGTCCGTCATCGGTAATCATCACATTTCTGCTCTGACAATCACGCATCATGAAGCCATTAAAATATGACGGAATTTCCATAATCCTATCAGCAAGCCGAACGAAATCATTTTCAAGCAAATCCTCGTCAAAAATCACATTCCGGATCTTAAGAAATTCATATTTAAAATAGTTGAGATCCCACATCACCTGCCTTCTGCCGAAATCCTTAGAGACGCAATCATCATGCCAGATATCCATAGGAATCTTCTGCATCTGCACAAGCCTTCGCATGGTCTCCCTTACCAGTTCGTCGCGTTCAGGAGAGGAAAGAACCGAAAAAAGCGAAATGGTTCCTAAATCCTCCTGAATATAATAATGATAATCAGCAGACACGGCGAAAACCTCCGGAACCGAAGCCGCCGCTGACTTTAAATCCCGCGCCATCTTCACGAAACACTTGCCTTCGACAGCGTCCGGCACGAAAGTACCGATAAATGTCCTTCCTTCAACAACTATCCTGAAATAGCACCGGTCGGAACCACTGCCGGCAATCGGCGAAATATTAAAATCACCACCAAATCCCATTTCAGACAAAAGAAAGGCGAACGCCGCCCTCGCGTCTTTTATCTCAGTTTCTGTCATCAATTTTCCAAATAATTATTAAATCAATCTAAGTAGAACACAAAATTAATCAAAATTGGATGATTTTTCATAAAAACATTTGGAATAGTTGATAGAATTTCCTAATTTTGTGTGAGAATCCACCAATAGTGATGTATTCATCAGGGAATAATGTCACTACGGCAGACTCAAAATGCGAAATTAGATATAATAAATAACCCGTAGTTGAAAAATGGCAACAATTGACAATTACAACTTCGCCAATAAAAAGGCGATAGTTAGAGTAGACTTCAACGTACCCCTCAATGAAGACGGCACCATCAGTGATGACACCCGCATCCGCGGAGCACTTCCGACACTGAAGAAAATCCTTGCAGACGGAGGTTCTCTCATTCTGATGAGCCACATGGGCAAACCGAAAGGCAAAGTTAATGAAAAACTAAGTCTTTCACAGATCCGCGATGCAGTTGCAAAAGCACTTGGAACAGACGTAAAGTTCGCTCCCGACTGCGCAAAGGCTCAGGAAGCCGCAAAAGACCTCAAGCCAGGAGAAGTCCTACTGCTCGAAAACCTTCGTTTCTATCCTGAAGAAGAAGGGAAACCCGTAGGCATCGACAAAAATGACCCTGCTTACGAAGAAGCCAAGAAGGAAATGAAGAAGAGCCAGAAAGAGTTTGCCAAAACACTTGCAAGCTACGCTGACGTATATGTCAACGATGCATTCGGAACCGCACACCGCAAACATGCTTCTACTGCAGTAATCGCCGACTATTTCGATGCCAGCGACAAGATGCTCGGCTATCTGATGGAAAAAGAGGTTCAGGCAGTTGACAACATTCTCAAGGACATCAAGCGTCCATTCACCGCAATCATGGGAGGTTCAAAAGTATCTACCAAGATCGGAATAATCGAGAATCTTATGGACAAGGTAGACAACCTCATCCTTTGTGGCGGAATGACCTACACATTTGCAAAAGCACAAGGAGGCAATGTTGGCAATTCCATATGCGAGGATGACAAGCTTGACCTTGCGCTCGACATCATGAAAAAAGCAAAGGAAAAAGGAGTCAACCTTGTATTGGGCACAGACTGTGTGGCTGCTGATGCGTTCAGCAACGACGCCAACACTCAGATTTGCTCAGTAATGGCAATACCCGCAGGCTGGGAAGGTCTTGACGCAGGTCCAGACAGCATCGCAGCGTTCCGTGCCGCTATCCTTCCTGCCAAGACAATCCTGTGGAATGGTCCGGCAGGAGTGTTCGAGATGGAGAAATTCACCACAGGCAGCCGTGCCATAGCAGAAGCTATCGTGGAAGCAACCGACAATGGTGCGTTCTCACTTGTAGGCGGCGGTGACTCAGTAGCATGTGTCAACAAATTCGGACTTGCAGATTCAGTAAGCTATGTATCTACCGGCGGCGGCGCACTCCTTGAGGCAATCGAGGGTAAGGTTCTACCCGGTATCGCAGCAATAAAAGGCTAAACACTACCATCCGGAGTGGCACATGCCACTCCGGACAACCATACAATAACAAACGACCTTAAATATCAATCTTCCTGAAGAAACTCAATTGACCATAAAAAAAATTTTTATCATAAGATATGAATTTTTAGTCAGTTAGCTTGGGATGTCAAGACCTGTCATATTTTTCATTACAAAAAATATGCAATTTTTTTCGAATAAGATTTGATTATTTTGATATTTTTGGTAATTTTGCATTGTTAAGTCGATATTGTACGCAAGACATAATAAAATTTACTAACATCTTTAATTAATAACAACCCAAACTAATTACATCTATGGCATCTAACGATCCCAAGGCTCAGTCAGCAGCTACATCAGCTGCGGCTAAGATCAAGAAAGAAGAGAAAATCTCTCAGATCCGCGGCATCAAGAACGCGTTCTTTGTAATCATCGCCTGCGCGATATGCGGCGTGTGCATCTTCTTGTTCCTCATGGGTAATCCCTCGAACTTTGAAGGTGGCGATCCGGCAAACGGACATCCCCTTAACCTTGCAGGTACAGTGTACAAAGGCGGCTTCATCGTGCCTATCCTTATGACTCTTCTTCTCACAGTAATCACACTTTCTATCGAACGCTGGATAGCTCTTTCTTCAGCAAGCGGCAAGGGCAATACAGCAAAGTTTGTTGCAGCTATCAAGGCTGACCTCGCAGCAAATAACATCGACGCAGCTATGAAGCGTTGCAAAGATCAGAAAGGCTCTGTTGCTTCCGTTGTGTACAACACACTCGTTAAGTACAAAGAGATGGATGCCAACACAGTTCTCAGCAAGGAGCAGAAGCTTACTACCCTCCGCAATGAGGTAGAGGAAGCAACCGCACTCGAAATGCCTTCATTGAGCCAGAACCTCCCTATCCTCGCAACTCTCACCACACTTGGTACTCTCGTCGGTCTTCTCGGTACTGTGATGGGTATGATCAAGTCATTCCAGGCACTTGCAAATTCTGGTTCTCCTGACTCAACCGAGCTGTCAACCGGTATCTCCGAGGCACTTGTGAACACCGCATTCGGTATCGCAACCGGTGCATTCGCAGTAATCTCTTACAACTTCTTCACCAATAAGATCGACAACCTTTCCTACGCTATCGACGAAATCGGTTTCTCTATCGTAGCAACATTTGCCGCTACCCACTAATCCATAGGATTAAAGGAAAGAAGAAACATTAACAACGAAAAAAGTTAATAGCTAATATGGGAAGAGTAAAAATAGCAAAGAAAAGTACATTCATCGACATGACCGCGATGAGTGACGTGACGGTGCTGCTGCTTACCTTCTTCATGTTGACTTCAACCTTCCTTGCCAAGGAGCCTACACAGGTCATCACCCCTGCATCCGTATCGGAAGAAAAAGTACAGGAGACCAACTATGTGCAGATTCTTGTAAGCCCGGATGCAAAAAGAGATGCACAGGGCAGAGTGACGGAAGGCAAAGTATGGCTCACGATGAACAACGACACATCCAACAAATGGTCAAATGAAAAGATGAAGATGGCGTTGCTCGACAAAGTGGCTGAAATCTACAATGAGTCGCATAAGAATAAACTGAGCTTCACCCCTCAGCAGAAGATGGCATTCAGCAAGCTCGGCTCTTTCGGAGTTCCACTCTCACAGATGGGAGAATTCCTTGACCTGGCAGTGCAGCCGGAAGGCACCTCAAAAATGGACAAATGGCTTCAGGGTCAGGATGACAATCCTAAGCATGTCACCGGCATCCCGGTTGAATGGAATCAGGACGATAGCCGTCCGGATGAATTCCAGATCTGGATGAAGGCAATGCGTCAGACGGAAAATGAGAATCTGGCAGGCGCAATCAAAGACGGATCAGGCGTGGCACTGAAAGCAGACCAGAATACGGCATTCGACATCGTGCACATGGTAATGGATAACCTCCAGACCATCAAGATGAATAAATTCACTCTACTTACATCATTAAAAGCAGGAGGCGAGTAAAATGGCAGAAGTTCAACAGAAAGAATCTGGAGGCAAGAAAAAAGGCGCCCAGAAAAAAATGACGATTAGGGTAGACTTTACCCCGATGGTCGACATGAACATGTTGCTTATCACTTTCTTCATGCTGTGTACGACCATGATCAAATCTCAGACGCTCAATATCGCGCTCCCTTCAAATGAAAAAGTTCAGAATGAAGAAAACATGAGCCAGGCGTCTGCAGATGATGCAATCACAATCATCATCGACGCAAAACGCAAAGCCGGAAGCTTTATTCCTGATACAGTTAACGGACGCGTAGTCAATGAGATTTACTATTATGACGGCAAACCTTGTAATGGCGAGGCTATTCCAACGGCGGAAAACAACAACCTTAAGAAAGCCGATTTTGTCGGCGCAAAGGATGAATCGAAAGATATCCGCCGCATCATTCAGGATCGCAACAAAGATGTCTGGAAAAAGATAGAGCTTCTTAAGAAGGACTTCCGCGACGGAAAGATCACTCAGGAACAGTTTGACGTGAAAGCCAAAGAGGTGCGCAAAGACGAGACTCTTAAAAAACCGGTGATTATCATCAAGTCAACCCCTGAAGCTTCTTACGGAGCACTTGTGGAGATGCTTGACGAAATGCAGATCAACTCAGTATCCAAGTATCAGATCGACAACATGAGCCGCATGGACTCGACGATGCTTATTGAGTTTCAGAACCGCAATCGCTGATGTATGATTTATTAACCTTTAAGACAAAGAAAAAATGGCTAAAAGTAATGTAGATCTTACATCGAAAGA
>JAIDQZ010000108.1 GCA_029062005.1 Muribaculaceae bacterium | reverse complement strand
CTCTTATGGTGGATGGCGTAGAGTTCATCAACTGCGAGCAGTTGTTTCAGATGATGAAATTCACTGATGCTGAAACTCTCAAAGCAATTCATAGTAGCAAGGGAATGAAAATTAAATATGCGGCAAAAGCAGCAGAAAAACTTGGACTTCGCCGCCCTGACTGGGGGCAAATCATAGTGGATGCTATGAAATTCTGCTTACAGACCAAATACGAACAGTCAGAACAGTTCAGACAAGAACTAAAAGAAACTGCCGGGAAAACCATAGTCGAAGACCAGACCCGTTTCAAGAAAAAGAAAGCCGATACATGGGGAGCAAAACTCATTGACGGCAAGTATTGTGGCAGCAACCTGTTGGGCAGACTGCTCATGGAACTTCGTGATAACGGACACTTGGATTACAATCACCCCGATGACATCTTCGCGTTTATTAACATGATTAAAGCCAGTTAGAGTACAAAAATTCTTGGTCGCGTTTGGTCGCAAATCAAAATAATTTTGTGGATTAAATTTACCATTTCTAAAATGTTAGTTCTAATTATTTGATTTACAACCGCACATTCTCGTACACTCACAAAGAGACTGAGCTGGTGGCACCACATAAGACCGCTAATTCTCAACGAGTTAGCGGTCTTTCTTTCACCCACACCCCTCCAAGTCACCACATTAGTCACCACACCCATTCTAATCCATTGAATTATTGTGGGTTATGCGTGTTGTGGGATACACATATCTATCTTACCAACAGTGTAATATATTGATTTTCAATATATAATTTACTATCATTCATCATCATTCGCAGCCATTCAACCCACCTCTCTCCCCAAAGATAGGTAAACTTTAACAGACTTTAATTATAATCGAAAGGTAAAACCTTTAGCTTGACGAGACTTGACCGAGTCAAATGTGGTGACCCCGGCCTTATCGACTTGTCGCTTTCGCTCTACGAAAGAAAATCGCTCTTGGGTCACCACATTCTAATGTTAAAAATAGTGAGTGATGCGTTAATTCAGACCAATGAATACCGATGCTTAGTGCGAGTCACATAAATTTTCATTTGTTCGTTGTTCAACATCACACACTATACTCAATTATACTCCAAAATAGCGAGGGAATGCCCAATCCACAAGTTTTCCCGCACACTAATCCACAACGAACCCAGTGAAGGGATCCAAATAGATGCTGCATGCGATGCTTATAGATACTTTCGTGGCTATCTTGACAATTTATAGAATTGTCTATTTCATACAAATTCCTGTTTGCTTGTATTTGATAACTTTGCAAGTTCGCACTCTTGATTTCAACCGTCGTGTTGACCTCTTAAACAGACCGGATAACGGATTAGCCGTTTTTAACGAATGGAGCCCCGGCATCAGCCGAGGCTCACATATTGGTTAGGATATTGACATATTAATGCACCGTTAACTTGTACGTCTTGTTGCCAATTACAATAATATAAATTCCAGATTGAGCCGGACAATAATAGAATACATCACCTGTTGATGGAGCCTGATAAATTAGGGTTCCATCAATCTTGAATATACGAACTTCAATACTTTCTGGTACACCGCCTATGACTATATTACCGTTTTCAACGCCAACTCTTATATCACTATATAGAATATCATCTATACCGCTGAAATCAGATTCTTTAATTTTATTGAAATCTGACCATACTGGAGCAACCCAATAATAACTATAGCAGCCTTTAGGAACAATCAGTTCACATCGCGTTTTTGATACTGCCTCAAAACAGTCATTATCGCATACTGGAGGATTAAGAGCTTTGACTTGGAGCGACAAGAGATTTACGCACCCAATGAAAGCGTCAGCACCTATGTTGGTAAGTGTCGACGGCAGTGTTACATCACTTAGTCTTTTTGAATTGACAAATGCATATGGAGCAATTATTTTAGTTCCGTCTTTTACGATATAACTGCTCGATTCGTAATTTACCGGGAATATCAGGAGTTCATCAAATGTCGAAGTGTATAGAACGCCATTTTCACTTGCGAAATGACTGTTCCCCTCTACAACATTGATTTTAGAAATATTTTGGCAATCCTTGACTATTCCATCTCCAATATTTGTCACGTTTGCAGGAATAGTTATCTCAGATAATCCATTGCAACCCATGAATGAGTAATTATTGATAGAGGTCAGCCCACTGGGCATAGGTATTCTAAGCAAGCTTATATCGTTACAGAAAGACTGCACTCCGAACGCTTTTACTTTTTCTGGAATCGAAATTACCGAAAGTCTATCACAATTAGCAAATGCGAAGTCCTCAATAACGGTTGTATTATCGGGCAACATGAAATTTACAAGTTGCTTACAATTATAGAACATGTAATCACCAACCTTGTTATTGGACGTTTGGCTAGACTTATAATAACTCCGACCACCCGATACAATAGTACAGCCGGAAATATCGAGTGTTTCAAGAGTGCCGGGGGTAGTATTGCCGTAACTGTCACTTCCCGCCATTTCGCGCAAGAAATTTATATCAGTTCCGTTAAGATAGCCAGTTAGACGAAGATTCTTAATCTGATATTTTCTGTTATCTGCAATAAGATTTGGCAGAGTTCCGGCATTTTCGATATTTAAGAATATCTGAGGATTGGAAGGATCACCTCCTGTTCCCATTACAACAAGAGTATTCGACACTATAGGTGCTGAATTATGATTTTTGTCTCCGTTCTGAACGGCACGAATATTTACCGCACCACTACCAAAACAGTCAAGATACCATTTCCCATTATTATTGTAGAGTGATGCCACATTATTAGGTGACATCTCGTAAGAAACAGGAAGGTCGGCATTGCTGCTTGCCTCTAATGCAACCTGTGAATACATCTGAATATTTGACAAATCTTGATTCCAAGTGATAATCTGATCGGCTTTTTCTATAATCAATGTACCCGGAATATATTTGCTTATATCATAATTCAGAGCATTGCCACCATCTAATGAGATAGGATACGAACCCACATCGCTTGCTTTATTTGCTGAACAAACGATATTAGGAGCGTTCGCTAAAACCGATTTGTCTTCGTTATTTACAAATCCGATATAGTTGATTTCGAATTGTGGGTTCTCGCTTCCATAGATTTTGGTGTAGTTACAAACCGAAGCCGTCAAGTTTCTTTTGTTTATTGATAAAGTCCCTTTTTGGTAATCAATCGCATAGTTTTGAGCCGTTGCGTTTAATGGTTCAATTTCATATTCTCCGGCATTACTTGTCTTTGCAGCTGCACATTTAAAAGTAGGCTGAATAGTCAGACAACTTTTTGTATCTGAATTGCGCAATCCAGTCAGAATAAAATCAAAAGATGGATTTTCTTCAAAGTACAGTCGTGATTTATCAGTAGCTACCAAAGTTAGCGGTGCCTTCGTAATGTTTAAGATACCGTTTTCATACGAAACAACTTCGTAATTTCTCGATGTACCGCCACTAACAACAATGGGGTATTCGCCTACGTCACTTGTCCTTGTTGCTGCACAAGAAAGCCTTGGCAACGAGGAAAATGCTGAGGATTCTGTGTCATATAATTTAAAGCCACTATACGAGCGAGAGAACGTTGGATTACTTTCTCCATATTGACGTTCAGCATTTTCAGCCATTACTGTCAATGGAGCCCTTGTTACCGTCAGTATTCCACTTCTATATGAGAGGGAATAGTTAGTTGATGTACCACCTGAGATTACTATCGGATACTCTCCGATATTGCTTGATTCCGTGGAGGTGGTAGAAACCATTGGCTCTTCGCTTAAAGCTGATATTACCGTATCATCACCTTTGAGGCCATTTGCAATATACTTCAGAACAGGATTGGGCTCTCCATATTCACGAGATGTATCGGTTGCAATTAACATCAAAGGCGCTTTCATGATTGTTAGCTTTCCAGGTTGATACGATATTTCATAGTTCTTTGCACTTGCATTAGATGCAGTTATATCGTATTCTCCACAATTACTAGATTGGAGTGCTTTACAGACATAATTAGGCTGGGTTAAGATGCAACTATTAGTATCGTCATTGCGAAGCCCATCAAGAATATAACTGAAAACCGGATTATTTTCGCCATATTCCTTTTGTGCGTCATTTACCTTTAGCACCAACGGAGCTGGAGTAACTGAAAGCGTACCTGAATATATTTTATTAATATAATAATTACGTAACTCTCCAGCTAAAACAGAAATACTGTATTCCCCACAATTAGCTGAGGTTTCAATATTTGTAAATTGTAAAGAAGATGTGATTTCTGGACTTGTTTCTCCGCACCTTAACCCCATAAAGGTATATTGATAGCTCGGGTTTCCATCTCCATAAACCCTTGACGAATTTTGTATAGCAATATCAATTGGAGCTTTCTGGATATTTAATGTCCCTTGTTGAATTTCAAATGAATAATTAAGTGCACTTGGGTTACATGTGATGGGATAACTCCCGACAGGACTTTGTATGAATGCTGTTGTTTCACATTTGACAGGAGACAGTAACATATTTTCGTCTTCTCCGTCAACAAATCCATCTATTGAATAGGAAAAAGAGGATGGATTTGGCTCTCCATAAATCCGTTGGTGATTTTCAATTTTGACAATTAATGGCTTTTTAATGATTGAGTATTCATATAGCACATCAATACCTCTATCGGGATAAACTGCATATCCATCATAATCTGAAAATCGATATGATGGGATTATTTGAGATAATCCAATATAGAAAGACTGTTCATACGCACCTGCATCTTTATTTTTCAAAATCATATCTGCTTGAGTTGAAGCAGAATTAATTTTTAAAATATAATCAAGTTCGGGAATCTTACCTGAATATACAAACTGATTCTGTTTAAAATAGATAGGTTCAATCATTGTACCTGAAACGACCTTTGCTATTTCAGATCCCTCATAACCGTTTAATTGTGGCACAATGACAGTAGTACTTCCGTTCCCAATACTATAATTCCTTGATACGTGAGTTGGTGCTTTTTGCGGTCTAAAAACGAGAGTTTTCAGATTACTACATCCATAAAAGGCTCCATCTCCGATATTTTTAACACCAGAACCAATAATTATCGTTTCAACAGTGGAGTACCAGAATGCGCCAGATTCGATTATCTCAACTCCATCAGGTATAGCGATAGTTGAAACTTTGTTAAACCCAAAAGCATTTTCCCTAATTGCTTTTAGCGACAAAGGTAGCCGATAGTCTGTAATGTTGACATCACTGAATGCAAATCGACCAATTTCTGTTACGGTATAGTTTTTGTTATTATAAGTAACTGAGCATGGGATTATGCCTGTTGTACCACCAACAACTGCGACGGTCTGATCTACTGACGACAATATGGAGTACTGCAGTTTCTGCATTCCATTTCCAGCAGGGAGTTCGAAATCATACGCAGAGGCGGGAATAGATGCGCATAGCATGACCATGAACATCCATAGCTTTTGAATGATCGGTTTCATAATTGTCAGATTGAGAGATTTTCTAAATCAAAGGCTGCGTGGAATATTGATTTAGCAAAGTCTGCTTGCTGGCATAGTTCGTCTGCTCTTGCTTCGATTTCTTGTTCTGTAAGAGATTGAAATAGTTCGGTTTTCATTAAGGTATCTTTGAACATGTCGGGATGGAATCCAATTTCATGTTTCCATGCATAGTGAGCCATTTTTGCGAATCTCCGCTGATCGAATACATTGCTCACAACCACATCGTTTGTGGGAAATCCAGAACAGACCTTTTGGATTAATTCTTTTAAAGTTTCGTCCACGTTGTATTGCTGGCCGCGGTCATCCTCTCGTTGGCTTTTGTTATTGTACGAAAAAAGCGTAGGAATCTGTATCTGTTACCGTCCTACGAACTGAGGCTTCTCGCATTGCCCTAATAAAGTCGGACGGCAACGCAGAAGCCCACGCTTGTATATGCAATCAATGCGTCCGGCTATATTTCTCCCGAAATATTGTGCCGAATGCAAGATAATTACATATCCACGGGCATCTACCGTTGCTCAATCCTTGACTTTATTATGAAAGTTTGCGAGACATTCCAGTTCGTCAAGAATCAGCGCGGATAAACGCTTTCTTATGTATTTTCACTTCATCCCGCTCCGCTTAACCCCAGACCGGGGGTTGACTCGGTTAAGAACCTCTCCCTACTGGCGTGGTCTGCGAGGCGGTCTGCGACTGCAAAGGTACAAAATATTATGACACCCGTCAATAGATTTCTCATTATGAGGGCTATAATTCACATAGATTTCTCCGAAAGAAAGGGAAATCCAATCTTATGGATACAGAATCAAAGTTTTGGACCCTTGCGACGTTGCTTAGCTTTCTGCTCGTCTCGATAACGGCGAAGGGCTTCGTCAATGCTTAGACCGGGATGACGGCTCAACCACAATTTGAAATCATCTGATATTCCGTCTCCGGAGGCGAAACCTTGATCGTCTTGTGCTCCACCTCTGAAAGAAAGCGATGTCAGGGTGATTCCTGCTCCTTGTGATTGGGAGTTTGAGGCCACTTTAGATGAAGCGGTATGTTGGCGGAATGCATCGGGAATATAACGGTCAGCAGGAGGCGGTGTCAATTCACATCGAGGTTGGCAAGTCTTGAAGTCATACCATATCCAATGATGCTTGCCAACAATCTCATCAGGATTACAGATATAGGCACATATAGTCTCCCCTCTCTGATAGCGGGCAAGGTCGTGGGGTGCTATCCTTGCTCCCATGAATCCATCGGGTAATGGTGGTATGACAACCGACTTAGAT
>JAIDQZ010000107.1 GCA_029062005.1 Muribaculaceae bacterium | reverse complement strand
GGTCATGACTATTTCGAATCGCACCTTCTAAAAGTTGCATCAGCCGGATTTGATTGGAAAGAAAAGGTGGTTGGATTCCTGCATGATGCCGCAGAAGATTGCGATGTAACTGTAGAAGATGTTATGAAAATGCTTGACGTAAAGGTTGCAGAGGTAGTTGACAATCCAAATGGAAGTTGGTGGGAGGAAGAATGGTGGGATGAATGGATGGAAGACATTGATGTATATCCATGCGAAGTAACCCATTCTATAACAGAGGAAGAACGTGAAGAACTAAAAAACGCATTGAATCTTCTCAATCAACACACCGCATCATCGAGAGAAGAATATATCGCTCGTATATCAGAAAACCGTGTCGCATTAAATGTCAAAATGAATGACCTGAAAAATAATATGGATTTGAGTCGTATTCCAACCCCAACAGATAAAGACTTTGCGCGTGTTGAACGTTATAAAGTTGAATATGAGAAATTATTGAATGTTCTTCGTAATAGTTTAGAAGTTTAACTGAGTATCCTTGATTAAGATTATATGGCAACTGATACAATCCAGAAACTAAACGATATATTCCTTCAACACTTTCCCGGAAAGAAGAAAGGAGAAGGTGATATTATAACTTACGGGGAGAGCATATTTCATAATCAGCCCTAAGTTAAGACTCCCGAATTTAATTACAATAAAGCAAAGTTTATGATGGGCTATCCGGACAATCTGGAAGAATGCGGAATGTCAGACAGACTTGATAAATGTGCCATGAATTCATCGTTCACTCTTGGCGCATCAGCTACTGGCTAACGTCCTCTGAAAAGATAAAGTTGACGATGGACAACCGATTGCGTTACTATGCGTAACGATTGCGCTACTTTGCGTTACTTTCCTTTTTAGGGTTTAGCATCCGGACGGAGTATAATCTCATCGCTTGATTCAATAACAGCCTGAATTTATGTAAAGTTTTGTCTGTCTGACGATTGTCGAATAACGTCCGATGAATGTCCGTCATCAAACATATTGGTCTCAAAATTTGCAAAGACAGACAGCAAAACCGTTGCTCTATTATTGCAACATACCCAATAATATAAGTTTAATGGATTTCAGGCCCTTCCTCAATACTCCCCTCACTTTCCTCAACATTCCCCAAGATTTTTTAACTTAGATTATAATATGAAAACCCCGATTCTTAACGCTTCATCACGTTAAGAATCGGGAATAAAGATCCTCAATAATACTATATAAAATACTATTGTGATAGCGATTTTAGAAGACGTAATGCAGAATTTCCAGCTATCTCCATTTTCTCTCTTTTTTTAGAAATATCGTCTTCCCTATTTACAGATTCTATTTTTTCTATTACATCGCGCTTATAGACCTCATAAGTTTCTGGAAATAAGTCCTTATTTTTTTCAAGCAAGGACAACGTACTATAAAGAAGACCTTCACTTTCTCCTGGTTCATAGTAACTAATATAAGCTGGAGCACTTTTAAGGAGATTTGTCGCTTCTTGCTTGACAATTAACTTGCGATTCTCTATTTGAAGCTGTTCATTTACAGATTGTTTATATAAGTAGAAAAGGATTCCTGAAGAACCGCTGGTTATTAGTAAGAAAGAATACATAACTATATTTACCCAAGTCTTCTTGAACCATTTTGATTTGATTGATAAGATCAGGGAAGCAATTGAGGCTAAAGAGCCTATAAAACTTAATGTATCTATCACTCCCATTTCAATTTATAGGTTTTATTTTATTTGATATAATAGTTTAGTTACATTGAAATGAAGAATCTGGTCAAATCTTCATCCTCACATTTTGATTCATGTCTTATATAACGATTGTTCTCTCTGAGAATAGTAAAGTCTTCCCGTCCTCCTTTTACCGCTCCCACTGGATGTCGTTCTCTATATGCAAAGAATACATCTGATGGAATAAGGAATATCCCCCTTACATCGGCGGCAAGAACGATATAAGCGATTCTCTCACTCTTTATTACTTCAGGATCTATGCTATACCACCACGTCTTGTGCTTATATCCGAAATCTTTAGACCCCCTGAAATAGAGATTTCCCATTGAAGAAGAATAGATTGGTCTCCTTCCGGGGCATTTTGTGATATTTTTAAACTTCGGTGGAAGAAGACTTATGGATTGGTCTATGGTAAGGTAGCTCATGACTTCAGTAGTGATTGTATTAATTAATGTTAAAGAATTCAAATTCGGTTCATTCAGCACGATTCAGTGCGGTTGAATTGGGTTGAAATCACAAGAATTTCAGGATTCGCTGACAATTTGCTGACAAAGTTTTAAAGAAAAAATCCCGCGACTCTTGATTTTCAATGAGTTACGGGATTAATCTTGTGCCCAGAACAGGACTCGAACCTGCACGCCTCTCAGCACTCGCACCTGAAACGAGCGCGTCTACCATTCCGCCACCTGGGCTTTGCGACTGCAAATTTAATGTATTTTTCCTTACTATCCAAATTTTTCCCCGACTTTTTGTTTTCTATACAGATGTTTTATTCATTTTCACAATAAAATCTCTTGCGCTCAGTGTTAAACAATATACCGGCACTATAATCACTATAATGAAAATACTTGACAAATGAATATACTCAATACCCTTAATGACTGGCTCTGGAGCTATCTGCTGATAGGGCTGCTGCTGATAGCTGCGGTATGGTTTACGATCAAAAGCCGAGGCGTCCAGTTCCGCATGTTTGGCGAGATGTGGCGTCTGCTCGCCGCATCCGGTCAGCGCGAAGACAACGGCAAAACTGACACGCATCATACTGTGAGTTCCTTTCAAGCTTTTGCCGTTTCAATTGCCTCGCGTGTAGGCACAGGGAATCTTGCAGGAGTGGCTACAGCAATCGCTATCGGAGGTGCAGGGTCCGTCTTCTGGATGTGGGTGATCGCTTTGCTGGGTTCCGCTTCCGCTTTCGTTGAGTCTACGCTTGCGCAGCTGTATAAAGTGAAGGGTGAAAATTCTTTCAAGGGTGGTCCTGCTTATTACATACAGAAAGGATTAGGCAAAAGATGGTGGGCTGTGATATTCGCAGTGCTGATCTCCGTCACTTTCGGTATCGCTTTCAATTCCGTCCAGTCCAATACAATGACGGCAGCCGCCAAAGTTTCTTTCGGATGGGACCCTGCAATTGTAGGCATAATCATCACGATAGCTTCAATGCTGGTTATATTCGGTGGCATACGGAGAATCTCACGGTTCAGCGAGATCGTAGTGCCCGTGATGGCTATAGCATACATACTTCTCGCAGTCACAATCCTCGTCATGAACGCCGGCAGGATTCCGGAAATGTTCAGCACAATCGTAAGTGAGGCTTTCACAGGCAGCGCGGCTCTTGGCGGAGGCGTGGGAAGCGCATTGCTGATGGGCATAAAACGAGGGCTCTTCAGCAACGAGGCGGGCGAGGGATCGGCGCCAAATGTTGCAGCTACTGCCTCTGTCAGTCATCCCGTAAAGCAAGGACTCCTTCAGACATTGGCGGTCTTCACTGATACTCTCCTTATATGCACATGCACTGCATTCATAATCCTGCTCAGCGGAATTTATGAGAACGGCGAGAGCGGCATAGCTCTCACCCAATCGGCACTTGAATCGGAAGTAGGCAGCATCGGAAGCACATTCGTAGCGATCGCAGTATTCTTCTTCGCATTCACCAGCATCGTATCCAATTATTATTACGGAGAGACCAACCTTCAGTTTATCAGCGGAAGGAAATGGCTGGTCACGGTATACCGAATCCTTGTCGGATGTATCGTGATGGTCGGAGCGGTCACGTCGCTTGAATTCGTGTGGAGTATGGCGGATATCTTCATGGGACTGATGACACTATGCAACCTGCTCGCAATCTTTCTTCTTGGCAAATACGCTATGCGTCTGCTTAAAGACTACCAGTCACAGCGCAAAGCCGGCAAGAATCCGGTATACCACAGTTCAACGATCCCCGAGATCGCCGACGAAACGGAATGCTGGAGCTCAACCAAAGATTGATGATAATATGAAAAAGATGATTTGACAGCTTTGGAATCACGCAGAGAGTGAAACCCCAATTTATCATTAACAATTAATCATTTATCATTAAAAATGAGACTTCCTTAAAGGCATATGTACGTAGTGAGCCGTCATTGAGGCGTAGCGACATGGGTCCATGCGGCGCTATTGCATCGATTCTCGCCATAAAGTTCTCTCCTGTTGCCGTGTCTGTAAAAGGATGCAGTTCACCATCTCCTCTCCACAGATTCTTCATAAACTCCCCATGCAGCTTGTCACGAGACTCTGTGTCAACGATTCCTCCCAGTCTATGCTCCATAATCTCTGCCATTTCTTTCTCAAGCGCTGAAAGATCATATGTTTCTCCGGTAAGCTGCTTCATCGATACAGGGTTCGGAGCATCGCTGAAGAATTGCGTCTGGTTGACATCCACACCCACCCCTATCACGGAATAAGATATGCCGGAGCCCAAGACAGAATGGCGTATCAAGATGCCGCATATCTTACGGTCGCCGACATAAATATCATTGGGCCACTTCACTTTGGCATCAATACCATGTAATGAAAGAAAGTCCACTACCGCGAGCGCCACAGCCTCCGACATGGAGAACTGAGACATCGGGGGCAACCCGACAGGTCGGAAGAAGATAGAGAATGTCAGGTTTTTTCCGGGCTCCGCCTCCCATGAATTTCCACGCTGCCCCTGCCCTGCAGTCTGCGTATGGGCGATGATCATGACAGGAGACTCAAGATCCGCCACATTACGCATTATATAGGCATTGGTGGAATCCACCTCATCCAAATGTATAAACTTCATTCTAAAACCGGGATTCTAAATTATGATACGGCGCGAACCGTCAGGCTGCTCCACGATATTGATGAAAAGTGTATCTTCGGGGAGGATATCTTCAATATTCTCAGTCCACTCCATCAGGCATAGATTTCCGCTGTCCCAATAGTCCTCAATACCTATATCATAAGCCTCTGTGGAAGACTCCAGTCTGTAGAAGTCAAAATGATATACAGTCTGCCCCGTCTCAGAGGAATGATATTCATTGGCGATTGCAAACGTAGGCGAGGAAGCCTCGTCGTCCATTTTCAGCTGACGCATCATCTCCGCCACAATGGTTGTCTTGCCGGCTCCCATCTTTCCACGTAGTGCGACGATACGCCTGTCACCTATAGCCGCAAGCACTTCTGCCGCCCCGCGCGACATATCATTTATATCTCTTATTATGATTTCCATTCTAAACGCAGATTTTGAAAATTTATGATCTCTCTTTTGAATAACAATTTTCAGTATACAAATAGCTAATGAAAGTTCAGCGTCCAGCACCCGCCACACCGGTTTCGTATTCTTTTAAGCATTTGCCAAGACATTCACACTGAAAAAACTTAGACCCCATCTCATAAAATTTCAGAGTCCCTGGGGCGGTTTTGGGTGAGTGATTTTTGCAAGTTGAAGAAGGAATGATGCGGGCATCATGACTGATGAGACTTGGCGAAAAGCACCGTCCAAAACCGAGCCGATTAAGCATATTTTGAATATTTTAGAAATTAGATGGTCTTAAAGGCCGTAAATGTTAAATATTAACAATGACTCTTCAATCATCAAATTCAGAAGCTT
>JAIDQZ010000106.1 GCA_029062005.1 Muribaculaceae bacterium | reverse complement strand
ACCAGAGTGGCCAAATGGGGCAGACTGTAAATCTGCTGGTTAATACCTTCGGTGGTTCGAATCCATCTTCGCCCACACGTCATTCATTCATTTATTTTTTTTCGCGGATTCCTTCGGGTTCCGCGTTTTTTTTATCCTCCGTGAAACTATGTGGTCTTTTGCAGCGACTAATATAGCAAACAGAATGCAGATGATAACGCTGATTACTACAAAACCGTCGACTTCGATATCTGGCTTTTTTGTCGGACTGCTGATGAGGTTTGCTGATGCCGTCGGGGTGTCTCCGGTATCCCGGCGCCTTGAAGATCTATTTTCAGATACTATCCGGATCCATGATGCAATGATCAGGCGTGTTTGTCTTGGATATGCCGTCAATCCGCAAGATCTTGAAGACCTCTATCAGGACGTGCTTGTAAATATATGGCGTGGGCTCCCATCCTTCCGGGAGGAATCCACGGTCCGTACCTGGGTCTACCGTATAACCCTTAACACATGTGTATCCACATTGCGCACGAGAGGACGGTTCCCATCGCAGGCATCACTTGATGATGTGATACTCGTTCCGGATGATTCACAGGAGAAGCTTGACGCAGTGAAAGACCTATATGAGTGCATCGCCACGCTCAATCCAATCGATAAAGCGATTGTGATGATGTGGCTTGATGAATATTCCTATGAGGAAATAGCCGAGACAGTCGGATTGAAGCGTAACAATGTGGCTACCCGCCTTCACCGCGCAAAGGAAAGACTACGGGAAAATTTATTTAAGAGAAATATATAAGGCTATGAATGATGAAATGAAAAAAAACTGGCAGAATGCCAATGTCTCTATTTCGGAAAGCAGCGGTTCTTACGATGCCATTATCAATGGAAAGAGAAAAACTGCACTCCAGAACCTTGCCGACCGTTATAAGCGGTTTTCGGTTATGGGGATAGTTCTTATCATGCTCAGCATGAGCTATATATTTAACCCCAACATATTTCCCGGAGATCTGCGATCACGCATATTCCTTGGGGTGTCCTTCGGACTTTATGCCCTCGTGGCATCTGTTATGGACCGATGGCTCTATCACGGCATCCGGGGCATCAATGTCGTGACTATGCCGGTCACAGAGGTAATACGGAAGGCTCTCTTCTACCGTAAGCGTCATCTGCAGTTTATCGCAGTACTGCTTCCTGTTGTCCTTGCAATTATTGGGGCAATGGCATGGAGTATGGATAATATTTATTTCCGTCTCGGTATTCTTGTAGGATTTGTCGTAGGTACATGCATCGGCATCATTCAGCTGATGGACTTCCTTGCCGACTATCGCGCCATCATTTCAGATGACTGAGGTCCTGCTGTTGCCTTATGTTTTGCAGCTCAAAACGCAAAGCTCAACGCAGCCCCCGCGCCCGTGTCGCTTACTGCCGGCACGAGCGCCACTTCATGTTTCCTCATGTAAGGATGGGTGAAAAGAAAGGAGCTTGCCGCTCCGATTGCGGCTCCGGCTGCCACATCCCACCAGTGATGCTTTCTCCCGTATATCCGCCCCCATGCCGTATATGTCGATAGAGCATACGCTGGTATGCTCCATTTCCATCCATATCGCTTTCCGATATATGTCGCTGCCGCAAATGTCACTGCGGAATGCCCTGATGGAAAGGAATGCCGGTTGCTGAAATCCGGACGTCTCTCTTTGACTAAATATTTGAGCCCGATTGTCACTCCTGCGGTCACTGCTGCGGATATGGCACCCTGCTTCAGACCTTCCCAATCCCGCTCTAACAGAGTCACCGCCAGCGCTGTGGCAGGGAGCGTCACGGCAATCACGTCGGTAGAGGTCCTGATCCCTTTCTGTGCGGCGGAAGGAGTGAAAGGATCGCTTTCAGCCATCATTGCCGCGGGCATGATGGCATAAGCAGTCAATATCAATATCAGAAAGATATGTCTTGTGGCAGAGATTCTTTTTATGTTAAAAATTAGTCTGTTTTTCCGTTTATTGGCAGTCATTTTGCAAATGTCGCGTTAATTTAGTAAATTTGCAGTTGATATTGTCTTGATAGACGCTTTCACTATAAGACCCTATACTAATGAACGTGATTTTCGATCCTATAGTGTTCCGCACAGTCGAATGCGTGATGATAGCGCTTGCTTTCATGGTTTTTGCGGGACTTCGCTTCATAACTCCGGGGTATGGTATTTTCTACACTCCGAAATGGGGACCGACCGTCGGTAACCGTCTTGGTTGGATCATGATGGAGGCTCCCGTATTCATCTGTATGGCTGTCCTCTGGAGTATATCGTCCCGGCGTGCCGCTCCCGCGCTGATGACCATGGCGGCACTTTTCATGATCCATTATTTTCAGCGGTCGTTCATTTTCCCTCTTCTTATAAAGGGAAAGAGCCGGATGCCGCTTGTCATCATCCTCATGGGATGTGTGTTCAATATTGTCAACGCCTATCTTATCGGCGGGTGGCTTTTCTATGTGTCGCCTGCCGATTGCTATCCCACTTCATGGCTTGCAAATCCTAAATTCATAATCGGCACCGTCATTTTTTTCATAGGGATGGGCATCAATCTGCATTCCGACTATATCATACGCCATCTTCGCAAGCCGGGCGACCGCCGGCATTACATCCCGAAGGGAGGGATGTTCCGCTATGTGACCTCTGCCAATTATTTCGGCGAGTTTACCGAATGGGTGGGCTATGCGGTCCTTACATGGTCGTTGCCGGGTGTGATATTTGCGCTCTGGACATTTGCCAATCTTGCACCCCGTGCTCACTCGCTTCATGACCGTTACACTGACGAATTCGGTGAGGAATTCACCCGTCTCAATAGAAAATACATAATTCCGTTCATATGGTGACCAATCACGACAGACTGTTTACTCCCGGAAAGATAGGTCCTGTGGAGCTACGCAATCGTTCGATCAGAAGCGCAGCTTTTGAAGGAATGGGCAAAGACAATAATCCCACCGACATGCTCCGCGATTATCATTGGAGCGTGGCTGATGGTGGAGTCGGCATGACGACTCTTGCTTATGCGGGTATCAATCGCTCGGCTCTCTCGTTCGAGACCCAGCTGTGGCTCCGTCCTGAAATCACAGGTTCGCTTCGTGAGATCACTGACGGCATCCACGCTCGGGGTGCCAAGGCATCGATTCAGATAGGGCACTGTGGCAATATGACGCATATAAAGACAGCAGGAGGTATTCCGGTCGGAGCGTCTACAGGATTCAATCTATATTCCCCTACTATCGTGCGTGGACTGAGGAAAGACGAGCTCATGCAGATGGCGCGAGACTTCGGTGATGCCGTCCGCACGGCACGCGACGCCGGATTTGATTGTGTGGAGGTTCATGCCGGGCATGGCTATCTAATATCCCAGTTCCTGTCTCCCTACACCAATCACCGCCGTGATGAGTTTGGCGGCTCGCTCGATGCCCGCATGCGCTTCATGCGTATGTGTCTGGAGGAAGTCATGAAAGCTGCCGGAAGCGATATGGGTGTCCTTGTGAAGACCAATATGCGCGATGGCTTCAAGGGTGGTCTGGAGATTGATGACTGTCTTACTGTGGCAAAGGAGATAGAGCGTCTCGGTGTCCATGCCATTGTGCTGAGCGGGGGATTTGTGAGCAAGGCTCCGATGTATGTTATGCGCGGCGAGATGCCGCTCTACACCATGACCCACTACATGAAACTGTGGTGGCTTAAATATGGTGTGCGCATGGTAGGAAAGTACATGATACCGAAAGAACCCTTCAAGCCGTTGTATTTCCTTGACGATGCCAAGGTGTTCCGTAAGGAACTCGGGCTGCCGCTTGTATATGTAGGCGGTGTCGTTGACGGGGAGGGCATGGATAGGGTATTGGCTGAAGGTTTTGAATTCGTGCAGATGGGACGGGCTCTTCTCCGTGAGCCTGATTTTGTCAACAGGCTGGCTGCCGAGACTTCGCATCATTGCGGGTGTGAGCATGTCAACTATTGCATTGCGCGTATGTATAGCCGTGAGATGGCATGCCACTGCGCTGTTGCGGATCTTCCTCCCAGGATCAGAAAGGAAATCGAAAAGATTAAAGCTGAAGGATAATTATCAGGGTCTTATGAATAACTGTGACCTTACAGGAAAATGGGCTGTGGTGACAGGTGCCGACGGAGGAATCGGTACGGAATTCTGTCGGGTCCTTGCCGGGCGGGGATGCTCTCTTGTGATGGTGAGTGTCACGGTCGAACCATTGCGCAGGGCTGCCATTGCAGTAGAGAGTGAGTTTGGGGTCAAGGCATTGCCCCTCACCCTTGACCTTACCGCACCTCATGCCGAATCGATGGTTGCAGCTTTCCTTGGCACTAATGGAATTGAAGCTGATTTCGTCATAAACAATGCCGGCATATTCAGTTTCCGTGAGCTCGCTGACACCTCTGATGAAAAAATTCGGTGCTTCATAGATCTTCACGTGCGTGCCACAACCATGCTGTCGCTCTTCTTTGCAAGAAAGTTTCGTCAGCGTGGCTGCGGTCGTATCCTGAATATGTCGTCGATGTCATGTTGGATGCCCATGCCGGGACTTGCCATGTACACATCGACAAAGGCGTATATCCGTGTGTTCACACGTTCGCTGCATTATGAACTCAAGGATTATGGCGCTTCCGCTACTGTGGCTGCTCCCGGTGGCATAGCCACATCCCTTTTCGGATTGCCCGATCATCTGATGCGTATAGCTGTTGGAATTGGTGCCGTGGCAAAACCAGACCGTTTCGCTGAAAGGGCGGTAAATGCAATGCTTAAAGGGAAAAAGCAATATATCAACGGCATAGTCAACCGCCTCGCCATATTCTTCGTAGGTATCACTCCGACGTGGATCCGTATGCAGGTGAAGCGCCGTCTTCTTGACAAAGGAATTGTCAAATGAAGATTTTATATCGTCATTCCGGTAGGGACGCACGGCTCGTGCGTCCGGTTATGTCAGAGAAATCTCGGACTATTCTTAAATCTCAATCCTCAATCTTCAATCATGCTTTCTCAATTCAAAATTATACCCCATGGATAGCATTCCTGGCATCCCTTGTGGTCTACTGGCTTACTGTTGATCCCGGTGCCTCCTACTGGGACTGCCCTGAATACCTTATCACAGCTCTTCGCCTTGAGGTGGGGCATCCTCCCGGCAATCCGGGATGGTCGCTTGTCCATAGGTTTGTCACCTGTTTTTTCTCAGGTCCAGCATTGCAGGTGCGTGTCGTCAATATGATGTCGGGTGTTTTTACGGCTCTTGCCGTTATGATGCTTTGCTCTATCTCAATATCGGTGATGCGTCGGATCTGGCATCCCGATGCAGCCGGTAAATGGCGGACGGCGGCTATTTCCGTGTCTTCCCTTGCCGGATCACTGTGCTTTGCATGGTCTGATTCTGCTTGGTACAGCGCGGTGGAAGCAGAGGTCTACGCCATGTCGCTTTTCCTTTCTGCGCTCACGGTATGGATGTCGCTGCGCCTGTCGTTTTCTTTTAGCAGAGGTGCGAGGATAAGATGGCTTGTAGCACTCATGTATGTCATAGGGTTTTCATTGGGTGTCCACCAGCTTAATCTGCTCGTGCTTCCCGCCATTGCAATGATCATTGCCCTCCGCATATGCGGAAGAGGAAGAAAAAATATCCGGTGCATGGTATTTGCCTTCATCGCCGGATGTGCGGTTGTGGTTCTTATACTGAAGGGGTTGATGCCTGGATCTGTGGCTTTAGCTGCACGTGTCGACCTGTGGACTGTAAATTCGTTTGGACTTCCATATTGGTCCGGCGCGCTCTTTTTCTGGGGTATGTCTCTGTTCCTGGTCGTGGTGTCAGCGCTCCTTACCGGTTGCCGGCATCGGAATGTTTCTGTTTCGCTGTGGTGCCTTGCCGCTGTAATGACAGGCTTTTCCGTCTATATTCTGATCCCGGTGAGGGCTTGGGCGAATCCTCCTGTCAATGAGGGAAACCCATCGGATGTGTTTCGTCTGGCTGATTATCTTGACCGCCGGCAATATGGAGAGTCTCCGCTTCTCTACGGTCGCACACCCTATAGCCGTGTCATGCGTATGGAGCGGGTTTCTGTCAATGGTCAGGGTGATTCAGTCCGTGATTATTCATGGAATGCAATGCAACTGTGCGGGCGCGACATGCGACCGATGGTAAGAAACGGTCATATTCCCGACAGGTCGCGGTTTATGACCGATGAAGACAGAGAGCTCAACGCCGTAATCTCTAAAAGAGACAGTGCAGTGCCTGGATATGTCGTGACGGGCTACAGGGTAACCCCTGTCTATACTCCCGAGCTTGACATGTGGCTGCCACGCATGCATGCGTCTTCCCCCGGAGATATCGCTGCTTATCGCGATTGGACTGGCATGGACTCGGCTAACATGGCGAAGGTGAGGGTTTCTGAGGCATTTGACTCTTTAGGTCGTCCGGTGCCGATGCGTGACTCATCCGGCAAGCCACTGGAGAAGTATTCCCTGCGTCCTTCTTATCTCCAGTCATTTGCATATCTTTTTGCATATCAGATAGGATACATGTATCTGCGCTATTTGATGTGGAACTATGCAGGGCGTCAGAATGATGTGCCCTCAACCGGAGAGATCGACCACGGCAATTTCATAACCGGACTCCCCCTTCTTGATGATTTTATGCTTGGACCACAATCGCAGCTTCCCGGGGAGATCGGTTCCGGGAATGAAGGGAGAAATATATACTGGTCTGTGCCGTTTATATTGGGACTTATCGGGATTGTTTGGCTTTTCATAGGATCCCGCAAAGGACTTCCATCATCTGTCATGCGCACTGTGGCATCTGTCTCGATGGTCCTTTTTATAATGACGGGCATCGCGATTGTCTTTTATCTCAATCAGACTCCAGGCGAACCTCGTGAACGTGACTATTCATTTTTAGGCAGTTTCTGGGTCTTTGCCTTGTGGATAGGCTTCGGGATGCTCCTCGTCCTTAGATCTGTGTCGCGGAGATGGACGAGGGGAGTGGCACTTGCGGCTGTATGTGCAGTCCCGCTGTGGATGCTTGCAGAGAATTACCGCGATCATGACCGGAGCTATCGTTCCGCAACTCTTGATTATGCCTCTAATCTGCTTGAGTCGTTGGATGATGATGCAGTTCTCTTTGTGGATGGAGATAATTATATTTTTCCGCTCTGGTTTGCGCAGGAGGTGATGGGCGTAAGGCGTGATGTGACGGTGATATGTAATGCCTATCTCGGCAGCGACTGGTATGTCAGGCAGTTGATGGTACCGCGCTACGGGCATGATGGATTGAGGATGACGGCTGCAGAAGGGGACATCGCTTTAGGAAATTACAACATGGTCCGTCTACCGTATGCTGAGGCTGATACGGCTCCGGCTGTTGACGTGCTGCGGGATCTATACTCCGATCAGTCGCCAGTTCCCTCTTTCGGCAGCCGCTGGCTCACGGTTGGCAGGGACTCTGCTGATTCATGGGTGTTCGACATTCTTTCCATTCCCGGCAAAGGTGCCGGTTCCCTTGCCGGACTTCGGGAGATTACTGTGCTGGATATCGTGACAGCCAACGCTGCTTCCCGTTATCCGCGACCCTTATATTGGCATCAGGACTTGAAGAAAGATAAATATGTCGGTTTCTTCCCTTTCACGCGTCAGGCATTGTTTGCGCGCAGGCTTATGCCCCTTGTAGCCGACTCGGCTGTTCTTCTTGATGAGTCTCTTGGTGTCCTTCCGAAATTATGTTGGGGAGGTCTTGATCGTGCTCCCTATCCCGGCGTAGATGTGAAGACACAGGCATCGATGCAGCGGGCATCCATGATTCGTCTTGCCGAATCGCTTGCTGCTGCAGGCAGGCATGACCAGGCGTTGCATGTGGCGAGGGCGGCATTGGTTCGCTATCCGTCGCGGTTGGTACCTTTTACTATCCGTCATCACATCGACAGTGCCTATTTTGAGTCGCATCAGATAGCAAAGGTGCTGTCTTCTTCAGGGAAGGCTCTCGGAGATACGGCTGCCGTCTCCCTTGCGAAAAGCATTGAAGAGGAAGACAGCCTGCGCACCATGGAGTTCCGCCGCTACAGAGAGTCGCTTCCATTATCCCGGCGCGGGGCTCTGTCTCCCGATTCCCGCAATCATACGATAACATCTTACAAAAAATAAATTTTCATAATACGTATTATTTTTATAACTTTGCATCCGCATAAGCGGTTCCGCATTATGCGTTGACATAAGTAGTCTCATTTAGGGGTGCTTCATTGCCTGCCCATTTCAGGCGGTGAAGCTGAGATTAAACCCTTCTAACTTGATCCGGTTAGTACCGGCGTAAGAAAATTAAGACACATGAAAAAGACCCTTTCGTGGGGCACTGCGCTCATATGCATGTCAGTGTTCCCTGCTTTGGCTGAGAATGCCGAAGCCCCGTCGCTCGTAGAGAGCCTTGACAGTATTGTAACCCGTCTTGATGCCTTGGAAGTCACTGCAAATAGGGCAGGAGTAAAGACTCCGGTGGCTTTCACAAATGTATCGGCAAAGGAAATTGCCAGGTCCAACGATGGCAGAGACATCCCCTTGCTTCTTGAAATGACTCCTTCCGTGATTTCCACCAGTGATGCCGGTGGGGGTATCGGCTACAGTAGTCTCCGAGTGCGTGGCACTGACGGATCACGCATCAACATCACTGCCAATGGAGTTCCTATCAACGACAGCGAGAGCCACAACGTCTATTGGGTCAATATGCCTGACCTTGCTTCGTCGCTCAATGATATCCAGATACAGCGTGGTGCAGGAACTTCCACCAATGGTGCAGGAGCATTCGGCGCTTCTATCAATATGCTGACCGACTATCCATCAACAGAACGCTCGGCTATGGTATCAGCATCCTACGGCTCGTTCAACTCCAACCGAGAGACTGTCAAGGTATCGTCCGGTCTTTTCGGTGATCATTGGAGTGTCGATGCGCGCATAAGTCATATCGGTTCAGATGGATATATCGACAGGGCATTCTCTCAGCTCTGGAGCTATATGGGGCAACTTGCCTACCGTTCCGACAATACGACTCTACGCCTGCTTGCTTTCGGCGGTAAAGAACGCACCTACATGGCATGGGATTATGCCTCTAAAGAGGATATGGAGAAATACGGACGGCGTTACAATCCATGCGGAGAGTACACTGCATCTGACGGATCCGTAGCATATTATCCCGACCAGTGCGACAACTTCACGCAGCATCATTTCCAGCTTCTGCTCAATCAATATATCGGACAGTATGTGACTCTCAACGCAACACTCCACTATACCAAAGGCGACGGTTACTACGACCAGTATAAACCAAATCGCAGCTTGATAGAATACGGTCTTGAACCATTTATCGACACTGAGGGCAACCTCGTGAAAAAACAGGACCTGATACGTCTGAAATACAACGACAATGATTTCGGTGGTGGTATGGTCAACATCAAGTATCGGAAAGATGCGTTAAGCCTTGTAGCTGGGGGAGCGGCAAACTGGCATCGAGGCAACCACTTCGGAAAGGTGAAGTGGGTGCGCAATTTCATCGGGGCAATAGATCCTCTTCAGGAATATTACAGCAATACCGGCAGGAAGTTTGATTCAAATGTCTTCCTGCGTGGTGACTACTCATTTGGAGCCGGTTTTTCGGCGTTCGCTGATCTTCAGTACCGTCATATCGACTATTCGATTCATGGTGTGAGCGATAATTACGACTGGAATATAGGAGGAATGGGGATTCTTGATTTAAAACGTAAATGGGATTTCTTTAATCCGAAACTTGGCGTATCTTATAATGACGGCGGTCACCGCGCATATGCATCGTGGAGTGTGGCGCATAAGGAGCCTACCCGCGACAATTTCACTGACAGTGATCCCGCCCATTATCCTGTAGCGGAAAGGTTGTTTGACTATGAGGCAGGATATTCTTACGGCACATCGCTCTTCACCCTCGGTGCAGGTCTTTATTATATGGACTATAAAGATCAACTTGTGGTCACCGGACAGCTTTCAGATACCGGCAATGCCATCAGTGTTAATGTTCCGAGATCGTACCGCATGGGTATTGAACTTCAGGGGGCTCTTCGGCCCGTGAATTGGTTTGACTGGCAGGTAAATGCCACACTCTCGCGCAACCGCATTAGGAATTTCGTGGAATACATCTATGAAGACGAATGGACAAATCCAATCACCATCGACTGTGGCGACACACCGATAGCCTTCTCTCCTGACTTTATCCTGCACAATGCCTTCAATTTCAATGTCAAATGTTTTGAAGCATCGTTGATGAGCCGCTATGTGTCAAGCCAGTATATGAATAATGCCCGTAGTGCCGAGGCAAGACTTGACTCCTATTTTGTCTCCGATCTTGCGCTTGCATACACATTCAGAAGAATTTCCGGCATGAAGGAATTGAGGATTGGTCTGACGGTCTACAATCTCTTTAATGAGAAATACTGCAATAACGGCTATTCAGGAGCCGGATATTATCTTGAGGATGGCAAGCCTGTGATCTACCGCTATGCCGGCTTTGCAGCTCAGGCCACAACCAATGTCCTCGCTACAGTAACCCTCAACTTTTAATAACATTGAATTTTAATGATGTATAATTTATAATTATTTCAACAGTATGGTAAGGACGCACGGCTCATGCGTCCTCCTCAAAGACAATTTGGAATTTAGAATTTGGAATTTCAAAATTAAGCAAGTCATATATGGATAAAATACTCGAAATTCTGGGCTTTTCTGTAGGGCTGCTATACTTATGGTGGGAATATCATGCTGACAATAGGCTGTGGTATGCATCCATGGTCATGCCCGCAATTTCGATGTGGATATATTTCAGCAAAGGCATATATGCAGATTTTGCAATCAACATCTATTATCTCGTAATAGCTGTCTACGGCTATGTAGTATGGACCCGGGGCAACAAAAAAGAACCAGAAAGTCATTCGGCACCCCAGCTCCGGATCACCAACATACCCCTGCGCATTCTCACCGCGTGCATAGGTGTTTTCCTGCTAATCTGGATAGGACTGTATCTTGTCCTTAACTATCTCACCGACAGTACGGTCCCAATACCAGATGCTTTCACCACCGCGCTGAGCATAGTCGGAATGTGGATGCTTGCACGCAAATACCTCCAGCAGTGGATCGCATGGATTCTGGTGGATGCAGTCTGTGCATGTCTATACTGGTATAAGGGTATTCCCCTCTACGGAATACTCTACGCCCTCTATACAGTCATAGCCTTCTTTGGCTACCGCAAATGGCGCCGGCTCATGCATACCGGACAATAAAAGAATCTAAATCCTAAGTTCGCGCATGTAAGTCGCTCCCCTTTATATTATTATTGACAACAATTTCAATAGCTCTTGGTAGGGACGCACGGTCCGTGCGTCCGCCTTAAAGCCAATTCAAAACCAAACAATTCAAAATTATTAAGATCCTATCACAAGCAGTGCAAGGCTGACAAGCAGTATGCCGAGATCCACAAGCTTTGTCCTGATATTCTTCTCATGCAGCACAAGCACTCCGTAGAAGAACGGTATCAGCACGCTTCCCCTTCTTATCATCGACACTATCGAGATCATGGATCCCGCTTCCGACAGTGAATAGAAATAGGCAAGATCTGCGCCTGTCAGGAAAACAGAAATTCCTACTATTGCCCATTTCCAGCGGAAAGGTGTAGAACTCTGCGTATGAAGTCTGCGCAGTATCAGCACTGCCACACTCATCATGCCCAATTGATAAAGTGAATACCAGCTCTGCACCATCAGCGGTTCGAAACGTGTCAGGAGATACTTGTCGTAAAGCGCGCTCACGGCTCCGAGTGCGGTAGCTCCTACCGACATCCAGAGCCATTTGCTGTGCCTGAATGAGAAACCTTCTTTACTCCCGACCCTGCTTATCATGAATAGGGATGCGAATCCCAGCAGAATACCACACCATTGGATGAAATTCAGCTGCTCGCCGAATATAAGCAATGCTCCCACAAGCACCATCACAGGACGTGAGGCGTTGATTGGCCCCTGGATAGTCAGCGGTAGATGCTTGATGGCGAAATATCCGAGTATCCATGACGATAGCACTATCACTGACTTCAATGCTATCAGCATATGTCCTGTAATTCCTTCACCCGGTCCGGTACCTCCGTGCATTATGCACTCTGCGAGCACAGGGCTCATGAGCAATGTGCCGAACAGAGTATTGAACCACAGCACAAGCGGTACATTGTTGTCTTTCAACGATATTTTCTTCATTACATCGTAAAATCCAAGCCCTACCGCCGATATCAGTGCAAAGATTATCCACATTTTTTATAAATTTTGCAAAAAATATTTTGTCAGTTAAATAATTTACATTACCTTTGCAGTGTATTAGTACGCTATTACACTAACATTGAAAATACTTTATGTTCTTATGTTATGTTTGGGCGATTTGTTGCGTCTAATACACATAGTATATAACAACCCTGGCAATCTAATTATGCACTATGCATTATGAATTATGATTTGAATAAAGACAATGTGATATCTCTTCGCGATATCAACAAGACATATCCCGGAGCTGTTCCGCTTCATGTCTTGAAAGATATATCTCTCGACATTCGGAAAGGGGAGTTGGTATCGATCATGGGTGCATCCGGATCCGGGAAATCGACTTTGTTGAATATTCTCGGCATACTTGACAACTATGATTCCGGAACATATCACCTTGATGGAGTTGTGATAAAGGACCTTTCGGAAAATCGTGCCGCAGAACTGCGCAACCGGATGATAGGCTTTGTATTTCAGTCGTTCAATCTTATAAATTATAAAAACGCTCTTGAAAACGTTGCTCTTCCACTGTTCTATCAGGGTGTCGGTCGTAAAAGGCGCAATGCGCTCGCCATGGAGCAGCTTGAGCGAATGGGACTCGCAGACCGTGCCCATCACCTTCCCGGAGAACTCTCGGGAGGTCAGAAGCAGCGTGTCGCCATAGCCAGGGCGATTGTCACCAAGCCATCGCTCATCCTTGCCGACGAACCCACAGGAGCACTTGACTCAAAGACATCGGGAGAAGTGATGCAGGTATTCCGTGACCTCAACGACTCAGGCATGACAATAGTCATAGTCACCCATGATCCTACCGTAGGCGAAGCCACCGACCGCATCATCCGCATCGTCGACGGCAAAATCGAGAGTAATTCTCAATTCTCAATTCTCAATTAATCAGATGTTCGACCTTATAAGGGAAATATCCCAGACTATATCCAACAATAGGCTTCGCACTGCCCTCACCGGTGTGGCGGTGGCGTGGGGTATATTCATGCTGATAGTTTTGCTTGGAGCCGCTCGGGGAGTGGTGAACAACTATCAAGAGCAGTCTGCCGATTCGAGTGTCAATTCCATTCATCTATGGAGCGGCACTACTTCCTTGCCATACAAGGGTTATCGCGACGGACGGTGGATACGCCTTCAGGATAAGGACATGGGCGCCATAACCCGCGAGATCCATTCGGTATCCGATGCGTCCGTGTCTACTTCCGCTTCTGGTTTCAGCATTATCGGACCGAAGGATTATATAAGTGGTGGATTCATGGCAGTTTATCCCGGTGAGGGTAAGAACATGCGGATAAATGATATCAACGGACGCTTTATCAATCAGAAAGATATAGATGACACCAGGCGTACAATTGTGCTGAGCAGAGACAATGCCGCCATTCTTTTCGGCGATGCCGATAAGGCGCTTGGACAGGAAGTGGAAGCTTTAAAGTTGTCATGGAAAGTCGTAGGGGTCTACAGTCATAGATGGAGGAAAAGCTCGTTTGTGCCGTACTCCACATATAAGGCTATCACCGGATCTGACGGTTTTGTCAACGAGATGACGCTGCATGTCGAGGGTATTACTACTGAAACTGAGGCTGAAAATGCTGAAAATCAGGTGCGTTCTGTGCTCGCACGTCGTCATGAATTCGATCCTGCCGACTCTAATGCCGTATGGGTATGGAATCAGTTTGCAGGATACATCAAGCAAGGCAAGGCTATGATATATCTTAATCTCGCTGTCTGGGTGATAGGGATCCTGACATTGCTCACCGGTATTGTCGGTGTCAGCAACATCATGTTTGTCTCGGTTCGCGAGCGTGTTCATGAGATAGGTATTCGGCGCGCGATAGGGGCGAAGCCTAAAGGGATAATCATGCAGATTCTCGCGGAGAGTGTGGCGATTACCACACTTTTCGGATATATCGGTCTTGTCTGCGGCATGGCTCTTCTTCAGGCGCTTGGATCGATGCTTGAAGACAAGGCTGGATTTTCAAATCCTACCGTTGATATATCTATTGCCTTGCAGGTGACAGCTGCCCTCGTGGTGGCGGGAGCGGTTGCCGGTTTTTTCCCGGCGTTGAAAGCAACAAAAGTTAAACCGGTAGAAGCTCTTCGTGACGAATGAAAACATCATTTTTCGATATTGAAAACTGGAGGGAGATAGGAGCTACTCTCTCCCGCAACAAGACGAGGACTTTCCTTACAGCCTTCGGCATATTCTGGGGCACTGCCATGCTCGCTATGCTTTTCGGTGGCGCACAAGGGTTCGAAGGGGTGATGCGACGCAATTTCGCCGGCTTCTCCACCAATCTCGGAGCTGTCTTTGCCAATCGTCGAACTCTGCCATACAAAGGTTTTACAAAGGGATCGGGATGGAATCTCACCACGGAGGATATCAGCCTTATCCGTCGGCTTGCTCCGGCTATCGAATACAGTTCGGAAATGAACAACCGTATGTCTACCGCGTCTTTCGGTACTAAAACCAAGTCCGTGAATGTGTCGGGCGTTGACGGAGACTACAACCGCATTATGATTCCGGTCATAAATGAGGGTCGCTTCATCAATAGCGGTGATGTCAGTGCCGGGCGGAAGGTGGCAGTGGTAGGTAAGGATATTGCCACATCGCTGTTTGGAAACGCCTCGTCCGTAGGCGAATATATCAGTCTTGACGGTATCTATTTTAAAATCGTGGGAGTAGCTTCACAGCTTTCTGACGCATCAATAGGCAACAGACTTGATGAATGCGTCATACTTCCATCCTCAACTATGAAGAGGGCGTTCAACGTCGGCAATAAGGTAGACTTCTTCGTCTATACCGCTCCCGCAGGGAAGTCACCGTCAGACAATGAGGCGACTATCCGTAGGATTCTTTCCTCTTCTCATTCCATAAGTCCGGACGACAGGAATGCGGTGGAGTTTATGGATATCTCGGAGATGTTCGAGATGATTGACAATCTGTTTCTCGGTATTTCGCTCCTCGCGCTTTTTGTGGGCTTCGGATCCCTTTTGGCTGGAGTGATAGGAGTGGGAAACATCATGTGGATTGTGGTGAAGGAGCGCACTCATGAATTTGGTATCAGGCGTGCTATAGGTGCCACGCCGGTTGATATCACGATCCAGGTGCTTTCCGAAAGCATCATGCTAACACTTGTAGCCGGAACGCTCGGTGTTTGTTTCGGAGCGCTGGTGCTTGGCATTGCCGACCGAATGACATTTGACCCTGTTCTCGGTCATGCCGGTTTCGAGCTGACATTCCGTGCCGCGGTCACCATTGTGGCTCTCTTCTTCGTGCTCGGATCGCTGGCCGGAACAATTCCGGCTATCCGTGCCATGAGGATAAAGCCTATCGAAGCCCTCAACGACAAATGACAGACCTTTGTTGCCGCTATATGAATCAAAAAACTGTTGACTAAATACCCAAAATATGAAAAAAATTCTAAAAATCTTCCTGTGGATAATCGTTGCCGCCATAGTTGCGGGCACATTCTACTTCCTTTACCGGAACTCAAAGCCCAAGGAGGATCATTATGCCACGGTAGTGCCGGAAGTGATGGACATTCGGCGCACTACGGTGCTCAACGGCAAAATTGAGCCACGCGATGAAATTCAGGTGAAGCCGCAGATATCCGGCATAATATCGCAGATAGATGTTGAGGCAGGCGATTTCGTGCATGAAGGGGACGTGATAGCACGCATCAAAGTCATTCCGGAAGCATCCCAGCTTTCATCTGCCCAGTCGCGTATCGATGCGGCTAAGGTGGAAGTGGAAGATGCCCTTGTGAAGTTTAACCGTTCTAAATATCTTTACGAAAAGAAAGTTATATCGCGGGAGGAATATGAGAATGCGGAAAAGACTCTTGTGAAGGCCCGGCAGGATCTTGATTATGCCAATGATTCTTACCGCATAGTCAAGGAAGGTGTCTCCCAGTTCAATGCACAGGAAAGCAATACTCTTGTTCGCGCCACCATCACCGGTCTTGTCCTTGATGTGCCTGTAAAGGTTGGCTCTTCGGTGATTCAGGCTAATACTATGAATGACGGCACCACAGTAGCCACCATTGCGGATATGACCAATCTGATCTTCAAAGGAAATGTGGATGAGACTGAAGTCGGTATGCTCAAGCCCGGGATGAATATGGAGATCACCATTGGGGCGGTCCCAGACCTTCACCCTTCTGCAGTGCTGGAGTATATCTCGCCTAAAGGTACCGAGAACAACGGCGCCAACAGTTTTGAGATCAAGGCGGCTATCACTGTCGGCGATGCCACTGCACTGCGTTCAGGCTATAGCGCTAATGCCACCATTCTCCTTTCGGAGGTGAAAGATGTGCTGGGTTTACCTGAAAGTGTGGTGGTCTTCGAGCGTGACAGTACTTTCGTGTATGTCCGCACCGATACCTTGCCATCGCCGAAGTTCGATCGTCGTCCGGTGGTGACCGGTCTTTCCGACGGCATTAATGTTGAGATCAAAAAAGGCTTGAAGAAATCAGATGTTGTACGCGCCGAAAAACTCTAATACAATGAAACTGAATTTTAGAAATCTGTCTGTAGCTCTCGCATCATTCCTGATGTTTGACTGTTCTCCATTGCTGCATGCCGGGGAGGCTTGGAGCCTTGATTCATGTATCAGCTATGCCCTGACACATAACGTGGAGGTACGTCAGCGCATCAATGCCACCCGACAGGGCGAGCTTGCCGTACGGGAGGCAAAAGACCGCGTGCTGCCTAATCTCAGTGGATATGGTTCGCAGAATTTTAGCTTTGGCAGAGGTCTGACGGCAGACAACACATATGCCAACCGCAACACGCGCTCCTTCTCTGTGGGTGCGCAGTTGTCTCTCCCTCTTTTCCAGGGTCTCAGGGTAGTACGCTCGGTAAGATATTCCGAGACATCTCTAAAGGCTCTTGTAGAGCGTACAGAAGCTGTCAAGGACGACGTGGCTGTTAATGTCATGGCTGCATTCCTGCAGGCTCTTTATGCGAGGGAGAATCTCGGGGTGGCGCGTCTGAGCCTCGGAGTGTCGAAAGATGAGCTTGAGAGGCGTGAGATACTGCTTGAGGCTGGCAAGATTCCTGAACTTGACCTTTTTGAGGCGCGTGCTCAGGTGAGCCGCGACGAACTTACTGTAGTCAACGCTCAGAATGACAGTGTAATGGCTCTTCTTGATCTTGCAAATCTTCTTGATCTGGACAGTGATGTGGATTTCGACATACTCCCGCTTGCAGAAGAGAATCTCGCAATCCCTTCACTCACCGAGGTATGGACAAACATGCAGATCAACAACCATGCGCTGAAGGCAGCCGCTGTTCAGAGGCAGGCGGCAGGAGAATATGAAGATGTGGCAAAGACAGGATATATTCCAACTCTTTCTTTCAATGCCGGACTTGGAACCAACTATTACAAGACCTCCGGATTCATCAACGAGGGGTTTGCGGCACAGATGCGTCATAATTTCTCAAAATCCCTGGGATTCTCACTTAATGTACCGATTTTTGACGGGTTTTCTACAAGGAATTCGATAGCACGAGCCCGTCTTGACAAACTTAATGCTGAGCTTGATCTTGAGAATGTGCGGCAACAGCTTTATAAGACGGTCTCTACCGCCCATGCCCAGGCTTTGGCTGCCTTGAGCAAGGAAAAGGCAGCTTCATCAGCTGTGGAGAATACAAAGGCAGCTTTCGACGCCATGACTGTGAAATATGACAACGGACGTGCGAATGCCACAGAATATGAAAAGTCGAAAACCGACTACATCAACGCACTTGCAGAGCGCCTCCAGGCGCGCTACGAACGCCAACTACGCATCCGTATACTCCGACATTACAATAACAATTGATAATAATTGGGTAAATTTAGAATTATGAATTTAGAATTGACAATAATTTCAATAGCAAGGTAGGGACGCACGGCTCGTGCGTCCGACCCAAAGCCAATTTAAAAATTATCATCAAAGTAAACTCTTGAGTTTCTCGGAGGCCCCTTTTTCCGATACAAGAATTCCCTCCGGTGAGACCACTATGACTACATCTTTCAGCCCTAATCCTATCACCGGAATACCAAGTTCATTCACCACATGAGTGTTTTCGCAGTCGTGAAGCCTTGACGCTCCTTCAGTTGCCGACGGTAGTTTCTCGGTCAGAGTGTTCCAGGTCCCGAGGTCTCTCCATTCTCCTGTGTAAGGGAGCACTCCGACCGATTTGGCTTTCTCCACCACCTCATAATCAAAGCTTATCTTCGGGAATTCCTCATAACAGGAATGTATCTCCTTGTAATCCTTGCCCGGCATATATTTCTCTACTATGTTCATCAGATAACCGAGTCGGAACGCGAACACCCCTCCGTTCCAGAGCGCGCCCTCATTAAGAAGTTTTGCTGCAGTCTCTACATCAGGTTTTTCAGTAAATCTTTCCACCGGCATAGCCTTCCCGTCTGATTCTACACCCTTCTCAGGCACTATGTATCCGAACTTTTCGGAAGGATAAGTGGGAGTGATGCCCATAAGGATCAGTTCCTCGTCGCCGCGTTTCACAGCCTCTGCCATTCTGCATACTGTATCGAAATAGGAGTTGTCGGCATATGTGTCACATGGCATCACGATCACCGGCTCTTCCATAGGAGTCCCTTCGGTAGCGAGGTAGGAGCATGAGAGAGCTATTGCCGGAAATGTATCGCGTCGGCATGGCTCAGTGACTATACCTATGCTTCGTCCTAACTGGTCTTTTACGTATCCTGCCTGTGTTTCACCGGTAGCCACTACTATGCCATCGGCATGACCAGTGGCATTAATCTGGCGCACAACCCTCTGTATCATGGATTCTTTCTTTCCGTCAGGCGATTCGAGCACCTGAAGGAACTGTTTTGATCTGACATCGTTTGAAAGGGGCCAGAGACGTTTCCCCGATCCTCCTGAAAGCAATATTATCTTCATGATCTTGGTAATTAATTCACAAAGATAAATAAAAAATCCCGTTTTTTTATTAATTTTGTAAAAAATCAGCTAAAAGCAGGACCCGAAATGCCGTCCGGGGGTCACATCCGACAAAAATCATGCATTCTGAATTTGCAAATAGATTATGCATTGACAAAGATCTCAAATATTTGAAAGGGGTCGGCGATGCAAGGGCAAAACTCCTTGCATCGGAACTTGGCATGCATTCATGCAGTGACTTGCTGTTTTATTTCCCGGGCAGGCACGTGGATCGCTCACGTTTCTACCATATCCGGGATCTCTATGGAACTGAAATGCCGTATATTCAGATAAAGGGTCGTTTTATCAACTTTTCGAGAGAAGGGGAAGGTCGGAAACAGCGTCTGACTGCGACTTTCACCGACGGCGACAGGCTTTGTCAGGTGACATGGTTTGCAAAAATCCAGACTATCGGAAATATGTATCGTCCGGGAGTGGAATATGTGCTTTTCGGCAAACCAGCCTTCAAATACAATGCCTGGCAGTTCGTGCATCCTGAGGTCGAGGTGTTCGACCCCGAGCGCCCTCCGCAGGGGTTACGGGGCATATATGGCTTGACAGACACTTTGCGTAAGCGCGGATTCACCACACGTCTGATGCAGACGCTTGTGGCAAACCTGCTTGATTCCATTCCGGAAGGATCGTTGCCCGAAACACTCCCCGCTGAGATCATCAGAGAAAGACATCTTGTCTCCTTCGATGAGGCGATTCGCAATATGCACCGCCCTTCATCAATGCAGATGCTGCAGAAGGCTGCCGAGCGGTTGAAGTTTGAGGAACTCTTCTATCTCGAACTGCATATCCTTGAATTCTCACGAAAGCGCAACCTTCAGTTGAAGGGGCATATATTCTCAAAAGTTGGTCCGCTGTTCAATAAGTTCTACTCCGATGTTGTGCCGTTTCCCCTCACAGGAGCTCAGAAGCGTGTGCTCAAAGAGATTCGTGAGGATATGCGTACCGGGCGTCAGATGAACCGTCTTCTCCAGGGCGATGTTGGTAGCGGCAAGACCCTTGTGGCATTCATGACAATGCTGCTTGCCGTCGACAACGGCAAGCAGGCGGCCATGATGGCTCCTACGGAAATTCTTGCCACACAACATGCTGAAGCCCTCGCCCGTTGGGCGCAGCCTCTTGGGATTTCTACGGCGTTGCTGACCGGAAGCACCCGGACTGCCGAACGTCGCCGTATTGCGCAGGGACTTGCCGACGGATCGATACATATGCTTATCGGCACACATGCCTTGATTGAGGATTCTGTAGAGTTTCGGGATCTCGGAGTGGCGGTGATCGACGAGCAGCACCGTTTCGGCGTGGCTCAGCGTGCCCGTCTCTGGAAAAAAGGTACGGTGCCTCCGCATGTTCTGGTGATGACAGCTACTCCCATACCGCGTACGCTTGCGATGACTGTGTATGGCGACCTTGACGTCAGTGTCATTGACGAGCTTCCCCCGGGTCGAAAACCGATTCAGACATGGCTCCGCTATGACGACAATCGCAATGAAGTTTACAGGCATCTTTATAACGAAATCCGGAAGGGTCGTCAGGCATATGTCGTGTATCCTTTGATTCAGGAAAGTGAGAAGTCCGACCTCAAGTCGGCTGAAGAGGGATTCGAGCGTTTGAAAGGTCTTTTCCCCGGAATAGGGGTGAGCCTTGTGCATGGAAAGATGAAACCTGCCGAGAAGGATTTCCAGATGCAGAAATTCGCATCCGGGGGAACTTCTATTCTTGTTGCAACCACCGTCATTGAAGTCGGAGTCAATGTTCCTAACGCATCAGTGATGATAATTGAAAATGCGGAGCGTTTCGGGCTCTCGCAGCTTCATCAGCTGCGTGGCAGGGTTGGGCGTGGTGCCGAACTCAGTTATTGCATTCTGATGAGTAAGCGTCAGATAGGGACTGACACTAAAAAGCGTCTCGGTATAATGACAGAGACCACTGACGGTTTTCTGATTTCAGAAGCGGATCTGAAGCTGAGAGGTCCCGGCGACATGGAAGGTACGCAGCAATCTGGCATAGCCTTCAACCTCAAAGTCTCAAATCTTGCCCGCGACGGTCAGATAGTAGGGCAGGCCCGCGATGCTGCAATGCGTCTGCTCGACGGCAAGATGCTCCTGCTTCCCGACAGTATTGCAATCCTTAACCGTGAGCTCCAGATCCGTTTCGCCCGCTCCATCGACTGGTCACGCATTTCCTGATTATTAATTAACATTATTTAATGGCAGACTGCCTGTTTCGGGCGGTCTGCCACATTATCTTTGCATTCTGTCAAGCAATTAAGAATTATGAATCGCAAATTAATTAAAGTCCCTCTTTCCCCTGAGAATCCGGAGGAGTTGCCGCGCGAATGCACAATGTCAGTTGAGCTTTTCCAGAATGCGCGCATGACTATGGGAGAACTCCGCGACTTGATGCGCCAGACAGGTATATCATGGGATTTCATACAGTATCAGATAGATCTGGCAAATCATCCCTCGTCTCCGTTGGACAAGGTGTTCCGGACTATGGATCCGTACACCACCGGTCCTGGTCGGTCTCTTCGCGATCTTCCATCCAACGTCTGGTGATGTGTAGATTCCATAACGAAGTGCAAAAAAAATTATCTTAAAATTATTTGCATACCACAAAAAAAATCATTAACTTTGCGCTTCGAATGAGCTATGGATTTCAATATCCTGTCAATAGCTCCTGTATTTTAAAGAAAAATAAAGAAATATCTATATAGAAATGGCATCAAGCAACCAGACACCTGAGCAGCCTGACCAGCTCGAAAACATCAACAACAGGCTGACTGACCTCGGTCGTAACATAGAGACTAACAAAAAGGCAATGGGTATTGCCATGGGAGCGATCCTTGTGGTGGCTGCTCTCACTTTCGCGTGGCTTTATCTTTACAAGGTTCCTACCAATAATAAGGCGATGGAGGCATACAACAAAGTTGAGTTGTCTTCTGCGATGAATGACTCCCTCTCTGCCGCACAATATAAGAAAGTGGCTGACGAATACAGCAGCACTGCTGCGGGTAAACTCGCTGCTCTCAGCGCTGCAGAGACCCTTTACAACTCCGGAAAATATGAGGACGCTGCAAAATATCTCAAGAAATTCAGCTCAAAGGATAAGGTGCTCGATGCAAACGCCCAGATACTTCTCGGCGACTGCTATGTCAATCTTAAGAAATATGATGATGCGATCGCTGCTTTCAAGGCTGCTGTGAAGAAAGGAAACGGTAATCCTCAGATTGCTCCGCGCGCACTTCTTAAGCAGGCGGTTGTCTACGATGAGCAAAAGAAATACGGCGATGCCCTCAACTGCTACGAGACTATAAAGAAGGATTATCCTGAGTTCTCTCTTGGCAATGGCATATCGATCGATGCATATATTGAAAGAGAAAAGGCTCGTCTCTAAAAATACTTCTGAATCAATATCATTTGATAAATGATCATTGTTAGTTGATCATTCTTCACACCTCGCCCCATAAAATAATAAAACATACTTGCTTATTTTATGAAAGGGAAGTTCGCTGCTGCGGCCTTCCCTTTTTTGTTTTTTTAACAATGCTGTTTTCGATAATCTCAATTTTTTTTTATATATTTGTCGTTTAATAACTAATAATAATCAATATGAATATCAATTCGATAAAATATTCGCTTGTTTGCGCTATGACTTCAGTTGGCATATCCGTGCATGCAGCCGAGTCAATAGATTGGGGTGAAATGCAGCCGGAAGTTGTCTACAGATATGAACTGCTGGCTCCTGTGGCGGGGTATTATACTCCTCAGCAGTCGGGCGTGCTTAAAAGTTATTGCACCGGCGATGTCATAGGTGCATATAAGGATGCTGCACATAAGGAAGAAATATTTTCTGAAAATAGTTTTTATAGTGGTTCGGGCGAAAAGGTGTTCGTTTATCCGGTCACTAAAGGGGAGACAATTTATTTCTACAATCCGGCTCCCGTTGCGGATGGAAATTTCAGGTTTGCTGTGGATAAAGAGGCTATCAAGCTGGGATCGGTTGATCCGTCTCCGGAAAACTCAGTTTTATCTATAAGCACGTCTTACAGACTTGAAATCGCTTTTAACATTGCGGTGAAATGTAGCAGATGTACTCTTGATATCAATGGTATGTCTGTTGAATTGACTCCTGAAGTCGTGGATTCATACATATCGGTAAATTGGTTCAGTATACTAAGGCAATGGTACCGGGAGGATAAGATTAAGGATGGTGATATACTCACTCTTACTTTGACTGGTATAAGGGATGTGTATGACTCTTCGAATCGCCCTGACTTCGGTGACGGGCTTGGTAAACTGGTGCTGAAATATACAATGGCGGGACGCCCTGCCGAACTTATAAGAGAGGTCGGAACTCCTAATAGCGGTGTCTACGATTTCTTGTCATACTATCTCCCTGGAAGTGATAAAGGTCTTGTGAGACTTATATTCAGCGAAGATCTTGATCCGGCTTGTCATCCTATTGCGGAAGTTCATTATGGTGATCAGGATAATATAGAGGCGGGGATGTATTTGGAACGCGTCCCGGTGACTGTTGCTGACAAGACGGTGACTGTCGATCTGCAGGGTGTGACCCGATTCCCTGAGGAGATGGTTCCCGGGTTGCCTGCCCGTAATTCGATAAGCCTTGTGGTTTCAAATATTAAGAGTGCCGATGGTCAGTATGTCCTTACAGGTTCTATGGCGAGTCCGTACTCCTTTGGTTTCGGATATAACCTGAAAAGCGTGGCATATAGCATAGCCGCAGACTGGATGCCGGTTGCCGGAAGCCCGCTGAAGGCAGGCGATCAAATGGAGATATGGGTTCTCAACGGGCAGCAGATTATGTTTGATTCCGTCGATTTTTCATATGTAAAGGATGATGTCGCTCAGACTGTGAGTGTGCCTTACTCATCTTTGAAGGTTGAGAAAGATAATGAATATGCCGAAGCCATGCTCTTTTATCTTTCTGCTCCTGATATGGAATGCGATGCCGATTCGGATATAACGGTCACTTTCGGTGGTCTGAAATGTGCCGATGGTCTCGATCATAGCTCTGACATCTTTGTGAGATATAAGTCTGCCTCAGCTGGAGTGGATGGAATAGATGAAGATGCAGCAGATCATGTTTACTATGATCTTACCGGACGTCGCGTGGTGAATCCCGCAAAAGGCATTTATATCCGCGACGGTAGGAAAGTGATCCGTCACTGAATATGTAGAAGTATTTACAATCAAATAAGAATCTATGAGACTTAAATCATTTATTGCCGTCTCTGCAATTGCTGCAGGTGTGGCGGAGTGTGCCGCTTTCGAGTGGGAACCGTTGATTACGCAACCAAATCCGAGTGTTGATGTGGCTCAGTTGTATCAGCTTGCTTCTCTGTCGTTTCATTGCAATGGAATTGATGGGGTTGAAATGACCGATATCATGCCGAAATGGATTGACGAGGACGGCAATGAAGTGGTGGCGTTTTCTGGAGAACATGACCCATGGGGCTGGGATGCCACTGAATTCCAGTATAACTTCGATGTGAATGAGTTCAAAAGTAACGGCGAATATATCCTTCAGTTTCCCGAAGGAATGTTGCTGAACGCTGCCGGAGAGAAAAGTGCCGTGGTTGAGATCCCTTATACTTTTGATATCAACGATCTTGCTGGTGCGATGTTTGATGATTTCCGTGTCATATCCATTACTCCTGATCTGTCACAGCCTCAGGGTTTTTGGAGTGAGCAGCCTGTTACGGTCAATACTAACCACAACGATGCTGTAGGTCTCACTACTCTTCAGGTCATAGATAAGACAACCGGCGAGAGTATGTTTATATCCAGTAATTTCTCTACCGGCAGAGGTCTGGGAGATTCTTCAGCCATATCATGGACTTGTCAGGGGACATTCAAGTTTTTGGAGGGTCATCAATATTCCGCAGAGTTCATATTTTATAACGGATCCAACGACTATACCGATGCCGGACCTACTCCAGTTGTAGACAGGAAGACATATGAATTTACTGGCAAGATTGAAGGATTCAAGTATTCCGACGTGGAGCTTCTGAGTGTGACTCCGGATCCGGAGTTTGTTACAATCAGTGAACCCTCACAGGCAGTGATCACTTTTAAATTCTCAGCTCCTGTTACAGTTTACCGCGCAGAGACTCCTCTTGGACAGAACGGTATAGTTTCATATACCTCATCATGCCTCTCTTCCAACGGAGATAAGACCGAATGGACACTTGATCTTTCGGACGACGAATATGTCAAGACTGTCGACTCTATGCTCTCGATATATATATATGTGCGCGATGAAGACGGCAATCAGCTGAAGGGTGATTACGGTGCAGAATCGGAATCCTGCTTTATTCGCGAATGGCAATGTGATCTGGGAGCGAAGCCGATTGTCCTTGTGTCTCCTGCTGCCGGTGCGCGTATCGACCGTCTCACGGAGGTCGTGGTGAAGTCTGAGAGCGGCGAGCCTATGACTTGGTCATGGAATGGTGAAGTAAACATCATGGATGAAGACGGTGTTATCCTGGGTTCTCTTGCATTTGACGAGGAGAAATATTCAGAAGACTCGTCATCTGTAGAATTTAAGTTTACAAAAATAATGGATGATTCATGGAATATTGCTCCGATCGATATTTCAAAGGCAGGTAATTACACTGTAGTATTTTCTTCCGGATGTTTCGTCTTTGGTTCTGAGTTCGATTCATATTATAGCCGTAGCCTTACATCTGCATTCACCATCACAGGCGGATCGGGTGTGCAATCGGTAGCGGCTGCATCCGGAAGCATTGTTTACGATCTTAACGGTCGTATAGTGCTACGCAACGCGGCTTCATCCGGACTGAATAAGCTCCCGAAGGGCATTTATGTGATGGATGGCAAAAAGTTAGTGGTGAAGTGACACAAGATTTACTCCATATTCTTATTCCGGACGAGTTTGATCCCTCGTCCGGGAACCAATGAAATAAATTAACGAAACCTTACAGTTTTATGAAACAGATTTTGAACATCAGGTCTATAATGATAGGTGCCTTGACAGCGGTGACTTTTTCAGTGGCTGCCGAGGACGCTCCAGGAATACTGACCGTGCAACCTTTATATGGAGGCGGTCTTAATAATATGTCTGCCAACGGCTTATGGGCTGTAGGCGATGTGGTGAACCCTAATAATAGTTCGACTCAGGCTTATCCGAGAATCGTGAATGCCTCCACAGGGGAGAATATTGAGCTTTTCAGTGCTATGGAAGGGATGCAGGCTACTCCTATGGCTGCCACCTGTGTAAGCAATGACGGCAAGACGGTGGGTGGAAGCTACAATGGTTATCCGGCAGTGTGGAAAGAGGGGACCGGCTGGACCTCTTTGCCGCGTCCTGCAGGTAAATATGACGGTGGTGTTGTTTCCGCAATGACTCCTGACGGCAAGTATGCGGTGGGTCGTGTGAGCATCCAGCTTTTCAATGAATATCCATGCATGTGGGATCTCGAAAACATGCAGATGATCGAGCTCCCTGGGATGATAATTTCGAATCCTATATATAAGGATAAGATAGAGCAGGGTGGCAATCCTTCCGAATGGACCGATAATGAACTTAACGTGCGCCTGACAGGCATATCGCCCGATGCAAATACTATTGTCGGCACAGTGGATTTCGCTTTCCCGGAAGCCTCATGGGAATTTGTTTACCGTCGTGATGAGGCCAGATGGATTCCTCTGGGCATGAAGTATGAGAACGGACGTCTTGTTCCTCTCAGCGACGAGATTATGGGGGCGTCGGAATGCGTTATTTCTGCAGATGGCAAGTATTTAGGCGGTCTGTGTATTACGGCTTCGGATTCCTCCGTGCCGTTTACATGCTCGGTCTCTTCCCCCGATAGTTTTGTCCTGCATACGGACGGAGACGGTTTCGGCGTATGGGCGATAGGTTCAGACGGTGTCGTCTACGGCTCTACCCCTACCGGAACTCCTGTCAGGAACTGGAGCGCGAAGGTAGGCAACTATTGGTATGATTGGAAGACCGTCATCAGGCAGCTTTACGGTATTGACTGGATGGCGGATGTCACTAAAGATGACCTCGGTCTGTCCGGGACAGTGTCGGCAGTGTCGGCAGACAATCTGAGGATACTTGCAAGTGACTATGCTCAGGGATTTTCATATATAATATCTTTATCCAGTCCTCTTACCGAAATCTGTTCTGACGTGGATCTTCTCGGCGACTACAGGGTGTCGCCGGTCAGTGGTGCGGAGTTTTCTATGCTCCAGTCTGTGGTGTTGGATATGGGCAGGGATATTGAGATACTTGGAGAAAAGAACTGTGTGTCTCTTCTCGATTCCGAAGGAAATACCCTTAGGAGTTCAATCAACTTCACACCTCAGGCTGACAATGCAAAGAGAGTGGAGGTGATATTCCGCAATTTCAGTCTTGAGCCGGGAAAGGACTTTACGGTTGTGATTCCGGCAGGCTCTTTATGTGTGGCAGGTGACAAGGAGAGGATAAACAAGGAGATCCGCATCCGCTATCGCGGCAGAGAGGCAGGCGCAGTGAAGCCGGTGTCCGTCTCTCCGGAGAATGGTGCGAGCGTGGCACGCATAAATCTTACCACGAATCCTGTGACTGTGACTTTCAACTCTGCACTAAGTGTCGGCGAGACTCCCGACATCCGTCTGGTGCAGGTGAAAGACGGAGTCGAGGAATTCCTGTATTCTCTGAGCGCATCGGTCAGCGACCGACAGGTGATGATCTATCCCGTGAGCGAACAGCGTCTTGCTGAAGGCACTGAATATCGTATAGATTTCGGCGCCGGATCAGTGACCGATCTTTCCGGCGCGGGTCCGAACGAAGCTTTCTCGATTACCTACCACGGAAGCTATGTGCCGGTGATTGATCCCTCATCCAATACCGTATTCCGTGAGGATTTTTCAACCGGAGTTCTTGGAATGATGCTTTATGAGGGAGATCACAATACTCCTTCTTCTGAAATGGCAGGTCTCGGCTTTGATGCCGACAATACACCTTGGATACCGGTGCTCGACGAAAATGATGATTTCGGTAATTATGCAGCGGCTTCTCATTCAAGCTATGATACTCCAGGAAAGTCTGATGACTGGATGGTGACCCCGCAGCTTTATCTGCCCGATGACAAGGCGGTACTCTCGTTCAAGTCACAGAGTTATAGAAGGAATAAGAAAGATGTGCTTAAGGTGTATGTATGGGAAAGCGAGGATGTTGTGACTATACTTACTCAGAATGTAATAGACAAGATTCGCTATAACGGTGACCTCGTCTATAACAAGCAGCAGAATCCGGGTGATAAAGAGGATGTGCTTGATGGCGAATGGACCGTCAATAGCATCGATCTTTCAAAATATGCCGGTAAATATGTCTACATAGCTTTTGTCAATGATAATCAGAACCAGTCTGTTGTATTTGTAGATGATGTGGTCGTGAGCCGCGAGGTGGCTGCCATAATCAGTATCGATACTGATAAGACAATGGTGTCTGCCGATAATGTCATGATCAGGGGTCGCTTTGTGGCGATGAAGGAGACCGGGCTTACCGGATATACCCTCACATTGAAGGATTCTGAGGATAATGTGCTCGGTACAGTTACGTCCGACGAGTCGCTCGAAAAGGGAGAGATGTGTTCTTTCTCTTTCGATAAGCCTGTCAGTCTGCGTAAGGGATATTCTTATGTGTTCAATATTGAGTTCGTATCCGGTGAGGATGTGATCAATATTAAGCATGAGGTGAAAAACCTTCTCTTTGCTACTACAAAAAGGGTGGTGCTTGAAGAAATGACGGGCACCGGATGCCAGTTCTGTCCTGAGGGCATTATTGCTGTCGAATACCTTAATGATCTTTACGGCGACCTTGTGATTCCTATAGCTATCCATAGCTATCAGGGAGATAAATTCGGAGGCGGCGAGCATAACGCGTATTCTGCATTCCTCGGACTGAGTGCCGCTCCGCAGGCTTCTGTGGGAAGAGGCGTTCCGGTAAGCCCGATGTATTATGATATGTCTGATTACGTATTCACCTCCCCCGACGGTAATACCTGGCTGCAGAAGGTTGAGGAGCAGATCGGAGAGATGTCGGTGGCTGACGTGAAGATTGCAGACGCTGTTATCGATGAAGATGCGAAAAAAGTTTCGGTTGACATGTCGGTTCGCTTTGCGGTAAATCTTTCGGATGCCTCGGTCAATGTATTCGGTGTGTTGATGGAGGATGACCTTGTCGGTGCCCAGACTAACGGCTTGTTCAATACGGAGGCTCCCGGTCTTGGAGAATGGGGAAAAGGAGGTGCATATGGCAAGCAGACTGTTTTGTGGTATTACGATGATGTCGTGAGAGGAACAAGCGCTTTGTCGACTGGTGGCATTTACAGCGGATTCAATGGAAAGGGAGGGTATGTGCCTTCATCTGTCGAAGCTGGTGAATGGTATGATTCGGTATTCAATTTCACACTTCCTTCCGGAATATCGGATCTCGCGAACACAAAGGTATGCGTGATGCTCATTGATGCCAATACTGGAGAGTTTATCAATGCTGCCGTGCAGAACTGTTCCACTTCAGGTGTTGAAGGCATAGGAGCCGACGACAATGTAGTGGCGGATGTATATGATCTTTTTGGCAGAATCGTATTGCGTGATGTTAAGGCTGATGATCTTGATACTCTTGGAAAAGGAATATATATTCACGCTGGAAAGAAATATGTGATACGCTGATAAGCGACTCTAAGATATGAGTGATGTGTCATATAAGGCTAAGACTCCTTCTAAGGCGTTCAGCCGGGAGGAGGAAAAGGAAATAGACCTTGCCTACGATGAGCTGCTCCGCTCATATGTGGAGAGCCGGCATCGCAGGAAGGTGGAGCTTGTGGGAAAGGCATTCAGCTTCGCCCGCTCAGCGCATCAGGGTTGTCGTCGTAATGACGGCAGCCCCTATATTCTTCATGCCATTGCGGTTGCATTGATATGCAGTCGTGAACTCGGGCTTGGTTCCACTTCCATAGTCTGTGCGCTGCTTCATGACATAGTGGAGCATTCGGATATGGGCATAGAGGATATAGAAGCTAACTTCGGAAAGAAGATTTCATCAATTGTGGCGGGAATCAACAAGCTGTCAGGAGGTATTTTCGGACATGCCGCCGACACCCAGGCGTTGAAGCTCAGAGATATGATGATGTCGATGAGCACTGATGTCAGGGTGATTCTCGTGAAGATGGCAGACCGCATGCATAATCTCCGTAATATATTCACCCAGCGCGAAGAAAGGCGTCACAGAGTGGCGAGGGAATCGCTTTATGTATATGCTCCCCTTGCCGAGAGACTTGGTCTGTACACGATGAAAGGGGAGTTTGAAGATCTTGCTTTCCGTTGTGAGAATCCCGATGACTACTCCATGATATGCCGCAAGCTTGAGCAGAGCGGAAGTGAACGGCAGAGGATAGTGGAAGCTTTTGTCGAGCCTCTGAAAGATAGGCTATGCAGGGAAGGATTTACTTGCGAGATAAAGGCAAGGGTGAAGAGCGTATATTCAATATTCAGGAAAATGCAGAAGAAAGGCATACCTTATGAGGAGGTCTATGATGTGTATGCCGTGAGGGTGATTTTCGAGAATGATGATGACGATATGGAAGAGCCTTTGGCTCGTAGGATTGCCGGCATTCTATCGGAAAGCTTTCATATACATCCCGACCGCACGCGCGACTGGCTCAAGACTCCCAAGGACAACGGATACCGTGCGCTTCATCTGACTTTGCGTGATGATACCGGAAGGTGGACTGAAGTCCAGATACGGAGCCGGAAGATGGATGACATTGCCGAACTCGGATATGCAGCCCATTGGAAATATAAAGACGGAGTGCAGACCGATACCGAACGCCTCGATAATCTTGTCAATTCCGTTAAGGAGATTCTTGCCAATCCTGAGCCGAATGCCGTAGATTTCCTTGACACTCTTCGCTTCAATATTTTTGCGGAGCAGATCTATGTGTTCACTCCGGACGGAGATCTTGTCGGACTTCCTGCCGGCGCTACCGTACTCGATTTCGCTTATGCTGTTGATGAATATTTAGGCGATCATTGTATCGGTGGAAAGATCAACAGACAGCTTGTCACTCCCGGATATGTGCTTGAAAGCGGAGATCTGGTGGAGATTATAACTGTGAAGTCGGTGGTGCCGGATGAAACGTGGCTTTCTGATTGTGTGACGGCTCATGCCCGAAATATTATCAAGTCAAGACTATGAATGCAAAAGACTTTATTTCAAATGCCTCGATCCTGAAGATAAGTGTGGCGCTGACAGCTTCGGTGCTCGTCCTTTTGCTTATGATGAAGAGCGATCATCAGAACTTCAGTTACGAATTGAATCAGCCGTGGAGGTATCCGCTACTGACTGCGGAATTCGATACGCCGGTGATGAGGGATTCAGTTTCGGCTCAGTTGATGCGCGACAGCATTGACAAGGCGTTTATCCCGTTCGTTATCCGCGATCGTATGATAGCCGCGAGGAGCGTCGACCGTTTTACGAAGATTGCAGGAAACTATGTCAGTGCTACCGAAGCCGTGTTCCTGGGTAAAAAACTGTCGGAAGCTTACAGCAAGGGTGTGGTAAGTGCGGAGCTATACGACAAGATACATTCCTTCCCGCAGCCAAGACTGCGCGAGAGTGATGAGTCAGCTGATATGAATGCCGTCAAGGTGATCGATGCATCGTCTATGATGTCGCCGAGCATGGCGTATAGAATGGTGGATTCCGCTTTTATAGCGTTGAAATCATCTGCCAGACAGCCTGCAAAGCTATCTCCTGATGTGGCGAAGGCACTCAATGCGAGTCTGGTCCCGAATATCGTGATCGATTCTGTCTCGGATTCAAAGTTCCGTGATCAGGAATATCTGAATGTCAATTCAGCCCTTGGCGTGATCAAGAAAGGGCAGAGGATTGTAGACCGCGGTGATATAATAAATGCCCAGATCTACACTAATCTAAATAATTACATAGACATGCTCGAAAAGACCCAGTCCGAGACCATGTCGAAAAAATTCTTCACTACCGCGCAGGCGCTATATATAGTGATCCTCTTTACCCTTCTATATCTTTTCCTTGCATTCTATAGGAAAGAAATATTCCGTGACTTCAAGAAGGTGACTTTTATCGTGGCTCTCATCACACTCTTTGTGGTGATCGCTATAGAAGCGGCTGAGATGATTAATTCCGGGCTTTATATTATTCCTTTTGCCGGTGTTCCCATAATTATTGCCGTGTTTACAGATGCGCGCACGGCGATTTTCTCACTGCTTGTCTGCGTGCTGATGACGGCGCTTGCTGCTCCCTTCCAGTTCCAGTTTGTTGTGATGGAGCTTGTGGTAGGTATCGGTGCCACTTTCTGCATACATCATCTCGACCGTCGCAGCCAGCTGCTCAGGACGGCATTCATTACCTTTGTGCTTTACGTCCTGACATATTCAATTATGCTGATGCTATCTGAGGGCACGTTATCTTCATTCTCCTGGAGAATGATTGGGGTTTTCGCCATAAATTGCGTTTTGCTCTCTTTTGCTTATCTGCTTATTCTCGTGGTGGAGAAGCTGTTCGGATTCACTTCTACGGTGACTCTCGTGGAACTCAGCGATATCAATAGTCCGATTCTCCGTAATCTTGCCGAGGTGGCGCCCGGCACTTTCCAGCATTCAATGCAGGTGTCGACGCTTGCGGCGGAGGCGGCGAGAGCTATAGGTGCCAACACTACCCTCGTGAGGACCGGTGCCCTTTACCATGACATCGGTAAAAGCGAATCACCAATATTCTTCACGGAGAATCAGCATGGTATAAATCCTCATGCCGGATTGGATCCGACCACAAGCGCCCGGAAGATCATTAGCCATGTCACTGACGGTCTTGCAATTGCGTCAAAGGAAAAACTCCCGCAGGTGATAAAGGATTTCATAACAGAGCATCATGGCAAGGGCGTTACAAAATATTTCTACAATACTGCTGTCAACGAGAGTGAGGACGGCATCGTGGATAAGTCACTCTATCAGTACCCCGGACCGAATCCAAGAAGTAAGGAGACCACCATACTGATGATGGCGGATGCCGTAGAGGCTGCCTCAAGATCGCTTAAGGACTATCGTCCTCAGACCATCAATGCCCTCGTCGACAAAATTATTGACTCTCAGATGGCGGATGGAATGTATAATGATTCGCCTATCAATTTCAGAGATATCAATATCATTAAGGATACATTCAAGAAGAGGCTTGCCACTATTTATCATTCCCGTATAGAGTATCCCGAGATTCAGAAGCGGGAACCGGCGACAAGACAACAAAATCAATAAAACCTCGTTTTATATTTAAGTGACTGGTTGTCGTTTTAATTTGATCAGTTGCTTAGGAGATTATTCGGAAATCAGATATGACGGAATCGACACATAATTTAAAAATAGGGAGGCGCCACGGGCTGTGGATGATTGTCGTCGTGCTCCTGATGGCTTTTGCCTTTCCATCCGGACTGGCGGCACAGAAGAAGACTTCTTCATCAAAGGCCCGCACTACTTCTACTGCTAAGAAAAGATATTCTTCCTCCACCAGGAAAAGGAGTTCATCATCGAAAAGAAGGTCTTCATCACAAAGAAGATCCAGCACGCGCAGGCGCACCGCTACGTCTTCCGGTGGAGCTAACTGGGCTTTGACGGCCGCAGATGTGAATCCGGATTCCAAAAGTCCCGAGGTAAAAAAGGAAAGAAAGTCTTCCAAGCGTCAGGTGACTGTGGAGCGTCCTGATATCGAGGCTATACGTCAGGCTACCCTTGATCCCGGCAACAGCATGTATTTCCCTAAGCTGATGAAGAAGTTTCATCGCAACGACACCACTATGACTGCCGATGAATTCAGGCATCTCTATCTGGGATACATGTTTCAGGAAGATTATGATCCGTACCGTGAATCTCCTTATTCCAGCATAACTGACAGCTACCGCAACAAGACTTCCCATACTAAGGAGGAAATCGATACTATCAGAAAATATGCAGAACTTACGCTGCTTGATAATCCGTTTGACCTCCGGCAGATGTCTTTCCTTGTGCATGTGCTCAAGGAGCGGCGGAAGGATATGAGCGCTAAGATTTGGGAATATAGGCTTGAGCATCTCCTTGGTGCGATCAAGAGTACAGGCACGGGAGAGAATGAGGAAAATGCATGGTTTGTGATTTATCCTGCACATGAATATGATATGGTGCAGCTCATGGGCTATCATGCAGTAGATGCCGATTTCATTGAGCCCGGCTATGATTATCTGATTGTGGAGCCGGAGGAAGAGACTGCTAAACGTCTGCGCGACAAGGTGCAGAAAGGCTTTTATTTCGATGTAAGGGAAATCCACCGGCAGTATGAGATGAAGCATCCTGAAGATTCCGACGAAGATGAGGAGACTGTCGTGGAGGATGATTCCGACAATGTAACTGCAGAAGAGGATGATCCGGATGATATCCCTGCGGAGGAGGAAGACCCCGACGATATCCCCGCTGAATGATAGGGTGATCCGCACAATATATCTGATTAGATTGGTATATCAGGATTTATTTAATCACATTATGCCCTGAATGCGTTATATTATAGGGTGACATAATGACATATTTTGCATTATGCATTGTGAATTATGAATTAATTAAAAGTTATGGAAGAAAAAAAAGAAATAATCGACGATGGCAAATTCGTAGCTTTCGCATATACCCTTAAGGACGCTGGCAGCGGTGAGGTCCTTTTCGAGGCAAAACCGTCTGCGCCTGATGTTATGGTGTATGGAGTGAGTCAGGAAGTTATACCGGGACTGCTTGCGACTGTCAAAGGACTCGGCAAGGGTGACCGTTTCTCGGTTACTCTCCCTCCTGAAGTGGCTTTCGGACAGAGAAATGATGAATATGTGCAGCAGGTCCCTCTTGAGGCTTTTATGCGCGACGGCAAAATGGCGGTGGAGGTTAAGGAAGGCTCGGTGCTTGATATGATGACCAATACCGGTGATATTATCAGCGGGAGGGTGGTGAAAGTGACTCCGGATTTTGTTGAGATGGACTTTAATCATCCTTTTGCCGGTAAGACAGTTGACTTTGAAGGTGAAATCATCGAGGTGCGTGATGCCACTGAAGAAGAAATGCATCCGAAGCATTCCTGTGGATGCGGATGTTCGCATCATGGAGAGGAAAACGACGGTGAATGCAGCGGAAGCTGCGGTTGCGGTGATTGCGGAGGATGCCACTGAAAACCAAAGATATTCCAGAAGATGTGCTCCGCGTGAAGCAGAGACTGTCGATCATAGGCGATTCTCCCGCCCTCATTGAGGCTATCAAGAGGGCGGTGACTGTCGCTCCTATCGATCTGTCGGTGCTTGTCACCGGACCATCCGGCTCCGGTAAGGAGTTTTTCCCTAAGATAATTCATCAGTTCGGTGCCAGAAAGCACAAAAAGTATATAGCAGTGAACTGTGGCGCTATACCTGAAGGAACAATAGACAGCGAGCTTTTCGGTCATGAAAAAGGTTCTTTCACAGGTGCGGTGTCGGCACGAAAAGGATATTTCGAGGAGGCTGACGGTGGAACAATTTTTCTGGATGAGGTCGCCGAACTTCCTCTGACTACTCAGGCACGTCTGCTTCGTGTGCTTGAGACGGGTGAATTTCTGAAAGTCGGAAGCAGCACTGTGCAGAAGACGGATATCAGGATTGTTGCGGCTACCAATGTCGATCTTGTCAAGGCTGTGGCTGAGGGTCGCTTTCGTGAAGACCTATATTACAGGCTTTCGACGGTAGTGATTTCGGTCCCGCCCCTGAATGAGAGAGGAGAGGACATTGTGCTCCTTGCCCGTAAGTTTGCGGCGGATTTCGCTGAGAAATACATGACAGGACCAATTACCTTCAGTGAAGACGCCAAGCGCGCCATGATGCTTTATAACTGGCCCGGCAATGTGCGTCAGCTGAAGAATGTGATTGATCAGCTCGCACTTTTCGAAGCCGGCAGTGAGATTTCTCGGCATCAGATGCTTGATGCGCTCCCTGTGAATCGAGACCCGCAGTCTACTCCTATGATCGCACCGGCTCCGGATAGCGGAGCGGAAATGGAAAGAAAGATGATATGGCAGACGCTCTTGTCTCTTCGCGATGATTTGAATCACCTGAAACAAAGGATAGACGAGCAGTTTGGAGATGCCGACAGGCATTCCTCTGGATATCAGGATGTCCGCGCCCTCATGGCTCCAGAACACGATCATGACGGTCTTGGTCAGAATCCGCTCGACAGGTCGGAGAAAAAAGTCATTGAGGAGACTCTCGCCAGAAATGATGGAAATAAAAAACTGACTGCTGAGGAGCTGCAGATTTCCCTGCGTACTCTATATAGAAAAATGCAGGATCTCGGCATTTCATGACATACGATGATACTTTGTTGATTAATGAGACATTTTCTTTCATATCTTACCGGTGCGTTGTCAGTGCTTATTTTGCTGACAGGATGTACGATAAGCTATAAATTCAATGGTTCGGCATTGAACTATGACATATATAAGACAATTCACGTGTCCGATTTTCCGATACGTGCGGCTCTCGTATATGCTCCGTTGCAGCAGACTTTTGAGAATAAACTGCTCAATACCATTACCAGGCAGACGAGACTTCAGGAGGTCAGTGGAAATTCCGATCTTGAGATGTCTGGTGAAATAACAGGTTATTCCCTTTCTCCGCAGGCGGTAGGCACAAATGCTTACGCTACAGAGACACGCCTGACGATTACTGTAAAGGTGAAATATACCGACCATATAAACTCCGCCAACGATGTCGACCAGACGTTCTCGGCTTATCGTCAGTTTGATAGCTCGTTGATGCTCACTGATGTGCAGGACGGTCTTTGCGAGGAGATTTGCGACGAACTCGTGGATCTGATTTTCAATGCGACTCTCGGCAATTGGTAATTTTTTTAATTAAAATGACAGACAGATTCCCATACTATGTTATTCCGGATATTGAGGCTCTTTACACAGAGAAGGATCCGGCGTTGCTGCGCATGCATCGGCGCAGGGTCGCCGCCATTATCGGAGATCCGGATGCTGTGCGTGCTATCCTGGGAGATGCTTCTGAGGATTTTAAGGATTTTTATGGAGCTTCCGAATTGCCGAGACTCTCAACTGCTGATACTATAGATTCCTTTTTGGAAAAATTCGGAGGTGGCGGCGGTGGCGTTCGCGGTGAGGAAGTAGAAGAAACCGTACCGGTGATGCCTGCGGCAATTGATTATGCCTCGATGCTTGAAAGCGAAATGAAGGGTGACGGCTCTATTGAATTCGTGGCGGAAGATGCCACATCCGGTGCCATAGATGCTTTCCTGAGTAAGAATCCTGCTCCGAGAGTTAAACCGAAAAAAGACCCGAAAGAGGTCGAAAAACCATCGTTAACCGAGGGTTTTGCCAAAATTATGATAAAAAATGGAAATTATCGGCGTGCTTTGGAAATTATTACTGAAATAAGTTTGAATAATCCAGAAAAAAGTATTTACTTTGCAGACCAAATACGATTCCTTAAGAAAGTTATTTCTCTGGAGTCGAATTAGACGTGTATTTATAAATCAATGTGGATGTCCTCTACGAGGCTACTCCACGCTAAAATCGACATAACCATGTATATTTTTCTCAGCATTCTTATCGTGATCGCAGCGTTGCTGCTTATCGGAGCTGTCCTTATCCAGAAGTCTAAAGGGGGTGGTCTTGCTTCTGATTATAGCCAGGGCAACCAGTATATGGGCTATCGTAAGACTACCGATTTCATTGAGAAAGCAACCTGGAGCCTCGCCATCTTCATCTGCGTAATAAGCATCTGCGCTTCTTTCGCTATCAAGACTCCCGTGACTCGGTCGGGTATGGCTCCCGCTCCTGCTGCTACTACAGCTCCAGCTCCGGCTCCTACTACAGCTCCGGCTCCCGCAGCTGAGCAGCCTGCACCTGCAGCCCCGGCGGCAGAAGCACCGGCAGCTAACTGATCATAAAAAGAAAAGAAACAGTAAGGGCTCGGAATTCAATTCCGGGCCCTGTCTTTAATATTATCTTTATGCTTGGTCTATTTACTTTTGATTGCCAGCACTTGCGCCTTGTCTTCATTTAGTTGTCGCTTCAGATCGTCGGTCGATCCGAATTTCATCTCATCGCGAAGTCTCTCGATAAATTCCAGTCTTATATTCTTTCCGTACAGATCCTCGTCCTTTCCTATGATGTGCGTCTCCACGCTGATGCGTTCCGATTCATTTACAGTGCCTTCGAAAGTCGGGCGTCTTCCTATGTTCACCATAGCGGGACAGCCGGATTTTTCATCTCCTATATATGCTGTGGCGGCATATACTCCCACTGGCGGAATTACAGTTCCCGGCGCAGCCTGAAGATTTGCAGTTGGAAATCCAAGTTCCCTGCCTATGTGAAATCCTTGGATGACTTTCCCTTCCAGTTCTGGCAGATGTCCGAGCATCCGGATGGCTGCAGGGATGTCTCCACGTCTCACAGCTTTCCTTATGGCGCTGCTGCTCACCCCGGCTTCCTCGGGGGCAGAGATCACTTCTACACCCACGGTGGTCCCTATATCCTTATAATCTGATATGCTGAGATCTATGCCGTCGCTTCCGAATGTGTTGTCATACCCCGCCACCAGCAATTCTACATCATATTTGCGATGTATGTAATCGAGCCACTCGTACACCCGCATACCCCTCAGTTGCTCCGTAAAAGCCAATACGATCGGTTCTACACCCTCCTGCCTGATCATTGCTGTCTTGCGCACTGTGGTCATAAGATTACCGGGAGCCCTGTCGGGGGCTATCAGTTCTAAGGGGTGCCGGTCAAACGTCATCGCTACCGGTTGCAACCCTCTTTTGGATGCCTCCTTCTTCAGTGTTTCAAGCACCAGTTTATGCCCCCTGTGCACCCCGTCAAAGGTTCCGATAGTTACAGCCTTCTTCATATTCCGGAATTTTTAGTATCAGCTCTTCTGGTAAGGATGCACGACTCCTGCGTCCGAATGCTTGGCAACCTTCAGCAATGTCCCGCAGATAGCCATCATATCATCCTTATCCGACTTCCCGACGCAAAGAGCATGAGCCCCGGCTTCTTTCGCGGCGTTGCAGTTGTTTTCTGAATCATCAAGCATAAGGGTTTCGGATGGATTCAATCCATAACGTCGCATCAGAGTCTGGAAGATCGCAACATCAGGCTTGCACATTAGTTCCTGGAACGATACCACGATTCCATCGAAATAATCATTGACAGTCTTGCCTTCCTGACGGAAAGCCCGGTCTATCCATGTCTGGTACATCACCGGATTTGTATTGCTCAGCATGAAAATGCGGTAGCCTGCCTCTCGCATGCGTCTTAGCATTTTGAGTCGACCGGATGGGAGGTTTACGAGAAATTTATTGAATGCTTCGGTGATCTCTGTGTCTGTGACACCCTCTTTCATCCGGGAGCGTAGAAGGTCAAAGAAGTCTGCTGTCGATCTTTCTCCTGTCTCAAGCCCGTAAAATGGCTCTTTCTGACCATAAAGTCCAAGCATATCGTCAACATCATTGAGTCCAAGCTCTTCAAGGGCATGGACAGCCCGATCCCTGTCAAGGTCGATCACGACACCTCCAAGATCGAATATCACGTTCCGAATATTATTAATCCAATCAATCATCTTTCAGATAATTATTAATTCTTTATGCATAGTTCCAACACACGGATTATAATGGTAGGGACGCGTACGGCGCGTGCGTCCGAAGCACGTGCCATGACGGCTTCACCGTTATAAAATTCTCAATTACCTAAAATTCAAAATCACACAAAAAAGAAATCAGTGCAAACCCCCCATTGGGAATGCACCGATTGTCTTTTCGACGTGTCTCATTTATTGAGATACGTACTCTGCTGTCTCCGTTAATTATTCAGCAACGGGAGCTTCAGCAACTTCAGCAGCAACTGTGTCAGCAACAACTGAATCGGGAGCGACAGTGTCTTCTACTACTGCTTCAACTGCTTCTACTTCTACTGCAGAATCCTGAGCTTCTGCGTTCTTGTTGCCACAAGATACGAGTGCTACGCTGAATACAACAGCGAGAGCGAGAACGATTTTCTTCATTTTCTTTTAAATTTAAAATAATAAAACATGTTTTGCTATCAAAAACGGTGCAAAGTTAATACATATTTTTGAATCCGCAAAATCTTTTTTCATATTTTTTTTTACTTTTAATGAAAAATATGCTTTTTAACATTTTCATCATCCCTGGATCTAAGTTCAAAATTATTAAAATATTGTCCCATACCGGAAGTGATCTTTCCATATTGTGCACTGTTGGCAGGGCATATATGATAGCAGGCGCAGCAGCTTGTGCAATCATTTCCCCATTTGGGATGTCCGTCGGTAATCGTGATATTTCCGACTGGACATGTCATCGCACATTTACCACAGCCTGTGCATGTATCCGTATAATGCCATTTTTTTGTATTTACTCCCCATCTTGTAAACAGAGGATAAATCATTGAAGTCTTAAGACGGGGAAGACTTCCGAGATGTACGTCTTCCTCCAATTGACGGGTATTGATACACTCTGCAATATGATGAAGACGTGTGATGCTGTTTTCGAGCTTTTCTTCTTCGATCTGTTTGGGATCGATGCCGAATCCCGGAAGAAGTACATATACGTTAGGCATTATAAGGCTCCATGCGCCACTGAGAGTCAGCCCACGCTTTTCAATACCTTCGGCAAGCATTCTGACAGCCATGCCTGTTTCATCGCCGCATGTAGCCACGCACCAGACATTTGTTCCGCTGTTCTTTATACATGATACAATCTTCTCAGGCAGTCGCGTGATGAAATTCATCACTATAGGGGGCACACCCCATGCATATACGGGAAAGACAAATCCCACAGATTTATCCTTTGCTGCATCAAATATCTCTTCATAAGGATTTATGTCTGGTATGAAACGCACTTCCTCTCCGGTCATCGATCCCAGTCTTAGAGCGGCATAGCGCGAATTATGTGTCCCCGAAAAATAATATATCATAGCAACTTCCTGCTCCTTGGTTCTTGGTTTCTGACCCTTAAAAAAATATCTTCTTCCCTCCGACTATATATATGCCGCTTTCCGGAGTCCCGGTTATTCTTCTGCCGTCGATACTGTAGATATCATCGTTTCCGCTGACTGCGGGCTCTGATTCCGTAAATTTTACTTCCGAGGTGTCTTCAGTCTCTTTGACTGTACTGTTGATTACATTATAATTCCCCGCATCAAGAATGTAGGCTACAAGGCGCATCCCGCTGAAATCGGTATATCCTTCAGGAAGCGGTATGTCCCATGTGCAGTCGTATGAGTTATTGCATTCCATTGTCTCGGGCAGACTCCCTTCAATTCCGGTGAAAGCTACATTCTCTGTTTTATTTGCCAAAGGAGATGCAAGTGAGACATCCGGGAAATAACATAAATTGTAGGGTATTAATGAAGGCAGATAGCAATACTGTTTGTAAGATGCGAGATTGCATATATTTTTTTGATAAAACTGTTCATTTTCTTCTCCACTGAAATTACGTGTCAACACATATCCAATGCGATATTTTCTGTTGTTGGATGTGAAGTATTCGGAAGTCTTAACTGTAGCTTTCGCTGTCAATGTATTGTCCTCATTATTGCTCAGATCATTGATTGACAGCTCCATTTCTACCGGTTCGCAGATATAGTCTGTAAACTGGTTGGTGCCGTCACCTGCTGATTTTTTGATACGGTTTAGCACCATTCTTGGGATCGAATAGAATCCGAGCCATGTGAAGTCGATATCATTGGCGAGCAGATCGCCGTTGTGAGTCTCTATGCCTATTACTGCATCCCCGTATTCTTTATCCAATTCTTGCATTGAAAGAGTGCCCTGCGGGCACGAATTGCACCACATGCCGGTTCCTTTATCCACGAGAAGGTGCCTCTTGAATGAGGTGCAGTAGGCGAAACTTTCCAAAACTTTCTGGCATTCTGTGTCTGTGCCTTCAACTGTTATTGCATAGTCTCTTCTTATATTGAGCGAGAGTGGCAGAGGTAGCTGAAAGAGTCGTGTCTCTCCGGTCTTCCACTCATCTTTTTCCTGTGAGGTCGCCAAAACATCATTCCCATCTGCCAGACCTACTGTAGCTCCGGTGATTGCGATCCCGGTATTGGTCAATGCGAATTCAGCTGTCACCGTTCCGTCTTCCATGTCAGAGGCTGCGAAAAATTTCGGGGTGCGGTTGACACAGGCAAATGAGACCGTCGCTGGTTTCATGACAGCGACATTGCTTAATGCCAGCATATATCCCCTGTTGCTTCTGCATACAAATCGGAGCTCGATATCTTTTCCACTGAATGAAGAAAGATCTAACATCTGTTTTTTCCATTCATTCCCTGTTTCAATATACTCTCCTAAAATTGTCCATGTGCCGCTCCCGGCTTCCATGATCTCTACACTATAGGTTTCATTGAAGAGAGGATATACAGCGCATCCGTCCCAACTAAGCCATTCACCATCCTCTATCATCATTGAAGGAAGCGTAAGTGCTGCTCCGCATATTTCCCCTTCTTTCATAAAAGAGGGGGCAAAGGCCACATTCATACGTTTGCCGTAGTCTCCGGCAGCCCATGCCTGATCAAGCGAAACTTTTTTATAGGCATAGGCTTCCGGCTGACACCCGTTAATATTCTCTATCTTCACCCCTTCCGGAAATTTCCCTTTGCTTATCTTCATCGTATATTCACCATGAGCTGTTGACACTGTCATTGATATCGTTGCAGCGATTAGGCATCCTTTGATCACTTTCATATATTCAATAATTATTGTTTTCAGATTTTAATTCATTTCCCGGTTTTCGTTCCGTCCTGTAAAGAGGCAGTCCCGCTATGTAGAATGCAAATGCCTGAAGCAGAAGCCCGATGCCTGCTGCATATATCATCCATATGCAGAATATCGTGCATCCTGTCCCTATGCCTACAGCGTAGGCGAGATCTCTCTTTGCGTGGCTTGCCGATAGATGCTCTCTGTAGTCAGTCCTCGCAATCTTTAATAGGAAAAGCCCGCTGAACAGATATGCGGGAAGCACCATGAGGCTTGTAATATTGAGCGCGTATAGATATACGTCTTCCGCCATTATCACAAGGAAAAGGAAAAGCTGCATGATGATGCTCGATGCAAAAAGTGCCCGTCTGAGCGATCCCCTGTCTTTTCTGTCGGTAAGCCACTGTGGAAATATTCCATGGCTTGCTGCTGAGTAGGGTTGCTGTGCAGTGACAATCGTCCATGCAAACCATCCTCCTGAAATGGATATTATTACAGAAATTATCACCAGCCAGTATGCCCGGTCTCCGCATGTCGATCTCAGGGCATACGCTACAGACGGGTCTTCAAGACCTGCAAGCTGCGCACGCGACATGATTCCAAAGCAGAACACCGACACAAGTACATAAAGTATCCAGGCGGCAAGGAATCCAAGTATGCCCGCTTTCCCTACATGGCTCTGCCTGCGTGCGCGCCCCGACATCACTACCGCACCCTCGATACCGATAAAGCACCATAAGGTGACGAGCATCGTGCTTTTCACTTGAGAGGTGATTCCCCCGATCCCTTCGCCGAGACTCCATATGTCTGCTGTCAGGGTGTCGTATTTTATGTTGAGCGCAAGCATTATGATAATCAGGACGATGACGGATATCTTCAAGATTGCCGCTGCTGTAGCGATTATCGATGATGTACGCATTCCCGAGCTGATAAGAAGATACATGATCCATATCAGTGACGAACAGAAGATTACGGTGGGCCATCCGTGTCCGAGAAGTTGCGGGAAGAATGCTCCGAAAGTGTCGTTGAGCATCACTGCATATGCGATGTTTGCGAAGCAGGCACACAGCCAGTAGCCCCATGCTATGTTGAATCCCGTAAATCTGCCGAATCCCTTTTCTGCATATAGATATATACCGTCGTTCAGCTCCGGATGACGGTCGGAAAGAATCTTGAAGGTGCTGACGAGCATCAGCATCCCCGTGGCTGTGATAGCCCAGCCTGTCAATACCGCTCCAAGACCCGCACCGGCTGCCAGATTCTGGGGGATGTTGAAGATTCCGCTTCCCACCATCATGCCGAACACCAGTGCCACAAGCCCTGTAAGTCCCAGTTTGTCCTTATCAATGAGCGATTCCTCTTCTTTCATAATGCAAATTTACAAAAAATTCTCCATATCAAAAAAATATATTAATTTTGCACCGGAGAACCCTCTTTTTAATATGCATTATGAATTGTGTATTATGAATTGTGAATTGAAAAAAGACAGCCGTCTCAGATATATCGACGCGATGCGCGGTCTGGCGATATTGCTTGTGGTATTTAGCCATGTCACCAACGCTTATGTGAAATTCCCTATCACCAACGCATCGTTTTCCAGTGTCTACTACATGATGACAATGTTCCGGATGCCGTTGTTTTTCTTTGTCAGCGGTTTTTTTTCGTTTCGTCTTGCCGAGAAGTGGACTTTCCCTACCGTGAAGAGGGTGATGACAAAGAAATTCCGGGCTCAGATAGTGGGACTCGCGGTTTTCTCATTTATATATGGAGTCTGCATCAAGAATTGGAATTTCAAATTTTTATGGACGACAAATCCATACTGGTTCACAATATCCCTGTTCGAGATGTTTATCATATATCTTGCAGTCGCTCTTATCGTGAAGAAGACCGGGAGTAATCTCCCTCTCTATATTCTGCTCGGAGTCTCGTTTGCCGCCACTTTTATATTTAACAGTCTAACAGCAGGCTATAGTCTGCTGGATTGGGCAGTGATGATACAGGTAAAGAATACCCTCAGCTATATGCCATACTTTATGTTGGGAATATTCGCACGTCGGTTTGAGTCCTTTACCTGGAAGACTGTTGACAATCAGTATTTCAAGGCATTGATGATACTTTCTTTTTTTCTGCTCGTCATATTCTATGGATGCCGCCATTCCTACTCGCTTCAATGGAATCTTGTGGCTACTGCCATGCGGTTTTCCGGACTTATGACCATATTGATATTCTTCCGCACATATCGCCTGTGGTTTGACAAAGGTACTCCGGCAAGCAACGCCATGTCATTTGTCGGAAGCCGTACTCTCGACATATATTATCTGCACTATCTGTTCATTCCCAATCTTTCCTTCATGAAGGGATTTTTCTATACGGGACCCGGAAACTCCATTGTGGCGATGCTTACTGTAGGACTTCTGATCTCTGTCATTGTGGTGGCGCTTTGCCTGCTGATAAGTGCTGTGCTTCGCACGTCCCCCTTCCTCGCCTCATGGCTTTTCGGCGCATCCATGAAACCTGCACAAAATCCTGTGCCGGAATTAAAAGATGCTTTATGATGCGTAAATGTTTGTATATTCTGGCAAAATGTTGTATTTTTGCAGTTCGGAATAGGTATTCGTTAATTGGTCTGAACGACTTCTTTGTTTAATCAGTTTCTATATAATCATATGCTTGGAAAATTAATCACATCATGCATCGTCGGATTTGCCGCTTTGTCAGCAGTGGCTGCCGACGAATCATCCACCTTCACATACGCTGGTGATGTCCTCCAATATTGGGGAAAAGGGAAAGCGGAAATTTATGATGTCGCTATGCGAATAGAAGATCCTGCCCTTGTAGGAAAGAAAATTACGGGAATCCGTGCATTGATACATGCTTATGAAGGAATCGAATCTACGTCTCTATGGCTTTCCAAGGAACTTACCCTGGAGAAGGAAGGAAGTGTGAAGGTGACAGTGCCTGATACATATTCCGCCGAAGTGACACCGGAAAAAATACCGCTTCCGGGTGTAGATGACTATTCCATTGGACAGTTGTCAGTGTCACTCGACACTCCTTATGTGCTTACAGAAGAAGGAATTTATGTCGGATACAGCCTTACCGTTCCGGTGGCTGAGAAAGGTTCTTCGCTTACTGCCACACAACAATATCCGGTGCTTGTCTCTCCGTCAGACAATCCGTTGTCTCTTTATATCAGGGCATCGAAAGACTTCCTGAAATGGTTGCCGTATAATGAAAAGCTCGGTGTCGCCGCAGCCATATATGTGACATTGGAAGGGGAGTTCTCTGAATATAGTGTGGGCATAAAGCAGCTAAACTCCACTTATGCTTCTGTCGACAAGAAGTTTACCATGAGGGCGGCTGTCAATAATATGGGCAAGAAAGATGTGTCTTCCATAGGCTATACATACTCGGTCGGAGGAAAAACTTTCGAGCGTACCCTTGAATTTTCGGATCCTATCGTTCCTGATCTTGTAAATTCCACCATAGTGGATCTCCCGATTGATGCGTTGCCTGAACTTGGAGACTTCAATATTGACCTCACGATTGATAAAGTCAACGGTATGGATAACTTCTGTTCTCAGTCATCCGCTTCAGCATATGTTCATGTGCTGCCATATCTTCCTGTCCATAGACCGATGCTGGAGGAATTCACCGGTACATGGTGCGGATGGTGCATTCGCGGATATGTGGCTCTCGAAAGCCTGAATGAAGAATTCGGAGACAATATAGTGCTCGCCGCATATCATGACGGTGATCCGATGCAGGCGGATGATTTCCCGCTGGATCCGGTATATCTTGGATTCCCTTCCGCAATTCTTGACCGTGGACCGTCGGAAGATCCCTACCATGGCACTGGCAGCAATGGATTCGGAATGAGGAAGGAAGTTGAAGCCTCGATAGCTGCTATGGTGCCTGCCGACATTCAGCTGGAGGCTGTCTGGAGTGATACCGACAGAACCCGTATCTCTGTGAAATCGACCGTCACATTCTTTGAGGATAAGGAAGATGCCGGCTATAAGGTCGGGTATGTTCTGCTCAACAATGGTTTGACAGGGACTGATGCAGGCTGGTTCCAGTCAAATTACTTCCCCAAATATGCGCTTCAATATATAGGTACGGAGCTTGAATACCTAACTAAATGGACCTCAATCGTCCCCAATCTTGTTTTTAATGATGTCGTGGTGGATGCAGCAGGAGTGAAAGGTGTTGATGGCTCCGTGCCGTCTGATATCAACTTCAATATGCCTTACGAATATGATTTCTCATTCGATATAGCCGGCAATAGGGTGATTCAGGACAAGGATAAGCTCTATGTGGCTGCATTTATCCTCAATCCCGACGGCACAATCCTTAATTCAAATAAGACTCGTGTGGTAAGCGGCGATGCAGTGGAGTCTGTCGGCTCTGATCTCGTAGAGGAAAGCGCTGAATACTATAGTTTGTCAGGTGCCCGTGTTGCTTCTCCGCAGCAGGGTGTCTATGTAAAGGTGTCGAAGATGTCCGATGGCTCGGTGCGCACCGGTAAAGTCTCGGTTCTAAGGTAAAAAGGATATTAATATTAAACATATAATTTATGAGAAAGAAACTACTTGCATTCGGAACCGCCTGCATGGCGATCTCAGGCTTGGCTGCTTCTTCACAGATGGTGCCTGACGTTAATGTGGTATCTCCAATGAGGAAAATAGCTCTGGGGCTTGGATCCATGACAGATATAATAACTTCGGTCGAAGGCGAGAAGAAGGATGTGACGGTCACTACCAGCGGATTGACCATATCGTTTGCCGGACTTGAGGCATATTCGGATCAGATGATTGCATCAAACGTGGTATATGGTGATGACAACGAGGTTTACATCTATAATATATTCACGTATTTGCCTACCAATTCTTATATTAAAGGTATCATGGATGGCGATAAGTTGGTGATCTCACTCCCTCAGGCAGTGTATTATGATGATTCTACAGGCATGATAGAGGCTTATTATTATACATTGGTAGATATTGTTGAAGGTGTGGACGAGGATGGATATCCGACCACTTCCTACATTCCGAGGGAAAAGTCGACGCTCACCTTTTCGATAGATGAGTTCGGCACCATGGTTGCGGAAGATCTTGGCGCTAATCTGCTTTTAGGAGCCGTTGACAGCGAGGATGGCTCATGGATCGGATTGGGAGCATCTTACTTATCAATATCTTCGTTTGATGAAGAACCTGTAGAAGTCCCTGCCGGTATTGAGGTTTCCAAAAATTACTGGACTTCCGTAGGCAACGATTATGGATGGCAGGTCAACTTTGCTCAGGACGGTGATGACATTTATTTTCAGGGACTTTCCGAGAGAATGCCTGAGGCATGGGTAAAAGGCACAGTGGAGCGTGACGGCAACACTGCGGTCATTTCAATTCCACAGGATCAGTATGTGGGCGATTTCAGAGGATACCATATATTTATAAAATGTGTTGAGATGGCGACTGATAAAGACGGCAATATTTTCTATGACGATCTTATGCCATCCGACTATGTATATCAGCTCGTATGGGATCTTGAGAAGCAGACTATCTCGGCAAAAGATAGCAGTATGGTGTTATTGTTCAATACCTCGATGAAAGATGCATATTTTGTCAACGATCTGATTGACATGAAGCTTCACCATCAGGAATCTTTTGCAGGAGTACCGAGCAATCCTTACGGATTGGCATTTGAAGATTTTATGGATGACGAAGGCTTCTCAATGTTCTCGTTCTATTTGCCGGGCATATCGACTGAAGGCGATTGTCTTTTGATCGAAGACCTCAGCTATGTCATATATGTCGATGACGAGGTCTGGACTCTTGAGGCGGAAGATTACGACCTGGAGGAATCATTGGATGAAATCCCATGGAACTACAATGGATATTGGATCATCAAGAATTATGACTCGCCTCTGCATAGGGTTCCGCTTTTTGTGGAAGGCATAACTACACTTGGTGTGCAGACCATATATAGGTATAATGATGTGGAGACACGCAGCGATATCGTGTCAATCAACCTTGAAGAGCAGGATGCCGTTGCCGGAATTGAAGCCGGGAAAGTGACTGAAGTTAAATACTATGATCCGGCAGGTCGTGAAGTGAGAGATCCCGGAGCAGGAATCTTCATCGTGCGTGTCGTTTGCGAAGACGGAACCGTGACCTCATTCAAGAAAGTAGTGCATTGATCATTAACGCCTTCCCCAGAGAAGTTTTTCTCGTAATGATGCCGCGAAGGTGTCGCCGTGGGGGGTAAGAAGATTTATTGTATAAGGGGCTGCCTTGAGTACAAGGTTTGCCCCTTCTTTCATGGCGATACTGTATCCGTCTACGCTGAGTCGATATGATCCGGTGCGTGAAGACATTGAAAGTCTGAGCACCGAACTTCCTGCCACGACAATTGGGCGCAACGTCAGCGAATGCGGTGCTACAGGCGAGATCACCATGCAGTCAAGTTCGGGCTGAAGTATCGGTCCTCCTATGGAAAGGTTATAGGCAGTGCTTCCGGTGGCAGAGGAGACGATGAGTCCGTCAGCACGGTAGTCGGCGAGGTAGAATCCGTCAAGCTCCACATGGACATTGATCATGGATGCGGAGTCATCTTTCTGCACCGCTATCTCGTTCAGTGCGCAGCGCAGGAAGTCATCGGGAATTCCATCTCCGGTGACTTCGATCAGTTTTCTCGGTTGAGTATCCAGAGTGTTGTGTAAGATCCCTTCAAGCAGAAGATTGGTGTCATCGAGCGAGAAATGAGCAAGATAGCCGAGATTTCCCGTATTTACTCCGGCTATAGGAATCCCGGCATTGCCAAGGCGTCGGGCGGTGCGCAGGAAAGTTCCGTCTCCTCCGAAACTTATCGCCGCCTTAGCTTCCGGTATGCACGAGAATACCGGGGGTATCTGCTCCGGATCTTCACATATATGCTTAAGGTAGGCTGCGAATTTTTCATGACACAAAAGACCGAATCCCTTCCTGCGGGCTTCGGTCATGAAATTCATTATTCCTGTCAGGTTGCTGTCCTGACGGGATTTTCCATACAGTGCTAAGGTTCTTGTTTTCATCAGTGCCGGTCTTAGACGTTAAGCATAGCCTGCAGCTCAAGAAGCCTTTCAGCTGCTATGGCGGCATCGGTATAATTGTTCCCTTCTGCCTCGGTCACTTCATAACCGTAGCGCTCCAGATTATGAACGGCAGACGTGGGGTCATCGCATCTCAGACGCAATGTGACGAAGATCTGCCGGTTGTCTGCCGGTTGTGTCAGTAGATCCACGACCGGAGCCCCCGCATCTTCACACGCATGTGTCAGAATTGAGGCACTGTAGTCGGCGGGAGCACATAATAGTGTCACCAGACTGCAGTCGTCGCGCTGTATGAGTCTCTCTTGTGTCGTCAATGTTACTTTTATTTTGGTATTTTCAATTTTTTCACTAACTTTGCCTTAAAGATTACAAATATTGTGCCGAATTTGTCCGGTTGGCTCTTTTCTGCGTAATATTTTAATTATCTTTCGTTATTTTATATATTATAACAAAAGAAAACCGAAAAATGACGAGACTTAGTGTCAATATCAATAAAGTGGCCACCATCCGTAATGCCCGTGGCGAGAACAATCCCGACCTCGTGCGCTTCGCCCTCGCGTGTGAGGCAGCCGGAGCCGACGGCATTACTATTCATCCACGCCCTGACGAGCGGCATATACGGCGTGATGATGTCCCTATGCTCAGGAATGCGGTTACTACCGAGCTGAACATTGAGGGATATCCTTCTGAAGACTTTATCCGTCTTGTGCTCGACACGCAGCCCGCACAGGTGACCCTCGTCCCTGATGCACCCGGCCAGCTTACTTCAAATCATGGCTGGGATGTAGTGGCAAACTCCGAGATGCTTTCAAAGATCGTGACGCGTTTCAGGGATGCCGGAATCAGGGTCTCACTTTTTGTTGATCCTGATCCGGTGCAGGTGCTTGAGGCAAAGATAGCGGGTGCCGACAGGGTGGAACTTTACACCAAGTCTTATGCCGATGAATACTCCAAAAACAGGGATCACGCTGTGGGTCGCTTCATAGATGCGGCCTCCGCAGCCCGGGTGTGTGGTCTCGGTCTCAATGCCGGGCACGATCTGAGTCTTGAGAATCTCGCTTTCTTCCATGAGCGTATACCTTGGGTTGACGAAGTCAGTATAGGACACGCCCTTATCTGTGATGCTTTGTATCTCGGCATCTCGGACACTGTAAAGGCATACAAGGAATGCCTTGTTTAGGTTAGTCAATGCATTTAAATAAGCATTCAATTGAGAATTACGCATTATGAATTGAATTAAATATGGAAACTCTATCTTTATGGTCGCTTGTCATGGACGGCGGCTACATCATGATTCCCCTCGCGCTGATGCTCATAGTCAGCATATATATCTTCGTGGAACGCTGTCTCGCCATATCACGTGCAGCCAAGGACGACAGTTCCTTTATGCAGCGCATCCGCGACTATGTGCATGAAGGTGATCTTGAAAGCGCACGTCAGCTCTGCAAGAAGACAGATACTCCATATGCTCGCCTTATCCTTAAAGGTATCACCCGTATCGGACGTCCGATGCAGGATGTTCTCGTGGCTATAGAAAATGCTGGTAATATTGAAGTGGCAAAACTTGGGAAAGGTTTCACCTGGCTTTCCACTACTGCCGCCGGAGCGCCGATGCTCGGCTTTCTCGGTACGGTAACAGGTATGATAGAGGCATTCTATGCTCTTGCCATGGCTGGCACCGGAGCAAATATAATAGTGCTGTCAAGTGGTATTTATCAGGCGCTTGTCACTACGGTGGCAGGTCTTATAGTTGGTATTCTTGCGCTCTTTGCCTATAATTTCCTTGTAAGTCGCGTCAACAGGGTCATGACAGGACTTGAGACCAAGACAATGGAATTTATGGATCTCCTCAATGAGCCTGCTGGCTGACGCTGCCTGCTCAATCCTCAATATTGACAATACTGTGTTTAGGGCATAGCCCGAAACTCCAACCCGATAAGCATATGGCACTCAAACGTTCATTTCAAAGTCTCGACACCTTTTCCATGTCGTCGATGACTGATGTGATATTCCTTCTGCTCATCTTCTTCATGGTGACCTCGACTCTGATTTTTCCCGCGGCGATCGACGTGAATCTTCCGCAGAGTTCAGAGCAGACATCAGCCAAACCGTTGACCGAGGTGTATGTAGACTCCCTGTCGCAGTTCTACATTGTTATAGACCGCACGGATTCCGTTGTCGCCAACGCTGCGCCGAAAGCTGTCACCCGTGATGAACTTATTTCGGCATTGACCCTTATTCAGCAGCAGGACTCCACCCGTGGCATAGCGCTTTACGCGGATGAGAAGGTGGAATATGGCAAGATAGTGGAAATTCTCGACATGGCGGCTCGCCGGAAAATGAAGATGGTGCTCGCTACAAGGGCACTGCAGGAATGATTATGATATCCCACGCACGCAGAGACTCGATTATTGCAGCGGTTGTCACTATCGTGGCAGCCGGACTTCTTGTTTTATGGCTGTTGCTCGCTACTCTGCGATATGATGAAGATTTGGCTTCGGTCGCTGAAAATCCTCAGCTTGAGGAAGACGAGATCTTTCTCGACCCTGAGCTCCTGCTCGATGACAGGCAGAGTGTAGGAGAGCCGGATGCCGTAGCTCATGATGCTCCCGCACCCGAGATAAAAGGTGAGCCTGTTCCGGCTCCCGCCGAACAGCCGCATACCGTATTGGCTGGTGAAAATTCGGTGCCGTCTCCGGAACAGAAATTGGTAGCCTCTGATGAGGAAAGTCCCGTGGAGACAGCAGCGTCCAACCGGAAGAAGGAAGAAGAAAAAGTTGCGGCTTCGATGGCGGGAAAATTCAATATGAAGCCCGGTTCTGTTCAGGGAAAGTTTGATTCTTCGGGTGGAAGCGATGGAGTGGCTTCCGGCGTCACCGGTAAAATGAGCGGACGTCAGTTCCTTGGATGTCCGTTGCCTGACGTAACTCTTTCTCACAAGACCACGGTGACAGTATCGATCACTGTTGATGCAGACGGAAAGGTTATGACTGCCACTGCCTCTGGAGCGGCTACGAGAGAAATACGTAAAAAATGCGAGCAGGCTGCCATGCAGGCGCGCTGGAGCGCAAAAAAAGGAGCCCCCTCCACACGAGGCTCCATAACCTTCACCATTATCCCCAAATAATTGAGAATTTAGAATTTTGAATAATCTCAGATTAAAAAATTCTCAATTCTCAATTCTCAATTAAAAAGATTATCAATTCTCAATTAAATAAGCGCATACATGCCCCAATGGCAGAGATCCTTTGATTTCCAGAGGAATCCTCTTGTCATCTTTCGATATCCATGCATCAATATCGTCGCTTGTCTTCTTTCCTCCTCTTGAAGTGAAAGTGAATCGGATATGCCATGCATCACGTCGTGTCCCGTCGCGCATCTTGATGATTCCTTCGCCTACCTTCCATATCTTTACTGTCTCTTCATGCGAACCCGAAAATAATGTCGCAGTGAGCTTCTTCCCTTCTGGCATTTTCTCAGGGTCGAAACTGCGTATCCAGTAGAATACGCTGAGCATGTCGAATGTGTCCCCTTCCGCTGCCAGTTCAAGTTCGGAAGTCGTTGTCTCTCCTTTCTTCTTTTCCTTGTAGATAGTTCCGTTGCCGGTCACTCTTTTGCCGGAATATGAATATTCGATATGGTCTTTCGTATAGGATCCTCCCTCATGGGCTGCCTTTGTGTAGGATATCGGACGGAATTTCTCTTTGTCCATTACTGACACAAGTGTGTCACGGACCTTGAAGAGTCCGTCAGCCCATGGGCGGGTCTTTCCGGTAAGACGTATATAATATTTCGATCCCTGATTCTTTAGGGTCAGTGTTGCATCGCCTGAATCCTTGGTGATGAGACCCCACTTATATGTGATGACATACTTCAGCGTTTCGTCCGCGAATTTCGTGGCGGCAGATGCAGTCATGCTTGCAAATGCAGTGCAGATGCCCAGGATTATAGTCGTTATTATACTTTTCATGTCATATTAGACAACGAAACTTGCCCAAAGTTATATTCCTGTCAAAATTACGGCACCCATACCGAGTTGCGGAAAAATATCCGTTCCGGATCGGTCAGCTCCGCCGCATCCTGTGCATTGATCGCCTTTCTCCATTCTACACGACTCTTTTCGTCAGATCCGGCACCCTTGCATTTGTATTCTCCATATCGTGCCGTTTTCTCATTCTCTGCGTTTCCCCAGTTGTGCCAACCCTTCGCGTTGATACCCTCCGGAAGATCGCAATCGATGAAGAAGGTCGACGCATACGGACGCCAGGGTCTTCCTAAGTACACATTTTTCGCATCAGCGTCAGCCGTCACCTTGCATTTGTGGAATACATAGCCCACCAAATTATCTTTAGGCGTGGAGGCCGCAGTAAGATAACCGTCACGTTTGGCATGAAGATGACAATTGCGGAATAGGGCAGTGGCAGCTCCGAAAATGAAATCAACCGTTCCTTCTATGTAGCAATTATCGAAAAGGTCTCGCGAATTGTGTCCCGTAGCGTAGAGCGTGTCCTGATTGCCTAAGATGTCACAGTCGATTACGTGTATCTTGTCGCCCGTTGTATGAAGCGCCACAGCCTGACCTACCGGTCCTGCTGTATTTTCTATTGTCATGTTTTTCAACGTGATGTCGTTTCCGTCAATGCGCATGGTGTAGCTTCCCGACGTTCCCATATTGTTCAGCTGTGCATAATCGCCGTTGCTTATGACGGTACCCTTTCGGCTTTCACCTTCAAGCGTGACATTCTTGAGAGTATTGTTGATCAGGATTTTCTCCTTATACACTCCATTTTTTACGAATATTCTCACAGGATCCTCAAAATCCCCCCTTACTTTCTTCAGCGCCTCATTAATCGTCGTGTAGTCGCCGCTTCCATCCTGCGCCACGGTAATCGTCTTCGAATACAGTCCTTCTTCAGCAGCACATGTCTGTCCAATAAGGACCACCAGCATAAGAAATGCAATTATCTTTCTCTTCATATTTTTGTATATTTATAAATCATGAATTGTGCATTCTGCGGATTGTCTGCATAAAGTAAAGATAATACAGTAATGCCGCTGCAAAAAGTGCAAATGAAAAACTGTAGTAAACGCCTACATTTCCCATGTCCATGCCTTTAGCCAGCCAGAACAGCATCGGTACTCCGATCAGTATATATGCTATCAGAGTCACCCAGAGGAATGGTCTCACGTTTCCCGTGCCCCTGAGTCCGTTGGCAAATGTCAGCTGTGTCGCGTCGCCATACTGGTAAAGCACCAGCGGCAGAATCAGCATGGCGGCAGATGCCAGCACCTCTTTGTCAGGCGAAAAGAATCCGGTGAGGGTATGCCCGCAGAATAGGAACAGAGCCGAAGCCGCGGTAGCAAGTATCAGGTTAAGATGTAGTCCAGCCATGGTGATACGTCTGACTCCTGTCATGTCCCCGACACCGGTATAGTTTGCAGACCTGATCGACACAGCGATGCCGAAGCTCATGAATGTCATGAATCCCAACTGGGATATGGTGTTGATCACCTGGTATGCGGCAAGCTGTATCTTGCCAAACCATCCCGTCACGATTGCTCCCAGGGTCCAGAGTCCGCATTCCACACCTGACTGTATCATTATTGGCCACGATGTGCTCCACACCACTTTTCTTATGTGTCCCACATGGCTTGAACCGATAGCCTCATTCTTATATGGACGGTAGCGATGTGTCGTCATGAACACCAGTAGTATTCCTATGGTAGAGAGCCAGCGTGCAGTCAGTGTTGAAAGCCCCGCCCCGTTCAGTCCCATCTCCGGACATCCGAATTTTCCGAATATAAGCAGATAGTTGCCTATGATGTTCACCACATTCGCCGACAGTATGATCCACATAGGAGTGGCTGTGTCGGTCACTGCATTTGCCGTCTGTTGTGAGCAGTTGAATATTGCCATTGGGAAAAGCGACGCGAGTATTATGAGGTAATATTCCCTTATCAGAGGCAGAAGTTCTTCCGGTTGTCCGAATCTGTCGAGGAAGAAATAGAGTATCCCCATCAATACGGTCAGTCCGATCGAAAGAAATGCATTCACCTGAAGACCGGCCCTTAGGGTCCTCCCGGCTCCTTCATGGTCGTCCCTTCCGAAAAGCGCTCCTATGAGTGGGGTGATTCCTGATGCGAACCCGATCTGCATCACCACCGGAATCATAAACATGGAGTTGACGAAGGCTGCAGCCGCCAGTTCATCGACTCCGTAAGCCCCCACCATCGCGGTGTCGGCAAATGCCACCGTGATTATTCCGAGCTGTGTAGCCATCACCGGCATTCCCAGTCTGAAAAGCGTCTTGTATTCCTCCTTATATAAATTCATATTTTTGTTTGTTTTGAATATTGAATAAATATAAGTCTTGCAATTTTTTATATCCACAGATAGGGACTTTCGATTCGTACGTCCGTCTCCGTGTCCCGACATGGCATATCCAAATCCCTATTATAAAATTCATAATTAAGAATATTCTCAATTCTCAATTAAAAAAGATTCAAAATTCAAAATTATTAATAAGCGTCTCACACCCGTCTTCAATAAGATCAAGCGCATTCTCAAATCCCTGCGCTCCGTCATAATAAGGATCCGGCACGCAGTCCGCCCACGGATGCTGAGTGAAGAAATCCGCCATTTTCACGACCTTCCGCTCATCCTCCGGCGTAGGAGCCATAGCCCGAAGGCGGTCATAGTTGGAATTATCCATTGCCACTATGATATCGAACCGGTCAAAATCCGACTCCCTCACCTGGCGCGACCTATGGTTCAGCTCAAGCCCCCTTTGTCTTGCATGAGCCCTCATCCTGCTGTCGGGTAGTTCACCCGCATGTCCCCCATAGAGCCCTGCCGAGTCTATCTCAAACCGATCCGCCACTCCGCGTTCTGCCACAAGCCTCTCCATCACCCCATGCGCCGCCGGACTCCTGCATATATTCCCCAGGCACACAAACAGTATTCTTACCTTATCCACTTTCCCAATCATCCTTGTTATTTCCTTAGCATCCATAATTGGAAGTTTATATGTATTAATCTTCAGATTCTTCTATTTGATCCTCGAAGTGACGTCGGTGCAAGCATCCGCTCACATTCATCTTTGATTCTACAAATTTACAACATTTATTTAACTCCTACAAATATTAATAATCCCTCCGACTCACAACTTTCAGATCCATTTTTAGTAAAAAACCGGATGCATATTGCTATGCACCCGGCTACAATCAAAAATACGGTCCTCCCAACTTTCCGAGCTAATTCTATTTTGAGGGAGGTTGGCTCCGTCATAAGCTCAATGTTATTAAAGTTTTTCCATATATCTGTAGACTTACATTCCTTGGCGGTCCCTTCTCCTTGTAGCCAAAGTTTACAATCATAACTGCTGAATGTATTGTCGTAAATTAAAGGAGGATTCGGTGCTGTGATAAAGAAATTGGAAATTGGACACTACGAGTATTTGTTAATGGTTGATACTCAATATTCTGCGGCTTATACGGTAGAAAAGTGGCGGTGGAGTTGGATTTGCCTTCTAAAAAGAGAATATTTAACATTTTTAACTTGTGTTAACAAGAAATCTGAGAATATAATCGGGTA
>JAIDQZ010000105.1 GCA_029062005.1 Muribaculaceae bacterium | reverse complement strand
GATGTCAGACCGCTGCAGCCATTGAAAGCATCGCTGCCTATTGAAATGACGGAGTTCGGTATCGTCACAGAGTTCAGACCGCTGCAGACATAGAATGCATAACTGCCGATTGAAGTGACGGATTCAGGTATTGAGTATTCTCCTTTTAGATCATAAGGCACAAAACGTATCTCCGTCTTTCCTGGTCCCCATATCCAGCCATCCTCTATAATGGCTCCTTCAGGATTGTAGGCAACTGCAGCAACATTTTTTACGAATGGATTCTGAAGATTGTTGGGATAAGCGGATTTTTTAAGGCTGCTGCAGCCACTGAAAGCCCAATATCCGATTGAAGTGACGGAGTTCGGTATCGTCACAGAGTTCAGGCTGCTGCAATTTCTGAAAGCCTCGCTGCCGATTGTCTCTACGGAGTTTGGTATTTCTAAGGATGTTAGGCTGCTGCATTCATAGAAAGCCTGGTCATCTATTGAAATGACGGAGTTGCCGATCACCGCTGATATCAGGCCGCTGCAGCCACTGAAAGCCTCGCTGCCGATTGAAGATACGGAATTAGGTATCACCACTGAGGTCAAGCCGCTGCATTTATAGAAAGCCTGGTCATCTATGGAAGTGACGGAGGTAGGTATCTCTATCGAAGTTAACGTTCGAAGGAAAGATAGTTTGCTGATTGTGGTTAATGTGAACTCAATATCTCCGTCTTTAGGATTTGCAGGAAGGATAAGTTTTCCCGATGCGCCATTTCCAGCCTGTACGTAAGAACCATTAAGTAACGTTCCTTCTTTCGTCTTACAAGTCTTGGCACTCTCGTCAATGACAGTATATGTGATGGTCCTGCCTTCGTAGGTGTACTCGAAGTCGCGGGCCAGTGCCGGGAGTGCCGAGAGCACTCCGAACAACAGAAGTAAAATCTTTTGCTTCATAAGCGTTTAGTTTAATGATGAATTGTTAAATATTAAAGATTAAATATTTGAGGACTCATAATAACGCACCGGATTTGCTTCACCTTGTTTTACAGGTCCTAACATCAATCCCACATACGTGTTCCAAATTTCTTCGTCAGCAGGCTGCGCAAGGAATATCATTTTACCTTCTTCATCAACTGGTGACTGGAAAAAGACATCGAGAGGGTTTCCGTTCTCGTCTTTTCTGCCGAACTCAAAAACCCCGATAATCTGTCGGTTGTTGTCCGGGGTTTTGCAACATGCAAAGATAAAATCCACATCGTTTGCGTTTTCGGGGTTAAGTTTCCAAGCTGCTTGAGTAAATGACATGATATGTCCTATTGACAGAGCTTGATTCGTATGCTCTTCAAGGTATTTACATACAGATTTCGAAATGTCAAGAGCCAGGACCTTTATTTTTCCCAGATCCTTTGGTGTTATTTCGCGTGGATCAGTTCTTGGTATTATGTATGGCATAACGTTCCAAAGTGCCTTCGGGCTCACTTCGTCGGCATGATGTTAAGAAATAAAAAGCGTGAGAGCCTTACCACTCTGCCCATCCCGCTATCTGAGGCCCTGGAACTGCCCTATGGAGTAGGATGGACAGAGCAGATGCCTCACGCATTATACTTATGTTGACATACCGAACATGCTCACGCATATTCGGCAGCCACCATAGCATATTCCGCTATGAGCATCTACTCCCATTCTCATCCTTGACTCCATTTGAAATTTTCCAGGTTTCAGATAGCCAAGAAAGAGCGTCGAGTATACGCTTCCTAAAAAATGTCTACAATCGGCATCAATATCTGCATCGGCAAATACATCTTCCGCTTGTATCGATGGCAAATTTAACAATTCTTTTCCAAATCGTCAAATTTTATCCATAAAAAATCTCTTCCGTGCGTTGTCTGTACTCTATATTTACTGTTCCAGATTTCAGATTGCAGGGATACAAGCCGTATGGAAGAGATTTCTTTTCATTGCAAAATTACAGATTGTCCCCGTATTGCGCAAGTCCTTTTAAGTCCTTTTCAAACAAAAGCACATTTTTAGGACATAAGCACAGAAGGACAAAAGAAAATATGTGTCTTATGTGCTTATGTCTGAAAAAGTGACACCGGACTTGCGTCCGCAGACATAGACACCGGGACGGTCGTCGCCATGCACGAGATTGTCGAGATATAATGGTTCTCCTGACACTATCAGTGCGCAACTGAAGGTGTCGCCCGGCGTAAGCCTCGTGCCTTCCGATGCGACTACCTTCCACATCCTCTCTCCCAGATACTCTATCTCGCAAACCCTCGACGGTGGCCACATCAGCCTGACACGGTCTCCTCTTTTCACGTTTTTGTCCGCACTTATGACGTTTGTCCCTACATTGCCGCTCTCGATATCCGGAGCATTTCCTTTTAAGAAACCCTCGTAATCACGCCATCCGCAATATCTTGCAAGGACATAAAGAGTGCTTCTGCGAGGCGTCTGGGCTTCTTTCAGATATCCCCACAGGCGTTTAAGTGTGGTAGGACTCAGCAGTTTCCCCGTACGTCTCAATATATCTTCAGCAAGCGCTTCGAACTGCAGTGGTGTCAATACCTCTTTTCCGTAGGTCTCTTCCACTCGCATTAGGAGATGCTTCAATTGCCCGGCTGATATGTCGGGAATATTTTTTTTATCCATTTATCCTGATACTTTGACAATTTTACGGTATAATATTGAATCATGTCGAGGCGCACCTTCTCCCTGTCGGTATCTGTAAGTGCGTCTGCCGCAGCTGAGTTGCTGAAACTGTCGGCAAACTGAATCAGCTCATTGTTCATGCAGCTCCAGGCTTTTGTGTAATCCTCATTATTCTCAGGAGTGAATTTTGAGAACACATCCCTGTCATACCTGGCGAGAGTCTCGTCAATCAGTCGATGACCTTCCTTGTACGCGTTCTCTATTTTGCGGTTGTATTCCTCCGCCAGTCGCAGTTCCGTTTCAGCATCATTCATCCTGCCGGTCACTACATTAAGAGAATCTGTCAGTTCGGTCACCAACTCCGAATTTATCTTGTTTTCCCCGCTTATCGTCGCTATCTGTCTTTCCGAATCCCGTGCGGTCATCTCAAGAATCCTTATTCGTATTGCTCCCAATGTTACCAGCATTACCATAATCAACGTGATTATTGAGATCACTGCTATCCTTGGTTTTCTATCATATCTGTCGAGTGCCTTCAACAGAGTCCCTGCATCTTTTGGCCTTTTTTCGACCGCGCCGATGCATTTTCTTCCGATGTTTCCATATTCCGGACTGAGTTCGAGCATTATCATTCCAATGCTGTAGACATCGTCGGATGGATGCGTGCCCCGGGATAGCATCTGCTCAGGAGAGATGAATCCTAAGGTCCCTGCCGCCTGCTTCAGCTCCACATAGTCGTCGGTATCTGCCAATCCGAAATCAATCAGCACGACTTCTCCACCGGCGGCACGTATCATTATATTGGCGGGTTTGATATCACGGTGCACCACACCCTTGGAGTGTATGTAAGCCACCGCGTTTATTATCTCGCGCATGATTCGCCTTCTGTCGTCTTTTTTCAGACTGCCGTCGCGGATAAGTTCTGAGAGAGTCTTTCCCTCTATCCATTCCTCCACTATGCATAGACCGAGTCCTTCTATCTCCTCAAGTCCGATTGCCTGCACCACACCGGGATTCAGTAGACGTGAGTGAATCTCGAATTCCTTCATCAGCTGTCTTCGCATGGCAGTGCTGTCACGAAGTTCCTCACGGAGTCCTTTCAGGAGCCACTGCCGTCCGTAACGGCGTCCGCGTGCAATGACGTTGACAGCCGAGATGCGGATCACCTCCACATCGGTCATGGTATTACCGACATAGCAGGAGCTCTCAGACTCCCCGACATAGCCCGATTCAGTTTCTATGCGTGTCATATTTATTAAAGACACAAGCACAAAAGCCCAAAAGAAAAAATATGTGCCTTATGTGCTTCTGTCTAAAAGAACGCTATGTAAATATCTAAAAAACTATGCTTCTGTCTAAAAAAGAGGCATAGTGGCTGGATTTTCGATATATTTGCGCTTGAATTCCTCATTGCTCATACATAGCATAAGGATGCCTTGAATAAGAGTGATTATTGACCATGCACCACATGTGACACACGAGAGAAGGATGGTCCATATTCCACCCCATGTCTTTCCAAGTACGAAATACTGGATTCCGAGATAACCTAAAAATATTGCAAAAAGACCGCAGATAAGTTTCTTATTTGATAGATCGTTGTCGACGTATCCTCCGCCATTCTGGCGTAGCGCAACCATCAGGTCGGGATATGAGTAGAGCGGACGCCAGTTTACTCCGTCTGTGCTGACGCTTGTGTTCTGATCGACATTGTAGGCAAACAGTTGTTGTATTGTCATTGGTCCTACTGTATTGCCGTTAATAAAGATGTAGTAGTTCATGCTTTAGATGCGTTTAGTATGATATGTTGATGCAAAGGTAATAAAAAAATTTGAGACCCAAAAGTGTGGAGCCACTTCTGAGTCTCTGAAGGCGGGTGGAAGATGGGGCTCGAACCCACGACCTACGGAACCACAATCCGTCGCTCTAACCAACTGAGCTACATCCACCATGTCGCTTTACCGGGAGATTCCACTAAAGGCTTCGCAAGGTCTCTCCCGAAAAGCAATGCAAAGTTACTGCTTTTTTTCGAACTATGCAAATTTTAACCCCACTTTTTTTATATTTTTCCTCGAATTATTTTATAAGACTTATAAATCGTATAAGCCTTATAAATCTTATTTCATTTTATTTCAGATTTTTGTCAAAAAAATCCAAAGTCATTTTCTGTACACTTTTCGGCATTTCATGACCCATAGGGAGAAGATGTGTCTCCAATTTGTCTCCTTCTCCACAGCTATCCCATACTTTGTGCATTGTTTCGTAGCATTCCCTCACGGCATGTGGCTTAAAAAGCTTATCGGTCTCCCCGTTGATAAGCATCATGGCATTCGGGCATGCAAGTGTGGCGATATGAGGATAGTCGAGTTGGGCGAATACCCCTCCGAGATTATTGGCGAATCCTCCACGTTCGTGTCTGCCGTATTTCCAGTCCATCATGGCATCCTGTGTCGTCATCCAGCAAACTGCCACACTTGCCTTGATCAGAGGAGAGAGGGCTGCAAGCATCCACGATCGGTAGCCTCCCATTGAAAGACCTACACATCCTATCCTGTCAGAATCAGTTTCAGGAAGGCTTGCGAGGAATTCCGCGGCATAGCTGTCTTCAAAACTCATCCATGATGAGAGGTTCCTGCCGAGAAGCAGCATATTGCCCGCTACGCTTGCAAGATGAGTGTTGTCGCTTCCTTCCTTACATCCGCGTTCTCCCCACATCAGGGCATCGGTAGAAAGCACCGCATATCCGTTTTGGGCAAGATAGTCTCCTACATATTGCCCTTCATATAGATTGTCAGCCCAGGCATCGCTGTCTTCAAGTACAGCCTGATCCACACCAAACGGCTTTACCATTTTCTCTTTACCGATTGTAAAGTGCGCTCCATGGTCGTGCAGAGCTATTATTCCGGGAAAGGGGCCATCGCCGTCAGGAATAAGAAGGTAGCCTTTCACCCTGGAATATTTCGTAAGATTGAACTCAATCTTATGAGCTGTGTACCCATCTCTTTTTTCCGACTCAAGGATTACCATGTCATATGCATTGGCTCTGGGGGGAGGCAAAAGCATTTCCTCGATGAGTTTCCCTTTGGCAGCGCTTTTCCATTCATCAAAATCTTTTATCCCGTTGTTTCCCCATGCCATAGGATAGGTGAACTCGGTTTTCAGACTGTCAAGAAAGAGCGGCATGTCACGCTGCAGCTCATAAGCCTTGTTGTTCTGAGCCGAAGCGGCAACCGACAATATGCCGGCTGCCGCTACCAATCCAACTATCTTTCTAATCATAAAAATTCAGTTTCGATTTATACTTTTGAAAAAATAATTCAAAATTCTAAGACCCCATCTCATAAAATTTCAGAGCACCTGGGGCGGTTTAGGACGAGTGATTTTTGCAAGTTGAAGAAGGAATGATGCGGGCATCATGACTGATGAGACTTGTCGAAAAGCACCGTCCAAAACCGAGCCGATTAAGCATATTTTGAAAATATTAGAAATTAGATGGTCTTAAAGGCCTTAAATGTTAAATATTAACAATGACTCTTCAATCATCAAATTCAGAAGCTTCCCGGGAGGTTACCCAAAGCCTTCGCTGGCTTGGTCGCTTTTTGTCCTTTGGCTCAGTCACATACCTCGGTATGCTCCATCGCCAAAAATCAAAAATCGTTCCAACCCAGCGACCCCAGGGGCTCTGAAATTTTATGAGATGGGGTCTAAATTATTCAGAACGGTCTTCCACCGAAACCTCCCGGAGGAGGACCCATTGGTCTGCCATGTCTGCCAGGTCCCATTCCGGGTCCTTGCATCGGGAGTTCGGATTCTTCTTCCTGGGAGCCTTTCTTCTTCCATGAATTGGAATTGAACTGCCAGCTTACACCAAACATGAAGTAGCGTGTCAGGTTGTTGAATCGGCTGTCGACTATAGCGGCGGCAGATACGCTGCGCGAGATGTTTTTCGTGTCTCCGAGGATATCGTGAGCCTCTGCAAAAATACTGATGCCATATGCGTGCGGTATGACATATTGCATATTGGCATTCCATATCCATGAGGAAGAGTCATAACCTGCAGAAAGACCCTCGGTCTTCGAATAGTTAAGCCCTGTGCTCATCTGAAGTCCGAACGGCAACGTGAGAGTGAAATCGGAGTCAAAACCATAACTGCTGTTCTTGCGGTTAGGCTGGTTGGCGAGTGTATTGGTTGCCAGTTGCCATGAATAGGTAGGATTGAGCGATATCTGTACCACTTCTGTAGAGAAGGTCACGCCGGCGCGTGGACGCAGGCTGAGATTGCCGCTTCTGTTATATTGTCCGTTGGTGTATCCGTTCATGCTTGAATATGAAGCGAAGAGATTGGCTGAGATACGCCAGTTTCTATTGCGCAGCGGTTGGTCTATACGTCCCATTCCATTGATGGTGAAGTCTCCCGATGTATTGGTATAAGTGGTCTCGCGTGCTCCGGTTAGATTGTTGGTGGTTGTCTTGCTCACCACATTGTTGATGGTGTATGAACCGTTGAGCATCGCGAAGATAGAACGCTGGTTGTCCATGTCAAAGTCGCGGAACATACCGTTGAACCTTTGTGTAAAAGTAGGCTTCAGGTCAGGATTACCGATCTTGATATTCATGGGATCCGACACATCGGCTACAGGCTGCAGTTGAGATATCGATGGTTCTGATGACCGTGCGTTGTAGCGGAGATGCATCGAGCGGGTTTTAGAGAACTTATAGCGGAAGCGGACAAAAGGCGCGAAGTTGATCACGTTGCGTCTCGGTATGTTTCGTTCCGACATTATGAGGTCGGTGCTCTTGCTGCTTGATGGTACAAGTTCGATGCCTGCGTTAAGGTTCATCTCCTTGTTTGTGTAGACATATCCGAAGCGTATGCTTTGCGTAAGGAATTCGTTTCTGAAACTGTTGGACAAGGAGTCTGACATTTCTCCACCTGCCGGCACATAGTCGAAAAATGGCAGATTGGAGTCGTTGTCATAGTAATAGTTCATCGGAAGATTATACACATATTTGTCGGCATTGTTTCTGCGCATATTGATCCTGTAGGCAAATTCAAGGAAATTGCCGGGCTTCCCGATCGGCTCAGTCCAGGTCAGGCGCAGACTGACGTTGTTGTTCCATGTCAAGTTGTCAGTATAACGGAAAAGGTCTTCATCCTCGTTTTCCAACAGGTAGCGTGCTATCTTGGATAGTGATGTCATATATTGCCTGTTGTTTGAGAATGAATATTCTCCGCGTACGCTGAATGATCGCCCCTTCTTCTGAGAAAAACGATGTACGTAGGTCAGTTCGCCACGTGCAGTCCAGTTGTTACCCCGGTTGATTCTGTCGTTGATTTGACTGTTTACTTGTGTACGGTTGGCATCTCCTGCGAAGAGTTCGGAGATGGAGTTGGATGTTGTGTTTCTGAAGTTGTAGGTAAACGACGGGCGGAAATCGAAAGTGTTGTTTTCATTAGGATTCCATCTTGCCCTGAAGAAAGCCATCAGGTCGTGGCTCTTGTCGCGCGATCCGGATTCTGAAGTCTGATAGCTTACGGAGTCCGGGAGAAGGTTCATGGTCTCGCTGCTGTTTTCCTGAGTTCTGTCGCCGTGGTCATAGCGCACGAAACCACCGACAGCCAGAGTCTCTTCATTTCCGACGGCGAAGTCCACACCAAGCTGCTGGGCTGTCAGGATGCCGCCGCTGCCTCCGTTCATTCCGAAGTTGCCCCGTCCCATGTCCATGCCGCCACGTTCGTTGATATTGTTGGCTCGTCCGTTGATTGTCACCCGATTGCCGTCGTTCATATTGGTCACTGTAAAACTTTCCGTGTAGCGTCCGTCTGTGCCGTAGCCGAGTTTTACGTTGCCAAACCAACTGTTTTCCATTCCTTTCTTTATAGTTAGGTTAATGACGGTCTCATCCTCGCCGTCATCTACCCCCGTGAGGCGTGCCTGCTCGCTCTTGCGGTCTACTACCTGGACTTTAGATACGGCTTTGGCGCTGAAGTTTTTCGTTGCCATTGTAGGATCATCGCCATATGCCTCCTTCCCGTTGATAAGGATCTTTGTCACGCTCTTTCCGTTTGCTGTGATGCTTCCGTCTTTCCCTACCTCCATGCCGGGCATTTTCTTGAGCAGGTCTTCCACCATTGCATTGTCGGTGGTGTGGAATGAATCTGCATTATATTCTATTGTATCTTCCTTTGCCACTACAGCAGCTTTTACTCCCTTCACGACGAGTTCTTTGAGTAAGGTGGATTCATCATAAAGTTTGAGTACGGGGAGCTCGATTGTCTTTGTAGTGTCAGTTACTGTGAAGTCTGTGATTTCTGTGTCCATACCGGTCATCGAGGCCTTCAATGCATAACGTCTTGGTGTCAGGTCCCTGAATTCGTAGGCTCCGTCGGCATCTGCCATCGATCCGGTGACGATAGTTGAGTCCGGAAGCGCAAGCAGCGTGGCTGTAGCTCCGATGAGAGGTTGTCCCTGTGAGTCGACTATCTTTCCCTTTACGGTCGCGGCTATAAGTGTAGCTGCTGCAAGAAGCGGTACTGAAAGGAGAGATAAGATTCTTTTGTTCATAATGGAAAGTGAGAATATTGGAGAATGCAAAAAAATTGAGTGTCTTTGTCACACTCGTTATTTAAGACTGAGAATGATTGGAAAGGTTTATTTGTTAAAATGAAAAAAATCCGAAACTTTTGCGTTTCGGATTCTAAATGTATTGTTTATAAAATCTTAGGAGGGCTGATGGGTGGGCCTGAGAAGATCATTGACTGTCTTCACCGGATTGAAGGTCTCGACCGGCACTTCCACCATCACGGTATTCCAGTCGCTCATGGCTCCGTTCCAAAGACCTGGAAGTTCAAGAGCCTTGATTTCAACACCTTCACGGCTCTTGATGGATATGAAGCCTGTAGCTTTGTCTACATATTCGGGAAGGTTGAATTTCTTTCCCTTATAATCCTTGATGCAGACTGCCAGGTCTACGGGATTGAAGTGGGTTGCCTCCTTAAGAAGTTTCTGAGCTTCCTTGTCGTCCGGGTTGATCTGGGATGATTCAAGTATCTGCGGGCTGACAGTCCCGTCTGGATTGTAGACGAGAAACGGACCTCCGCCGGGTTCCCCTTCATTTTTTACCATACCGCATACTCTTGTCGGGCGGTTGAATTTGCTGAAAAGATAGTCGCGGAGTTCTTCCGGGGTCATATCGGCTGCTTTGTCATGTGTCACACACAGTTTATGGCGCAGGAAGTCCAGCATCTCCACCATTTCCTCTCCGGATGGGATCCCTTTTTCAAGTCGTTCGCAATATTTGTCGATCTTTGCCTTTATTCCTACGAGAATGCCACCGAGCACCATCTTGTAGGTAATGGTAGGTTGGCGTAAGGCATCAGGCACCAGGTTGTCGATATTCTTGATGAAGATGATGTCAGCATCGAGGTCGTTGAGGTTTTCGATCAGCGCTCCGTGTCCGCCCGGACGGAAGAACAGTTCTTCATTCTCATAGTACGGATTGCCGTCCATATCGGATGCTACGGTGTCGGTGGAAGGCTTCTGAACGCTCAGGGTTATGTCATATTCCACACCATACGCATGTTCCATCACTGACTTGATTTCTTCAAGCTTGGCTTCGACGAGAGGCACATGCTCCTCCGAGACGGTGAAGTGAAGATGCACCTTCCCATCCTTCCCGGATGCGTGTTGAGCCCCTTCCGCAAGGTGTTCCTGAAGCGGCGTGCGGCTTCCTCCCATCTCCTTGTGGAATTCAAGAAGGGCTTTCGGAAGCTTTCCGTAGTTCAGTCCTACCTTATTGAGCAGCACATCTATCACATCTTTATATCTTCCCATCTTGACAAGGCTGTTCACGCTGTAGCCGAAGAGCTGGAGGCAGAGAAAGTTAAGTTTGCTGAAGAATGCGAATTTCTCGATGTTCTCGAAAAATTTCTTCATGAAGTCGTTGTCTGGTTTGTTGCTCTTTCCATTCAGGAATGAGAATAGATCCTTGAACATTCTGGATGCCGCGCCGCTTGCCGGCACCATCTTCATCACTTTTGCGCCCCCTGCGAGATATTTTCTCCACATTTCTTCGCTCTGATGTATCAGTTCCGGAGTGGGAACCGTGAGTCCGTGTCCGGGTGTCACAGCGGCCTCTATTTTTAGGAAAGGGAATCCATCCTTGAGCATTTTCAGCTGTTCTTCAAATTTAGCTTCGGAGATCCCTTTCTTCTTGAGAGTCTCAAAATCTTTTTCACTAAGAGTCATGCTATTAATATTTTAAGGGTTATATTTTAATGGTTGGGAGTATGGAGCCAAAATAAGGGACAATATTCATGCATAAATCGTAAGATGCATGATGTCAATCCTTTTTCAGTGATTCGATCTTTTGATTGATTATGGCTCCTTTTTTTGCAAGCATCGGTATCATGCGTTCATTGCGTGAGATTCTTGATATCACCTCATACAGGTTCCAGGTCGACATCATGGCAGACTGAGCCTGCTTCGGGTAGGAGAGAGCTCCGGTCTGTCTGTCTCCTTCCAGATATACTATCCTGATATCACTCCCGTTCTTTTCAGCTATCAGTTTTGCACAAGAGGTGGCTGCGCTGTCGGAGAAACATACTATGTTCAGGTCTGCCATTCGGTAGTTGAGGGCTTGGTCATGCGCTACTGCAGAAGTCTCGGCGGTAGCTCCGTCGGCTTCCACCCTGAGCCTATCGAAATGTGCATTCCCCGACAAGGCGGCGATAAGCTCAAGTTTTTCATTTTTAGTGATTCTTGCCACAAGACCTGTTCGTTTCAGCGGATACATCTCTTTCCATGCTCCTGCTATATAGTATCCTTCTACCTCCCGGGGATTGTCAACATATTCGAATGTATGCACCATGGCATCGAAACTGTTGTTGAGTGCCTGCAGCTCGGCTTTTATGGAGTCGGTCTGCCGCTCCACCGCCTTCAATGAATCAGGAAGTGATGCTTCCCATCTCTCCCGTTCAGCCTGCACTCGCTCCTTAGCCTCATTCCCTCTCTTGCATCCCATAGACGGAGCTATTATGACCGGAATACTGAGAATGGTACAGATCTTTATGACAGTTCGTATATTCATTATCGATTTCAATCTTTAATTAATCATTGATAATTAATCTTTCATCATTATATTCTTGTCACGTCTTTGACTCCCTTCACAGTCTTTATCTTCTTTATTATTGACGATAAGACTGAATTGTCCGAGACCCCCAGCGTAAGGTATCCTTGAAATAGTCCGTCGTTGGAGTCTACCTTTATGTTGCGCAGAGATGCTTTGACTTCCTTGCTGATGATGGATGTGATATTGGCTATGATTCCAATATCGTCTTGACCTACAATCTGAAGTTGAACAGGGAGTTCCGAGCCCCCTTTCCCGCTCCACTCGACTCGTATCAGCCGGTAGGGATATCGTCCGCGGATATTTGCCGCGTTCGGGCAGTCGCTCTTGTGTATCTTCACCATTCCGTCGGAAGATATGAAGCCGAATACTTTGTCTCCATATATGGGGTTGCAGCATTTTGCAAATTTATAGCTGAGACCCTTTATCGATTTCTCTCCGATCGTAAGCACGTCACCCGCTGATTCCTGATCATCGCGTATCAGCTCGAATTCCCCTGCTGTGGTCCGTTCTGCCTGGTCTTCCGGTGCGGTGGCTATCTGATATGTGTTTATGAATTTACCTGCATCTATTTTCCCGTCTGCGATATCTGCAAAAAACTCATTGACATATTTGTAACCTTCCTTCTTGATGAGTTTCATCATCGTTGACTCATCTATCTCGATCTTGCGGTTTTTCGCCCTGCGCATCAGCTCTTCTTTCCCGAGTTCTGCACGGGCCTGAAGCTGCTCGTGGAGTTTCTGCCTGATTTTGTTGCGGCTCTTTGAACTCACCACAATATTCATCCAGTCCGGTTTGGGCGACTGGGTGGCGGAAGTGAGGATTTCCACGGTGTCTCCGCTCTCTATCACGTGGCTTATCTTCCGGTGTCTTCCGTTGACTATGGCTCCGGTGCAGTGCGCGCCTACATTCGTATGGATATAGAAGGCGAAGTCAAGCACAGTGGCTCCGGCAGGGAGCTTGAAAAGGTCACCTTTAGGAGTGAACGCATATACTTCCTTGGTGTAGATATCCATGCGGATATCTTTCATCAACTGCATGGGGTCGTCTTTGCCGGCTTCGAGAATGTCGCGGATATTATTCATCCACTGGTCGGTGGAGTCGGATTTAACGCCCTTATAGCGCCAATGCGCCGCAAGACCTTTTTCTGCCACGAGATCCATCCTCTTTGTGCGGAACTGTACTTCCACCCATTTTGAATCCGGACCCATCACTGTAGCGTGGAGACTCTCGTAGCCGTTGCTTTTTGGTATTGATATCCAATCGCGCATTCTGGCAGGGTTTGGTGTGTACATGTCAGTCAGTATGGAGTATGCAAGCCAGCAGTCGCTTTTTTCTTTTTCCGGAGGCGTGTCGATAATGACCCGGATGGCAAAGAGGTCGTAGATACGGTCAAGGTCAACTTTCTGCTTCCTCATTTTTGCCCATATGGATGAAATGGATTTGGTGCGTCCCTTGATGGAGAATGTCAGTCCGGCATCCTCAAGTTTTTTCTTGACGGGTGCGATGAACTTTTCCACATACTCGTCGCGTGAACGCTTGGTCTCGTTAAGCTTGGTGGCAATCTGCTTGTAGATTTCCCTGTTGGTATATTTCAGCGACAGGTCTTCAAGCTCACCCTTGATTTTGTAGAGTCCCAGACGGTGGGCGAGCTGTGCGTAGAGCACATTGGCTTCAAATGCCATGTTGCTTACCCATTCTGTATCAGGATGCATGTTGATGCGGCGCATCAGAACGAGGTCGCGCACGATCATTATTATGATGACCCTGATGTCGTCGGCAAGCGACAGCATCAGTCCTCGGAAATTATCCTGGTTCTGAAGGTTCCTTTTGGCTGAATATTGAGCTACTGTCTCTATCGCTTTGAGCATTTCAGCCACATCGTTGCCAAACGCCTTTTCGATCTCCTCTATCGAGATTACCTCACCGTTGAAGTCACTGAGCAGTATGGCATGGAGAATATTTGTGTCGGCATCTATGAAGTGGGCGAAAGCATCTGCGGTCTCAAGCGCGAGCACCATGCGGGGAAGTCCCTTGCTGTCATAAGCGGATTTGCCATTTGCACAGGTCTTTCGAAGAAGATCATGCATTATTCGGTTCGTCTCGTCTGAAAATGAGGCGGCTTCTGCCACTTCATCATATAGCTCGCGGCAATGGCGCAGGAGGGAGAGAGGAAGTCGGGTAGCTGGTGCCTTGATTTCTTCCATAGTTCCGTCAGTTTGTTTGTTAAGGACAAAGTTAGTAAATAAAACGTTAGGAAGCAAAAAAAAGTTAGATTCTTATGTCAATACTCCACTTTGATATATCTCTTTTGCCTTGTATAACTGATCAATACCGATGAATGAAGCTGAAGATGCTGTCGTAGGCGGCATCGCGGTGCGGTTTTTTGCTGAGGATGAGGTCGTGCAGTCCGGAGTCGATTGTGCATACAGTGACCGGATTCGGACTCATCTTCTTTATCCTCATGCCTACATCCTGAATCATATGCGGATCGAGCACGGCATCGCCATACTGGAAACTTGGATCGTAGTTGCAACCGTCTACCTTCCTGCTCGAATGCATGATAAGCACAGGTACCGACAGCCTGTCACCATGTTTCTTTACCCTGTTCTGTGTGTTTTGTATCTGTCCTACCCACGAGAAAGTCACCGGAGGGGAATAGATCATCTTCCAGTCGGTGTTATATGTCCATTCTCCATCATATTGTTTAAGTAAGGAATAGGCATATCCGTCACATCGTCCCTGAGGTATCTTGGAATTCTTAAACACTTTGGAGAGATTCCTGACACCCGGTATGAGCATATGGCGGTAAAATGAATTGAAGTTCCATGCGAGAAACGGTGAGTCGGTCACTATCCTCTGCACCGGAATCTTATTACCCTTGTCCACTCCGTATGATATGACTGTAAGCCCCCCGGTGGAGTGCCCTCCGAGAGTTATGTCTTCGATCCCGTCTTTGCGCATCTGCACCACTGCGGAGTCTATGTCGTCATAATACTTGCGCATGTCGCGTATATTGTAAGGATATTGCCATGGCTCTTTGCTCCTTCCGTAGCGACGCAGGTCTACCGCATAGAAATGATAGCCGGAGTCGACAAATCTCTGTCCCATCTCCGACTGGAAAAAATAGTCATTGAATCCATGTATATAGAGGAATCCGCGTTTCGATGGCTTGCTGCATCTGAGCCTGACTATAGTGGAGCGGCATGGTCCGTCAAACTGCTCGCCTTGATTCACATATCGTGCCTCATAGCCCGGAAGTATATCCGCATGCCACGATGTATCTGTTGTGACCGTCTTAGGTCCCTTATATTTTAAATTTATGTCCCAGGCTTTTGCTTCGGGACGCACGAAAGCCATTGCAAGCAGCAATGGGACTGCAAGGGTAAGAATCTTTTTCATACCCTTATAACAAGGTTAGGGTTATTTGGTTGCAGGGTTTTTGTGTTGTTTGGAGAGAAATGTGTTGACAAGATTGAGCAGGGAATCTCTTCCCTGTGGCATGACCCATACCTGAAACTGTGTGAAGCTTACCGGAGTTGAGTAGTCCAGATCGGGATACTGTTCTTTCATTTTTTGCGCGGTCTTCTCATTTACTACCGAGAATTTCCATGTCCTGTTTGCGACCTTCATGGCAAGGTATTCTTCGCTTAGTTCAGCTTCTTCAATAATATTTATGGTCCCTCCTATTTCTTTTTGAAGGTTTTCAATCCGCCTTTTTGCAGAACTTCCTTTTTCAAGATGAATGGTATCGCCGTCAAGGTCGAGGGCACTCCTTGCAAAAAGCGTACCGTTATCATTTCGTTTCTGTAGAAGCACCATCCGGTCGAGATATACTTCATCCGTAGTCAGGAAATGTTTCTTTAAGAAATTGTCTGCAGGCAGAGAGGCGAGTATATCATATTCGCCGTCCGACAGTTTGCTTAATGCCGTCTCACGGTCGATGACAGGATGCATCACTACCTTTACGCCAAGAGAATCCTGAAGATCTGCAAGAAGATGATAATTGATGCCTTCGATGCTGTCGTTTCCGGTTTCGGATGTCAGCACCCTGTAGCTGTCCGGACCATATACTACAGCCGCATGAATGGTATCCTCTTTTATATCGCTACCGTTGGAGGTGTTTCCTCTCCTGGCAATGTAGCGCATGCCGAACATTGCGATGACAACAACCACTAAAAGCACTCCATAGACTATGATCTGCATAGTGCGAGGTTTTGTTTCGGTTCTGTTTCTCATGGTGCTTTTCTTTATGGTAAGCAATTTAGACCCCATCTCATAAAATTTCAGAGCCCCTGGGGTCTTAGTTAGCGAAATCTACGGCAATGCCGATCTGAAAGCGTCGAGGATTCATGGGGTAATGAGGCAGAATGAATTCATTGTATGGACTTCCGAACAGACCCTGGTTGACGTGACTCATCATGACATAGAATCGGCAGCGGTATAGCCTGAGATTGATATAGGCATTGCAGAAGGGATATCCTCCCAGATCGGTGTCCTGCTGATTGTAGAAGGTCATGGTGGCGGGCTGATAATTGTATCCCTTATATTTTGTGTAGAAATCACAGTCAACGCCAACCTGCACATTCAATACCTTGAAGATCCTCGCCTTAATGAAGAGGTTGCTGTATATGGCGAGCTGCGGCAGAGGAATTATATTCTGGTTCGAACTTACCTGCCATGTGAGTCTGTTGTTCCAGTTCAGTATTCCTACCTTGAAGTCCTGTTGGAGCCCCACCGACATTATCTGGACGCTTCCGCTGTTTTGATGCGGAAGGAAGTCGCTTCCGAAATAAATATGGTTCTGAATGTTCTCTACATTGATTGAGGCGTGTGTGCGTGTCCATGGAATCTCTATTGATCCTCCGAATTTCAGGGAGCGCACTTTCCCAAAGTCATTATTCCATATGAAGTGGTTGGATATGTAATGCTTCGTGAGCCAGTCAGGGGTATTGTTGTGAAATCCTCCGTGCGCCTCAATAGCCACCGTATCCTTGAAAAGAGGAATATTTGTCTGGATCTTCCCGTCGAGATCGAGGTCGCCGGCTGCATCTCCTATCAGCCCGAACCTTACATCTGCATTGTAGCGCAGGATTGCCCCCTGGGCTTTCTCAAGACGACCTCCAATGAATAGAAAATTCTGATTGTGTCTTGCATCAGGAATCCCGGATGCCGGCAGAGGAGTGAGTCCTTCTGTCGATTCGTCGGGAGAGCTGTTCCCTTCATCAGATCCGGCTTCTTCCGATTTTTCATATCCGGCATTTGGCAGTGTGAATTGATTCAATTGATAAGTTGCGTATGCTGAAAGTCCGAATTTCATCCACTTCCTGAATCCTTCGATGAGATATATACCTACAGTATTGCTGATAGAGTTAAGTCGTGAATAGTCATTTGTCGCCGACTGGTCAAAATATACGTTTTCCCAATATTCAGGATTATTGCTTTTTTCGTTGAATGTATGGTTGTCGGTCTTGTAATCAAATGAATAAAGTATCTTCATCACCGGAACATAGATATCGCGTGTCAGAGTGTCATTCACCTGTTCATCGCTCCAGTATCCAATTTTATAAGCATGGTTCATGAAGAATTCCGCGCCCCTCAGCACATTTTTAGCCGATGTCAGACGTGTGGGAATACTTTTGTATTGTACGGATGTGACTCCTCCTTGCACGGCTGCCGGATCAGTTATATAGCGGTCGTCGGTGATTCCGCCGTTCTCCAGATTCTGATGATAGATCTGATGATAGAATGTCTGTAGCTCGTATCGGTCTCCAAAGTAATATGCCGACAGACCGAAGTTGAAATTTTTGGCAGCCTGATAGTTATAGGCTCCTTTCGAGTGAAGGTAGTCTATAAAGCCTCCTATTCCTATCCTGCGGTTCACATTGCCCGCGAAGTCAGCCTGAAGACGGTCCTGATGGCTTTCAGAGCTTCCGCAATAGTTATATTGAAGGATGGTGGTGGGCACGTAGATGTTATGGAATTTCTGTTTCGCGAAGCTTGGCATCCAGAATTCAAGTGCGTCATAGAAAAGGAATCCGCTTGGTTTTTCTTTTTGAAACCAAAGGAGGTTCATGCCCGGCGAGCCTAAGTTTCCTGTTGTTGCCCATGCATCACTTGCCATTGTCGGAATGCTGCGCCGTTGATAATTATATTGCGCGGTGTCTACCTCGGCAGGGATATGAAAACCGAGCGGATATGTAAGGGTCCACGCGGACGGCTCCTTCAGACTCTCCTGTGGAGAGCCCTGACCGGGCATAGCGTGCGGATTCCAATCCCTGTCTCCCTGCGCCAATGCTGCGGGACTTACTGAGAGTATAAGTATGATAAGCACGCAAATGCTGCCGATGAATGCCGAAGTGCATTTATATGTTGATGCTGATATGCGTTCTTTTGGATTCATGTCGCAAAATTACAAAATTTATTTCAGTTTAAGCGCATGATTATAAAGAAAACACGGAGTCTCCGTGTGCAAAAATTCTATATTTCCGGAAAACATCTTACCATGATATATGTTTCTTATTTAGGAAAAATATTCCTGATTGATAAAAATATCGTGTTTTGGGGAGTTTGGACTATTTCATAATCTATATGCAAAACCGTAACTATATGAAGAAAAACTGTTGTTTGCTCATTCTTATGGCTGTTATGCTTACGTCGTTGTCTGCCGGGGCTCAGCTCCGTTATGGATTCAGACTCGGTGGCTCTTTCGCCAAGGCTTCTCTCGGAAATATCCCCGGATTTTCTGTCAAGAATGGAAGTGGATTCAGCGGTGGACTCATACTCGAATGGCAGATGGAAAATTGTGGTTTTGCTCCCGACATCGCTGTGCTTTACACCCGTTATAGTTCCAGGTTGATTGATGAGACTTCCGGTCCGGCATCTATCGGTCGTAATTATATCGAAGTGCCACTGCATCTTAAATACAAGTTTTATCTTTCCGCCACCAACAATCTCGTAGCTCCAATGGTCTATACCGGACCATCCCTTTTTTTCAGGCTTGGAAAGGGCAATCCGGAGCAGACGTCAGGTAAATCAGTGCAGCCCGGCTGGGATCTTGGCTTGGGATTGGACATTATAAACTTCATTCAGATTTCTGCAGGCTATCGATTTGGACTTGGTAATGCTTTGAGTCAAAGTGCTGTTCCTGGTGTCTGCCTGCATACCGACGGCTGGAATGTGTCTGCCAGTATTATCTTTGATTTCTGAAATCCCCTAATGTAACGCCTTCAACCGATTGTTCAGAAGATTAGTGAACTGGTAGTTTTTCAGTCCCCATTTCGGTGCCACAACCATTTCAGGCGGAGATGATGCGAGGAATCGCTCGATGCAGATATGCGCCGGGACGATATCCACGATCCTTATGCATAGTTTCAGATAGTCCTCAAGTGTGTATGGAGTGACCTGAATCTCTCCCGATTCCCATTTCAAAAGCAAAGGCGTTCCCTTCACTATCTGCAGTTGGTGGATCTTCAGCGATCCGATAGGAAGACTGCAGGCCTTCCTCACTGTAGTGATTACATCTTCCGATGATTCACCCGGAAGTCCTGCTATAAGATGAAGTCCGGTATGAATGCCTCTTTTATTGAGGCGTGTCACGGCATCCTCTACCTGTTCCCATGTATGGTTGCGGTTGATGAGACGAAGTGTTTCGTCGAAAGATGTCTCTGCGCCAATCTCGACTATGACCGGTTTCTGCAAGTTTAATTCTGCAATGCCGTCAATAAGATCATCCGGGATGCAGTCAGGTCTTGTCCCTATGATGACTCCTGCTATATCCTTGCTGTCTGAAGCCTTACGATACATATCAACCAAATTTTCAGAGCTTCTTCCGAATGTGTTGGTATAACTCTGGAAATATGCAAGATATTTCATTTCAGGATATTTCTTCCTGAAAAAATTCTTCCCTTTCTCTATCTGAATTTCTATCGGGTCGCTTGGTGAGCAATATCCGGGGGTAAACGATGCGTTATTGCAGTATATGCATCCTCCTGTCGCGATGCTTCCATCGCGGTTGGGGCAGGTAAATCCGGCATCTATGGAAAGCTTCTGAACCTTAATGTCCGGAAATATCTCCTGCATATATTCACTGTAATCCTTATAGTAGGGATTCATGGCGTTATCTTTTCTTGTTTTGCTTCTTACGGTGTGGAACGGTCTCTGATTGCCGATGCAAATTTACAAAAAATAGTTCAACTTCATTTTGATGATTAGCTAAAATTCATTAATTTTGTATCATCATAGACCTCGTCATATCTGCATTGCATATGAAGTCACTTCAGTCTTTGAGAGGTATATTCGCACTGTTTATATTCCTTCATCATTTGAATCTTTTTGATGCCGGCGGAGATGCAGGGGTCTGCTTTTTCTTGATCCTGAGCGGATTCGTGATGTCCGCAGGTTATTGGGATAAGTTTTCATCACATGAGATAGGCTATATGTCGTTTATGCGTAAGCGGCTTTATAGGTTATATCCTTATCATATCATCGGCTTTGTCGCCGCATTGGTTTTGCTTAGACCGTTCTATGGGGCGGTCACACCTTTGGTATATGCATCCAATCTAATGATGCTTCAGAGCTGGATTCCTGACAGGACATTCTATTTTTCATGCGATGCCCCTTCATGGTGTCTTTCCGACTTTCTGTTCTGTTACGCAATGTTTCCGGTCATCGTGAAGATGGTGTCACACCTTTCGTCCTTCCGGCTGTTTTTCACCGCATGTGTGATCCTGTCGGGATATATAGTTGCAATAAATCTGATCCCCTGTGAATTGCAAGTTCCACTGATCTATATTAATCCGCTTTTCCGGCTAATTGATTTTACAGCCGGTATGGCTTTATGGAGGCTGGTCGTTTCTTATCCGGGTAACAGGTTGGCTGCTTATATGTCGGGCATGACGTCAGTATCTCAGTCTATAGTTGAGATAGTCACAGTAGCTGTGTTCGCAAGCTATATATGTATATATCCTTTTGTGTCTCCGATTTATGGAATGGCATCATTCTGGTGGATTCCGGTGTTGATGCTTATATTGGTCTTTTCTGCGATAGACGGAAGGAAAGGGATTGTCTCAAGGGTAATTTCGTCAAGGCTTCTCTTGTGTTTTGGAGATTTGAGCTTTGCGTTCTATATGCTTCATGTTCCGGTGATTGGTGGTTACAGGAGGCTTGCACATCATTTTGCCGCATTGCCGGAATATAATTCTGTCGCAGCCGTGATTCTTATATTTTCAGTCACATTGCTGCTCTCCGTTTTCGTGTATGAAAAAGAGATCCCGTATCTTCTTTCCGTCATAAGGCGTAAGAGAGTCGGTTGATGGCGCTGTTTCGGGGACTATGCCTTCTCCAGAAGTTCATCTGCCAATACGAGAGCAGCCATAGCTTCCACCACAGCGGCACCACGCAGCGCGACACAAGGGTCATGTCTCCCCTTGCCTTTAAGAATGCTCGGGTTGCCTTCCTTGTCTACCGTCTCGACGTCGCGCAAAATGGTAGGTGTTGGTTTGAATGCCACCCTGAATATGATAGGCATTCCATTGCTGATGCCTCCCTGTATTCCTCCGCTATGGTTTGTTATGGTCCGGATCTCTCCGTCATAGGATGAGAATATATCTGCGTGCTCTGTTCCGAACATTGATGCTGCAGCAAAGCCGTCTCCATATTCAAATCCCTTGACGGCATTTATGCTCATCATGGCATTTCCCAATCTGGCATGTAATTTCCCGAATACAGGATTTCCCAATCCTGCCGGAACTCCTTCTATGATGCATTCCACTACACCTCCGACTGAATCCCCTTTTTTCATCGCTTCCTCCACGATGGAATGAAGTTCTTCATCAGTCCCTTCAATACCTCCGATCGATTTCACCCTGGCACTGATCGAGATATCTTTCATGCATGGCAGTTGTCGTGCTATTGCGCCTCCGATCACCCAGTTGAGTGTCTCCCGGGCTGACGCCCTGCCTCCGCCTCTTGCTTCATGAAGCCCGTAACGCATGTCATAAGTGAAATCTGCATGATTGGGACGGTAGAGCCTTGCCATTTCATCATAGTCTCCGCTCCGCTGGTCGGTGTTGCGCACAATAAATCCTATAGGCGTTCCGAGCGTGATCATGTCATCATTAAGTCCAGACAAAAGTTCAGGGATATCTTTTTCTTTCCGTGCTGTCACAAGAGGGCTCTGTCCGGGTCTCCTTTTTGCTGTTTCCCTGAGGATTATATCCATGTCTATCTTAATTCCTCCCGGCATGCCGTCGAGAATTCCTCCCATGGCTTTGCCATGACTTTCACCAAAAGTGGTGAGACGCAGATTCCTTCCAAACGTATTCATAATTCAGGGTCTTCTGTAATTTTTACGAATGTTGCTTGTGCCGCTTTTGCAAGGTCGAGTGGCGAGAGTTTCAACTGTAGTCCACGCTGGCCTGCACTCACATAAACAATGTCAAAGTTTTGCATTTCCTCACTAAAATAAGAAGGGTAGTGCTTCTTCATTCCTATCGACGTGCATCCGCCTCTGATATATCCGGTATTGGGCAAGAGTTCCTTTAGTGGAAGCATCTCGGCTTTCTTATTTCCCGATGCCTTGGCAGCTAACTTAAGATCTACCTCTCTGTTGCCCGCAACGACGCAGACAAAAAGTCCGGTCTTGTCTCCTCGCAAGACAAGTGTCTTGTACACTTGTTCGATTGGTTCGCCAAGTTCCTCAGCCACATGCTCGGCAGCAAGGTCTTCGGGATCAAAGGCATAGGGCACAAGCTCATAGCTTATGCCCATCTTATCAAGAAGCCTTGCGGCGTTTGTCTTCTGTATCTTCAAATCAAACTAATTCTAAATTCTCAATTCTCAATTATATCATTTGTCCATCGTGACAAGAAGTTCCTCATTATTGCGGGTCATTTCCATGCGTTTCCGTATGAATTCCATTGCTTCAAGCGATGTCATGTCGCCGAGGAAATTGCGTAGCACCCACATGCGGTTGAGCACTTCTTCGCTGAGCAGAAGATCATCGCGTCGAGTGGAAGACGCTATGATGTCTACAGCAGGGAAGATGCGTTTGTTGCTAAGCTTGCGGTCAAGCTGAAGCTCCATATTGCCAGTTCCCTTGAATTCCTCGAAAATCACCTCGTCCATCTTGCTTGATGTCTCGGTCAGGGCTGTAGCTATGATAGTGAGTGATCCGCCATGCTCGATATTTCTGGCAGCTCCGAAGAAGCGCTTTGGCTTTTGCAATGCATTTGCATCCACACCTCCTGACAGAATCTTTCCGCTTGCCGGGCTTACGGTGTTGTAGGCTCTTGCAAGGCGGGTGATGGAGTCAAGCATTATCACCACGTCATGACCGCTCTCTACAAGACGTTTTGCTTTTTCAAGCACGATTCCTGCAATTTTTACATGACGCTCGGCTGGCTCGTCAAAAGTGGAGGCGATCACTTCTGCATTTACGCTGCGTGCCATATCTGTCACTTCCTCTGGCCTTTCGTCGATCAGAAGCATGATGATGTATGTCTCCGGGTGATTCTCTGCTATCGCATTTGCAATATCCTTCAGAAGAATCGTCTTGCCGGTCTTTGGAGGTGCTACGATAAGCGCTCTCTGTCCCTTCCCTATGGGTGCGAACATATCCACAACGCGGGTCGAGATATTGGTCGTGCGTCCTCCTGTCAGATTAAACTTCTCATCGGGGAAGAGGGGTACAAGATGTTCGAATGGAATGCGGTCGCGCACTACTTCCGGTGAAAGACCGTTGATGCTTATTACCTTGCACAGCGGATAATATTTTTCACCTTCGCGCGGGGGGCGTATGGCACACTCCACTACGTCGCCTGACTTCAGGCCATATTCCTTTATCTGAATCTGTGATACGTAGACATCGTCAGGCGATGCGAGATAATTATAGTCACTTGAGCGCAGGAACCCGAATCCTTCAGGCATTATCTCAAGCACACCGTAAGTGTTCAGAATCCCGTCAAAGTCAAACATCGTCTCAGCCTGCATCATTTGCCTGCGCTGCTGCTGTAGCTGCTTGCGCTCCAAGGCGCGTTGGCGCTTGCTCAGATGCTTGTTGCCCTGGTTGTTGCCGTAATTGTTAGGCATCAGATTGGCTTTTGTAAACTGGGAGTTGGCGCCCGGTTCGGCTATTATGATCGGAGCCTGGGGTTCTGATGGCAATATTATATGTTCTGCAGGCTTCTGTTCCGGTTGCAGTTCGGTTTTTGATTCTACCGGAGTCTGAGATTGTTCGGACTGCCCGGACTCATGCTGCTCCTGATTGTTTCGGGGCTTGAAAGTGCGTCCCTTTGAATTTCCGAAAAATGAATCGAACCCGTCGTTCTTATGATTCTGGAAAGATCGCTTGTTCTGCTGGGTCTTCTGTTTTTTACTCTCCTGAGCGGAATTTTTATCTGCAGTGTTATCATTCTCGCTTTTGACAGTCGGAGTCTCCGGTTCCGGAGACGAAGCGGGTGTGATACCCTTGTTGTCTGTTACCGCAGGAATATTTTCCTGATTATCCGTTTTTGCAGTCTGGACTTCTTGTTTTGTATTCTTCTTTGTTCCGGGTTTCCTGCCACGCTTTTTAGGCTGATTGGTTTCTGCAGTAGTCTCGGCTTCTGCAGAAGCCGTTTCCTTGGCAGTAGTTTCATCTTCAGCCTGATTGCCACCGGCCTGTGTCTCAGTCTCCTGTTGAGCCCGGATTGCTGCAAGTTCTGCCTTTGATTTTCTTCCTCTTTTCTTTGGAGCGGGAGCAGCGTCGGCTGCAGTGACATCAGTTGTATTTTTCTCGATGGGTTCTTCCTTAGGAGCAGAACCGTTCTCCTCCTTGGCTTCATCGGGAGCCTTGGCTTTCGGTTTCCTGCCACGCTTCTTCGGCTGAGTATCGGCGACTGCGGTTTCTTCAGTGGCAGCCTGTTTACCTTTACGTTTACGTGTGGAATTCACCACTTCTTTTGCTGTGGAGATAGCTTGATTGTCGATGATGTGAAAGATTACGTCTTGCCGTCCGGCAGAGGCTGGATTTGTCATTCCATATTCTTCAGCTGCCTTGTGAAGACGTGCGTCATCCCATGTCTCAAGTTCTTCAAGTGTTAGCATATTTATTATTTTGGGTATTCCCTTTTTCGGGTTTTGGATTCTTAATGAAATTTGATTGGGTTGGAGTGGGGAATCGTGAGGAAAGAAATATCAAGACTGTTGTCTCTTTAATTTCCTTTGAATGAATTCTGGCAGTATTATGCCCTTTTTGTAACTATAGTTGTTTTAACAACTCGGCTATATCAATAACAGCACTACAAAATTACTAAAAAATTTTTATTCCGACAAGAAACGGATATTAAAAAACGGTAAAAATAAAAAACTCCCGGAGAAATGCTCCGGGAGTGTAATAACTTAATGATATAGCCAATGTCAATATTCCTGCCATGCCGTGATGCCGATGCTTTCTACCGGTCGTGCCACGAAAGCCTTTATGAATGCAAGGGCGAGACGGGCATTGGTCATCAATGGTATGTTGTGGTCTATGGCAGCGCGGCGCACTTTGTATCCGTTGGTGAGCTCACGCTTGGTATGGTTTTTAGGAATGTTGATCACCAGATCCACTTTATGCTCGGATATCACATCAAGCACTGATATTCCTTCCTCGTCAGGCCAGCATACCTGAGTGGCTTTCACACCGTTTGAAGTCAGATAAGCGTAAGTGCCCGGAGTGGCATAAATTGGGATGTTTTTGCTTTGTAGCAGACGGCATGCCTCAAGCATGTTGACCTTCGCACGTGGATCACCCGAGCTTACAAGCACTCCCTTTTCCGGAACGTGATGTCCTACTGAAATAAGGGCGTTGAGCAGTGCTTCGTCAAAGTCTTTGCCGAGACAGCCCACCTCGCCGGTAGACGACATGTCGACTCCCAGCACAGGGTCGGCCTTGTGCAGACGGGCAAATGAGAACTGCGAAGCCTTTACTCCTATGTAGTTGATGTCGAATGTGGATGTGTCTACTACAGCAGGTTTTTCACCAAGCATGATGCGAGTGGCAGTATCTATGAAATTCTTCTTGAGGACTTTGCTGACGAATGGGAACGAACGCGATGCCCTGAGGTTGCATTCGATCACCTTGACATAGTTGTCTTTGGCAAGATACTGGATATTGAACGGGCCTGAGATGTTGAGTGCCTCTGCTATGCGTGCGCTGATACGCTTTATGCGTCGGGCGGTTGCCATGTATATGCGCTGAGCAGGGAAGACAAGGGTAGCGTCTCCGGAATGGACACCTGCATATTCCACATGCTCTGAGATGGCGTATTCCACGATCTTGCCGTTTCTTGCCACTGCGTCAAATTCTATTTCCTTTGTGTTTTCAAGAAACTCTGATATCACTACAGGGTACTCTTTTGAAACCTTGGCTGCCTGTCCGAGGAACTCGTGCATCTGTTCGTAATCGTAGCATACATTCATGGCGGCTCCGGAGAGTACGTAGCTTGGACGGATGAGAACGGGGAATCCTACTTCTTCCACAAACTTGTGGATCTCATCCTCAGTCGTAAGTTCCTTCCATCTTGGCTGGTCGATGCCGAGCTGGTCGAGCATGGCTGAGAATTTATGACGGTTTTCAGCGCGGTCGATAGAAATAGGTGATGTTCCGAGCACCGGCACGTGGCTGCGGTAAAGCTTCATGGCAAGATTGTTGGGGATCTGACCGCCAACACTCACGATAACCCCGTAAGGAGTCTCAAGGTCGATGATATCCATCACGCGCTCGAAACTCAATTCATCGAAATAGAGTCGGTCGCACATGTCGTAGTCAGTAGATACTGTCTCCGGATTGTAGTTGATCATCACTGCCTTGTAGCCGAGCTTGCGGCATGTGGTGGCGGCATTTACAGAACACCAGTCAAACTCCACCGAGCTGCCGATTCTGTAGGCTCCTGACCCGAGCACTATAATGTTGTTGCGGGCATTGAACTCATACGGGATGGCATTCTCCTTGGCGTCATAGGTGACGTAAAGGTAATTTGTAAGATCCGGATATTCAGACGCTACAGTGTTGATACGGCGCACGAAAGGAGTCACATTGAGCTCTTTCCTGCGACTTCTGACCTTGAGCATCTCATTCTCCATATTGCCTGACGGATTCTCTATGAGGCGTGCGATCTGAAAATCGGAAAATCCGAGTTTCTTTGCTTCGAGGAGTGTCTCGCGGTCGAGGTCAGACACGCTTCCTCCACGCTCCTTTAGCTTGTTGGCGAAGCGCACTATATTGTTGAGGCGGTTGATAAACCATATGTCGATTTTTGTGAGATCAGCCACCTTCTCCGGAGCGTAACCTTCCTCAAGGGCCTGGGCTATAGCGAAGATGCGGGAGTCTGTAGGATGGGTTAGGGCATGCTCAAGATCTTCTACATGGAAGTCGTTGTTGCCTACAAAGCCATGCATGCCTTGCCCTATCATTCGGAGTCCTTTCTGAATTATCTCTTCGAAAGATTTGCCTATCGACATGATCTCGCCTACAGACTTCATGGAGCTGCCGATCTCACGGTCTACGCCTACAAATTTCGAAAGGTCCCATCGTGGGATCTTGACTATCATGTAGTCCACTTCCGGAGCCTTTGCAGCAGAATTGGGTGTTCCGGGTTCTCCTATCTGGTCGAGTGTGTATCCGAGGGCGAGTTTGGCTGCCACGAAAGCAAGAGGATAGCCGGAGGCTTTAGATGCAAGAGCGGATGAGCGGCTGAGACGGGCGTTTATCTCGATGATACGGTAATCGTTGGTTTCGGCGTTGAATGCATACTGGATGTTGCATTCGCCTACGATGCCGATATGGCGCACCACCTTGGTGGCTATCTCTTCAAGCATTTTGATCTGTTCCGGCTTGAGCGAGACGATCGGTGCCACGACTATACTTTCTCCGGTGTGAATTCCGAGAGGGTCGAAGTTTTCCATCGGTACCACAGTGAAGCATAGGTCGTTTTTGTCGCGGATCACTTCAAATTCTATCTCTTTCCATCCTTTCAGTGATTCCTCCACGAGGATCTGACGTGAGTAGGCGAGTGCGCTTTCGCAATGCTTTATGAATTCCTCGTCGTTATTGCATATTCCTGATCCGAGACCCCCTAATGCGTAGCCGGAGCGCACCATCACAGGATAACCTATGCGATGAGCCACCTTTATTGCGTCTTCAAGGCTCTCCACCGCCTGCGACACAGGAGTCTTTATGTCGATTTCGTCAAGTTTCTTCACGAAGAGGTCGCGGTCTTCTGTTATCATGATAGCCTCGACGGATGTGCCGAGGACTTTCACTCCATATTTTTCAAGAGTGCCGTCAAGATAAAGCTGGGTGCCGCAGTTGAGCGCTGTCTGACCTCCGAATGCAAGCAGGATGCCGTCCGGACGTTCTTTCTTGATTACTTCTTCTACGAATTCAGGTGTGATTGGAAGGAAATATACCTTGTCCGCAACGCCTTCCGATGTCTGGATAGTGGCGATATTCGGATTGATCAGCACTGATTCTATTCCTTCTTCGCGCAGAGCCTTGAGCGCCTGCGATCCTGAGTAGTCAAATTCGCCCGCCTGTCCTATCTTTAGGGCTCCCGAGCCGAGTAGCAATACTTTCTTCATCGTTGGTTGATGGAATATGAAATTTTTGTCAAAATTAATTCTTTTTACTCAATTATGCAAGATATATTGAATTTTCTACAAAAAAAAATCCCGAACTCACTTGTGGATGAGTCGGGATTAAATGTCATTTGACGATGTGTCCGGGAAGGTCTCTCATGTTATACCGGCTTGCCATTGCCGAGCCATATGCACCTGCGCTCCGCAGGGCGAGCAGGTCTCCGCGATGTGTCTCGGGAAGAAGCTCGTCTTTGCCGAACACGTCGCTTGACTCGCATATCGGACCCACCACATCATAAATTTTGTCTGCCGGTTTGTCTTCGGCGCTTATGTTCTCGATTTTATGATGCGCTCCATATAAAGCGGGGCGTATAAGGTCTGACATTCCTGCATCTATGATGACGAAACTTTTTTCCAGCCCATTCTTCACAAGCACTACTTTGCTTATGAGTGATCCGCATTGGGCCACTATGGCACGCCCAAGCTCGCAGTGTACTTCCTGTCCGGGATCAAGATGCAGATTGGCGAGTATGGTGCTGAAATATGTTGCGAAGTCCGGTATCGGGTTTTCGTCGGGATTGTCGTAGTCGATGCCAAGTCCGCCTCCAACGTTGAAAAAACGGAACTCAATACCGTCAAGCCTGAACTTTGCCTTGAGATCGTTGATTCTTTCGCATAGGATTTTGAACGGCTCGCTTACTGTGATTTGTGATCCGATATGGAAATGGAGTCCCCCGAGGTCGAGATTTTCTGATTCCTTGACTTTTCTGATCGCCTTCTCCAGAATCCTCATGTCGATTCCGAATTTGTTTTCTTTCAGCCCCGTAGTGATATATTCATGGGTATGTGCGTCTATATTGGGGTTCACTCGCAAGGCGACCGTCACTTTCCGCCCTCTTTTGGAAGCGAGGTCGGAGAGTATGTCTATTTCTTCAAGCGACTCTATATTGAAGCATCCTATCCCTGCGTCTATTCCTGTCAGAATCTCCTCGTCAGTCTTGCCCACTCCGGCATAATAAATATTTTCCGGACGGAATCCGCATTCTATTGCTGTAGTTATCTCGTTGCCGCTTACACAGTCTGCTCCGAATCCCCGGGATGAAATGATGCGAAGTATTTCCGGCTCGGAATTAGCCTTGATCGCATAGTGCACCTTCATAGGTGTTCCTGCCGTACATGCCTCGATTGCATCCAGAGTCCGCTCAAGCAGATTTCTGTCATAATAATAGAATGGGGTTCTGATTCCTTCAAATGTCTTTATGTCCATATCTTAAAATAAATGATAGGAAAGCAGTCGTAGTGCCTTTGTCTTGTCTTCTTTCCTTATTAGAAATGATATGTTGTAGTTGCTTCCGCCGTAAGAAATCATGCGTACCGGCACATTTCGGAGCGCTTCCAATGCAGCGGCCTCGAATCCCTTGTTGGTCCACTCCAGATCGCCGACCACGCATATGATGACCATGTCTCTGTCTACAGTCACTGTCCCGAGACGGCTCAGTTCCTCCTCAATGCGGGGGAGGTTCTTTTCATTATCTATCGTAAGCGAAACTCCAACCTCGGAAGTGGTGATCATATCGATCGAGGTCTCGTATTTCTCAAAAATTTCAAATACTTTTTTAAGAAAACCGTATGCGAGAAGCATACGCCCCGATTTGATCTTTATGGCGGTGATGTTGTCTTTGGCTGCGACTGCCTTTATGGAGCTGCGTTCCAGGTTGTTCTCTATCAAGGTTCCTTCAGCAGCCGGATCCATTGTGTTGAGAAGCCTTACAGGCACATTGTGCTGCCTGGCGGGAAGAATGCATGTAGGATGAAGGATTTTCGCTCCGAAATAAGCCAGTTCGGCAGCCTCCTCGAAGTGGAGATTATGCACCGGTCTGGTATCTTCCACAAAACGGGGGTCATTGTTGTGCATGCCGTCTATATCTGTCCATATCTCTATCTCTTCGGCATTCAGGAGAGCCCCGAGCAGGGAGGCTGTGTAGTCGCTGCCTCCTCGCTGAAGGTTATCTATTTCTCCTTGTTCATTTCTGCATATGAATCCCTGGGTGATGTAGAGGTCTGCCTCAGGATGTCCTGCTAAAGCTTTTGATGCTTCCGATCGTATGAAATCCTCGACAGGCTCACCGTGTCTGTCGATTTTCATGAAGTCAAGGGCGGGAAGCAGCGCAGGTTTGAAACCTTCCTCCTGAAGATGAAGCTGCATCAGGCGGGTCGACATCATTTCTCCCTTTGATACAATTTCCTTCTCCGTCTTTGGACTCGAAGGCTTTTCTGAAATATCCTTCAATTCATTGAAGATCTCATCAATGGCTTTGGTAGCCTCCTCTTTATATTCCTCGGTCTTGTATAGCTCGTCGATAGTAAGGGTGTACTTTTGACGGAGTGAATCTATAAGCCCGCTCACACGCAGTCGGTCACCGTCTTTTATCGCAGAGGAAATTTCAAGCAGGGAATTGGTGGTGCCGCTCATTGCCGAAAGCACCACAATATCTTTCTTGCACCCGGAAATCAGTTTTCCTACATTTCGGATTCTTTCGGCACTCCCTACTGAAGTCCCGCCAAATTTCTTTACCTTCATTTATCTCTTTTTACCTGTGTTTATCTTTTCGTATGCAAAATTACTAATTTTCTTTCACAAAATCAAAAATTGGGACTGTTTTGAGGTATTTTCTCCGTTTTTTATCATCAATTATTGATTTCAGCAGGATTCTCTATCAGGATAGGGTTCTTGCCGAGAAGTTGGAAAAGGTCTGAGTTCTTTATGGCGATAAAGCCGCAAGGATCGCCATCGGTTATTACAATCTTTTCTCTTGCTGCAACATCTTTGTCCATGACAAATATGACATCGCTTGCTTCATTTCTCAGCAATCCGAAAGGGGTGGCGGCGCCATGCGCTGTCCCGAGTATTTTCATCATTAGCTCCTCGTCAGCAAAAGAGACTCTCGGTATTTGAAGTGATGCTCCGAATTCCTTGGTGATGAATGCTTTTCTCGCATGTGTCACATATAGCCAGAACTTATTCTTCTGCCGGTTGGTAAGGAGTATTGTCTTTACTGTGTCTATGCCGAAAGCTTTGTCTATATTCAGGCAGTCGTCCATTGAGATTCCGGGATCGCTCTCAATCCTTGTGTATGGAATACTCTCGCTTTCAAGCCTCTCGTATATCATCTTTTGGGTCTCTGTCTTGAATGTTTCTGGAGCCCCGATCTTTATTTCACTTGTATAAAATCCCATTTGTTCAGATATTGATTCTCTTTTTATAGTCCCCCGTTTAAGACTGTTGTCCTATTTCGAAGTCTCGCATTATTATGAATTATGCTGTGTTTCTGCAAAAGTACTGAATATATTTCAATCCTGCAACCCGTATTGTACTTGACATAATCATTAAGATGTTGACAACCGGACGGCGGGACAACTTGTTATAGGATCATGAATAAGATTATATATTTTGCAGGTGGCTGTTTTTGGGGCACAGCCCATCTCTTTTCCCTTGTTCCCGGAGTCTCTGAGTCTGAAGCCGGATACGCCAATTCAATCGTCCCCAATCCTACTTATAAGGAAGTGTGCACCGGCAATACCCACGCCGCGGAGACTGTCAAGGTGGTCTATGATCCCGATATGGTGTCCCTGTCATCGCTCATAAGGCTATATTTCAAAAGCATTGATCCGCTCTCTCTCAATAGGCAGGGTGGCGACGTCGGTACTCAATACCGGACCGGAATCTATTTCAGTGATTCTGCCGACGCTCCTGTCATTGAGGCTGAACTCGCGACTCTTGCGCGTAGCCATAAGGAACCCCTTGCCATAGAATTAGGACCGATTCAGAATTTTTATCCGGCTGAGGAATATCATCAGGAATATCTTTACAAGAATCCGGATGGATATTGTCATGTGGATCCGTCACTCTTCAGGGAAGCAAGGAATCTCGGGTCGATTACAGCCATAGGCTCAGGCATTTCTCGTGAGGAGCTGCGCCGGCATCTGACTCCGTTGCAATGGGAAGTGACTCAGAATGGAGCTACCGAGCGTCCGTTCACCAACGAATACGATCATGAGTTCCGTCCGGGAATATACGTAGATATCACCGACGGTCAACCACTTTTCGTTTCTTCCGAGAAATATGATTCCGGTTGCGGTTGGCCTGCGTTCTCACGCCCGATAGATGACTCCTTGATATCGGAGCATCTTGATACGAGCTATGGCAGGATCCGCACGGAGGTCCGTTCGTCAAAATCCGGTTCACACCTCGGACATGTCTTTCCTGACGGTCCTGCCGATAAGGGAGGTCTGCGATATTGTATTAATTCAGCTTCCTTGCGATTCATACCGGAAGAAGACATGGAAAAGGAAGGGTATGGTGAGTATCTTCGCTATGTAGACTGAAAAATTACTTTTTTTATTTTTTTGATATCCGATTTTTCATTAAATTTGTAACGTGAAAGCATGGTGTGACGATTCATTTACGTGTCATCGCCATGCTATACGTTACGAATATCATGATTTCGGATAAAAAAAACACTTGGAAAAACAGCAAATTGACAGGGCATATCGGTGCCTTGATCACTGTTGTGTGCTGGGGCTGCAGTTTCATAGCCTCCAAGGTGCTTATGGAAGGTGCTTGCATGACTCCGGTGGAAGTGTATGTCTATAGGTTCTTTCTTGCTTATCTGATGATGCTCGTCTTTACGTTTAGGGAGCTCAGGTCAAAATCCTGGACTGATGAGCTGCAGATGGCGCTTTGCGGAATCTGTTCGGGAACCCTTTATTTCCTCATGGAAAACTATGCGCTTATGTACACCTCAACGGGAAATGTCTCTTTGATTTCGTCAGTTTCTCCTATTTTTATAGCCATACTCCTTGCCATTATCTACAAGACCCGGATGCGTCTCGGTGAGATGATCGGTTCGGTCGTGGCTTTCGCGGGTGTGGCGCTCGTGATAATGAGTGAGTCCATCAGCAAAGGTCTCGGTATGGAAATTCATCCCATCGGCGATATTCTGGCATTATCATGCGCTTTCTCATGGGCTGTTTATTCTATTGCCATAAAGAGGCTGATACCGTTGTATAATACTCTTTTTCTGACCAGGAAGCTTTTTTTCTATGGTCTTGTCACATCCCTCCCTCTTCTATTGATACAGAAAGAACCTCTTCATATCGGGATATTGTTTGATTTCTCACACCCAATCTTCTTACTTAATCTCCTTTTCCTCGCCGTGATGTGTTCGTCTATGGCATATCTCCTTTGGAATGAATCAATGAAAATTATCGGGCCGCTTGCCACTAATAACTATCTGTATTTTCAGCCTCCGGTGACAATGTTTGCAGGATGCCTGCTTCTTGGCGAGACTATCTATCCGTTTGGCTATGTGGGATGTGCGCTTGTTCTGCTTGGACTGGTAGTGGCTGACAAGATGAAAAAATAGTTGACGTATGAATGAAGTGAGCAATAGACTTGACTATGCATATATGAATTTGCCGATGAATGTTGACGAGATACTCGGGAAGGAGTTCTGGATCTACGACAACATTACGGCAGACATGCTTCCATCCTTTACAGAGCCTGTAAAGCTGACAGCTACTATTTCTATATTCGTAAGGAGCGGAAGATTTAAGTTCAACAGCAATCTTATTACCTACGATTTTGAAGGTCCGGCGATTGTGAATATCAGGAATGGCGAGACCCTGCAGCTTTTGGAAATTTCTTCCGATTTTTCTGCGTCTTTCCTCGTGATGTCAAAGATATTTGTCGAAGACATATTCCTTCATATAAATGATATGCAGAATCTGAGCGCTATGGCGCGACATCCTGTGGCAAAGATTCCTCACGATATAGTGCCAAAATTTGAAAATCTTTATCAATCGCTTCATAATGTATCTGCTGATACCGGCAATCCTCAGCTGATCAAGGCTCTGCAGCATGCAATAATTGCTTTCTACTACAGATATGCGTATCGTTGCTACGAGCTATATGAAGCCGGTGTGGATTCCGGTGCAAGGTTGAGCGATCGGTTTATCAAACTTGTTAAGGATAAGTTCAAGACTGAACGCTTTCTTGAATATTATGCTGAAGAATTGGGCGTGACCCCTAAGCATCTTTCGCGCACTGTCAAGGCTCAGACAGGTTATTCAGCCGCTTCCTGGATCGAACGCTTCCTTATACTTGAAGCAAAGATACTTTTAAAGTCAACAAACCTAACCATTCAGCAGATAAGTGACAATCTGAATTTCCCTACACAGTCATTCTTCGGAAAATACTTTAAGAAAAATGTAGGTTTGTCTCCGAAGCTTTACCGTAATTCCTGAAAGGATTTTCAAATCTCAATTAAAAAATCATAATTCAATATCATATGCTACTACCCATCTATCTTTACGGTCATCCTGTGCTAAGGGCGGAGACCGAAGAAATAACTCCCGATTATCCCGAGTTGCAGAAACTGATAGCCGACATGTGGGAGACGATGTACAATTCAGAAGGTGTTGGTCTGGCGGCCCCGCAGATTGGACGCTCTATCCGGCTCATTGTACTCGACGGGAGCGTGCTTGCCGAAGACTTTCCGGAATGCAAGGATTCGAAAATGGTGCTCATAAATCCGGAACTCGACGTGATTGAAGACATGGATCCGGTGAGCCGTGCGGAAGGATGTCTTTCAATTCCCGGGCTTTCTGAAAATGTGAAGCGTGTGGAGCATGTACGCCTCAACTGGCTTGATGAGAATTTCGAGGAGCATGAGAAGGAATTCACCGGCTTCCTGAGCCGCATCATCCAGCATGAGTATGATCATCTTGAAGGAGAGGTTTACACCGATCATATAGCTCCTATACGTAAGCAGCTTATAAAGTCCAAACTTGGCAATATTGCAAAAGGAAAGGTGCGTTGCGACTACCGGACCAAAGCCGCAAATAAATGATTCAAAATTCCAAATACCAAATTCTCAAATCTCTAAATGGCAGACGATAAAAAAATCATATTCTCTATGGTGGGGGTCTCAAAAGTGATCCCTCCTCAGCGCCAGATACTAAAAAATATTTACCTGTCGTTTTTTTACGGCGCAAAGATCGGTATAATCGGTCTCAACGGCAGTGGTAAGTCAACCCTTATGAAGATCATAGCGGGTATCGATAAGAACTTTCAGGGAGAAGTGGTGTTCTCTCCAGGATATTCAGTAGGTTATCTTGAGCAGGATCCTAAACTTGATCCCGACAAGACTGTGCGTCAGGTTGTGGAGGAAGGCGTGAAGCCAATTATGGACCTGCTTGCCGAATACGAGGAAGTGAATAATGCCTTTTGCGATCCGGAGGTTCTTGATGATCCTGAAAAGATGGATAAGCTCATGGAGCGGCAGGCACAGCTTCAGGATAAGCTTGATGCCGCTGATGCATGGAATATCGACAATAAGCTTGAGCGTGCCATGGATGCGCTGCGTTGTCCCCCTGACGACCAGCCTGTGAGCCAGCTTTCCGGTGGCGAGCGCCGTCGTGTGGCTCTGTGCCGTCTTCTTCTTCAGCAGCCGGACGTGCTTCTTCTCGACGAGCCTACCAACCACCTCGATGCCGAGTCAATTGACTGGCTGGAACAGCATCTTCAGCAGTATCCCGGTACGGTGATCGCCGTCACACACGACCGTTATTTCCTTGACCATGTGGCAGGTTGGATTCTGGAACTTGATCGTGGTGAAGGCATTCCGTGGAAAGGAAACTATTCATCTTGGCTTGATCAGAAGACAAAGCGCATGGCGCAGGAAGAAAAGCAGGCAAGCAAACGCCGAAAGACTCTCGAACGTGAGTTGGAATGGGTGCGTATGGCTCCCAAGGCTCGTCAGGCTAAAGGCAAAGCCCGTCTTGCAAGCTATGACAGGCTTCTTAATGAAGACCAGAAGCAGCGTGAGGAAAAACTTGAGATCTTTATTCCTAACGGACCGCGCCTTGGCAACAAGGTGATTCTTGCCAATCATGTGGCGAAGGCTTTCGGTGAGAAGAATCTTTTCGACGATTTGAATTTCATGCTCCCTCCGAATGGTATCGTAGGTGTGATAGGTCCGAATGGAGCAGGCAAGACTACTCTATTCCGCCTTATCATGGGTCTGGAGAAGCAGGATGGAGGCGATTTCGAGGTCGGTGACACTGTCAAGATTGCATATGTGGATCAGTCGCACAAGGATCTGGATCCGGAGAAGAGTGTCTACGAGGTTATCTCGCAGGGTGTAGAGTCTTTCCGTATGGGTGGTCGTGACATGAACGCCCGCGCATATCTTTCGAAGTTTAACTTTACAGGTGCCGATCAGGAAAAAAAGATAGGGGTGCTTTCAGGCGGTGAGCGTAACCGTCTTCATCTCGCCATGGCGTTAAAGGAGGAAGGAAACGTATTGCTTCTCGACGAGCCTACCAATGACATAGATGTCAACACTCTCCGTGCACTTGAGGAGGGTCTTGAGAATTTTGCCGGTTGCGCGGTTGTCATCAGTCACGACCGGTGGTTTCTTGACAGGATCGCCACGCATATCCTTGCTTTTGAGGGAGATTCGAAGATCACTTTCTACGAAGGAAGCTATTCAGACTATGAGGAATTCCGCAAAAAGCGCGACGGCATAGATGCTGAGACACCGCATAGAATCCGGTACAAGAAGCTGATGTAATGAATCCTGTAGAGATCTTGTCTGCCGACGATCCTCGGATAAAAGTTTTTGCGGGGCTGACGGAAGCTCAGCTCCGCAATTACCTTCATCCCGAAGATGGTGTTTTCATTGCCGAGAGTCCCAAAGTGATTCGGGTGGCACTTGATGCCGGCATGATCCCGACTGCCCTTCTGTGTGAATACAGGCATATTGCAGGGGATGCCGCCGATATTATTGCAAGGATTCCCGACGTGCCGGTTTATACGGGCAGCCGCGAGATACTTGCTTCCATCACCGGCTACACCCTTACGCGGGGAGTCCTCTGTGCCATGCGCAGGCCTGTTCTTCCGTCTGTCGGTGAAATTTGTGCGGTTGCCGGCAGGGTGGTGGTGATAGACGATGTGAGCGACACCACTAATATAGGATCTATATTCCGTTCCGCCGCAGCACTCGGCATGGATGCCGTGTTCCTTACTCCAACGGCTTGCGATCCGCTCAACCGACGTGCGGTCCGCGTGTCGATGGGGTCTGTCTTCCTCGTTCCGTGGACACGTCTGGATGGTGGACTTGATCAGCTGAAGGCATATGGCTTCAAAACTGTGGCAATGGCGCTCAGACATAATTCCGTAGATATTGCCGACCCGGTTCTCAAGAAAGAACCGAAACTTGCTGTCGTGATGGGCACGGAAGGGGATGGATTGCCTCTCGCTACGATTGATTCTGCCGACTATGTAGTCAAGATTCCGATGCACCACGGTGTGGACTCCTTAAATGTGGCGGCGGCGTCAGCCATTGCTTTCTATGAACTTGCGCGCTGACTGGAGTGCCTGCCCTCAAAGAAAAAATTTTTTTATTAAACCATACGGTGACATTCATTGTTCTACTTTTGCAGACATAAGGCTGATGCCGATGTCTCCGAAATATTAATGTATAAACCAAATTACAAAAAAAGAAATAATTATGGCAAAAGAATGGATATGCACCATCTGCGGTTATGTGGCAGAAGGCGAAAACGCACCTGAAAAATGCCCGCAGTGTGGCGCTCCCGCTTCTAAGTTTAAGGAGCTTGATCAGAATGAACTTCTGAAATTCGTGACAGAGCATGAACTCGGCGTAGCCAAGGATGTGGATGACGAAATGAAGAAGGACCTCAATAATCACTTCATGGGCGAGTGTACTGAAGTTGGTATGTATCTCGCTATGTCACGTCAGGCAGATCGTGAGGGATATCCCGAGATCGCAGACGCTTTCAAGCGTTACGCTTTAGAAGAAGCAGAACATGCAGCTAAGTTTGCAGAGCTTCTCGGTGATATGGTATGGGATACCAAGACCAACCTTGAAAAGCGTATGAACGCTGAGGCAGGAGCCAACGAAGACAAGATGAGAATCGCTAAGAATGCGAAGGCTGCCAATCTTGACGCTATCCATGACACTGTGCACGAGATGGCTAAGGACGAGGCTCGTCACGGTCAGGGATTCTACGGTCTATACCAGAGATTTTTTGGCAACAAGAAATAATTGTTTAATATAAACATATGTTGAGTCCACACCCTTCTGCTTAGCCGGAGGGTGTGCTTTTTATTACATGCTTAATAATCTTATTGATCATTCTGAAATATGGGTAGACTTTTAGCCATTGATTATGGACGGAAGCGATGCGGTATCGCGGTTACGGACCCGCTTCGCATATGTGCCAACGGACTCACTACGGTCAGGGCGTGTGATCTTATGGTTTTCTTAAAGGAGTACTGTTCTAAGGAGACTGTTGATATGGTCATTGTTGGTCTGCCGAAGCAGATGGATGGATCTCCTTCGGAAAGTACACGTTATATCGAGCCTTTCCTCAGGCAGCTGCGTAAGGAAATGCCTGAAATGCCGGTGGAACGCTTCGATGAAAGGTTTACATCCACTCTCGCACATAGAGCTATGCTCGACGGTGGTCTTGGGAAAATGGCAAGAAGGGATAAGGAACTCGTAGATGAAATTGCGGCAGCAATCATACTCAACGATTATCTCTCATCCCGCCAATCCTGATATCGTTTTTTTTTTGAGACTGGTCCTTGATTGCCACTGATTATATTTTGTCCTTACATGCAAAGAGTCAGGACTGGCTGCTTTGCAAATCTCAATTTTTTTTATTAATTTTGTAAAATCATTTGGTATTATGCACAGTATATGCAAGATTGGGCTGTATTTTATACTTAATGAATGATTTTTACGTTATTTTACAAGATGATTTAAGAAATTGACTTTTTTATATGGAACCCATTGTTGATTCGACAACTAAGCCTAACAATAAATTAGGAGAGCAAAAACTTACTCCTAAAGAATTATTTTCTGCGATTCTCGCACAATGGAAGTGGATTCTGCTTTCTCTTATGGCATGTATTGGTATTGGTGTTCTCTATATTGCGTGGAAACCTTTTGTATATACGCGGGAAGCGCAAGTGGAGATAAAGGAGGACGGAGAGAGCGGTTCGACATCGGCTCTTGCCATGTTTTCCGATCTCGGCATAGGCAACGCTACCAACAACCTCTACAATGAGATGGCTTATTTCGAATCTCCTGACCTGATGACCCAGGTTGTAGAGCGTCTTGGTCTGCAGACAAATTATTTCATGAAGGAGGGTCTGAGGTATAATGTGCTTTATGGTTCGTCGCTGCCTGTTACCGTAACTTTCGAGACGCTGCCTCAGAGCGTAAGCGGGCGTTTCAAGATAACGATTGACGAAAACGAGAATATCTACTTGAGCAAGTTCGTCTACAAGAGAGACAAAATGAAATTCGATCAGAAGAAGCCGATTAAATTCGGCGAGTCTGTCATGACGCCTCTTGGAAAGATAAAGATAGAGAAAACTCCGTTCTACGGTCAGGATAAGGAGGAAGGCGATGATGCCGGCTACATTATTAAAGTTGGTCGCTCTTCTTTAAAAGGGGCAGTCTCCAATTGGCTCAAGAAAGTTTCTGTCAGTGAGTTGCGAAAAGAAGCTTCAATTGTGGATCTGACTGTTAATGATGGTTCTCCGCGTCGTGCTGAAGATGTGCTTAATGCAATGATTGATATTTACAATGAGGATTGGATCATCAGCAAAAATGAAGTTGCGCTCGCTTCTTCCGATTTTATTGATGAAAGACTTGTGTCTTTAAGCAAGGAGCTAAGTGATGTGGATTCTGATATTTCTGATTTCAAGTCTGAAAACCAGATTCCGGATCTCGTGACAAGCGCCACCATAAATCTGTCGGAAGAGCAGAATGTCAAGAATAATCTTCTGCAGCTCAACAATCAGCTTCAAATGGCTAAATATCTCAAGGATTTCATTGAAAAGGATGCGAGTCTCACCCGCGTATTCCCGGTGAATTCCGGCATTAACAGCCAGATGCTTGAGAGCCAGATCGCAAGTCATAATAATACTGTCATGTATCGCAATTCGCTGGTGGCTAATTCTTCTGAAGATAATCCCATGGTGCAGATGTATGATGCCCAGTTGGCGGAATCTCGTGTAAGTATCATCGCTTCCATCGACAATCAGATCAAGCTGCTCTCCAACGATATAGCTAATATCAATAAGGAAAAACTGTCATTTGAGAGAAATCTTGCCGCAAATCCTGAGCAGGCACGCTATCTTCTTGGAGTGGAGCGTCAGCAGAAGGTGAAGGAAAGCCTTTATCTCTATCTTTTGCAGAAGAAGGAGGAAAATCAGCTCAATCAGGCGTTTACTCCCTATAATACACGTATTATTGCCCGCCCTAACGGTGATTCAGAGCCGACTTCGCCAAATCCTACATCAATTATTATGATCGCCTTCATCATGGGTCTTGCGATCCCTGTGGGCACAATATATGTGCGTGAGGTTTCAAATACCAAGGTGAGGAATAAGAATGATCTTAGAGGTCTCAGCATTCCGTTCCTTGGAGAGATTCCCAAAGTCAATTCAAGAAAATTTGATGATAAGGATCACATGCTGGTGGTTCAGCCGGGCAACAGAAATGTAGTCAACGAGGCTTACAGGGTGGTTCGCACCAATCTCAATTTCATGCTTGACGGCGAGGAGAAGTGTCCGGTGATCATGGTCACAAGTTTCAATCCCGGTTCGGGAAAAAGCTTCATCACTGTCAATCTGGCTATGTCTCTTGCCATACGCGGTAAGAAGGTGCTTCTTATAGATGGCGATATGCGTCGCAATTCATCTTCCGCCTTTATTGGAAATCCTGACAAGGGTCTTGCCCAGTGTCTGTTGGGTAAGGCTGATGTGAATGATGTCATTGTAAAGGGCAGGCTTAATGAGAATATTGATTTCCTTCCGGGTGGAAAGACACCTCCAAATCCGACCGAGCTGCTTGAAAACGGTCGTCTTGCCGGTCTTATAGATACGCTGAAGGAGCAATATGATATGATTTTCATTGACTGCGCCCCTATACAGATGATTGCCGACGGACGAATTTTCAGCACCGTTTGCACCAATACGATCTTCGTGCTTCGTGCCGGTCTTTTCGAAAGGGGATTGCTTTCAGAGCTTGAAAACGTATATAGAAGCAGGGAATACCACAATATGTGCCTTCTGCTCAACGATACAGAGTCTGGTGGAAGCTACGGTGGCTATGGTGCCGGCAAGAGTTATTATGCACAGAAAGACTGATTTGTCCAAGGGAAATATTCAGTATGCTGTAAATAAGTCAGCTTATCAAAAAAGCATCGGATCAATCCGATGCTTTTTGTATTCTTACTCCACTGTGGATGACATTTAGGTCACATTTTTATAAGATGGGATCTTATTTCCCGACTATGATTTGCATGACTTCTGATACTGCTTTGTCAAGATCGTCATTGACAATATTCACATCAAACTGGGATGCGAAACTTAGCTCATAGTCGGCCTTGTCAAGACGTTTTCTGATTACATCATCGGCATCTGTACCGCGTCCCCTGAGACGTCTTTCAAGCTCTTCTTTGCTTGGTGGAAGTATGAAGATAGTGATTGCCTGATCTCCGTAACATTTCTTTACGTTGATGCCGCCTTTCACGTCAATATCCATTATGAGATTCTGTCCGGCATCCGTCACTCTCTGCACTTCACTTTTGAGCGTTCCGTAGCAAGTCCCGGGATATACCTCCTCCCATTCTACAAAATCACCGGCTTCGGCTTTTTCCTTAAACTCTTCCTGACTTATGAAATAATATTCCACTCCGTGCTGTTCCGCACCGCGTGGCGCTCTTGATGTAGCCGACACTGAAAACCCGAGATTCAGTTCGGGATACTCCAGCAGTTTCTTTATAATAGAAGACTTTCCCGTTCCGCTCGGAGCTGAAAGTACAATTATTTTCCCTTTATTCATTAGAATAACTCTAAATTCAAAATTATGTAATCGTCCCGGTAGGGACGCAAGGCTCGTGCGTCAGTCCGCCGGTCAATCATTCTGAAGTCCCAATTCTCAATTACAGCACGTTAAGCACCTGCTCCTTGATCTGCTCCAGTTCGTCTTTCATCATTACTACGATCTTTTGCATCTCGGCATCATTTGCCTTTGAGCCGAGTGTGTTGATTTCCCTGCCCATTTCCTGCGCGATGAAACCGAGTTTCTTTCCTTGTCCGCATGCCGGCTTTTCATCGGATCCACCCATGGTTTCCAAAAAATAATTGATATGGCTTCTTAGACGGAGCTTTTCTTCCGTGACATCAAGTTTTTCGATATAGAATATTAGTTCCTGTTCAAGTCTGCCCTTGTCATACTCAATTGTGTTGAGGCGTGAAAGCTGGGTTTCAAGTCTTTCCCTGATTTTTATGACACGTTCTTTTTCGAATGGCTCCACTTTTTCAAGAAGGCGTGCAATATTTCCGGTTTTCTCTTGAAAGAATGCGTAGAGTTTTCTTCCCTCTGTTTCCCGGAAGTCAGTCAGATTCCGGGCTGCTTCTTCGCAGGCATTACGGAATGCCTTTACATCCGCATCGTCGAGAGTCTGAAGCTGTGTTTTCATTGATTCCGGCATTCTCATAAGAATTGAGAACCAATCATCCGGAACACTTACACCTAATTGTTCAGCTGCGTTTTCTATCTGGCTTTTATACGCGCCGAGAACTTCCGTGTTGACGCTTGCCGGGGCTTCAGGAGCAGTATTCTCGACCATAACCGACAAGTCTACCTTGCCACGTTCCAGCTTCTTCATGAGCGAGTTGCGGATATCCACTTCAAGTTCCCTGAAATATCCCGGCACACGCATATTCAGATCCAATTGCTTGGAGTTAAGACTTTTTATCTCAATTGTGATTTTCTTTGTCGGTGCCGTTGCAGTCCCCCTGCCGAAGCCTGTCATAGAGTATATCATGGCGTGATGATTAGTTTTGATTGTCAGATATAAGCACACCATGGCACTTCTGTCGGAGTAGCCCTGGCGGTTTCATTATGCAAAGTTAACGAATTATTGCCATAAAGGCAAATATTATTTAAAAATGTCTTGCAGTTATCATCCAATTTAATTATATTTGCGTTTGAATTAGTAGTGAGCACGGTATTTTCTGTCTTCATCGCATACCCTTGGATTCAAGCCGTCTTATAGACAGACCGGTTGTGTATCTATTCGGTCGGGCAGAAGATTCTGCATTAGGAATTGTCAATTATGAATTAACTTAAATATAACCCTAAATATGAACAACGAAGAACTGATGAAATCAGTGGTGGCAAAAGCCGAACAGTGGCTTGGTCCCCAATACGATGAAGAAACTCGCGCTGCAGTGAAGCAGCTTCTTGATGCTGAAGACAAGACTGACCTCATTGAGGCTTTCTATAAGGATCTTGAATTCGGCACAGGCGGTCTCCGCGGCATCATGGGTCCCGGTTCAAACCGCATGAACATATACACTGTCGGAGCAGCCACTCAGGGTCTTGCCAACTATCTTAAGGATTGCTTCAAGGATCTTCCGCAGATCTCCGTAGCGATCGGTCATGATGTACGCAATAATTCCCGCAAGTTCGCGGAACTTGCAGCAGATATTTTCTCAGCCAATGGCATTAAGGTATATCTCTTCGATGCATGCCGTCCCACTCCGGAGGTAAGCTATGCTATCCGTCATCTCGGATGTCAGAGCGGAGTCATGGTCACTGCAAGCCACAACCCGAAAGAATACAACGGCTACAAGGCATATTGGAGCGACGGCGCCCAGATGATTGCTCCTCATGATGTGGAGACTATCGCTTACGTCAATAAGATAACTTCTGTAGATCAGATCAAATTCACACCAAACAAGGATCTTATCCAGATCATAGGCAAGGATGTCGACGAGCCGTATCTTAAGGAAATTCATGCACTTTCTCTTTCTCCTGATGCCGACAAGCGTCATGCCGACATGAAGATCGTCTACACCCCGATCCATGGCACAGGCTCGATGCTCATGTTCGATGCCCTCAAGATGTGGGGATTTGAGAATGTGATCCATGTTCCTGAGCAGGACGTTCAGTCAGGTGATTTCCCGACAGTCGTTTCTCCTAATCCGGAGAATCCCGAGGCAATGGCTATGGGTATAGCGAAGGCTCGTGAAGTAGGTGCAAGCCTTGTGCTCGCTTCCGATCCGGATGCTGACCGTGTTGGTCTTGTGGTACGTGACAGCAAGGGAGAATACCAGCTTGTCAACGGCAACCAGATCCTGATGATCTTCCTTTATTATCTCATGACCCGCAATAATGAGCTCGGTCTGATGAAGGGTAATGAATACGTGGTGAAGACCATTGTATCTACCGAAGCCGTCAAGCGCATCGCCGACAAGAACAATGTGCGTATGTTCGATGTATTTACAGGTTTCAAGTGGATTGCAAACGTAATGCGTGAGCAGGAAGGCACCGGTCGTTACCTTGGTGGCGGTGAGGAAAGCTATGGATTCCTGGCAGAGACATTCGTGCGCGACAAGGACTCTATTTCAGCAGTTCCTTTGATGTGCGAGATAGCGGCATGGGCTGCCGACAAGGGAATGGACCTCTATGAACTCCTGAAGCAGATTTATTTCGAAATAGGTTTCAGCCGTGAGCGTGGTGTTAGCGTAGTCCGTCCCGGAAAGAGCGGAGCAGAAGAGATAGTAGCCATGATGAAGAACTTCCGCGAGAATCCTCCGAAGCAGATCGCCGGAAGCGATGTAGTTGTAGTAAAGGACTATCTCGACCTTAACTGCAAGAACCTGAAGACCGGTGAGCTCACGAAGATGGACTTCCCGACGACAAGCAATGTACTTCAGTTCTTCACTGAAGCCGGCGATAAGGTGTCCATCCGTCCTTCAGGCACAGAACCCAAGATCAAGTTCTATGTCGAGGTTCGCGAGGATCTCACCGACAAGGATCAGTATGAGGAAGTCGTGAAGAAAGCTGATGCTCACATCGACCAAGTCCTCAAAGATCTCAACGTATAATGATAATTTATCATTAATCATTTTAATTTATCATTATATGAAGCTTTCCTGGAGACCCGGGACAATGATATATCCGCTTCCTGCCGTACTCGCCACTTGTGGCGGTTCGCCTGAAGAATGGAATATGATAACGGTAGCATGGGTCGGAACTATTTGTTCCGACCCCGCTATGTGTTATATATCAGTGCGTCCCGAGCGCCATTCTCATGCGCTCCTCTTGAAAAACATGGAATTTACCTTGAATCTCACCACCGTCGATATGGCGCGTGCCACTGACTGGGCTGGTGTTCGTTCCGGTCGAGACTATGACAAATGGAAAGAGACCGGACTTCATCCTCTTCCGGGAGAAAAGGTAAAATCCCCCACGATAGAAGAATCTCCTTTAAGCATAGAATGCAGGGTCAAAAGTGTCACGCATCTTGGAAGCCATGACATGTTCATAGCCGATGTACTCAACGTGCGTGCTGATTCCCGGTATATCAATGATGAGACGGGCAAACTTGAATTGGAGAAAGCCGGTATGCTTGTCTACAGCCACGGTCAATACTTCTCGCTTGGAGATCTTATCGGTGGATTCGGATTCTCTGTCCGCAAAAAGAAATAATTTATCATTGATAATTTATCATTAGATGAAAGTCGGCATCTTCGGAGGCAGTTTCGATCCAATTCACAAGGGTCATATAAACTTGGCAAAATACGTTTTAGACCACACCGACCTTGATGAAGTATGGCTTATGGTGTCACCTCGTAATCCCCTTAAGCCTCAGGGTTATGTAGCCACAGACGGGGAACGTCTTGAAATGGCACGTCTCGCCGTCGATGGAATTCCCGGTATCCGTGTCAGTGACTTCGAATTCAACCTTCCCATCCCATCCTATACATACAAAACTTTGACAGAACTGAAAAAAGCCTATCCCGGGCATCAGTTCCGTCTCATAATAGGCGGCGACAATTGGGCTAACTTCGACCGCTGGCGCAACCCGGAGGAAATCCTCTCAGAATTCGGCGTAATAGTCTATCCCCGCCCTGATGAATCTCTCAAAGACCCCCTTCACTCTTCACTCTTCACTCTTCACTCTTCCAAAATCAGGATTTTGTATGATGCTCCTCAGATGCCGGTCTCATCCACCAAAATCCGACATCTCCTCCAATCCCATTCACCGGAAACCGAAAACCAAAGAATAGAAAAAGCGCCCCTTGACCCAAATCCCCCATATCTTGATAAAAAGGTCCTCGCCTACATAAAAAAACACTCCCTTTACTCTTGATCTCCCTCAAACAGCAAATCTCATCTTTTCCCACAAGATCCCACATTATCACCTCTTCATTAGACCAAGATAGTAATAGATAGAAGGAACTCATGCACATATTGTCCACGTTTCCAAATCGCGCCTTAGGAACAGTAAATCCATATTAGCTAATCTTTATTAACCACTTCCTCAACATTCTCACAGCAAGAACGGTAGAATGTTCAAGAATCCGTTGCGTACCTCCCAATTTTTTTGTAATTTTGCAGTCGCAAATCTACGCCGATGACGAAGGTTTTCGTCGGCTGGGTGGGTTTGAGACATATTTCATAAGCGTTTACTTGCGCTTGATTCTTGGTCGCTTCAGAAATCTGGCAGTTTCAAAAGCATCGTCAAGAATGAAGTAACGGTAGATGTCTCGGGTATGATTACTATACCCTTGGGAGGATTGTGCCTTTCCGGCATGTCCCCTTTGGCGTATCATATATCATACGGCGTAGGCTCTGCGTTACTCGTTCTACGATGTGACGGCTATGCCAGATGCCTTGAAGTGACAGGACGAGTAACAAGTACGGATCCTGCGCTTTTTTGTATCTATAATATTCATCAGGGGATCGATGAATGTAAAATGGCATAAGCCAAAGATACCTAATGAAAATTGGTTTAGTTGATGCAGATTTATTAGATGGCGGAACCCGCCATCCTAACCTCGCATTGCTTAAACTTGCAGGATTTCTCTTTGATAACAATATAAATTTCTCTCTTATTGAATCAGACGATGCCGATATAACAGAATATGATCACATCTATGTCTCTAAAGTGTTCTCATTTACTAAAAATCCACAGTTTTTAGAGAACGCCAAAGGTTCTCTTGACTGGCAAAAATTTCATTTGGGAGGAACGGGCTTATATGCAACACAAAATGATGATAGAGAATTTGCAGTCCTTCGACAACTTGATATGGAGCAGTTTGAGAATGATGGTTTTCTTAACTCCCTTCCAAATCATAGAGGAGGCCGGGATTTTGGTATAGATATGGCAAGGCAGATGCCATACTATAAATTGTATGATAACTACATTTCTTTAAAAATTTCTCAAGGGAAAAAAGAATCATACTTTAAGGATTATCTTCATTATTCTATTGGTTTTCTTACAAGAGGATGTTTCAGAAAATGTCCTTTTTGTGTTAATCGTTTAGAATCACGGGTGACCAAACACTCTGAGCTTGAATGGTTTCTTGATAATGAGGAGGATGAAAATGGTAGATTAAAACGTCCGTATATTTATTTATGGGATGATAACTTCTTGGCAGCTCCCCCTAATGTATGGAGGCCTTTATTAAAATCTTTAATCGAATCCAAACGACCATTTCAATTCAGACAGGGCTTAGATGAAAGGATGATTGCAGAGAGTCCATATGGAGAGGAAATGGCAAAGTTGTTATCACAATGTAAATACCATGGAGATTATATTTTTGCATTTGACAATTGGGCTGATAGACCAAAAATTGAGAAAGCATTAAAAATTTGGAAAAGATATAATAAAAAGGAAACAAAATTTTATCTTTTTTGCGGCTTTAAATTAAAGCCCAATGATGATGTGCATTTACTTAATGATATAAAGGAAATCTTCTTCCGTATCGAGGTACTTATGCAATACGGATGCTTAGGTTATATTATGCGCCATGAAGATTACCATAATCATGAACTCTCAAATATTTATGTTCAGATTGCACGCTGGTGTAACCAACCTGCTTTCTACAAAAAAATGTCCTTCTGGGAATTTTGTTATAGAAATCAAACTTTTTGGGAGGAACACACTCTAGGACTAAAAGTGACTCCATTGAAATCTTATGAAGAGTTTCTAATCGACTTTAATAATGGTTATTACACTGATAAAAAAATATCGTTACCTTTAAAAACCGTAATCGCGTTTTTGGAACGCTTCTCAACCCATAAGAAAGAACTACTACGACTTTTTAATCTTCGCCTAAGAGATTTGGTAAACCCGAATCTATGGCTTAAATCTGAATAGTTATGCCACGTCACGAGAATTTAGACATATCGCTTATACACCTTGATATAGACAATCCGCGTATCAAGAATTATCTTGACAACTATCCAAGGGAGGAGATTACCTCGGTGCATATTGCCCTTGCGTTATCTAATAGCTCAAATACGCAGGATGCTACCACCTCTTATACATCTTTGAGAGATTCTATTAAGAAATGTGGCGGTATTATACATCCCATTATAGTTTCTTTAGAAGAAGATGAAACGTATGTTGCTATCGAAGGCAATACTCGTCTTCAGATTTATAAAGAGTTCCAAAAGAATGATAGTTCAGGACTATGGGATAGAATCCCTGCGATTGTTTATGACCGACTTGAGAATGAGAAAAAGCATGAGGTTCGATTGCAATCTCATCTCGTTGGCCCTCGAGCTTGGGATCCTTACTCGAAAGCCAAATATCTTTGGCAATTGAGTGAGGTAGAGCACATGCCTCTCAATACTATAATCTCCTTATGCGGAGGAGGCAAAACAGAAATTCAGCGAAGTATAGCTGCTTACCAGTATATGGAGACATACTACCGACCTTATGTCAGTTCAAAACGAAACAGGCGCTTTGATATTCGGGAGTATTCTAAATTCCATGAATTTCAGAACAACGCAATCCAATACAGCATAAGAAAGGCGGGGTTTGATTTATCAATTTTTGCCGAGTGGGTTGCCGAGGGTAATATAGACACTGCCCAAAGGGTCCGTATTCTGCCTAAGGTCTTAGCCAATGATGAAGCCAGAGCGAAATTCCTACATACGAATCTGGGAGAAGCCGAAAAAATAATTTTTGCGGCAGAATTAGACTCTGCCGACTTGAGCAAATACCCATACTATGTATTAGTCGCTCAACTATACAAGAAACTCATCTCAAGCGAACCCTCCATATCTGAAATTAAGAGATTAGCAACTGATGATAGTAGTGAAGCTAGTGAACGAGTCTATCATCTTCAATCGCTCGAAAGCCAACTGAATATCATCCTAGAAAATATCCGCGAAATCCAAAATGGCTGAAAGTAGGCTACACAAACAACTTGTAAGGAGTATAGTTTCATATCTTGAAACTATACCGTATTGTTGTGTAGACTTCATTGAAGCCGATCTTGACAATTATAACACTCGTACTAGTCGTGTAGTTGGGGGCTTTTATCCGGATGTATTCTATAAAGATTCTAAGGCTATTATTATAGGTGAAGCAAAGACCGAAAACGACCTGATAAAGCCACACACTCAAGACCAAATACTTTCTTATATTGAGGAGGTAAAACTGTTTGACGGAGAACGCCACATAGTATTATGCGTACCATTCATCGCAATCTGCTCTCTTTTCAATTACGTTAATATACTTATTGAAAAGCAGAATGTAAAGGATGTAACGTTTCATCTGTTATCAGACAACACTAACACCGAGATCTTATGTCTGTAATTTACGATGAAATATTTGATTACTCCACTAAGTTTGATGCCTTTAAGTATCAAACTGTGGCAGTGGATGCCATTAAAGATTTAGAGTATGGTGCAATCTTCCATGAGCAAGGTCTCGGAAAGACTAAAATTGCGATTGATATTCTTCTTTACTGGCTTCAGAGTTCTATAGACACCGTTATAATAGTTACAAAAAAGACATTAGTATTTAATTGGTTCTCAGAGATTAAAAACCATACATCCTTACGTCCCGACATTTTGACTTCCAGAAAAGGGGATAACTTCTTCGTGTTTAATAGTCCGACAAGATTGATTGTTACCAATTTTGAAACAATTAGCGGAGAAAAAGAGAGAATAAAGCTATTTCTTCAAACTCGGAACGTTGGCATAATAATAGATGAATCTACAAAGATTAAGAATCCCGACTCGAAACTTACTAAAGATTTCTTTGAGCTTTCACCTTACTTTAAGCGTAGAGTTATAATGACCGGCACCCCAGTTGCGAATCGTCCGTATGATATTTGGGCACAAATATTCTTTTTAGACCGGGGAAAGAGTCTTGGTGAGGATTTCAATGAATTTAAGACCCAATGTGACTTATCCAACGATTTAGGTTATAATGAAAGTAAGGTGGCTTCCTTTGAAAATAGCGTATCATCAATATTTGATAAGATTAGATCCTTCTCTGTTCGAGAAACAAAAAATAGTGGGATCATTACTTTACCAAGCAAGTATGTTCACACAATTGCGGTCCCCTTTGAGGAACGACAACACCAAATGTATGACACAGTAAGGAAGGAGATGCAAATATCAGTTGTTAAAGGTGATAGTACCATCCTTGATGAATCTCCAGAAGCAATTAAACGATTACTCCGCTTAGTTCAAATCGCTTCGAATCCATCGCTTTTAGATGATTCTTATGATGCTATTTCTGCCAAAGAAGCAAAACTCGATGAGTTGATTCATTCCATAGTAGAGAATAAGGAAAGCGTAATCGTATGGAGCATTTTCACGGATAACATTGATAGACTTTCTAAGAAATATAAATCTCTCCGTTCGGTAAAGATTACGGGGAAAATGAATATGGAAAGCAGAAACCATTCTGTTAATGCTTTCAAATCTGGTGATGCTCAGATTCTCTTTGCCACCCCCCAATCGGCAAAAGAGGGATTAACATTAACGAATGCTAATCATGCTATTTTTTATGACCGAGGTTTCAATCTAGATGATTATCTGCAAGCGCAGGATAGGATACATCGCCTATCTCAAAAAAAAGATTGTCACATTTACAATCTTATTGTCGAGAATAGCATTGATGAATGGATCGATGTCTTATTGTATGCAAAACAACAAGCCGCTTTTTTAGCGCAAGGAGACACCACGATTTCTGAATACCATAAAAAAGCGGACTACAGTTTCGCTCAACTTATAAGAAACATACTGAACATTGAATAATGATGGAAGAGACTAAGAAATTTATACGCATTGAAAACAGCATCGTTGAGGCGGTAGAAACGGACATCAGCATTGTTGATCTACAATACTATCCTGAAAACCCGCGTATCAATAGCATTATCGAATCCGAATTTGGTGATAATCCTACACAGGAGCAGATTGAGCAGAAGATGCAGTCCCTTGACCATGTAAAGGAGTTGAAAAACAGTATCAGGGTTAATGGCGGTCTCATTGAGCCTATCTTCGTTAAAGATAGTGTAGTTTTAGAAGGCAACAGCCGTTTGGCTGCATACCGCCTGCTCGTGCATGAGGATCCCATTAAATGGTCTAGCATTAGAGCAGTCCTTCTTCCTTCATCAGTAACCGCTGACCAGATTTTTTCTCTGCTTGGCACCATGCACATAATCGGAAAGACTCCTTGGTCTCCTTTTGAGCAAGCAGCTTATTTACGTAAGCGCATCACGACATCACGTAAAAAGGTTGATGCAATCGCTGATGAGTTAGGTCTTACTCGTTCTGCTGCTCATAAGTACATTGCCACTTATGATCTTATGGAGCAAAACGATGATCTCGTGCGTGATAAATGGAGCTACTATCACGAGTTTGTTAAAAATGGCGCAATACAAAGAGCAGATGAAAACTATCCCCTGTTAGCCATTAAAGAAACCATTCTTGAAAGAATCAAAGACGGGAAATTTGCCGATGCTCGTGAGTTAAGAAAAGTCGGTAAGATTGTCGGCTCTGAAAGTGAGGTCACGGATGAAGCGATCAATGGCTTTATCAATGAGACAATGTCACTAGATGAGGCAGTTGAACTCGTGGAGAGCGATAGTAAAATAGCTAATCTCACTGCCAAAATCCGTAACTTTAATATTGCGGTATCCAACGAGAGCACGGCTATTCGTGAAAATTTGAGCGATATGGGGCTTTATACTGAGTTGAAAAAGCTATATGCCCAACTTAAAACACTGATGTCAATTGAATAACCAAGGCAAGATAGAATCCTTCTTTTACCGTTCGTTGGAGAATCAAGTAAATGATAAGATGTTGGATGATTATTCATACAACATCCCTATATCTATGCTTAAAAAATACGTTAAGAGTATTATCGATATTCCTTACGAGGAATTTCTCTATTTCATCATTTCTTGGGACTACCCTCCAATTAGCACAGAGGATATGACTCAAAGCAGCTCATTCTCTGCGTCTGAAATAGAGATGTGTTCTATCCTTTCTGATAATGATAATCCCGGCTATTCATTTGAAGAAATTGGTCGATTATTTCCTCATTATTGTAAGAGTCAAACGGAATACGCACTCCGTAAGTATGGTGAAAACCAAATAAAAACATCTAAGCAGCTCGGTCTGGTATTTCAATATTATAGTTCATGGTATTTAAGTTGTTTTGGGTATGTTTATAAAGAACTTAATGAGGATGATAAGTCTGCATTTATAGCAAGGTCAATTCTAAGAGACCCATTTTACGGAACCATTATTAGAGATATTTTAACTCGTGATGTCACTATCAATAACTATCTTCAGGGGTTAAGTCCATCGACTATTCATAGACGAAGCCCAGGCATTATGCGCATACTGAAATATGCTTTAAATGCCGCAAAGAAAGAGCACATTGAGCTTCATCACATTATTAAGCTTCTACCACCTAAATAAATTTAACATTACATATATATTACGCTAACTCCATGTAATAATTTGTAGAAGGAATGTTTATAATATTCATCCATTTACACATATTTAATATTCCATCCTGCATCTTCCATCATTTGCAATACATCGTCATCCCAAAGTCGCTTATCCGATGCATAGCATAGAAGGTGTGTCGGCCTAGAGAACCCCACATATAGCATCCGCTTAGCCATAGCGGCATTATTACCTTTGGGCTGCAAATCCTGCTTCAAAAACGGGCTGGTCACTGTCCTTGCCCTATTTTTCCCCCGTCCCGTTGTCTTATCTTCAATCATGTATTCCGACTCATACTTGTTATTATATGAAGTCTCCACATACATCGTTGCACAGTGCGTCATACCTTTTACCGAATGCACGGTTCCTATGCTAAAAGTAATATCTTCAGCATCGTGTTCCTCTACTTCTGGAATAAAAGGGACGAAAGCATCTTCATAGTATGCTTTCACATTTTCATTTGGCTGCTGCTGAAAAAAATCATTTAGCCATTTAGTGCTGGTATCCTTAATGATACTATAGGCATCGCTCCAAGCACCTTCACTCAGTTTCTTGGTACATTCAAGCAACTCTTCTTTGAACTGTTGTTCTACTTGAGCATTTTCTTTCAGAACAGCTAACAATTTTTGTGCTGTAAACAATCGACCGTCTGCAGATCTGCGTCCGGACATTCTTACAACCTTAACAAACACCTCCAACACAGTCTTTCTCGACTCTTTGAAGTTACCGACATGTCTCACTAATTGTATCTGTTCGCTCAAAGTTACAGGATTAACATTAGGCTTATTCAGCCGCCTATGATACTCGGGGAAAATATCCTCTAATCGCCTATGGGCAACATCATTTTTTGCCTCAGAATTCCAGCCCACGATGTGGAAACCATATTTCCTCGCTTCAGCTATCGATTCAAGATGATGTAATCGTATCAGATTCTTAAATTTCTCTTTTAACCCGCATATGGTGTCTTGTGTATATAGTAATAGATAACGCGGTATGACCGGTTCTTGTGGCCGCACTCCGTTCACCACAAATCGTGTTCCTCCTTGACCGTCGTTACCCCGGTCCAATACTAGATGATCAACAACCGAAGCCACCTCTTGTGTCAATCGGAGCGAATTGTTGATGAAAGAGGGGTTTCTACTTTCCCAAGTATTGACCATAGAAAATCCGTCAAAGATGGCTTGATTTGGATCTCCTATCCTTTGCAGAACCACCGAGTCACAATTAAAACATTCATCAATAATCTTTAATTGATACCCTTTCATATCTTGGGCCTCATCCACAAACACGTAGGCAAACCGTTCCCTCAATATTTCAATTATATCGGAATGCTCCCTAATATTCGTTTCGGCCAAATAGTAGCAATCATCGTAGTGTAGCACACCAAAATCCAAGATCTTCTCTTTCAAATTAAAAAGAAAGTCCTTAAGTTCTGCTATCTTTTCTTCAGCATTTCCAGTTCTCACCCACTTGGGTTCAGCTTCTATCTCAACCTCTTTCCCTTCAATCCCAAACTTCAATATTCTGTGCCCATCATCAGAATAGCCTAACCTAATACTTTTATAGTCCTTTCCGTATTTTAACTTACCTGACAAATAGGTCGTAATCCAACCAGGCCTGTTCATGATGTTGGTGCATACACGTTCATACTGATCTGCATCTATTATATCTTCCCTATGTCCATACTTCTGAACATAGTATGGCAGAGCTAAGAACGTATCCACAAACTCCTGGATGGTTCCTACAAAGTTTGGATATTCAAACAGCTGTGGACAATGGTTTTGCAGCATCTTCTTCAACTCGTCCACAGCCACATTGGTATGCGACAATACCAAAATGCCTCTGCCATCTTTCATTGGCAGTTCTTTAGCCATACAGTAAAGTTTTGCCCGTAATGCAGTAGTTTTTCCACTTCCTGGCACCGCTAGTAAGTCTCCGCTCTCCAATCTATTGATAAACTGGATTCGCTCCTCATCGAAATGACAGCCATCAGGCAGCAACAGCAGCTCCGCTTTTGTTATGTTTTCAGGTTTTATTTCCATATGCTAACTACATACATGGTTAATGGCATCTATCAAATACTTTGCCGAATCACCATCGAAGTGTTCATAATCTATTTCTGCCTCTTTCACAAGCTTTGCAAATTGATACGCGACCGCCACTTTGTCAAGTTGTGCAACGCTCTCATGTTTGCCTTCCTCATTTATTTTGTACTTTCTGAGTTTGTCTATCAAGGCTGCCTTAAAATCTTCCGGCTTGAATTGATCATTCTCTTTTTTGAAAGCATCTGTCCTTGTATGCACATTACTAACAGCCTCCTTGAACACATCTCCAAACTTTTCAGATTCATTCAAACACCATTCCAGCGTCCAGCGTTCCGCTATATACCAACTAATGTCTGGATAGTCGGTCGTATCCACCTGCTCTGTTATATTTGTCCTTTTCTGCGTTTCCTTGACCGCATCAAACTGTCCGTCATTATCATTGGGCCTTACATCCAAATCAGTGACGATTGCTACCTTACAGCCCATGCTCTCCAGATTATGTCTCATAAATATCTTGACATAACGCATATAGGCCGTTGACCCCACATTGACTATGCTCACTTCATGAGCCGTAAGATCTTTCCCCATTCTTTGTGCTATTGCTGGCAGTATGATTTCCTCAGCCCACCCCTCAACAAGAATAATACCTTTTGCAAAGAACAGGTTTGCTTTGGTCACATCAAGGAAATGATCTAGAAATTTATAATCATTTTTATCAAGCAAAGTATATGTTGGCCCCATCGGAAAAGCTCTCCCATCCTTACATATTACAACCTGATTAAGGTCATCCTCCGATAGCTCTACCTTCGATGCGAGATTCGGACTATGGGTTGTTATGATAAACTGAGTTCCCTTTTGTTTCTGTATTGTTTCCAGCACCTTCATTTGCGCCTGTGGGTGCAGATGAGCTTCTTCTTCCTCCACCAGACATAGCTTTATTCCGTTCCATCCCGGTTTCTGCAAGTGTAATAATTCTGTCGCCATATACAGACGGTTCATCGTTCCAAGTCCCGGTCTTGTTGTTCCGTCAAGATTCAGTGATAACTTCTCAAGTATTTCTCTTATATGAGATCCCGAAATTGAGAAAGAAGAAGCCGTATCCTTTTGGATAAAACTACCAAGGAATCCATCTATTACTCCTTTGATTTGTTTCTTGTTGCTTAATTGTCCCTCCTCAGCTGTATCATTCTCGAACCACTCTTTTATCTGCTGGTTTGCCGCAGCTACATAGTTTTCAAACGACTCCTTACCGTCTGCTCCCTTCTTAAATAGATCGTGTCCTTCTAATATCTGAGAAAGCCTGCTGTATCTCTTAGATGTTAGTTCGTTATCAGCATCGCGGAGTGGCTTTAGAAATGTCACTTTTAAGTATTCTCTAGCTTGACTATCTATTGCGGCACCAGCTTCATCCATTCCTGCTCTTAGTTCGTGAGGTATCGGCTTGTCATCTATCAATCTCACGGTATATATCAGGCGCAGAATAGGCCTTGGGGAATCACCATTCGTCCATCCAAGCCATTCTGTAAAGTGTGCCGCTTCGCTGTTTGTCAAACCATCTATCAGAAGTTCTATTCTTAATTCTGTTGTACCTTCATAGAAATCCTCTTTCACCCACATAAGCCTCTCATAGGCGTGGGTTTTCAGAACCATCTTGATAGCTTCAAGTATAGCACTCTTTCCAGAATCATTTTCACCAATCAACACATTTAGTCCTTTTGTAAACGACAAATTGAGGTTTGGGTGCAGTAGGTCTATATCACCCACGGTTCCGAACTTTCTGAAGTTCCAAAGTTTAATATTCGAAAGGTACATATTTGATGTTGGTTATTGATAACTTAATGGATTATGCATCTACGAACAAATCATCGGCTGTGATTTGCGAATGGATGCTGTTCATCGAATATGAGTTCTTCACAAGTCCGGAACTTGTTATCATAGTCAGGGCGATTCCTTTGCGTGTCTTTGTCAGTTGCCGGAATAGAGATGCCTTATTGCGCAGGTTTTCCATATATTTCTTGTCAATCGAATATGGGCCATCGGAATATTTTATTTCACAAAGGTTTATCGCCTTGTCACTTCGGTCAATTAACAGATCAATCTGCGCCCCGGGATGCTCATCATTAGCAGCGGTTCGCCATGAGTATTCGTTGGTGATTACACCGCTTATGCCAAGAGCCTTCTTTATCTGCTCTGAGTGCAAAAGACATACACGCTCGAAAGCGAGTCCACACCAGTTGTGATATATTGATGAAGTCTGTATCTTGGACCAGTAATTAGTATCCGTATTCTTGCGACCTTCCATAAACTTGAAGTAGAATAGCGTGAAGTTATCAATAAGCTGATAGAGGGAGTTCTTCGTTTTTGACCCTATTGCCTGATACTTACGGATAAAACCGCAATTCTCTAAATCCTCCAGATACTTTGTAAGCAGTCCACTGGTTGCAATATCAGCGTTTTCGATGATTTCATCACGTGTCATTCCGATCTTCTTTTTTGCTAACGCAGTTATGATATCCAGATATGGTTCAGGCTGTTTGAATAATGATGAATATAACTCATTAAACTCATTCGCCAATTTAGGAGTCTTCCCAAAGAACAATGCGTCTATATTCTGTGGCAGACTAAGAGATTTATTGAGTAGCGACCAATAAAATGGTATACCACCCAAAATCATATAAGCCTCCATTATTTCTTGTCGTTCCATTGGTAGATTTATGCTTTTGGCATATAACTCACACTCATGCAGATTGAAAGGCTGCAGGTGAATTTGATTATTCAATCTATTATGCAAGCCACCTCTATTTCTCAGTATCTTCTTAACCATCCAAGATGTAGCTGAACCACAAACGATAAGGAGGATATCTTTTCTCGCAGATGCCCAACCATTCCAGAAGTTCTCAAAGGCGGGCATAAAACTTGATTTAGGACCATCCATCCAAGGCAATTCATCAAGGAATACAACCTTCTTCCCTTCAGGCAGATCCTTAAGAAACTGTTCAAGCATATAGAAAGCCTCGATCCAATTGTTTGGCTTTACACTACTCTTATATCCGTGATCTTTCAGAGACAGGTAAAATCGTTGTAACTGTTCCTTTGTTGTGGCTTTAGCCATTCCGGAGTATGAAAACGCAAATTTATCATGAAAAACCTCTCTAACAAGATATGTCTTTCCTATTCTTCGGCGTCCGAATATAGCGACAAACTTGGATTCTTCTGAATCGTAGGCCTGTCGAAGTTCCTGTATCTCTTTCTCTCTTCCTATCAGCATATAAGATGTTTTTAGACTACAAAGATACGAAATATTTACGACATCGCATTACCAAATCTCTATTTTTTTATGAGATTTGGAAGTATGACGCATTGTCTAACCAATAAATCATTATCTAAGGCAAATACATCACGCTTCCAAATCTAATGTTTTTACACCACATTTGGAAACGTGATGACAGATTTGGATAGGGGCAATCGTGATTATCCATCTCTTTATAGGCTATATGAAGTGTACGAGAGTACCAAATCGCGTATTGTTGATTTAATTATTCTTATTGATAAGATTAACGATGACTATACCATTGTATCCTTCTCCTCGGTGCGACTTTCGGCTATCATTAGGGTGCGGGCGACAAGGGTATTGTCGGCAATCCACTTGGTTCAATCTTCGTTCTGTCATCATGGATAATATCCCGTCGGCAATTTACTTTGTCATTATTGCGGTTGAGGAAATATTATTGACAATTTCAATCAGTCAATGGATAGCTATGTGCAGCCCCAAAATGTTTTGGTAGTCAGAAGCCGTTAAATATATAGGACGTTAGATATGGAAGGAGCGGAGGCTATTCTGTGACGGGGCGGATGGTTCTGCCGCGGTAGCGGGCGTAGCAGCGGCGTCCGTAGGACTTGGGACTGAATCCGAGGCTGTTCGATACTCTGTTCATATCTTTTACTGCGGTAGCACTCCAGTAGTCGCCTAAATCCTCTTGGTCGACTACCTTCTCTCCAATACAATATCCGGCTGCTACCAAGAATATAGACTGATTGTTGGGTCCTGTGATTAGGTAGCCGGTTGTCGCATCATTTTCTGTAAATTCCCATTTGCAGGTCTCGATAAGTTCCTTAAATTCCTCATCTGTAGGCATTCGCCATGAGTTTCCCCAGTTGGAGCTTGCTGCATCATGATTTTTAGTCAGGTCTCCTTGTTGATCCACAATCCTTTCCCTTGTCATATCGGCGAAATCCTTACGATAGGTGATGCAGTTGGTGTCGGCATATACGGTTTTAGGGCAAGTCTCTCCCCATGCAAAGTAGTCTCCGAAATCCTCAGGTGTGGAGGCTCCTACATTTGTGGTAGCCCATTTTAAGCCGCTCGGCAATCCCAGGTCTACCCAGTCATGATCATTGATAGTCCCTGTCAGTGGTCCATCATTGCTTGTCCGTATCTTCCTGACTGTGACCTGAGCATCAGAATTGCTGTTTTCATGAAGTAATAGTCCCGACATCACTATGATGCTGAGCGCCAAGATACCGGCAATGCCAAAGATCCACTTTATCTTTAGCACCCTGTGTCCGGCTTGCGAAGCTGGCTGATCGGTATGTCGGGGTCGTCCCATACGTAATTTAATATGCTTGATCTGAATTATTGAAACAATCTACAAAATTAGTAAAATTTATTCAATATCAAAAGATAAAAGTGGGATTTAGGTCTATTTATGTGATATTTTAAACCATATTTTGCTTCCATATGTTAATTCTATAAAACTAATTCATTTTTCTGTCAACGGAAATTTGAATTCTTCTGATAAATAATCTTAAAACTTGACGTCCGCCAGCGAACGTTGCTTATAAAAACTACTATGGATGACAATCTTAAAAAATCTGCACTGAACTATCACAGATATCCACGTCCCGGCAAAATTGAAGTTGTGCCTACTAAACCTTATGATTCACCCGAAGATCTCGCACTCGCGTATTCTCCCGGTGTGGCTTATCCATGTCTTGAAATAAAGGATAGACCAGACGATATTTACGAATATACCAACCCGGGGAATCTCGTTGCCGTACTTTCTAACGGTACGGCAGTTCTCGGTCTTGGCGATATAGGAGCAAAGGCTGCAAAACCGGTGATGGAAGGTAAGGC
>JAIDQZ010000104.1 GCA_029062005.1 Muribaculaceae bacterium | reverse complement strand
TGCAAGCATTGGCGACATGCGGTCGCCCTCCTTTGTTGAAATTTTCTGCCATTGAATGTCTGATTCAACGGTTTCACTTCCACTCCAGCCTGAGGCAACGCAGTTTGTAGATGGTGAACGCGACTTTGGAGCGTTCACAACCTTGCAAGGTTGTTTCGAGTAACTCATTCATACTCAAAACCTTTTCAGTAACTGAAAAGACACCTTCTATTGAGATATCCTCTAACATATCCTATAAATCAATAAGATACATTTTGTAGGGCGTACTAAACAGGTACTTAATGACGTAATCGAGGTAAATGGATAGAATGGTTTTATGGATTTGTAAGACTTATTTGTTTTATTTAATTCTAATGATTTCTATTTGTTTGTCGAAGATTTGAAGTCCTGAATGGCAAGAGATTGAGAATAATTCACTATCTTTGCAGTCGGATTGACGTTTGTCTATCCACGAAATATTGAAAATAAGAAGCGTTATGCTCATCTCGGAGTCGGGAACGTAGGAAATTCAAGACTTTTTAAGAGAGTACGCATAGTGGTTCTCACGCTAACGGCGTGGGCTGCTATTACCATTTCTCTTAAAAAAGGTTCTTCCTACGACCTCCGACTTAGAACGTGGCATTGCAGTTCCACGCTTCGTGGTTTAACAACACTCATAGGAACTAGAGTGTATGGTAATTGATTTACGATGAGAAAATTATTAGTAATAGTAGTTGCTATTTTATATACAGTGTCATGTTTTGCTCAAGAAGATGTCACTAAATTCTTAGGCTTTCCCGTGGATGGTACTCAACCTGAAATGATTAAAAACCTTAAATCTAAAGGTTTTAAATTGTCTAATGTTAATGGCACGAATATTTTAACAGGACGTTTCAATGGCAATGATGTCAATGTTTACATATCAACTGAAAATGGGAAAGTCTCTCGCTTAATGGTCTGCGATGAAAATACAATGAGTGAGACTGATATAAAAATTAGATTCAATCGTCTCTGTAGACAGTTCAAAGATAATGGCAAGTATTTATCATTAGATTACTATACTATTCCAGAAAATGAAGACCTGTCATACGAGATGGCTATTCGAAACAAAAGATATGAAGCAATCTTTTATCAGTTGCCAGAAGGCGAAGCTATGGAACGGTTACAAGCAACGATATTGGAGGAGATTCAAAGTAAGTATACTCCGGAACAATTAGAATCTCCTTCTGAAGATATTCGTAATGAAATTATATCGTTATCTTTAGATCTTATGATGAATAGCCTTAAAAATAAGCCTGTATGGTTTATGATTTCTGAACTATATGGAAAATATTATATTACGATGTTCTATGATAATGAATATAATCGTGCGAATGGTGAGGATCTGTAACTAAACGACATTAAATAAGATGAATAGGCTTCTTTCTTATATAAGCATAATCCTTTGTTTATTATTTTCTGCGATGATCTGCGGATGTGCTTCAATGCGTCCACCGGTTGTCAACTCATATAATAGTGATAACATTTCTAATTATCGCTATTTTTATGTTTCTCCAACTGGAGATTATACTTCAAGTTCTGGAGTTTATGGGAATCAGTATGGAGTATATGGCGGGACGACCAAATCAACAAATCCGAGTACTGTAATTGCCGGGATTTTGTTTAAGAATGGATACATTCAAGTCAACGAAGTAAATCCAAACAATGCCAGAGAAACTATGATTGTCAATTTTGGAGAGACTGGTCGGAGGAATGTTAATCTTGGATATTCTATTGAGGTAACTATACAATTTATATCAGCAGCTACTCAACTTCCCATTTGTACTTGTACCGCAGAAGGACAGGGTGAAACTGAGGCGGATGACGTTCGTAAAGCCATTCAAAGAGCACTTGAGCCACTATTTAAATCTGACAAGAAATAATGTATCCAGGAGACAATATTTTAGTTTATACTACAATATTGGCAGACGAGTTCCATTTTTAGTAAAACGCTGTGAAATGGGGCTGGCTCGTTCGTCAAGTTAAGAAAGAATGTATGATCCCAATAAAGATAGAACCTTCTTAGTTGAGAAAGTAGAACCCTGAGGCAAATACGGTAAAGCTTACGGTAAGTGCTTTGTAGATGCTAAGTCTGATGACACCTATCGATCAGAATGTTACCCTCAAATAACTGATGAAGAGATGCCTTGTGCGGGTTGTGGAGAGTGGGTTCTTCTTGATGTGCCAGGGGATAATATAGATACAATATTTCCCAAACGAGACAAGAATTTCAAAATTGAATTTGGAAAATACAAGGGAAAAACTATAGGCGAAATATATGAAATAGACCCTAAATACATTTATTGGCTAATGGAACAAGACCACTATTTTAGGGTTGATTTCCATTCACTATTAAATATACCCGAAGATTCATCTAATGTCGAATCAATTATTGAGGAAGAGATAAATCGGGTGTTTCCCAAGGCAACCGTTGATAGTACAATTACATTCGGCAAATATAAGGGCAGAACATTTAGGGAGATTTATTCAACAGATCCTGCATATATTGATTGGTTTTTGCGAAATAATAACCGTATCGATATTGATGTAAATTCATTTGCAATGATGATAAATAAAAATCAATAAGCTGTTTCTATTTAGATGGAATTATAAAAGTAAATCTTTTAACAACGGCTATCTATCCATTAAGTAAAGATAGCCGTTGTTTATGATCTAAATTAAAGTCGGGGTCCGCCGCGCTGTCTGGGTTCGGATTGTCGGAAGCCCATCTTTTCAAGGAGTTTGCGAGCCATGTCGCGGAACCACTGAAAGACACTGACACCGTCAATCTTCAGTATGAAGCGGTGTTTCTTCTCTGGATCACGTTCAAGTTTCGCCTCGGAGTGTTCGGTGGAGATCTTCTGATTATGTTCAGGAGAAAAGAGCTTTCCGAAAAATCCTACCGACCGCTGTGCGAGTATCCGTTGGGTCATCTGGTCGGGGAAGCCTATATGTGTGCAGTATCGTCCCCATACAATCAAGTCCGGCACATCGGGGCAGTACCTTTCAATCTCAGCATTGTATTGGGCCAAGTCGGTATCCACTGAACTACGCATCTTACGCAATTCAAGGCTTTCTACCTCTGCCGACAGTTTTGTGTTAGCTGACACAAGACGGTCATGTGCCTCAACCAACTGCTTTACCTCCGGCACGAGCGTATTGTTCGTTGCGATAAGCTCTCTTTTTGTCCGTGTCAAAGTCTCACAATCAGTTTTAAGACTTTCATTGGTCTCCTTGTATAGCTCGCGCTTCCCTTTGAGATAACGGTTATCAACCTCAAGTTCCCTGTTATCTGATTCAAGCGCGGTTTTCTCCCGGATTAGTTTTTTCTTCTCGGTGGAGAGTTTCGCCACGTCCTGTTCAAGACCTTTATTCTCATCTGGCATTGGCGGTAATATTCGTGCTGGTCAACATGGCGCGCTTCCGAACCACGTATGCCGCGTTCCAGACCGAACCACTCCATTGCCCCTGCATAGGTGTCCTGAAAACGGGTAAGGTTCTCGCGTGTCATGATGCTCCGAAATACGTAGTCAAATGTTACAAGACTCTGCCTAATGGTGTAATATTGTCGGTGCTGTATAAGTGTTGTAACGGTTAATATTGTAGTTAGTACATTATATATTAACATATTACAGATTATTATCGTGGCGATTAATTGCGTTAACATTTGTTTGCAATTGAGATTTTGCATCCGGATTTTTGCGACATACCTTTGTAATGTCAAACGACAATAACAGCAAGAAAAAGAC
>JAIDQZ010000103.1 GCA_029062005.1 Muribaculaceae bacterium | reverse complement strand
CACCTTCTCCGATAAGGGATACGGTCATCCGGCAATTTTCAAGAACTATACTGTCGTTGACACTGGCAAAACGCTCCGGAAGCTCGATATCGTAATTCACACTGACACGACCAGACAGTGTTCCTTCGCCCAATTTCATTTCAGAGAGCGTGAGAGTTTCCACCACAGGCTCGCTGACGGAATAGAAATTCCAGTTAGCAGCCGCCTTGTAGGTCTCCGAACTACCGACGGGTACAATCACCGGGAAAGAATAATTACCGCTCGCCTTTGCGAATGTAAACTTGTTTACAGTGACCGGAGTGGTACTGCACATATAGAAGGTCACCGAATCATTGTCACCACAGATATAATTCTGATTCATCGAGGTCACGGATGCCGGAATGACGAGTTGGCTTATGCCGGTCTTCTTAAATGGCTCGCGTCCCCCGATGGTAGTGAAACCGTCAGGCAGAATTATTTCGGTTATTGACCTGCAATTCTGAAATGCATATTGACCAATGCTCAAAGTCTTGTCGCCAAGCTTTATGACGCCCGGTACTGTCTCCTCCGAATCTCCATGATAGGCGATGGTATGAAGATTCTGGCAGTTGGCAAACGCACTTTGACTAATTGCTGTTATATCACGGCTCATCGTCACCTTTTCAAGCGATGAGCATCCACTGAAGATCAGATTCTGCAGCGATGTGATGCCTGCGGGGATCACTACTTCTTTAAGCGATGAGCAATTCTGCAGCATACCGTTGCTCAGAGCCTTCAGGGAGGATGGCAGCATTATGCTGTCGAGGCTTGAACAGTTGGCAAATGCACTGCTTCCTATAGAAGTGACACTCTCGGGAATATTGATTGACTGCAATGAAGAGCAATTAGAGAACACACTGGCGGGAAGACTCTCGATGCCGGAAGGGAGAACAACAGACGTCAGCTTTTTGCAGTTCTGAAAACAGTTGGAACCAATCTTGCTTATATGATCACTTATTTTCACCGACTCCAATGAGCATCCGTAGAAACAATAGTCGGGCAACGATGTAAGAGCGGAAGGAATGTTTATATTTGTGATACCCGAATTCTGGAAACAACGGTTTCCTATTGATTCCAACCCTTCGGGCAGCACAATTTCGGCGAGTGACTCGCAATATGCGAATACATTGGATCCCAGCTCGGTCACGGTAGCAGGAAGGGATACTGAAGCAAGCGACGTGCAGTCCTGGAATGTGTACTGCGGAATGACTGCAATGCCGAGGGGTAATGACACCGAAGTCATTTCACTTGCACCGTAGAAGGCTTTCTCATCAATTTCGTCAACAATGAACTCCTTACCCTGATATGAGATCGTGGCAGGGACATTGACCACTCCTGTATAACCCTCCTTATTGGCATCGGCAATCGCGGCTGATTCCGTTTTGTCATTCGCGGTCTTCTGGTAAGTGACTTTTACAGTCATTCCACCCTCTTCAATTCCTGTGACTATATAAGCGATGCCGTCGAGTGCAAATCTGTCGCCGAGATTTACCGGCAGGCTGAATTCACCATGTTTATCAAACGCATTCCAACCGGAAGCGGAAGCATAAGCCTGAGTGTAGCCCATCGGTACATTGAGAGAAGCGTTGTCGGCGGATCCTCCTGCGAAGGCATCTTCAGCACAATAGGGCGGGAATGTATTATTTACCGTCACATCAGTAAGACCGGAACAACCGCTGAATCCTTTCGAGCCGATAGACTTGACAGTCTCAGGAATGACAAGTGTCCGTATGGACTTGCAATCTTCAAAAGATGATGTTCCGATACTCTCGATCCCTTCAAGTGATATATCAGCCACAGCCGTGCCTTTATAGATCTCATCGGGTATTACCTTGGCACCTTCCGGAAGCAGGAACTGAGAGAATTCCCCGCACCCGCTGAAGACTCCTTTTCCGAGCGACGCGAGAACACAACCTTCTTCAAGTCCGAGAGACTTAAGCGAACTGTTCAGAAAAGCATAATCGCCGATTTTGGTAATCGAAGATGCAATAGAGACGTTTACGACAGATGCATTTTCAAAAGCATTAGCCTTGATTTCAGTGACGTTGTATGTTTCGTCTCCTACTGTTATCGTTGCCGGCACGGAAATATCACCGGCATAAGGAGTGAGCTCCTCTCCCTCTATCTCGAAAGGAGCCACGAGCGCAACCTTGCGTGAATTATAGTTGATAAGGTTGTAATATAATCCGTCGACCTTAAACTCAGTAGCCACTCCATCAGGAAGAGGATTAGGAGCCGCCTTGAATTTCTTCCAATCACTCGGCATCATATCGAGTGAAAAATTCCAGCCGTCCCAGCAGCCGTCTTCAAGCACACGACCCGACGCACCCCAACCGGAATAACCGAAGGATGCCTCCTGACTGCCTTTTACCCAATATGACCAGTATGAAAGATACCATCCGGCACCCCAGAAATCATCACCGTCAACGGCTACCCAGTCATCATAGTCATAGTCTGATGAGCCTCCCTTGTCGGGATCATATCCGCGTGGATGTATGAACAAGCCATTCTCTGAATAATAGATCTGATTATCTTTGGTATCTTTGAGTGCTATCTCGCCGTCACCGTCACGGTCCCAGCCAAAACCATTGATGGTATAGCCACCGAGAGGATCGGTAGGACTGGAAACGTTGGTGTATTGTATAAGACCATAAAGTTGAGGATTATCGGCCACTACGGCGCGGATCATGTCAGCTCCGGTGGCTAGTCCGTCCCAACGGAATCCGAACACAAGTGCATCAGTCTCTTCCGGATCATTCCACTGGATCACAAGAGCTGCACGGTTTGAGCCTTCACCGCTCCAGCTTTCTATCATATCGAAAGTGAAATCTCCTTCGGGCACAGACAAATCATGTCCCGGGTCGAAGGGGTTGTCATCTGAAGTCGTGACTGCATGCTTCACTCCATCTTTCGGGACATATGGAATACCCTGAACAGTACGGGGAAGAAATGCATAGGCTCCGGTCACAGCCGCTATAACGGCAAACAAAACAAGAACTTTTTTCTTCATATTAAATTGATTAGTTGATTGTTGTTATAATATCGTCAATGAATCATGATTTTTTTAGTTTCTGCACCTTCCACTATGACATATATTCCGGGAGCTGCAGTAGAGATATCGCGAACGATTGATCCGTCAGCGCGATAAATCCGACTTGAACGCAAGTCAACGCCAATTTCAGGTGAAGCTATGCCTGTGTCGTTGAAGTGACTGTAGTCAAGTTCATGCCAGGGCTTGGTGGCGCCTGACACACCATCGATGTCATCCCCTACCGGACCGTCAAGGTATGTATATTTCCATGCATCGACAGATCCATCGGTAAGTTTGCGCGACGAATATCCAAGTCCCGAATAACTGAGGCTTTCAGAGTCGGCACCTCCTACCCAATAGCTCCAGTATCCCTTGTACCATCCTGCGTGCCAACGTATTGACGGGTCTCCCCCATCTTTAAGCCAATGGTCATAATCATAGCAAGCATAGCCATAGTTGCGGGCATCAATCGGGTGTTCCAATATATGAGTTGCTTTCGCATCATCTATAGCCTGATCGCACAGATCGGGAGTATCCCACCCGGGTGTAGACGTCTGTCCGAGCATTTCATTGGCAGAAAACCAGTTGAAACTTATGCAAGGGTCTTCCATAGCAGATTCGAAATCATATTCAATATGTTCCGCCACTGCATTATCACGCGAGTATCCTATGCCGCACACCGTATTGCCCATCCAGCCGGTGAACTGTGTGAAAAGATACAGGTCGTTGCATTCCGAAGCTATAGCCCGAAACACATCCTCGCCTGAAGGCTGCGTTTGAGCATTTTCCCAGCGGTAACCCCACACATAGGCTTTTTGATCACCGCCGTCGTCAAATTGAACCACAAGAGCAGCCTTATTCGGACCGTCGCCCGCCCAATGCTCGATTTTTTCCCAATCGACAACGAATGCGTCGGCTGTCAGCGATCCGATCAAAAACAAGGATGCGATAGCAGGATTGATCTTTCTTAATTTCATTTGTCTATCTTTTTTAAGTTATAATCATGGTATTTCCGGAAGCCAATTGTTCAAGTCTTCGATATGCAGGTCAGCTGCACGGCACAATTCTGTGGATGTCTCTCCAAGCCATCCGCAATATTGGTTGACTCCGGTGTAGACACGGATAAAATCAACAGCCGGAAGATCGACAGGAAAACCATCGGAGTCGACCGCCCATTCTATTTTAAAGCTATTCAGATCGGCATAATCATTTGGATGATTGTCGACATATCCCCAATCAAGGCAATACAGTATATAATATCTTCCGACACCGCTGGTATCCACGGCGTTAGGGGGCAGACACGTGCCGGTGAATGACATTTCACCGGTGTCTGCCCATAAAGGCCAATAACTCTGGCTATGGAAAATATTCATCGGCATAAATCCGTCTGTTCCCTCTGAATCATACCAGGGGATATATTCTGTATCGGACAGGTAACCACTCTCGTCGGCAACCGGGACACGATCGTTGTCCGGGCGTCTGTAGCTGACCGAATAATTATGCCTTGTGGCTGCGCTGTAGTAAGCGCTCCCGGCAAGCTCGTACCATTCATCGTCAGGAAGTCCATTGCAATTTTCGTCATAACTTACCATTACAATACCCGGCTCTGCAGAGCCTCCCTTTCTCGATGAGTCGGTCAGCTCATAAAATGAATTTCCCCATATCCTGAAATCATAGTCGCCCGGCACGTTTATCACTGAATGGTCAAATCCGAATGTGACATACCCGCCGAATCCGCCGAGAGTTATCATTATGTCGTTGGTTCCGGATATCGACTCCTCCGCCTTCTGAAGTATATCAGCATATGTATCACCCTCTTCATATCTTGGCATTTCATTGACAAACTGTCCCGGCGCCGGATGATATTCGTAGACTTTTGAAATATATGGAGAATATTCGATTTCTTCATGAAGCACGTTTACAGTGAAGTCAAAATGATATGGAGTGTTTTCATCAATTATATCAAACGACAGATTGTAGATCCCCTCTTCCCGCGCAATAAAAATATATCTGCGGTCGGAAGATACCGCCTCCCCATTGACTTTCCAGAGATATTCCTCTCCTGTCAAAGCAGACTCCAGCGGAAGTTTCGACATACGCGGTATGTAATACACATCCTCGATACCGAGATTGACCATCGGTATTTCAGAAGAGCAGCCGGCAAGCGCCAACAAGGCAATCAGAAAATACAGCTTCTTATTCATTTTTCAGAAAGGTTATGTGTGCCGGAATATCTCCTGTCCTTACGCTCCATTTCTTGCGTCCCTCGGGAGAGAAGCAATATAGGGTGCCTGATGACACATAGTTTTTGGCATCTGTCACAAAAATATCGCCCGATTCCGGATGAACCGCTATTCCATAAGGTATTGTGATTTCCTTTTCCGTTCCATCGGTAATGAAATTATCGGCTACTATCTCTTTAGTCCTGATATCTATTTTGCCGTAACTTATAGAATTCGAAGCAGAATAATTATTCCATTCCGTTGCATAATAATACATATAATCGCCGAAGAAAGCCATATTCGAACATGCGACAGGAATCGTGTCGGTAACTGTCATCTGATTAAAACCCGGTTTCTTCTGCATGACATATAACCTCGAAGGCCGCGACTGGTAATCGCCGCGAGAAGTAACCCACAATTTGTCATATTTATCTTTTTTCAAGCGATGCAGATTTATCCCAACCGGAATCTGCTGCACCTGCTTGAAATCCACCATCTGTATCACGGAAACGGTATTGTCGTAATCCGGGGCACGGTATCCTCCCGAATTTGCTACGTACATATAGTCATCGATAATTTCCATTTCTTCCGGCTGATACCCTACCGAAACTTTGCCGGTGACCGCAAATGAAAGGGTATCGACTTCATAAACGGCACCTTTCGGCGCATTCGGATCGATCAGTACGGGACCTACATAAGAACTTACATATGCCTTACCCCTGTGAAACCGGATATATCTGCAATTCGGAATGTCGACCTGACCCAGCCTCAATCCTGAACGGGCATCGAGAACTTCCACTTTGTGTGAGCAATTGACTACGACATAAAGTTTACTGCCGTAGATACCGATATCGTTGCCGACATCTCCGAGTTCCTTTATGACATCCGGATTTTTCTCTGCATAGAAATTTCTTGAATATAAACCGGTGTGATAGTCATAGAAATCGAGAGTGCATTTATTTGAACCCATATTCCCCTCATTGACAAGGTAGAAACCACGTATTCCACCTTCGCGGGTCTCATCACCGACGATTTCATACTCCGTGGGCACCACAAGTTCGTCCTCACGACAACTTGTGGCAAAACCCATCAGGAGCGACAGAAAAAAATATTTGAAAAACTGTTTTTTGCTCATATTTCAACTGAAATTGTGAATCTGTAGTTGCGTTTCGGCATAGGATAGTTGAGAATGACATCGTAATCCTGGCTAAGCAGATTGTTGACCTCCACCAATCCCCTCAGATTCACCTTACCCAACCTGAAATCTTTGCTTAACGACAGATCGGAAGTGTACCACGGCTGAGTATAGTTATATCTTATGTTTTCCTGCTGGTTATATCGTTCGCCGACGTAAATCCAAGAATAGTTCAGACTCCAGCCTCTCCATTGCGCATTGGCTACGGCAGCTCCCGAATGACGCGGAATATATGGAATCTGGTGTCTGTAATAGTTATCTGCCGGATTTGTGACATCAATTGCCCGCTGGAATGTATATTGTGCCCTTGCGGTGAGAAACAGATCTCTTGCCGGGTGTATCGTGATAAATCCCGTAACATCAATGCCCCGGATATCCACCAGCCCGAGATTAAGCATCGTCCAGCGGAACTGCTGACCTTTGGGATACGCCACAATTTTATCCTTAACCTTATTGTAATAGACATCGGCACTGAGGCGTGCTCCTGAGATGACTGAAGCCGACGAGCTGTGATCGTAAAGGATTCCTATATTGTATTGAGTAACCCGTTCCGGCGACAGTTTGGAGTTTCCCATATCCGCATAGTAGAGATCATTGAATGTCGGCATTCTGAAAGACTGCTTGAAAAATGCCCTTACAGAAAAATCCTTATTCTTCAGCGGATATCCATTCATAAAAACCGCCGGGGAAAGGACATGTTTGTCAGACGGAGCCTTCTGCCCCCTTATATTATCATGGATCAGTGTACCCTGAGCACTTGCCTGGACTTTAAATCTGTCAAGGCTCAGAGCCGTTGCAGCCGACATGAATTGCGAAATACGGTCAGGGGTAACGAAACCATACACATCAGCATCGAGCGAGTTCCATAGAAAGTCATAGCTTCCGGATACACGCCAGAAATCAGTGATCTGATATTCATTAGCCGATGAAATATAGATCTCTTTCTGCCTGTATAGGTTATCGATCTTTATTTGCTTATCGTCATTATTTACGTAATGAGTGCGATAGAAAGCATATTTTACATTGTTCAGGGTCGTGAATTTTCCAAAATAACCGGTATAACTACCTTGCACGAATGAATTTGTATCCCATATGCGCTCACCACGACGCCATACGTTATTAACAATAGCCCCCGGCACTCCTCGCTCGGAATTATAATTATAAGCCTTGAAAGTCCATGATCCCGCAGCGAGTGAGCCATTGATATTGAGTTCAATTCTGGTAGCATTGATATCTCCGTTTTGGCGAACGGCAGTCGTGTCGTAGGCAAGTTCTCCTGCCGGGTTGACTCGCCTGTAACGGAATTTATATTTTCCGCTTGAGTTAATCCATTCGGCGCTCAGGGATGCCGACATTCTCTCAGTGAGCTTCAGCTCTACCAAAGCCGACGGATTAAGCAGATCAAACGACCCTGTCCTTATTGTCGCTCTCGCGTGATATGTCTCGCCTTCTTCAAATTTCGGAGTGCGGGTCTTGATATAGATGGTGCCTGCCGATCCGAAATCTTTTGCAGGTTGAAGTATTTCACTTTTCTGACCATTGTAGAGCGAAAGAGCCTCGATATTGTCAAGGGAGAACTGACCGAGATCAATCTGCCCGTTCTGGGCATTGCCGAGTTCCACCCCATCGTAGACCACTCCTGTATGATTAGTACCCATGGAGCGGATGTTGACAGTCTTAATGCCCCCTACTCCTCCATAATCTTTCACCTGCACGCCTGAAAAATATCTCAGGGCATCGGCAATGCTGTTGCTGTTAAGTCTGTTCAGTTCTTCTCCGCTAAGCGTCTGCACGGGGATTATATCACGGTTCGATTGTCGGGCCGTGACCATAACTTCCTGAAGAAGATGTATTGAGTCCTTTTGTTCCTCCGCTTCAGTCAAACCCGGAATAAAGCAAAGAGCAACAATGGATAGGATTAAACGATATGCCATTGTGTTAACAGATTACAATAAAAAAGATACCCGCAGAAATACCTGAGAAGGTAAATCGACGGGCTATAGGTTAATGCTTGAAGTAATCGGTTAAACCTGCATATGACAACATGTGGCGACCATAAGAGATCGTCAATAAGTCAAACCCATAATCCCGTGGGTGCTTTCTATATCTGAAAGGCAGGTCTTCTGACTCATCCCGGTTTGATCGCGCCTTCCCGGTCTGCAATAGACCAGTGGCAGGTTGCGAAAACCTTCTGCATTCTTTGACGAAGTTCGTCAAAAAAACGCGGGAATTACAGCAGCGGGTACTGTTGAGGATTCACACCTCATTCCCTTTTAATGCTCCTTTTACGCCTCCGCTCCCGGACGACAGAGCAACCATTTCATCGGCAAAGTTATAAAAAAATTTCCTCAACTACAAATATATCCATCTTTTTTAAGGAATTTTATTCATCATTATGTTTCCGACAACAAGAGTGATGATCATGGCATCATGCAGTGGCAAGAGCCTTTTTCATGGCTCCGGGACTTATCACGCCCTGGAGCACGGTCGAATCATTGAAAACCATGTATGGGATGAGGTCGAAATCCTTACGCTTATCCACTTCCTGTTCTTCTTCGTGAACCTGTCCGGCATATTTATCACTCTCAAGAACAGCCCTTACCTCAGAAGAATCCAGCCCGCATTTCTCTGCGATTGACTGAAGAACAGCGTGGTCTGACAACCTCAGATTTTCTATGAAGTTGGCATGGAAGAGAGCGAAGTTCAACCTGACAGCAATGTCCTGAGAATAACACTCCTGGGCATACTCCATCAATCGGTGAGCATCAAAAATGCTGCATACCTGTGTAGTGGCAAGCTTATAGTCGAGTCCCACCCGAGCCGCCATCTTCTCTATCCTTTCCATAAGATGCTGAGTCTGCTCGGCAGTATAGGCATGACCATCCATAAAATGCTGTGTCATCGTCTCCGTAGGAATAACGGGAGCATCCGGATCAAGTTGATAAGAGAGAAACTGAATCTTGACTTTGTCTGTGAGACCTTGACTTTCTATTATATCCATTAATTGCTTCTCTCCCATATACGAATAGGGACAGGCGAAATCCGCCCAAATCTTTATTTCCATAGTATTGTGTTTTTCTGTGAATCATAAATATTGATGGCTGGATATTTCCAGCATCGCATCCATTAGATAGCATAAGTATAACAATACTCAGCTGCTTCATGTTTTAAAAAAACAAACCCCGCCGGAACTTTTTAAGTTACAGCAGGATTCCATTTTATCGGCGGAAAGACAGGGATTCGAACCCTGGGTACCCGTAAGGGTACAACGGTTTTCGAGACCGTCCCGATCGACCACTCCGGCATCTTTCCAAAGGTGTTGTTTCTGATAGCGGGTGCAAATTTAGGGATTTTTTTTGAGATGACAAAATAATTAAAGGGATTTTTTACTGTAAAGACATAAGGCTCCCCGACTTGGACCGGAGAGCCTTTATGTATAATAAATCTAAGGTCACTTGCTCTTCTGAGCAACTGTGAATATCATATCAACTTGCCCAAACTCCACACCTTGCGGAAGGCTATCAACGCTTTCAACAGTCTGGATTGGAATATCCAATGAGCAGTATGCCATCGACTTATCAGTCTCAAGCAAGGTAGCGTTAAGACCGAGCAGACATTTTCCTGAAGATGTCACCGGCATCTGCGCCATATCAATTTCTATCGGCATGTTGCTCCAAGTCAGATTCGGAGCAGGATAACCATTCCAGAAATATCTTACATTAGCGATTGCTGCCTGCTGGTTGGAGTCAAGAGCTTTCGTGGAAATTCCGGTAATAGAGAACACTGAGTCCTGTACTACATAGACAGTGCCATCATCTACCGCTGCATTATCGAACGACATGGTTATCTCGACGTTCGGAAGGTCGTTGTCATTAGAACATGATGAAAACATCATTGTGAAAGGCAAGACCAAAAGGAGATAAAGTAGTTTTTTCATTTCTTTTCCTTTGCGTGTTTTAAGTTAATGGATTGAAGTTATCTAATCTTCACTATCTTTGGATTATTCATGATGCATCATGAATAAGGTGCATAATGAATTTTTTTATTACTATCACTATAACGGATTAACATGCACCGTGTTTAACAATTAACACTAAATTAAATATTGTTAATCTTTGTTAGGAGTCGGAAGGCACCGCGCTACCCGTGTTGGATAATAGAAGCGATTTTTGTAATTTTGCACAAATTTTGCAAAATAAATATGAAACGCCATATAACATTAATGCTGTCGCTGCTTGCCATATCGGCAGTCTTCGCTGCGACTCCTCTTGACAATTTTCTGAAATCCAAAAGCATCTCATCCGGAAGCACTGCAGTGCTCGTGCAGGATCTGCAGACAGGCGAGACTCTTGCAGCTCATAACACAGACCGTCCCTTGCTTCCTGCGTCCATAATGAAGACAGTCACCATCGCAGGACTACTTCAGGAAAAGGGACCGTATGAAAGATTCCATACATATGTATATGCCGACGGACCGATAAAAGGGAATGTCATCGAAGGCAATCTCATGATCGTGGGTGGAGGTGACCCAACATTAGGCGCCAACTGCGCTCCGGAATCGGCTGACATAGCAGAAGAAATAATAGCTTCTCTACGCCATAGAGGAATCACTGCAATCACCGGCGATATAAGGGTAGACACTTCCCTCTACTGCGGACCTTCATGTCCGCCAAGCTGGGCTGCCGGCGATCTCAACGAGGCATACGGCACAGGATGCCATGCGCTCAATTTCCGACGCAACGCATCCGGCAGCCGTGCTGTCAGGAATCCCGAGTCTGTATTTCTCTCCTATATAGCCTCAAGGCTCAGAAGCGCCGGAATCTCGATCTCCGGCACTACCGGAACCGTACACACGGGGGACACCGGCACAGACAGATGCACAGAACTGCTTGATCATGTCAGCGACACTTATGCGGAAGTGATGAGAAGCTGCATGATGAGAAGTGACAACCTGTTTGCAGAGACACTTCTCAGGACATTCGCTCTTGCACGCGGCAAAGAGGGTTCTACAGAAGCCGGAGCCTCTGAAATGCTTGAGTATTGGAAAGGAGCCGGCATCCCCACGAAAGGAGTGACTCTGATCGATGGCAGCGGTCTATCGCGGTCCAATCGCGTGACCGCAAGTTTCATCAACGGCATCCTGCAGGCCATGGGAGACAATGAGGAATACGCATCGTTCATGCCTCTCGCCGGACAGGAGGGAACACTTTCCGGATTTCTTAAAGACACCGATCTGGATGCCTATGTGGCTATGAAGACAGGGAGCATGAAGGGAATACAATGCTATGCGGGGTATAAGCTCGACGAGGAGTTCGCCCCCACCCACTCAATCGTAATAATAATGAACGACATCGGTCCACGCACATCGGCAAGAAAAGCTGCAGAAGATCTATTGCTCGGTATCTTCGGTGGCGCTGTCTTCGACACCACTGGAGCGGCGGACGACATATAGGTCGTAGTATGAGAGGATGAGAGTGGTGAGCGGCAGAGCTATGATCATGCCGAGAAATCCGAGCAGCGACCCCCATACAGAGAGAGAAAGCAGTATTACAGCAGGATTCAGACCCATCGCCTTCCCCATTATCTTCGGTGTCAGTATGAGGTCCTGAACACATTGCACTACTACATAGACCCCCATGCATTCCCAGAACAGCACCCAGAAATCAGGACCGCCTGAAATAGAACCGACAAGACATAGAAGAGCGGCTATCGGCAACGAGATGACCTGAAGATAAGGCACCATATTGAGCATACCGATAAAAAGACCGAACACCACCGCCATAGGAAGACCTATAATGAGGAATCCGACAGCGAAAAGAAGTCCTACGATGGATGCTATATAGAATTGCCCGCGGAAGTAACGGTTCATTGCATTTTCGATATCCTTAACTATGTGGTAGACCTGATCCCTCTGTCCATAAGGGACAAGCTGTCTGAGCGAAAGTATAAACCTTTCATAGTCGAGCATTATGAAAATCACATACAGCACAACTATAAGCCAACTTATGACTCCTACTATCAGGCTCAGCGAACTTCCTATGAACGACCATGTCTGATTCAGGCTGTTTTTTGCAAGCTCGATCCATTGCTCCCTGCTAAGAAGCCGCCCTATCTTGTCAAAATCCACATTATTGCGCACGAAATCATGTATTTCGGTCGAAATATAAGGAATTTGAATCTTGCTTGATGCGTAATCACGGATGATCCTCGTCATTTCCGTACTCTCCTCAACGAGATATGGGATCAGAACCCAGCAAAGCACCCCCACAAGGAAGATTGCCTCAAGCAGAGTCATTATTACCGGAAAGAAACGGCGTTTACATCCCAATATGCGCTTATTGAACACAACAGAGGGTTCGAGGATGTAAGCTATCATGCAAGCCACGAAAAACGGCAAGAGCACATCGCTGAGAAGGTCGAGAAGATAAAGAGTGACGAGGAATCCGCATAATGAAAAAATTATGCGCACCACCCGGTCAAATGTATATGGACGTCTTGAAGGATTCATTACACACTGACGATTAACAAAACCAACATAAAACTCTTAAATCAAATATTTATCATTTCATCTTGTCGAATTGAGTGGGATCTCCTACGATCCACAGCAGGTCTCCTGCTTCGAGCACCGTATCAGGGGTAGGATTGAATTCCTTGTCTCCACGCTGCACCAGCAAAACCATGCAGAAATAATCATTGCGCAGGTCGGTCTCATAAAGCGGACGGTCGATGATCGGAGAATTAGGAGTGAGCAGAATGCTTTTAAGCTCGATATCGGGATGCTTCAGCGAATCCTTCTTCTGAGCGCCGATGCGGTCTATTTCATCATTCAGCCGTTTTATCTGGCTGTCCGTGCCTATCACACCAAGGGTATCGCCGGGGAAAATCCTGGTGTCGCCTGCCGGGAGTGGAATGAACTCATCACCGCGTCTTATGCTCGAAACGCTGACTCCGAAATCACTTCTCAATCCGGAATCCTTCAGGCGGTCGCCGGCAAAACGGCATTGAGGCTTTATGTCGAGATATGCCTGATGGAGGTCTCTCACCAGATTGTTGTTTGCTCCTGAACGGGCATTCTCACGGTTGTTGAGATTATTCATGAATTTTTTCTCCATTCTCTTGAATCCCCTCATAAGTTTTGATGAAGCAAACACCACAATGATGAAGAAGGACACGGTACCTCCGATCCAGCCTACGAGCGATGAGTAACATACCGTAAGGAAATACACCACGAAAAGAAGCGCAAGTATATACCTGATTATGCTCATGGCAATAAGAGGCACCTCATAGAATGACGCAGTGGAATGAAGCTTCATCTTATGGTCTGACTTGATCGAAGTAAAGGAAAGTGCCGTGAGGAAAGGCGACATCACGACGAGCGAACATACCGTGGCAACAAGATGTCCCCATTTCGGCATCAGGCCTTCCATCAACGGGAAAAGCAACTCGCGACATGCTATTATGATCGCTATAAGTATCACTGAATATAGCACCACCCTCCAGAGGTATCTGCCGAGTATCTCGCGCCACAGACGTGCCGTCTCATTGGTGTCAACCACCTGGGTTGAGTATCGGGTTATAAGGAACTTGAGTTTTTCAGGCAGATGCTTCTCCACAAACCGGTAGGCAGGCATCGAGAGCTTGATGAAATATGGAGTCGTGAATATAGTGATGACCGAAACGGCAACTATTATGGGATAAAGCGATGCGTCGAGCACACCGAGTCCCATACCGAGAGATGCTATGATGAAAGAGAACTCACCGATCTGCGTCAGTGAAAATCCACTCTGCATCGCCACCTGAAGAGTCTGTCCCGTAACGAGCATGCCGAGAGTGCCGAATATTATCATGCCCACGATCACGACGGCTGCAAGCAGCAATATCTGAGGGGCATAAGTGGAGATCACCGTCGGCTGCACCATCATGCCCACAGAGATGAAGAACACTGCCCCGAAGAGATCCTTGACCGGCGAGATCACATGCTCCATCCTTTCTGCGAATACCGTTCCTGCAAGAATCGAACCCATTACAAACGCACCCAGTTCAAGAGAGAAACCGCACATCACGGAGAAAGCAGCCATAGAGAAGCAGAGACCCATCGACACCACAAGAAGAGTCTCCGAATTAAGGAATGAGCTGAATCGCTCAAGAAGCGACGGAAGAACATACACGCCAACCACAAACCATATTATCAGGAAGAAACAGAGTTTGGCAATGCTGAACACCAGCTCCGAACCCTGCACGTCGCCCATCGCGAAAGAAGACAGCAATACGAGCATAAGCACGGCAAACAGGTCTTCGATGATCAGCACGGCAAGCACCATAGAGGCAAATTTCTGCTGCTTAAGACCTAAATCAGTGAAAGCCTTCAGGATTATGGTAGTCGACGACATAGAGATCATACCCCCGAGGAAAATACAGTTGATAGTATTCAGATGCAGCATATAGCCCACACCAAATCCCGCTATAGTCATGCCCACTATGATGATCAGTGCCGTGATGATAGCCGACGATCCGGAATTCATGAGCTTTTTGAACGAAAATTCCAGACCGAGTGAGAACATAAGGACAACTATGCCGAGGTCTGCCCACACTTCGATATTCTCAAGATTTGAGATAGAGGGCAGATAAGTGAAATTGGGAGATGCGAGAAAGCCGGCGAGTATATATCCGAGCACCACAGGTTGCTTAAGCTTCTTGAACACAAGGGTAGCTATAGCGGCAAGCACGAGGATCCACGCCAGGTCGAGGATAAGTCCGTTGGTATTGTCTTCCGAGCCATGTCCAGCATCTTTTGCAGCATCCGGATTTAATTCTGTATAGATGGTCTGCTGAATATCGGAGGTGGTCTCCTGAATCATCTGTGGCATCATAGGTCAATCTGATTAGAAAGGGTTATAGAAAGTGTATCGTTAGCCTCGCCGAGGCGGTTAATGGCATCCATCAGTCTTTTGGAGGTCCTGACAAGCACCACGAGGTTGACCTCCGTTATGTCGTTTTCAAAATTCTGCTCAATAAAGAAATTGGATATATGCACCCCCTCCTCCCTGAGAAGCTTCTCATATGTGTCGATATTCCTAAGTATTCCCTTGCTGCGAATCGATATCACCTTTGTCTCCTGCCCGATGTGTATCAAGTGTTCAAAACGGTTGAAACCGACGATGACCAGAAATATGAGCAGCGTGCATACCACCGATGCCATATACATGCCTACGCCTACCGCCATGCCAATTATAGCAGTTATCCAGATTCCGGCAGCTGTGGTCAGTCCTCTCACCACGCCGCGCTGCTGTATCATGGCGCCGCCTCCGAGGAAACCGATGCCTGTGATCACCTGCGCTGCGATTCGTCCGGGGTCTCCGTTCTTCAGCCCCATATATTCCTGGGGGACATAGATCGACAGCAACATGGAGAGGCATGCGCCCATCGAGATGAGTGCGAATGTACGGATTCCCGCTACCTGTCCCTTGTGTTTTCTCTCGGTGCCGACGAGCGCACCGAGCAGCAAAGCGAGCAGAAGACGAAACGAGGCGTTGATCAAATTGACGTCAAGCGATCCGAACTGGGATGTTATGTATTGGAGTATGTTCACTGGTTGTGGGGTTGTTGGGTTGTGGGGTTTTAGTCTTTTGGGGTTTGTCAGCCGTTGAATTGCTCGGGATAGATCACCATTAGGTTGTGGGCGGAGAAGTTCTTGGACAGGAATTCCGGCATTTCCTCCTGCTCGGCGCTGTATGACACAGAACCCCTACGGGCTCCTATCACCACAAGAAGGTCTTCCGGACCCACATCTCCCGAGAGGAGAATGAAATCTTCCCATTCGGTCATCTCCTGATAGATGCGGCGTATGCCGTAGCCGTCAGTTGATATTATATCTTCTATATACCTCGATGTCTCGGCAGAGACAAGGAATATCACCTTGCAAGCAAGCTGCTGGGCGAGATTGCCGATGCGGGCCACCCATCCATGGAAACCGGTCTCATACTGCGACTTCGCCCCCGCCACCACGACAATGCGTCTGACTGTCGAGATCGGGATGAAGCAACGCGACATCACCACCATCTTCATGGTCTCCCTCAGCAAAGTGTCGGTCATCTGTCCGAAGAATGAGTCTACAATATTCGCCTTTCGGTGAAAACCTATCACTACATCTGTGGCATGGGTCTGCTTTATCATATTGGTAAGCCCCGACACTACATTCAAGTCAAAGCGTTCCTCCTCTACGGCAGTCACACCCATCTCCTGAGCCGCCTGAGCAGCAGTGCGGAGCGAGTAGCGCCCTGCCCGCAGGCTGCGCGGATCGTCTGAATTCCTTACAAAGAGCGCGGTGACAGGCTCGATGTTTTTCGGAGATCGCATGAAGACGGCAAGCCTCATCAGCCCTTCGGCGGTGATAGGATTGGCGACAGCCACTATCTGGCGTGCGAACTTCGGGCGCTCTACACCCGTGGATTCCATTTCAGCGGCTGTAAGCTCCAGCCTCATCTGGATCGACGTACGTTCCGTTGCAACTGAAGCCACAAGGCAGCAGGCAAGAATCATCAGTACGGCTCCGTTCATGATGTCTTCATTGATGATGCCGTATTGATATCCGAGCATCGTAGCCGCGATAGTGGCGGCAGCCTTGCCGCTGGTGAGTCCGAACATCATGCGGCGGTCGGTGGGAGTGAGCCGGAAAGCCTTCTGGGCGAGCCAGGCCGCGATCCATTTCGACACGAGAGCCACCAGAATCATGTTGACCGCCACCCATGCCACCTTCCAACCGCTGAAAATGACATGCACGTTGATAAGCATGCCCACACCTATAAGGAAATAGGGAATGAATATGGCGTTCCCTACAAACTTGATGTGATGCATCAGCGAGGATCTGCCCGGAATCAGACGGTTGAGCACGAGTCCGACATAGAACGCTCCCAGGATGGATTCAAGTCCGATCAGCTGTGCGAGGAGAGACCCGAAAAGCACAAGTGCAAGGATAAAGATATATTGTGCCACAGGGTCTGAAATCTTCCTGAACACAAATCTCGTGAGCCATGGGAAGAGGAAACCGACAGCCAGGGCATATCCTGCCGTGTAGAGAAGCAGCTCCAGAATATCCATCACATCGAAGACTCCGGTGGTCTGAAGCTTCACGACAGATGCAAGAGTGATCAGGGCAAGAAGGACAGCCACGATAGTGGCACTGACCGCAAGTATGGGGCTTTTCCCGTTCTGCAGTCCGAACCGGCTTACCACCGGATATGATATCAGCGTATGGGAGGAATACATGCTCGCAAGCAGCAGGCAAGTGGTCAAGCCTGCTCCGAATGCAAAGCGGGCAGCCACCATTCCGAGCGCAGAGGGAATGAGGAATGTCATCACCCCGAAGAGCAGCCCCTGTTTCAGGTTCTGCTTGAAATGATACATGTCGATCTCCACAGCGGCAAGAAACATAAGGTAGAGGATACCGACCTGTCCGAAGATCTGGAATGAAGCATCGCGCTCAAGAAGATTGAATCCGTAAGGTCCGACCGCAACGCCGGCTATGATAAGTCCCACCACATCAGGGATCTTGAGACGCCGGAATAAGACCGGTGCCGCAAGGATCAGCAGGAGGACAAGGGTGAATATCACCACTGGCTGATGGAATGGAAGACTGAAAATCGGATTCAAATTCGGAAGAATGTTTTGGCGTTGCCGGTGGTGACCTGATCTGTCTCTTCCGGAGTCAGTCCGAGGATATCGGCAACCTTTGAGTTCACATACGTAAGAAAAGAACTTTCATTTCTGCGCCCGCGCTCAGGCACCGGGGCAAGATACGGGGAATCGGTCTCAAGCAGGATACGGCTGATTCCTATCTCCCTCACTGCGTCAGGAAGAGACCCTGAATTCTTGAATGTCACAACTCCGTTGATGCCGAAATATGGATCACATATCCGGCGTATACGTCTCACATCATCGGGAGAGCCGGTGAAACTATGGAAAACGAGAGGGGGCAATTTCCCGGAATTGCACTTAGACTTTGCCTCTTCAATGCACTCACAGCACACCTCTATTCCGTCACGGCAATGTATGATGACGGGAAGATTCATCTGCTCAGCCAGCAGTATCTGCGCTATGAACGCCTCTTTCTGAAACCTGAGGTTTGAATCGTCCCAATAAAGGTCAATTCCCACTTCCCCTACAGCCACAGGAGATGTCGGACTCAGGATCGATATAATATCGGCAAGCTCCTCGCGCCAGTCCTCTCCCACTTCTGTAGGGTGCAGCCCCATTGCAGTTGCAGTGCGGCTTTTACGGGCATCATGCAGAGCAGCCACCTCGGCAGCTGATTCTCGATCGACAGACGGGAGCACCATCAGCTCCACACCCGCATCGACCGCCCTGTCGACGGCAAGGGCACATCCGCAGGGATCCTCCTTCGAGAAGGAATCCATATATAGGTGGGTATGGGTATCTATCATATATAAGAGTCAAGAGTCAAGAACCAAGGTTGAGAACCAAGAGTCAAGAACCAAGAACCAAGGTTGAGAACCAAGAGTCAAGAACCAAGAGTCAAGAACCAAGGTTGAGAACCAAGGATCGATGGTCAAGAGGGGATTATTTGGTGCGGGTTGTCAGTTTCTCTATGAGTTTACGGAATGCATCCCTGCGGTCATCGCTAAGCGAGGTTTTCTTTATTGCTGCAAGAGCCTTGCTGCTGTAGGCAGCCACTTCCGCCTTGCTTACGGCAGGCATTCCCATAGCCTCGTATATACGTGTCACGGTCTTCACTTTCGTAGGTCCGGCAGCCATCTTCATGGCAGCCTTCAGCGCCTCAGCGTTAGAGCCGCCGCCTGCAAGCGCCTTCACCATCAGGAAAGTCTTCTTGTTGTTGTTTATGTCGCCACCTATCGGTTTGCCGAATGTCTCCGCATTGCCGAAAGTGTCGAGATAATCGTCTTCTATCTGGAATGCCACACCAAGCATCAAGCCGAATTCATACATTTTTTCGGCATCCTCCTCCGAAGCGCCACCGATCAGGGCTCCGATCTTGGCTGCCCCTCCGAGCAATGCGCCGGTCTTCGCCTTGATCATATCTATGTATTCATCGATTCCGACTTCTTCCTTAGTCTCAAAGTCCATATCGAGACGCTGGCCTTCATAGACACGCAGCGCCTGATCATTGAATGTGTCGAGCACCGGACGCAGTACAGCATCCTCTACATCGGAAATTAATTTTGTTGCGAGAGTCAGCATTGTGTCGCCTGAAAGGATGGCAGTGTTCTCGTCCCATTTCGAATGCACTGTAGGGCGACCGCGACGTAGGTCGGAATTATCCATCACATCATCGTGAAGGAGTGTGAAATTATGAAACATCTCTATGCCTGCTGCAGGCTGAATAGCCTTCTCCGGACATCCGCCGAAAGCATCGGCTGTCATGAGCAGCAACGTAGGGCGCAGACGCTTGCCACCCGCCTGCATGCCGTAGGATATCGGAGCATAGAGACCTGTGAGATTACCATCGGGAAATTCCAAAGCGCGTATGCCGGCTTCCGCCATAGCACTGTATTCAGATATTCGGTTCATAGTCATTTATAATTCACAATGCATAGTTTTATATTTAGATTCTTATTGAATGCTATCTGACGGGGCGACGGAAGCCTGAGATTGCGGCATGTCTTCCGGATGCTCTTCAATAGGTATTGAATCAGGCAGTGTCACCGGGTGACCTTCGGAAGCAGCCTTATTGCGGCTGTAATATTCCTGCACCGCATCCTCGTCATAATTCAGGAACCGGGAATAAATCTCGGCAGGCATATCGGAATTACGGTCGTAGCGGAGAACTGTCCGGAATCCGATAAGGAACCGGGCATAGACATCCGGCGAATCTTTTGAAGCTTTCTTGAGTTCCTTAAGTTCCTCAAGCACCTGATCCGCATTCATGCCTTTTACCCTGATCTGGTTAAGATACTCAAGCCCCAATGTCAGTCCGAGTCCCTGCGGATCTTCAGCTCCGACGAGTACACGAAGCCGCATTTTGTCGTGGAGCGGCAGTTCCTCCGCCACACGATCGAACTCCCAGCTGAACGACTGCAGGGCGGTATCCCTATATGCCTCATATGCCTTCAGGGTAGCATTGTTGAGGGTATCTATCCTAACTCCCTCTATTTTTCCGAGAGAAGCGTAAATGATGAATCTTGCCACCGAATCAGCCGGGGCATGCTGCATCATGTAGGTTACTTTCTGCTCGTCAGTAAATGCATCGAAACCCTCCGGAAAAGCGTTTGCGTCCTTCTTTTTTCCGCCGCAGGCCGCAAGCATAACCAGCAACGACATCACGGCTAATGGTATGAATCTTTTCATGGAATCTTTATTTTTTACAAAATTAGAAAAAAAAAACGAGTTTTCAGGCATTTCCGGATCAAATTAATCACCGGATGCATATAAAATGCGAAATAAATTTGGAAAGACAAAAAAAAATAACTAAATTTGCATTGTAAATAGCAAGCGTGCTCGTTTTGCAGCATAAATGCGATAATAGCTCAGTTGGTAGAGCATCAGCTTCCCAAGCTGAGGGTCGCGGGTTCGAATCCCGTTTATCGCTCAAGTAATCCAATAAGACTTACCTGATCCGCTACCGGAATAGGTAGGTCTTTTTCAATAATGAAAGATATGATCGAAAAGAAGACAGTGCCCGTGCTTTTGATCACGGGATATTTAGGCAGCGGAAAGACCACGCTCCTCAACAAGATACTGAACAATAGAAAAGGGATACGGTTTGCCGTGATAGTGAATGATATCGGCGAGGTGAATATCGATGCGGACCTGATCGCAAAAGACGGGCTCATAGGTCAGGGCGATGATTCGCTTGTAGCGCTCCAGAACGGCTGCATATGCTGCACGCTGCAGATGGACCTCGTCAATCAATTGGTCGGTCTGATGGAAGGCGACCGTTTCGACTATATAGTGATAGAGGCAAGCGGCATCTGCGAACCGGAGCCTATCGCCCAGACCATCTGTTCGATTCCGGCAATGGGACCTGTAGCGACCCGCAACGGCATCCCAGTTCTTGACTGCATTGTCACCGTGGTGGATGCTCTTCGGCTTCAGAGCGAGTTCGGGAGCGGAAAATCGCTGACCGTAAAGGAATATGGCGAGGAAGATCTGGAAAATCTTGTGGTGCAGCAGATAGAATTCTGCAACATTGTGCTTCTCAACAAGATCTCGGAAGTCTCCCGGGAAGATGCATCCATGATCCGCGAGGCAATCCATGCATTGAATCCTTCCGTTGAAATCATCGAATGCAATTACTGTGATGTGGATTTCAGCCGGCTACTCGACACCCATAAGTTCGACTTCGGCAAGGCTGCAACCTCCGCCACCTGGATTCGCGAGATCGAAAAGCCCCTTGAAGAGATTGAAGTGCAAGAGTCCGCAACCAAGAGCCATGAGCCAAACGAGCATCATCACGAGCATGAGCATCATCACGATCATGAGCATCATCACAATCATGAGCACCATCACGAGCATGAGCATCATGAGCATGAACATGAAGATGATCATGAGGAGTGCCGGTGTGAAGAGGAAGGGCATGAATGTCATCACCACCATCATCATCATGGAGAGGGAGAGGCAGAGGAATATGGCATTTCGACATTCGTCTACTACAGGAGGCAGCCTTTTGATCTGAACAAATTTGATTATTTCTGCCACAAGCAGTGGCCCAAGAGCGTGATCAGATGCAAGGGTATCTGCTACTTCAGTGAGAATCCTGACATGAGCTATCTGTTCGAACAGGCAGGAGTGCAGAAAAAACTGACCGAGTGCGGACAGTGGTATGCCACAGCTCCTGAAGAGGAACTTCAGCGTTTCTTCGCCACCGAACCGGGACTGCTCCGCGACTGGGATGATAAATACGGTGACCGTATGGACAAATTAGTATTTATCGGACGCGGCATGGACCGCAGCGCCATCACAGCGCTTCTTGACAGCTGCCTGAGCAAATAACAAGTTTTTTCGGGAGCCACAAGCGAATTTTGCAGCCGCTTGCGGCTCCCGAAAAAAAATAAAAGCCATAATATTTGCATTCTTTAGATATATTTATTAATTTTGCACGAAATTTTCAAGCGTTTCTTAAGGATAGATTATTAAAATATATTCACGATTACCTGAAAATCAAAGCATAACTGACTTTTATATCGACACAAAAGATATTGCTATGAATACTACTTGCAGAGTATCTACAGGATTCATAACATTGCCGACAATAAACTTCAATCCCGCCCATACCGGAACGGGACATTCATGCATATAATTTTCACTACTATAACTCAATATAGGACATGACACGACAACTTAGCAATATCAAGCTCAAGATGATTATTGCTTTACTGCTGTTGGCGGGAGCCTCGACGAGTGCCTTTGCCCAGAAAGCAGCGCTTAAGACGAATATCGTAAGCGACGCTTTGCTTAGCCCGAACTTAGGGCTTGAGATAGGGCTCGCCCGGAAATGGACCTTGAACGTTGCCGGACAGCTCAACTTATGGACAGTCAACGACAGCAAGCTTCGTCACTGGCTCGTGCAGCCGGAGGCCCGCTACTGGTTCTGCCGTCGATTCCAGGGACATTTCCTCGGTCTGCATGCCATCGGAGGAGAATTCAACTTCGGACACATCGACAACAACATCAATTTTCTCGGCACAGATCTGAGACCTCTTAAAAACCGCCGTTACGAGGGCTGGGGAGCCGGAGCCGGCATCGGCTACGGCTACGACTGGATCCTGAACCGGCACTGGAACCTTGAGGCAGAAGTAGGCATCGGCTGGATCCATGCACGCTACGACGAGTATCCATGCGCTGAGTGCGGCAAGAAGCTCGGTGACGGTCATCACAACTATTTCGGACCGACAAAGGTCGCCCTCAATCTCGAATATGTCTTCTAAATCCCTTACCGACTCATGAACAAGAAACTTATCGCCATGGCGGCAATCCTGCTGCCAATCGCGGCAGCGGCGCAGTCAACTTCCGACCGCCTGCATATATCACAGATGAACGTCAACAAGGGAGACACCCTGCTTACATTCAACATGACTGTCGACCCGAAGGCATACAAGGTGAAGAGCAATCATATAGTCACCCTCACCCCTCAATACGTCTCCAACGGCGACACTGTCCCGATGCCGGAAATCCGCATCGCAGGGCGCAAGGCATGGTATGCAGAGATACGCGAGAACAACGCCACTCCGCTGACACTCTCACGTGCCGGCAAGAGTCTTCCGGTGGAATATTCAAGCACCGTAGGATATACTCCGCTCTCGGGCAGTTCCAGCATAATCATAAAGGCGGACACCGCCAACATATGCAACTGCAAGCCTGCACGTACAGGAGACTTCCCGGCGGTAGACATCAACGAACCTCCTGTGACCAACTTCCTTGAATACGCTCACAACTTCAGGTATATCGCACCGAAGGACACTGCCGACAAGATCTTCAACCTTTCCGGACGCGCAAACATCATCTTCAAGGTGAACCGTACGGACATCGATTGGACATATTACACCAACCATGCCGAACTCGACTCCATCCTCAAGACCATCAACGCAGTGAGAGACAACGAATACGCCACAGTAGAACGAATCCTGCTCACCGGCTATGCATCGCCTGAAGGTCCTTATCTCAACAACGTCCGCCTTGCCAAGGGGCGTACTGAAGTGGTCAGGAAGTATGTCGAAGATCACTCCGGCTTCCCCAATTACGTATTTGAGACAGCATCCGTACCCGAGGACTGGGACGGACTGCGCGAATGGATCGAGGCATCATCCATACCGAATAAACATGAGATGCTCGCCTTCATCGACGATGCTTCCATACCTATCGAGAAGAAGAACGACCTGTTCCGTGCAAAATTCCCCAACGACTATCCTTTCCTTCTTCAGAACGTCTACCCGGTATTGCGTCACACTGACTACCGCATCACGTACAGGATCAAGAAATTCTATGACGTCGACGAGATAGCGAAGGTATTTGAGAAGGATCCGAAGATGCTGTCGCTCAATGAGCTGTATCTTCTCTCGGGCAAATATCCACAGGGTTCGCCTGAATACTATAAGGTGTTCATGACGGCAGCCGCCATGTATCCGGACAGTGACATAGCCAACCTTAATGCCGCCGGCTGCGCCATGAGCAACGGCAATCTGCAGGCAGCCCGCATGTATCTTGAGAAAGTAGGTCACAATGCCGATTCCGACTATGCATGGGGTATGCTCTACGCTATGGAGGAAGACTATTCCAAGGCGCTTGAATATCTCAAGAAAGCTGCAGCCTCCGGATCGACCCAGGCTGAAGAAGTGATCCCCGAGGTCGAAGACGCCATGGCACCGCGACAGTCAATCGTGGTCTATTAATCTTCAGTCCTCCGGATCAAGGTCCGAAGCAATTGAAAAAAATCAAAAACAAATATTCAAACAATTCATTAACATGAAAAAAAATCGCATTTTAAGCCTGGCTTCCGCCTTCGCACTTCTGGCGGCGGGAGCATGCTCCAACGAGATGATCGAGCAGGGCAACAATCAGGGCCAGCTAAGCACTGACGAAGGCTCCGGAGGAGTCTTCATGACGGTAGACTTCAATATGCCTTCCGGTCTTGCAGGTACCCGAAGCGAAACCATCGTAGGCGGCGGAAGCAATTCCGGCACAGAGATTGGTTCGGACACGGAAAACTATGTAAGTTCTGCACTTATCGTCCTGGCTTCATCCGAGGTAAAACCGGGTATCGATAAATATGGCTTTATCGCAGCCGGAGAGGTTCCCAGCAACCGCATCGCGACAGCATCCATAGAAGGCAACAGCAACAAGATGTACCGAGCCACCGCCCGCCTGCAGAAGGAAAACCTCAACACTCTGTATGGCAATTATAACGGCAATGTGCCGCCGGTATATGTCTTTGTGTTTGCCAACCCTACCAACGAACTTCTTTCAATGTTTGACGGATCAAACACAAACTTCGGATCCGCCTCATGGATCGACGCCACTTGCGAAGTGCTGCAATCTACAGACGCAACTCAGGACAAGAACGTAGGCATATGGGGCAGCAACTCATTCCTCATGAACAATGTCAATCTTGACACACGCGAGCTCCCGAAGAATCTTCTTGACTGGGAAAACTTCTCCTCGGTAGAAAAGCCGTTCAAGCTTTCCGATGTCAATACTATATCCGCAACAAACGTAGTTGATAACTCCAAAAACAACGGACGCGGCAACATCCTCGTTCAGCGTTCTGTGGCCCGCTTTGACTTCAAGGACGGTTCTGCCGGCGATAACCGCTACAACGTACTGATGAACACTAAGGCTGATGGAGACTACGACAATGCGAAGCCTATCGTGGATGTCCAGATCCAGAAAATGTGTCTGGTGAACATGAGCAACAAATTCTACTATCTTCCACGCGTCAGTCCAACAGGACAGTTGGCCGACTACACCCTTTGCGGCAACGAGGAGCCTTGGACAAAGGAAACAACCGGAATATACACCGGCGGTAATTACGTTGTGGGTCCATATGCAAGCACGTTTGGAGGATCAGCATTGATGACAGGATTCTCCAATTACTTCAACTTCCCCTTCTTCGAAGACTCAGGATCTTTCAACAACGAAGTCATGAGCAGCACCCGCTGGGATGTAGTGAAGGTGTCAGATGTCCTGAAAGGCACACCGGACAAATACGTGAAGCCCGGAGAGGAAGGTGCTCAGCCGGGTCAATACCACGTATGGCGCTATGTGACCGAGAATGTGATTCCGGAAAACAATGCAAAGCAGATGAACGGTATATCCACCGGTATCGTATTCAAGGGCAAGCTTCTCGGAAGCGCTCTTGCAGATTCAGTAAATCCGGGATATTATGAGGAAGCATGGAACGAGGGCAATATAAAGAATCTTGCAAACTGCCTCAACGGCAAACAGTTTACCTACAATGGCGAGACTATCTCACTTAAGGGAAATTCCCACGATGACCCTATCCTTTACTACTATGACGGACATCTCTATATGGGATGGCGCCATATCCGCCAGGCTGCCATCCAGGCTTCCGTCACCATCAATACTGCCGGCGTAATGGAAATCAACCGCTCCAACAGCCTCTACAAGGCTGTCTTCGGCGACGGTCCGATCCCCACCTACACGACAAAGGACGCAGAAGGTAAAGACGTGGTTAACCACATGATCTACATAGATCCCAATGAAAAGGATGCTACCAAAAAGAATAAGGAGATATCGGATCCTATGTGGGCGGCAGCTCTTGCAAACACTTCGGGACCGGAATACAAGGCATACGTCGAAAGCGCCAACTATGCATGGAGCGAGTGGTCGCAAAATGGCAAGGAACTGTCGGATAACGCAACAGGTGCTGGGGTTTCAGATAGGCTGAAAGCAATGCGTCTTGCAGTGACAGGAGCGGGCATCTACATTTACCAGTCATCGATAGATGAAGATTACGGTGCGGGCTACTACTGCTACTATTACTACTGGAACCGTCATAATGACAATGGTCTGGACGGATCCATGGGTCCGATGGAGTTTGACGTAGTGCGCAACAATGTCTACAAGCTTTCCATAAGCAAGATCTCCCGCCTCGGTCACCCACGTATTCCGGAGAATGATCCGAACAACCCGACTCCCGACACCCCGGACGAATCTGACGAGATCTACCTTTCCGTGAAGATGGAGATCGTACCCTGGGTAGTACGCCTCAACAACATTACATTCTAAACCTGACGGGATATATACCCGCTTCAGAAAAATCCGAAAGGACAGGCTTGTGAGGACTGACCTCCTCACAAGCCACAAAACAACAATATACAAGATATGGAAATCAGATCTTTTTCAGATTCGATCAAAAAGGCGATAGCGGCGACTATGATAGCAGGAACCATGCTGTCGTTCACCTCATGCGACCGCATACATGAAGACCTGCAGCCTTGTCCGCAGGGTCTCAGGCTGCGATTCATATATGAGTACAATATGGAGGACGCCAATGCCTTCAAGCACGTCGACTGCCTGACGGTCCTCTTCTATGACAGCGATGGCAACTACGTGAAGACTCAGACAAGTACAAATCAGGAAGACCATAAGGACGACAACTGGAGGATGACAGTCGATCTCGCACCCGGCGATTACACTGTAATTGCGTACGGCGGCATGGAATGCCCGGAATCATCGTTCTCGTTTGTCTCACAGCCATCGACGGTCCGCATGGACCAGATCGAGGTTGAGCTTGACCCCGACTGCCTGACAGATCCTGAGAAAAGACACCTGCACGATCTCTACTACGGCAGGCTTGAGGTCAGCGTGGAGGAGACAGATACCGAATACAGGGATTATACAGTCGAGATGATGAAAGACACCAACAACCTGCGTATAATGCTCCAGCAGGCAGACGGCACCACTATCGATGAGGATGACTTCATCTTTAAGGTTGTAGACGACAATACATTGATGGGATGGGACAATGAGGTGATACCGACACATAACGTGGAATACCTTCCCTGGGCACGCGGGAATTCAAGTCCCGGAAGTCTCCCGCAAGGTGGAGCTGCTACCGTGGCATATGCCGAGATCAGTTTCCCGAGACTTGTCACGTATAATTCCCCCAAGCTGATAGTCACAAGCAAGGAAGACGGACACAACGTCATCGACCTTCCCCTTCTTGAGTATCTTTGGCTTCTGAAAAGCGCCTCCAATCCAATGGAGCCACAGGAGTTCTTCGACCGGGAGAGCCGCTGGAGTCTTTTCTTCATCCTGCAGAACGGCATATGGAAACAACTTCAGATAGAAGTAGACAACTGGGATGTGCGTATCAACAATCCTGACTTCGAATGAAACAGCATAAACACTATTGATCATGCCTATACAATCAATACGAGACAAGGCACTGGCGCTGCTCACAATAATGGCAATGGTGTGTGCCGTAGGCTGCCGTCATTCGGATGATCCGGATATGCCTGAACTGCCAGAACAGCCTGAAACGCCGATCCCCGAGATGGTGAATCTATGCCTTCAAGTGTCTTTTGACCGACAGAAAGAGGCTACACGCACCGACGGGGCTGATAACGACGGTTATGATTATGACATAAGCGGCGAGTTTGAAAAGATAAGCAGCCTAAGGGTCATAATCATACGCAATGTCCCCAACGTAGATGAAAACGGCGATACGATTAAAGACCTCAACGGCAAGCCTGAGACAGCATTTAGACTGGTGGAAGCCAACCGGCTTGTAGCTACAAATGAATACGGACATCCGAGAAATGACAACCTTGAATTTAATGTGGTTGATAATGAAAGCAAACGCATTTATCTGATAGCAAACGAATCTTCATTGCAAGCGCCTTCTGCAGACTGGGAATCTGCCACTCAATTTCTCGATGAAGCCTATTCCATCGGCACAGAGGTGGCAAATTTCGACAATCTTACAAAGTGGACTGTCTCAATGCCGGATATCTCTGATGCTGGAACCGTGACAGAAGGATTGTTTTCTGACTCAAAGGCGCTGATTCCAATGCTTCCGCTTACGGAGTTTTTCGATATATTTGTCAACGTAAAAAGACTTAATCTGCCGGAAGACACTTATAAATCACACCTTTTCATCACCCGTGCGGCAGCAAAGGCAACCTTTTATCTTGACCCCACAGGGCTTGATCCGACATATAGCAATGTTCAGATCACATCCATATCCATTTCAGGCATAGGGGCGGAAGAATATGTATTCCCGAACCATACCGAATATTCAAAGGGAAAATATCAGGATGCCGTAAGACCGGATGTGGAAATGTATATCACCGACTTCAGGACACCGTCGGACAAGACACTTACATACCTGATGGACAACCTCAGCATCAACATGGTAGAGAAAGGCACTCAGCCTATCACTCAGTCAAGAGCCATTCACGGACCTGTCTACTTCCCTGAATCCATACTTAAAGGCGATGAAAAGTATATGGTGACCGTAAAGCTGAGCACGGGCATGGAGTTCACGGCTCCGTTAGAGACCAACATACTCAATATCGACGGGAATGATGCAGTGGCAAGAGACACTCACCTGAAGATAGAAATGGGCTTCACCCCTATGTCACTTACCGTAGAGGCGATCGAGGCACCCTACAATTCAGTAGACCTGAATCCAGGATTCGGAGAAATATATTATCCTTCAGAAGATTAAAGAGTATTCATAATCATTATTAATGATGAAGAAAAATATATTATACAGTATAATTACAGTTATAGCCTCGGTTTTGATGATCCAGTCATGCGCCGACGACCGATATCTTTTCGACAATGGAGTGACCGGGGAAGGAGAGGCTGTGCTGACCGCTGAGATTTCATTTAAAAATTATACTCCCGCACTTACCAGAGCTCCGGGAAACTCACTGAATGGAATAAAGAACCTGTTTGTATTCGTATATACTGAGGACGGCGCACTCGTTGACGTACAGGAATACTCCGGAGATGCCTTGAACATCACACCGAACACCACACCCCCCGACGACGGAGAAGGAGTGGATGTCAATGACAATGGAGAGCTGGCACTTGCCACATCGAAAGCCACGCTGAATCTCAAACTCCCCTATGGCAAATATCAGATATATGCCGCCGCGAATATCCGTGGTGAATATGCAACGATATTGAGGGATCGTGAAGGAGAGATCAAGACAGCAGACGGGCTCAAATCGGTTAAAGTAAGATGGGACGATGTGAATGTTGCAAATGACGACCAGATGTTCGGCTATTTCATGGAACTGACTGGAGATGAGCAGGTGCCCTCTTCCTCAAAAGGATTCGGACCCAAAACCATAACCATCGACAAGCCGGATATGCGTATAAGCGCCTGGCTCCGCCGGCTTGCGTCGAAAGTGACCGTTGCCTATGATGCATCGGGGCTTAATGACGGAGTATGGATCTACATTAAGAATGTCACGGTGCATGATATAGCAGCCGAATGTTTCCTCGGAAAAGAAAATACCCCGGAGAATGAAGATGAAGTCCTCAACCGGAGAACAGGACAGTTCAATCAACCGGATGCAAGCTATACCCCGGCAATCGACAATACTCGCATCACATATGCCGGGAACCCATCAGCAAACATCTACGACAAGAATCAGAGCGGGCTTGAACTTTATAACGGACTCGTCACTCCGGATGGCAAGCCAAAACTGTTGGGTTCAGACCATTCAGCCAATTCTGATGCGCTATTCTTCTATGAAAACATACAGGGTGACTTTAAGGACGACCCCAATTCCGTTGATTACGACAAACGTCAGCACGGCTTCGGAAAGGATCAGGTAGGGACAAACATCCGTGATGATATTGACAATAATGACTATAAGGATCGTGTGAAATACGGCACGTATGTAGAGGTTGAGGCATACTATATATCGATCAATCAGGAAAACCCGTCGCAAGGTCCGATAAAATACCGGTTCATGCTCGGTAAGGACATAACATACAACTACGATGTGGAGCGAAACTATCACTTTAAGCTGACACTCGGATTCAAGGGATGGGCAAACCAGCCTGACTGGCATATCGACTATGATATTCCTGACCCGAACCTGGAAGTTCCGCCGTTCTATCGCGTGTCTTACCTCTACCAGCAGAAATCATCCCTGCCGGTAAAAGTATCGGAAAACTGCAAAAGCCTGCGTGTGGATATCATAGAAAACAACTGGGCACCATCAGATCCAACCACATTGCAATTTCCGGCTGCTACTATACAATCGGAACCATCCACCTATCAGTTCACCTGGAACCAGGCTGCCTTTAACGCATATTACAGTACTCTTACTACGATAGAGGGTATCAGTGTTCCGGTAAATACAAACAAGCCCTGGCTGGGATTTCTTGCTCTCAATATGCCGACTGCTCAGGAGGTTTCCGAATTACCGGTGACCGTACCTGTGAGAATCCCGGAAAATCCTGCAACAGGCCAGCCTGCAATGTACTATACGTTCAAACAACAAGCAGCCGGACAGACAGCACTGCAGAATTACTATAACAGCAATTACGGACAGGGAAGCCAGGGATATTCTGTATTCAATAGAGAAGACCTGACGCTCGGCGAACATCCGGGCAATTGCCCGCTGAATTCCTGGAGTGTTGACTCAGTAGATGACGGAACGGACAAGAATAACAAGATAGTGAAAGTTCCCTTGTGGACAAGGGCAAAGACAATGATTGAAGGTTCCGGCTTTTCAGGCAATAATCCTTATGAATATTTCGTGAGAAAGGCAACTCTACGCGTGACGGCTGAATTCGATATGGGGGAGGGGGTACCTGACAGGACATTGACTAAATACGTGACAGTGCTTCAGGAGCCGCGCGTTGTAAACCCCAAAGCCATATGGCGCAAAGGGGGAAGTGAAGCCAGTGACTTCCACGTGGTGCTGATGACCTCCAGAAACAGCAACCAGCACTCTAACTATATTCCTATTCAATCAGACGGGCAATGGACAGCTTACGTAGAGACGGGAACAAACGTGTCACTTTCAACTTCAAACACCACTCTCGGAGAAGAGAAGGATGGTAAAATCTATGGAAAGACAGGCTCGCAGATAGATTTCAAGATAAATATTGAAGGAGATGGATGTGCAATTGTAGACGTACTCTACCACAACAACAACTGTGCCCATAAGATATTCGTATGTCAGGGATATGAAGGCACACAGAGCCTCGGAGGCAAGGAATGGAGCAATTATACATTGGTTTCCGCCACAGAAACAGGCACTGACAACGTATATAACGCCGTTGAGACTTCCAATCCGATGATCCTCGGCTCATTATTCCGCAGAGGCAGAATCACCGAAGGCATATTGGAGACAAACAACAACCGCACAAATTTTGGTCCGTTCCAAAATCCGGGTGCTTCAGGGAAATTCGATTTGACCGGAGGAGGAAGCAAGACTTGGGATGAGATAGGATGCGAAGGAAGCAACGACAATCCGGCACCAATGGGGACATTTGTAATCAATGGTTTGAATTATAAAGTGCCTGAGCTCGCCGATTTCAATCAGCTCAAGTCTAATTGTGAATTTGCCTTGGGAATACTTTACGGAGACGGTGCCACTGAAACATCCGACAATTTTGCAACCGCTACAGGATTCTGGAGAGGAGACCAGGATCCTAACAAGGGAGTGAGATGTGTCATTGCATATGATGCAAAAAACAAGACGGCGCATCAGGTTGTATTCCCTTTGGGCAAAGACGGATATGGCAGAAGGAAGCAGACATATTATAACGGAGACGCAAATCCTGCAAACGTCGTGGCAAACGGCACCATGATGTATTCTGACGTATGGAGCACCCTTAGGGGTTCATCATCGACAAGCAACAACACCTTCAGACCGGTACCATATAATCTGAAAATTTCACCGGGAGTGGTATTCTGGTTAAACAACCGTGAGGAAAACGGATTCTTAGGTGACACAAATCCGGGACCGACCATGAGCTGGGATATAAACTACTTCAATTATGACTTCAACTCGTTTGATAACGGAGCTAACCAGAACTATATGGATGCCTGTGCGATAAAGCTGATCAGGGCTGATTAAGATTCCATCTCAAAACAATAAGGGCTTAGCCAGAATTAAAATAATGATAAAGATAAAGGCAGAACTGAAATTACAGTCCTGCCTTTATCTTACTATATACGCAACATTCGGTAAAATTTAAAATGCGATCATGATATGTCATCCACTCCTTCTACAGGCAGATCTTCCGGACTGCCGGAAGATTGTGCGGGTTCCAGAGATTCAGGCAAAGGGAGATCCAGAATATCGTGGGCAGATGCTTTCTTCTTGCCGCCGAAGGTAAAATATGCGTTGAAGGTGAACCCCAGCGGACCGGTGCCATATCCCGGCACAAACCATGGATCCTCTCCACCTGAATTATGAAGACCTATGCGGTAACGTACGTTCCATCCCATAGAGAAAGGTCCGGCTATCTTCACCTTCAATCCGGCGAGCACCTCGCCGTAAGTGCTCAGGCAACTACGGTTAAGCTCATCGGGAGCCTTTACTGACTCACCGGCGTCGTTTGTGGTCTTGATATCGGTCCTGTCCCACGAGTGGCGTGACAATCCATAGCGAAGACCTAAATAGACCATGTAGTCAGGATTAGACTTGTAAAGGAAATTGTAGTTGATGCCGGCTTTAACATAGACCGAGGGATAAGCCTTTACTGAGAAGAGATCGTTCTTATCAGTGTACCTACCCCACCCGACACCAACCTCCACCACCGGGAAAAACCAATTGTGGAGAGACACCATTGCGTTGACATCGTAGCTTGAATGCTTCTGACCTGTGAGCGCCATCACCGCATCAGCGAAGTTCACACCAACAGTTACGCCGTTGTAGAGAGGATAGGGGGATGCTGGACGTATCTTGGACACAGTGTCGAGTTCGGCGAGATAATAGACCGGAGTATCGAGTTTGTCGCCGTGCTTGTCGTAATAATGAAGCACGGGCTGCGGAGGAGCCTCATCGTCACTCTCCACAGGGGTTATAGTGCCTCTGTTTGACTGTGGATATGCAAGAATTGTCACCGCCATTGCCAAGGCGGCGAACGAGGAGCGCAATATGTCGGGGCATGACACTACCATTCTTCTCCTATAAGGTAGTTGTTTCGCTCGGGTGAGTTACGGGTTATCAGTTCCCCAATGAAGCCTGTGAGGAAGAACTGAAGGCCCATCACCATTGCAGTAAGAGAGAGATAGAAATATACAGACTTTGTCACATAGAAATTATAACCATCACTGCACATGCTCACAATCTTCAGTATGAGGACCGTCAGGGTTGCAATAAAACCCACAAGAAACATGAGGCTTCCCAAAAGACCGAATATATGCATCGGCTTGATGCCGAACTTTGACTGAAACCACAGCGTGGCAAGGTCGAGATAGCCGTTGACGAAGCGGTCGAGACCAAATTTAGTGACACCGTATTTTCTTGCCTGATGATGCACCACCTTTTCACCTATCTTCTTGTAGCCTGCATTCTTGGCAAGATACGGAATATAACGGTGCATATCGCCATATACCTCTATATGCTTCACCACTTCATTTCGATAAGCCTTTAGACCGCAATTGAAATCATGGAGATTCCTGATGCCGCTAACCTTACGGGCTGTCGCGTTAAAGAGCTTTGTGGGGATGGTCTTGCTCAGAGGATCGTAACGCTTTTTCTTCCACCCGGACACAAGATCATAGCCATCTTCAGTGATCATCCGGTAGAGTTCGGGAATTTCATCAGGACTGTCCTGAAGGTCGGCGTCCATAGTGATCACCACGTCGCCTTTGGCATGACGGAATCCTTCGTTGAGGGCCGGCGACTTGCCGTAGTTGCGCGAGAAACTGATGCAGTGCACATGAGGATCCTGCTTTGCAAGATCCTTTATCACTGCAAGTGAACCGTCGGTAGAGCCGTCGTTGCAGAAAATTATTTCATAGGAAAAGCCGTTTGCTTCCATCACACGTGCTATCCATGCGTGGAGCTCGGGAAGAGATTCGGCTTCATTGTATAGCGGTATTACTACGGATATGTCCATTTTTATTAAGAGTCAAGAGTGAAGGGTCAAGAGTCAAGAGTCAAGGGTCAAGAGAGAAGGATTTAGAGTCAGGAGAGAAGGGTTAAGTCATGAAGAGGGATGAGGATTGAATTCGAGATGAAGGGATGAGAGCATTTCCTTGTCTTTCTCCACTGTATTGCCAATAGTGGTCAGCATGTCGCCCATAATGGCACCGTCGATACCTCCGGTGAAGATACGGCGCATGTTGGCTTCCGACAGTCGTCCTCTGCCTCCGGCAAAACGGATGGTCTGCTTCGGCAATATGAACCGCCATACCGCCGCGCACCTCACGATATCCTCTTCCGGAATGAGCGGAGTGTTCTCAAGAGGGGTTCCCTTTATCGGGTTGAGGATGTTCATGGGCACCGAATCCACATCCATTTCGCGGAGCATTATTGCAAAGTCGACACGATCTTCAGCAGTCTCCCCCATCCCTATTATACCGCCCGAGCAGATCGTCATTCCCTGCCTGCGGGCAGCCTCTATGGTACGCCTTTTATCTTCCTGCGTGTGTGTGGTGCACAACTTGTCCCACATCCTCCGGCTTGTCTCCATATTGCAGTGATAGCGTTCCACTCCTGCTTTCCGGAGGCGCGCAAGTGCCGATTCGGACAGTAATCCCATCGAGGCGCAGAGATGCAGATCAGTCTCTGATGCAAGACGCTCGTAAATCTTTATGAAATTATCAAGATCCCTGTCGCTGACTGCCCTGCCGCTCGTGACAAGCGAGAAGCGGCTGATGCCGACTTCCTCGTTAAGGTGCGCTGCATCAAGCGCACGGTCCTCCTCTATAAAATTGTAGGTGGCGCATCCTGTATCGTGTCTGCCGGTCTGTGCACACCACTTGCAGTCTTCGCCACACATTCCGCTGCGTGCATTGACAATGGAGCAGGAATCGAAATAGCATCCGTGGAATGCTTTCCTGATACGGTCAGCGGCATCACACAGAGCATCCATGTCTTCCGCCTGCATAAGGGCAAGAGCCTCCTCGCGGGTTACTCCTTGAGCCGATGATATCACACGATCGGCGAGAGAATTTATTTGCGTATTGTCCATAGTTATGCGAAATAGTCCGGACTGATGCTATGACTTTGCGTCCTTATCTGATCCAAAGGATTTAGAGAGAGTAAGTGTAAATTCAAGACCTCCGGAGGGGCGGTTGCGGACAGTGATGTCTCCGCCATGGAAGCGTGCCGCACTCTTCACAATCGCGAGTCCGATACCGGTGCCTCCCTTCTTTCGCGACCTGCCCGATTCTATACGATAAAACCGGTCGAAAAGATGCTCAAGATGCTCTTCCGGGATGCCTGTGCCGTCGTCGGCTATGATTATGCGGTAGCTGCTGTCGTTCTCCTCCTGAAGGAATATCGATATCGTGGAGCCTCCTGAGTATAATATCGCATTGTTGATCAGATTATTGAACACGGCCTCAAGAAGAGGTCCGTTGCCAAGCATCATCATTGTCTCTGGAAGGTTGATATCGAAAGCGATTCCGACATTCTCCGCTTTCGGAAGCAGGGTGTCTGAGGTTTCGTCGACTATATCGCGCAGCGACAGTAATTCCTTCTGAATGTTCTCTGCACCATCGTCAAGACGGTTGAGGGTAAGGATATCCTGAATCATCTTCAGAAGCCGGTCGGAATTAGCCTTGCATCTTGATATGAGCATATCGCGCTGCTGATCCGTGATCTGATCCTTACGTGTGATTATTGTCTCAAGTTCGAGTGATATAGCCGAAACCGGAGTCTTCAGCTCATGATTGATATTATTAGTAAGCTCTCTCTTGAGACGCGCTTTTTCCTGCTCTTCACGCAGTGCAATCTTGGCTTTCTGATCTCGATCAGCTACCGTACGCTGCCATCGCGCATATATCAGGACAATGCTGTGGGCAATGTTTCCGAGTTCATTTCTCGGGAAAGCTTCGGTGTCGAATATCTCCTCTCCCCTTTCAGCCTTGTCGGCAAACTCAGAGAGACGCTTCACGGCGTTGCCCATTCTTGAAGTGGTATAGTAAGCGATCGATATGATGACGATATATATCAGGAAGGCGTACCATATGAAGGAACGGTCGATCTGCATGAAATCGGCAATGCCTACATCATGCCCGAGAGCACCTGTCCTGGCTATAAGATCTCCTTCGCGCAATGCTGCATAGTAGTAAAACTCATCATCATCCTCGTCATCATTGTTATGGACACAGAATCCCTTATGATCGTCAGATTCCATTGCCATCTTGATCTCTGCAAGCTCAAGAGGGTTTTCTATCTCCCCTATGCCTGTATTGTCATAGATCATGTTTCCTTCCGAATCGAAGATGGCAAGCTGAAGCATCTGGATCGGAAGGTCGATGGTGCGTTCCCATGTCTCCACATCCACTAATCCGCCCTCATAGTGATCGAGCAGCTGATAGTTGAGAATTGTCAGCTGCGCGTTGAGCAGCTCCTCGCGGTAACGCTGCTCACGTGAGAACTGAAAGGCGATGAAAGCGACTTCACAGACAGTGAGGATAGCGACAATGATGATGAAAAGCCTTGTACTATAGCTTATCTTCAGGGAACGCATTTTTCAACTATTAAAGACAACGATTATCTAACAACTCACAAGCAACAGCCCATCAAACCTTAAAGCCGTAGCCGTAGCCCGAACGCGTGACGATAAGCTTGCCATATTTGCCGATCTTGGCACGGAGACGAGTCACGTTGACATCCACCACACGGTTTACGACAACTACTTCGTCAGACCATACTTTCTGAAGAATGTCTTCACGTGAGAAGATCTTTCCCGGATTGCTCATGAAGAGAGAAAGGAGTTCAAATTCTTTTCTGGGCATTCGCACCGGCACCTCATCGATTGTGCAAACGATCTGGTCAAGGTCGATCACAAGACCTTCCTCGCGAATGATGCGCTTTTGCTTCACTTCCTCTTTTGTTGTAGCCACGGGGTTGGCAGGGGTGGCAGCTCCTGAGCGTTCGGTGCGACGCAATACTGATTTGATGCGCGCAAGGATGTTGCGGATGTTGTAAGGTTTGGTGACGTAGTCATCGGCACCGAGATTGAGACCCGCTATCATGTCGTCGTCTGCATTCTTAGCAGTGCAGAAGATGACCGGGATTGAAGAAGTGGCAGGATTCCTTTTGAGAATTCGCGCCATTTCAAAGCCGGACATCTTACCCATCATAACATCAAGGAGAATTAGGTCGTAAGATGGGAGATCCATTTCAAGGGCTTCTTCAGCAGAATAAGCTGCATCAGCTTCATATCCTTCTATTTCAAGGTTGAGTTTGAGACCTTCGCAGAGATCCGGTTCGTCGTCAACGACAAGTATTTTGTAAATTTCCATAAGTTTAGGTCAATGAACAATTAAAAATGCCCAATGCATAATTCATAATTAAATGCAAAGGTAATAATTTTTTTTTAGAATACAAAATATAATCGAAATCTGAGTATAATTGAGAATTGAGTTCAATTTTGAATTTGGATTAATCGGCTGACAGGGGCGCACGGTCCGTGCGTCCGCATTGCGATCGGTATTGCAAATTCGGCTATTTTGATTCGGGAGGCGGAGGCACGAGCCGAGCGTCCCTACCTGACCGGGAATTGATAATCGGGAAGTCAACCTTTTGCGTGTTGCAGGCGTTATGAATTGTAAGTAAATTAATTTTTAATCTTATAATGTATTCTGCTATGAAAAGTATCTGTAAAGCTTTGGCACTTGGCGCAATTGGAATCAGCGCGGCCGCAATGCCGTCGCAGGGCGACGCATGCACGCGAGTAATATATGAGGGATCTGACAGTCTCCTTATCATCGGTCGTTCACTTGACTGGAAGACACCGATTCCGACCAACCTTTATGTATATCCTGCCGGCATCTACAAACAGGGTGCCTCTACTCCAGCCGGCATCAACTGGACATCCAAGTATGGCGCGGTATATGCAGTGGGTTATGACGGCGGTATCACGGAAGGCATGAATGAGAAAGGACTTTCAGTTAACGGTCTTTTCTGCAAAGGAACCATCTACGATAATGCCCAAAGAGAAAAAAATCCACCCATCTCACTTGCAATGATAGTTGGCTGGATTCTCGACAACTGTGCAACCACGGGAGAAGTAAAGGACCTTTTGACATCCACACCGTTCAGCATCGAAGGTGCTACATTTGACGGCGGTACGGTATCGACACTTCACTGGGGAGTGACAGATGCTTCCGGAAGCTCGATAATTTTCGAGTTTGACCACGGAAACCTGAACATATACGATCCCGGAGACATACGTGCTATGACCAACGATCCCACATGGCCATCAATGACGGCGATCATCAATTACTGGGACAAGATCGGAGGAGTGCACATGCTTCCCGGAACAGTCAGCAGCCCAGACAGATGCGTGCGAGCCAATTATTTCGCACATCGTGTTGAGAAGACAGATGAAGCTCAGCTCGGAGCAGCTATAACACGGTCGATACTTGTGAATTCTTGCGTACCATATACCTACACTATAGAGGGTGAACCAAACGTAAGCAGCACTCAGTGGAGAAGCTATTCCAATCTTCGCGACAAGCTTTATTATTTCGATATCGTGACCAATCCCGGATACTATTACGTAGACCTAAAGAAATGCGATCTTAGTCCGAAAGGAAAGATATTGAAGCTTGACACATCTCATTCTACCGATCTTGTCGGCGACGTGACAAAGAAGTTTGTAAAATCAGAGGGGTTCAAACCTATGTACTGATGGTATAATTGAGAATTTTGAATTTAGAATCTGAATATTTGTCATGGAAGAGGCTGTCTGACAATGATTGTCAGGCAGCCTCTCTGATATTCTACAGACGCACGGCTCGTGCGTCCGCCTGCTATCGGCTTTGCAAATTCGACATATAAACCGGCAATACGGAGGCGGACGCACGAGCCGTGCGTCCCTACCTTGCTATGGTATGGATGGTAATACCATCACTCGACCTTACGATCGCCTTATTTGTGGTTGAGGGAGAGGGTGAGACAGATATTGGCGAGCATGAAGCGACGCAACGAGTAGATGATGCTGTGGCATATCTGGAATGCGTTCATGGTGTATTGAAGTGCTATGCGCTTTTCAGGTGCAAGTTCCGTCCTGCCGTCGTGAAGGTGCTCGTAAAGACGCTGGGAGTTCGAATACGACTCCGAGAGGATCACCTGCATTCTCTTTCTTAGTTCGCGCATCCCTTCAAGATCAGGAGTCCCGATCAGAGAGACCGCAGTGCTACATATATTGCGGATATCATCTACAAAAATCTCCAGCTGATCATTGTAAAGATCAGGGAAAGGCTCATTGTATTTATCGGAATAATCTATGCATACCTTTGCAAGATGATGCAGCTCATCATTGATGATGAAGCGGCAGTTGTTGGCAAGATAGATCCATGAAAGAGCCTCAATATATCGCGTGCTGTCAATCGTGGTGATACAACCGTCTTGCGCTTCTTTCTGATCCTTTAACTCAATTTTCATTTCCTTTACATCATAGATGCTTTTATGAAGCGCAGCAACATCTTCAGAGTTATATGCGTGACTTATTCCGGATAGAATATTACTTACGTATTCAAGAAATTGCTTATGGTTGGTGAAGAGATACTCCACAAAGAGACTGTAAGACTTGCGTGAGTCCGATATGTCTTTTATGGTCTGACATATCACGGCTGTCTGGTCGTTGATGTATTCACCCCTCTTATGTTTCATTCTGCTAACACGAATGTAGTCGTCGCCCATCAACTCAAAGTAGAGCAAAAGGGCGATCGCCAGAATGGCTATTACCGAGAGCAATATTACAAACCAGAATTCCATTTTTTTAGTTGTGAGGTTGTGGGGTTGGGGGTTGAGGGG
>JAIDQZ010000102.1 GCA_029062005.1 Muribaculaceae bacterium | reverse complement strand
AAGTTGAAGAAGGAATGATGCGGGCATCATGACTGATGAGACTTGGCGAAAAGCACCGTCCAAAACCGAGCCGATTACCCAAAGCCTTCGCTGGCTTGGGCGCTTTCTGTCCTTTGACTCAGTCACATACCTCGGTATGCTCCATCGCCAAAAGCCAAAAATCGTTCCAACCCAGCGACCCCAGGGGCTATGAAATTTTATGAGATGGGGTCTAAGGCTTGACTAATTTTCTGGAGGTATATTGTCCTTCTGTCTCCCACATTAGCACGTACATGCCTTTAGAGAGTGCTGAGATATCTATTTGTCCTGTTATCTGACCGGATATTACGGTAGTTCCGTTTATATCTATAATCGAATATGTACCCTCAGGCAGTGTGTCTGCACAGCTCATGAATCTTATCATTGACTCTGAAGGAGAATACGTAACAATATAATCAGTCGTATATGTATTTAATTCTCCTACACCCGAATTGTCCTTGAGTTCATCACGTATGATGCGCCAATGGCGGTTTGGCTTATTAGGATTGTTTGAATCGTTATCCCATGAAATCCAAGGATTGCCGTCGTTAGAGCTTCCGCCGGAATTATTCCATGCAAGTCCGGTGGCGTGATTTGCAATTGTATATGATCCGCCTGTCGGCAACGGTACTATTTGCCATTGCTGACGAAGATTACCGGCATCAGGCTCAGAAACAGCCAGCTGCTCGTTGCGTTGATAGTTCCCGTTGACTAAAGGTGCATTATCTGTGATAGCCTGACCGGTTGCCCTGTTTGTGATCATGCAGAATCCGTTGCCAAGATCCTTTATATTCCATTGCTGGCTTGGCGTGTCAGTTACGTATGTATTGCCGCATAATGCCTTTCCGTCTTTAGTCAGATCTGCACACTTCATTGTATTGGTATTATGTATGCGGTAGTAATAGTCTTCTTCAATTTCAAATGGAGGAGTCGGAACAGCTCCGGCTGCCTCTTTTTCAAAAATTTCTGTAAGATAAGCAACTCTTTCCCTGATAAATTTACGTAGGAAGTCTACAGTGGCTGAATATGTGGAAAAAACAACGTATTCGTCATATACTCTTTTATTGATTGGCCATAATTTGCCGTCGAGAGTCTGCGAGACACTTAATTCAGATTCCTTCTCATCTATAAAATTCAGCATATGTTCCTCTGCTCCGTTTTCTACCATACTTTTCCATTTCTCGTTCACGGCATTGACAAACCAGGGGTCTTCCCACATGCGGCGTAGCCATACGCCTGTAAGATCTTCGCCAAATCCATCTTGAAGCACCATGCGCCGCGTCATGTCTCCCTTTCGCTTGCAGTTGTTGAATGCAATGTCGTAATCCCAAAGCGGACCCCAATATATCTTGGGATCGTCCTGATTTTTGTAAATATAGGTGCTCCAGAATGCATCAGGATTAGCCGTCATTTCCGACACTACAAACCAGCTTAGCAGAGTGTTTTCATCTACATATTGGCGGTAGCCGGTTTCAGGATTTGTGAAATCGGTACTGAACAATGCATTTTCGAAACTCTGGATATAGTTTTTTATATAGTTTACCTGTCTGCTGTCAATAATTTCATCGTCAGGTGATTTTACTGTTATCTTTACGCCACGAGATGTAGTGAATTTGCATGGTTCGCTGTCTGCAAAACCATCGATCTCAAGAAGATATCCTCCTGTTATATTGGAGTCGTCAGTCATTGGATCTTCCTGTTCCACAATGTCGACACGTTTTGCCCTTACCTCGACCTGATCCGAGACCTGATAGTTGCCGACATAGTTTCCGTTCAACACAAGGTCTACAAACTGCGCGGCGGCTGTGAACGGTTGTCCGGCAAATGCTCCTATATGTGCGGCAAGGGCATTACGCATCAAGCTTTTATCTGCATAATTGGCAAGAAGGGTCCAGCTTTTTGCCTTGGCATGATCAGAACCTAAGAACTCCTGCTTTTTGTCAAACTTTATTCTATATGGTTTCTTCGCAAGTTTCCACGTCGAATTGCCGCGTCCTCGTATGCCCAGTGCATCGTAGAATTTTTCACCATCCGCATCTACATATCGTAATGTCGCTCTCAGATATGTTTCTTTAGAGTTTATTGCTTGATGGTTTTCAGTTTCGATGTATATTGTAGGCAGATTTGATTTCTGAGGATAGTTTTGCGCCGAGACAACTGAAGGTAAGATTAAAGATGCAGAGATAAGTGCACCCCCGAGGTAATTGATGATCTTCACGATGTAATAATTTAGATTTAATGTTAAATACAACGCAAAAATAATAAAAATCTTTACATAGTGCAAATTAGACAAATAAAACCACAACACTTCTTGTCAATGTGCTTGTCACAGCTGTCGAGCAGAAATATCCGCAGTTTGTTTTCATGCGCTCCAAGATTGACAGAGCGAATAAACCTATCGGCAAGCAGCTTGATGAAACATCTGTACCGATTATTCCTCAATTGCGCCAGCTACTTGATGAATATGCCTCGCCATACAATCCCGGTGATCTTGTTTTTCCTGACATCTTTCTAAATGCTGTTACGGATGAACAAAAGGCGATCCGCGTTCACGACTTCAATCGTAGAATTTCAAATAACATCAAGGACGTATGCGAGTCGCTCGGCATCCAATGTGTCACACCACAATATGCCCGCAATTCCTTCATTTCAGCTTTGGCGCATCATGGTGTTATGACAGCTTACATCGACTATGCCGTAGGTCACGCTACATCTGAAGTGTCAGCACTTCTCGCAGGTTATATCTCCAATGTAACTCCGGCGATGATGCAGGCTTTTAATGAAAAAATCTTCATCGTGCCATCTACATGATAATACAGATATTTTCCCTTTTACCATTTCATATATTGGTTATGGTTTAACGGCATATATTGCGCAAACCAGATACATCAAGCGACGGAATCTCAAAAAATAATTGCGATTCCGTCTTGTGATGTAAATTTTATTTTGTAATTTTAACCGGATAAATATAAAAACAGACTTAGATATGTTGATTGGACGAAAAGATGAGGTTAGGGCTTTGACCGATGCATATAAATCGGATAGGTCTGAATTTATTGCCATATACGGCAGGAGGCGCATTGGCAAGACATTTCTTGTAAGGGAAACATTCGATGGCAAATTTTCATTTTCTTATTCAGGGATCTATAATGTATCTACCAAAGCTCAGCTTCAAAATTTTCATATGGTGCTGAAACAGCATGGAGCCTCAGTCAAGAAAAATCCGGTAAATTGGATAGAAGCGTTCGGTCAATTGTCAGATTATCTCAATGGCTTGCCAAAGGGAAAGAAGATTGTGTTCATTGATGAACTACCATGGATGGATGGTCCGAAATCAAGTTTTCTACCAGCCTTTGAAAATTTTTGGAATGGCTGGGCTTCCGCGAGAAAGGACATTCTGCTTATAATCTGTGGCTCTGCAACATCGTGGGTCGTTAATAAGATATTCCACAACAAGGGTGGTTTACATAACAGGCTTTCTGATAAAATATATCTACGGCCATTTACATTGGGCGAGTGTGAGGAGTATTCAAAATCTCAGCGACTCAATATGCCGCGCAAGGTATTAGTGGAGGCATATATGATATTAGGAGGAGTACCTTACTATTGGTCACTGCTAAAACGGGGACAGAGTCTTGCTTCCAATATTAACGCACTGTTCTTTGCAAGAGAAGCAAAGCTCAAAGATGAATTCAAGGAACTATATTCCTCATTGTTTAAGAACCCGGAGCCATATATGGCGGTGATTACCGCACTTGGCAACAAAAAAGTTGGAATGACCCGCGAAGAAATAATACGTGAGACATCACTGCCGGATACGGGCCGCATAAAGATTTATTTGGAGGAACTTGAATCAAGCGGGTTCATACGACGTTACAATGCTATTGGTTCGAAGACAAAAAATGCGTTATTTCAGTTAATAGACAACTTCACATTGTTCCATTTCCGGTTTTTATCAAAGAAGACGCTTTATGATGAAGACTATTGGTCAAAAATCCAAGGAACATCGAAATATAACAATTGGAGCGGTCATGCGTTTGAAAGGACGTGTCTCCAACATACAAATCTCATAAAAAGAGCGTTGGGGATTCAAGGAGTGTTGACAAGCGAATGTTCATGGCGTGCTCTGCCATCCGATGGACAACCAGGTGCTGAGATAGATTTGCTAATCGACCGCAATGACAAGGCAATCAATATCATTGAGATAAAATTCACAAAGGGAAGATTTGCCATCTCAAAGAAATATCTTGAAAATCTTGAAAATAAGCGTATGCGTTTGCAAAATTCGTTAAAGTCTCATAAGTCAATATTCCTGACAATGTTGACATTTGAAGGCTTGGCAGAAAACGAATATTCGTATGGAATAGACACAAGCTTTACATCGGATATACTATTCCAATAAATGCACCAAGCAACATCTGTATCCTCCTATGACGCTGATATGTAGACAAATTGAATATTTTATGTTGTAGACTTAGAGGGAGAAAAGGGAATTTGAAGTCTTTTTCTCCTTTCTGTTCCATTTGAATATACTGACATTTTTGTTCCATGTCACATTTTTTTCAATACGAAGTCTGACATTATAGTGTAGAACTAAAGATTCTAATCTTTTTCTTCATCAACTATCTTGTTGGGGCAACTTCTATCTATGCCCATTTTGGTCCAATGGAACATCTTATCGTCACCTTTTTGGCTACACCGAAATTTTATCACTTCGCCAATAAATCAGCAAAGTGTTATGGAACAAAAATTTGGATCCATCAACTTGCAGATTACGACAACTTTGTATTTCTGAGTTTTTCAGGGCAAAAAAAACATACGTTTTATTTAAGAAAAGTGTTCAGATTTTATTCACACAAGAAAAGTCTATTGTAATTTTGCAGAGTCTCATGAGGACAAAATGAGTATGACCATACTCCACGTTGCCTTTATCACCCTTTGTTTCTTTAGTGACACCTGTTTCTTTAGCGACCTCTGCTCCTTTAGAGCCCTACGTTCGGAGGTCAACCTTGCTTTGCAAGATATGTCGATTGTATACACAACGGCAAATCCGCCTCTCCCGAGGTGAGGGTTAATTCCGCTCGAAACTCGCAGACTTTGATACTTGGGATATGGCAACCGAGATACCTCGGTTTGTCGGTTGGAAGAACTGAGTTGCGTCATATAGTTGGGCTCGAAATGCTGCGCTATCTGTATGATATGCTCAAATCACAAATGCAGAAATTATGATTGTCAAGAAGCTCTGTGATGTAAAAGGCGGAGGTTTCCCGGTGCAAAATACAATGAGGATAAGGTTGCAGCCGGTGTCGCCGAACTGATGTTGATGGCAAACGTCAGCGAGAGGCTACGCCAGACGGTAGAGACAATGCACACCGTTTCGGACTGGATGCAGCAACCGAGGTGGAACGCTATCTGAAAGAACGTTCAAAGACATACGGCAATACAAATACCGACCGTTTCCTGTTTCATGTGTCGGCATCTGTTGAAGGACGCACCATGACACCGCAGGAACTTACCGACTTTGCCCGAGAACTGATGAAAGGCATGGGGTATAAGAAGCAGCCTTACTTTGTCTATGCCCATCACGACACGGATAACAACCACGTCCATATTCTATCTACCAGAATACAACCAAACGGCTACGCAATATCTGACCATCAGGATATTCGCAGACTCAATGCCTGTGCCAAATGAAGGTAGGTTTGAGTTGTGTTCAGATTTGTGTTCAAAGTAAAAGAAAAAGCAGCTGCGACTATTGTCGTAACTGCTTGATTTCTAATTTGTGGTCCCACTTGGGAAACTCCACTTTTGTTATATCCTAAAAATCAACTCTTTATCTGAACGTCTTTCAGCAACTCCAACATTCGCTCCTACGGCGCATTGCATCGCTTTTCATCGCGTTGCTCTACCAAGCCCATCGGAATCTGTCTTGTACTTACTCGCAAGTTCTCTCACTTGTCATCTGCAAATATAACGAATGTATCATATAATTTAGTATCATGATATAATTAGTTTGTATGAATTTGCTTGATTATGAATGATTGTCAGAAACTATATACAATTCTTTTAATCTATATCTCGTTCTACAATCATACGGATTTCTTCCGCATTATATTTTTCATACTCATCTAGCCTATCATATAACTTGGTTGCTTTATCTTCATTTTGACCTTTTTGATCATAATAGTTAATCACATTAGGTGAGGCACCAGCATCGGAAGCTAATCTTCCTAAAATAGTCTCCGATTGATATTCCAATTTATGTAAAAGTAGATCAAGTCCCGAGATTTCTTCTATAGGAACATTGTCTTTCTTAGAGATGAAACACTTATATGCGATATTAAATAATCCCAAATATTTTACAACCTGATATCTCATGGTGTTGTAGGTGGTCTGCGCCACTCTTCTCACTGCCTCATTTACATTCTTACCGCGTTCATTGATATAATACTGTACCGATGCAGAAAAATTATTTTTTAGATAAAGTGGAATCATTCGTGTTAAGATGGAGTAATTACTATTTGGAGATTCTTTATCAATGAGTTCTCCCAACTCACTATTTTTTACAATAGGTCGAATCATTTCACAGATCAGTTGCAATCCATCAGAATAGCATCTTCGACGTGAATTATATTGATAAATGAACTGTTTGATAGTTCCTAAGTTCTTTGGTGATATTCGTTCTATGCTTGAGTATAGAATATACTTATCTTCGATTGAAATAGTTTTATAAGATACGTCTAGAACCTCTGGTATGTGTTTTACATTCCTTATGACGGTATTCAGCTCTTTTTGTCTTTTGTCTTCAGTATTGAGAAAACTATTCTTGACAAAATCTACCTCAACCGCGCCCTTAATTGTTTTTTTATCAAAGTGCTTGTGTTTGATCGTATTGTCTTCTCCTTCAAGGATTTTATTAAACTCTTTTTCAAGGATAAACACGCGCCCTCGATAATGATGAAGAAATCTCCCAGCCCTACCTTCGATGTTTTGTGCATCAAATTTCTTAAGTAATTTTTCTCCTTTTTTGTGGGAAAGAACAATAATATTTTTTGCACTAGTATTTACACCTTCGGTTATAGTTGTTGTAGCGATAATTACTTTTAACAGTCCAATATTAAATAGTCTAATAATTTCATTTTGAATATACTTGGGGACTAAACCGTGATGAATCCCAATTCCGGATTTTATGGCTTTAGTAACAATCCAGTCTTTCCCTTTACCTCCAAACAAATTGTTTAAATGTTTGATTAATGGTGAGTTTTGCAGCTTATTATCAGCTATTTGAACCGAACTATCAATTAGATGTTTGGCATATGTCTCAGCAGAGGATCTCCTGTAACAATATACAATCATATTCTCTCCATAATTACATAATTGTTTTACCAATTCACAGAACGTTGCAATTTTTCCAGAAGATGTCAGAGATAAGTTGAGATTATCAATTTCAATAGATTTCTTACCCTTTATGTTAATTTCAACTTTAGAAACAATTTCATAATTGTTATAATTCAAAGGCGTTATATGATATTCTCGCAAAAATTTTAAGAATGAGGATGTATTGATATTATCTGCGATACTAATATATGGACCAGCAAACAAACAGTCTATATCAGCGTCTTTCAATGCATAGTGGGATGCTATTCTATATGTAATATCTCGTTCATTTTCGCGCTCCTCTCCTTCTTGTAAATACTCATTATCAATTTTGTATACTTCATCAATAAAAACAAAATCAAAATGCTTATCAGGATTATTGTCAAGGAACGACAAGTATCGTTCAGGAGTATAAATCATTATATTTCCATCCGCACTCCATGAACGCACATCGCTTAATGTGTGTATTTTGTATTTTTTTCTAATCCAATCATTTTGCTGAGTAAAAATTTTATTAAGATTTTCCGATAGCAATGCTAAAGTAGGGAATATTAGTAATATGTTATGATATTGCATTTTTCTGATTATTTCGTACACAAGATACGTCTTGCCGAAGGATGTTGAAGCGGATAAGAAAAAGCGATTATTCCCATTCTCTTGAAACATGTCAAGAACGGACTTTTGATATCGATGGAGATATATGTTAGGTGCAGTGTACAATGCGCTGTCTGCTATAATTCGCCCTAAGTCATCAATACTATCATAATCAATATAATTATTAGTATCACGTTGAGACTTTAACATATCAAAGTACTGAGGAATGCCGATCAATGAAGCAATATAACTTAAAAAGTACCTATCTCCATTGGTCAGTTCCATGTTCTTTATATCATCAAAATATTCACATACAGCTTTAATAAGACGGCATTCATTCTCCGCCTTATTTGCTCTATATGCATATATTATTTTTACTAAATCTGCGGCTCTTTGTTGCTTATCCATGAAATTACTTGTTCTTTTATAGATTTACCATTTGAGACTGGAATTAGTGTAAAGAATAGTTTATATCTTAATGTTAAGGTTGCATTAATTGATTTAGTATTAACATATTCAATGACTTCCTTCACAATTTGATCATAATCTTTCTTCTGGTCAAAGATAACTATGATAGGATATACTAAAACAAAATCTCGAATCAAAGCTTCTTGGACTACATTTATATCAGGATCCTCCTCCCAAGCATTTTTAATTTCCTTAATTCTCTCTGGCAGATGAGAATCATCAGCCTTATCGAAGATTGCTATTACATTGTCAGAAAAATATTTATTAGACAGAGCCTTGTCTATATTCTTAAAGACATTGTTTATAGCTTGTTTATAATCCTGATAAAACTTAACTTCCCCAAACCAAAGTTCAACCGAGTTTTCCTCTGTATTATATCGAAGTTGATATGTATCGTATCCTTTTGTTTCAGATTTTTCTAAAAGATTGCAAAATTTTCCTCTAGCTGTTAGAGTTTCAAGGTAGTGAAAATGCTGAAGAACTAAATACAGAAGAATTTCTCCGTAGAAACCATAACTTAATTTTGTGCTTTGTGCTGCTTCTTCATCATATCGAATTTTGGTTTTTAATGCTCTACGCTGCATAGTATCTAAACGCTTTAAATCAATCTCCCATTCATCATAAGAGTACTCTACAATACCATTGAAAATCACTTTTGCAACATCTATATCTGTCGTTCCAATTTTCATACAATGGTCGTTTTCCGTTGTATGCTTAGTGCGATCAATCTCTTTTTCCATATTGGGAAGAGAGTATTCAAATACAATTGTTTCTGAAAGTAATCTATGCAAAGTTTCTCTCATTATATAAAACTCCTTCTTTATAATAACTAATAATATAGATTCATTAGTGTCCCGTAAAAATCGGGACGAGTTAAAAATCAAATAAATTTGGCCCGTTTGGTCTGAAGAGTTCTTTGAC
>JAIDQZ010000101.1 GCA_029062005.1 Muribaculaceae bacterium | reverse complement strand
TGCATATTACGTGCAAAAAGTCTGCACGCAACTCTGCAGTTCACTCTTTTACAGAGCCGGTTGCAACACTTAGTCGCTCACATACATGGGGACAAAGTCACGTTATACGACTTTCCATCTGCGGCAGTTGTTCGGAATTTCCGAACAACTGAATCCTCGTCAATAATTCATATTTATTTGAGTTTTACTTGTTGGAGAATATAGTCGAAAGAGTATGATCGGTCGACAAGTGTGTGAGGAATGATGATATATTCCCATGGCTTACCTCCGTTTTGGGCGGTAAACTCAGTAGCGCGGCGGCAGAACTCGCGGGCGGCTTCTGCTTTCGCCAACACATCTAAATCATCCATATCTTTCTCCGCTTTGGTTTCGCACATATAGATTGCGTCAGCGGTTTCTACAATGAAGTCCGGCTCGTATCTCTTTGCTCCACTCGACCAGTACATGTTGAACTGATTGGGCACAGGGCGAATCCATTTTAGAACCTCATTGTTGGTTTCGAGAATGAACGAGAAGTCAAGTTCTGTTGAGCTGTCGAAACGATATTTTGTGTAGTAGGACTTTTTGAAACCAACATACACAAACTTGACTACGGCAGATTTCTGCGCCGGAACCGATTCGTGAAAGTCCAACGTCCCCCAATTATTGACAATTATAGGTTGGTCAAGAATTTTCGAGAATGGAAGCACTTTGTTTATTTTGAACTCTCCCGGAATAATACGGTAGTGTTCTTTCATCTGCTTATAGATGTTGTCGGCAAGGCTTTGCTTAAACACATAGACTCTCTCGTTCAAATCATCTTCGGAGATGTCGGGAGCATTTTTGCGGATAGCATCAACGGCTTGCCCGACAAGTTTATAAAGCAAGTCGGCAACTTCGTCATAATCAATATCATCAAAGTCAATAAGACAAGCTATGAGTTGTTCAACGGCAGGGCGTTTAGAACTTCCGGATTTACCTGCTATTACTTCGAAGTCAGTTGAATCATGCAGCCCTTGACGGATAATTTCGCGATGCAATTCATCGAGACTATAACCTTTAGAAGTGTCGAGGTCAAAATCTTCAAAAATAGCTTTGACTTTCTGTTGCTCAACAACAATGCGCGGAATCTCTATAACACTATCTTTATAGTCCGCTACCACAATATCTATTATCTCATCGACCTGAGCAATCTGCTCTGCAGCATCTTGTTCCGCAAAAAGAGAATCTTTAACACTCTCCTTTATGGTTTCAATAGCCTTTCCACGGAGTTTCTCTTTGACCTCTTTCTTTTGTAGGTCGCCAAAAGATGCCACACCTTCAGCGGCAATGTTTGAAATGGCGGTTTCTACAGCCTTGCCAACTTGGGTAACATACTGCTTCGATTTCTCGCTGATTTCACCCTTGACCTTTTCAATCTGCTTCTGAATCTTCTGCTCAGTAGAGGTCGGAGTGGTTTCCACATGACCACCATGTTCCCGCTCGTCGCGATCTTCAAGCTCGATAAAAGATACTCGTTTGAGAAGTGAATTACCCTTGTTTGCCTCGTCGATAACTTTCTGAAAATTATCGTGAGCGATAACGGTAAGTGTATCCACATCCTTATTGCCGGTACGTTGCCCTCCATATGGCAAGCGCAGACCACGTCCGATAGTCTGCTCAATAAGAATTGCCGCATTAGATGCTCGTAGGGGAATAATTGTATAAAGATTATTCACGTCCCATCCTTCTTTGAGCATATTAACGTGGACTACAATTTCAATCTTGCTGTCGGGTGATTCAAGAGCGACAAACTGACGCTCAATTTCATCGTCCCTTTTAGAATCACTGTCAATACGAAGAACTTTCCCTTTATATGCTCCGTGATATATGCGATCGCTCTGCAACAACTCCTCAACTTGCTTGGCATGGGTTATATCACGGCAAGCAACGAGAACAAATGGTTTGACTACCGTCAAGTTGTTCTGCTTGGCATACATTTCTATGGCAAGTCGAGTCCGCTCATGTACAGTAATTCCGTCTTCAAGTTTAAAAATTTCTATTTCTTCGGGGGTGAAATTATCTTTGTTAAAATTCCGAGCTTTGGCGATAGCCGGATTTTTGACATATAACCCATCATCAAGTGCCTCGGCAAGATTATATTCAAAAACGATATTCTTAAAGGCTTTCCCTTTTTCGTCAAAGGGAGTTGCGGTCATTTCAAAGCCTATAATAGGGCGAAGCTCGTTGATTGCTTTCTTTGACGCGTCTCCGTGATAGCGGTGAGCCTCGTCCATCAGTATTACGAGGTCAGGCAACGAAGATAGGTAGTCAAAGTACGACTGACCGAGATATTCGGACAAGCGACGCATTCGCGGCAGACCTTTTTTACACTCTTTACTATCCTTGTTAAACTTCGAGATATTGAATATATTGATTTCAAGGTCTGAGAAAAGAGCCCCTGTGCGTTCCTGATAGTTCTCGCCTGTAACGATTCTTGGAGGTTTCCCGACAAATTCACTAATGCCTTTGAATACATATTTAGAGTAGGACTCATCACCAAAGTCTTTTATCAACTTCTCATATAGAGTAAGATTGGGAGCAAGTAAGAAGAAGTGCTTGATACCTTTCTGGAGATACAGGTATGCGATAATTGCACCCATCAATCGAGTCTTTCCAATACCGGTTGCAATAGAAAATGCCAGCGATGGAAAATCGCGGTCAAAGCCTTTGACCGTCGGCACGATTGACTTCACTTTTGCAAGTTCTGCCGTGATAAATAGTTCAAGCTTATCCGGGTCAGTCGGCGGTTTCTGCAAAGAAAGTTTATCCGTCAGAAGAGCAGTAAGCTCCAATGCTTTCGCAAGCGGTTTGCGAAGCGAAAGACGTTGACGTATGTAATTAACCTGTGAATCCATCATAATTCTGCTGGAAGATAAAATTGATCTGTATCCTTCAAGAGAACAATGTTGACATTGTTGTTTCTATGTCGCTCTGATAAAACGGGCTGAATATTTTGGGCTATTCTTTCTGGATATGGATCTTGGATATAAATATTCTTCAAACCAATCATAGTGGAAAAAAGAGAGCGATCAATATCTCTATTAAAAAATGGGAAACTATACCCTATGACAACAAGAGTCTGTGCATATGGGAGGATATCATACAACTTATTAAGGAAATAGCAAGAATGTATATTTGTTTCCCATGCAAAACTTAGATGATTCCCGCTATTGAACTTGCAATGTTCTTCTGCTACAATTTTCATAGCGTCTTTGTAGCCATTACCTATAAGCTCTCCTATCAGAGAAAATGACTCAAGCCCATCGAACATCGCTGAACCATTAAGTTTAAAAACTTTACCGTTTTCAATTTCTTCGTCGCGGTCATCTTTTACAGCAAGCTGTTTACGAATATTTCGCCAATAACTAGGCTGTA
>JAIDQZ010000100.1 GCA_029062005.1 Muribaculaceae bacterium | reverse complement strand
AGTGGGAAGAATCCCCTTATGGATTCGACAATGCAAAGTTAGTGATTATTCCTGAATAGTCACTACAATAGTCACTATTATTTTTCAATTAGTCCCTACCAGACTAAATTCAAAATCATTTAATACACTTTAATATCAACATATTAGCATTTTCAAGGATTTAATCAAATTGATAATAATTTAACATTTATATTGCTGGTGGCACCACTTAAACTAAAAACGCTCAGAATTAGCAAGTTAGCGAGTTCTGAGCGTAAGTTTTTTAGAAATATTCTTGCCACTCGGCTTAAAAAAAAGCCCTCTGGGGTTGCAAATAGTATCGAAAAGTAGTCTTTAGTTGCAGTGAAATGCACCAAAAATGCACCAAAAATTTTGGTGCATCAGACTTAGAAGATACCACTTCAACATTCGGAGGCAGTCGAAAGCCTATGGCAACAGTAAAAATCACTCTCGACAGCCGAACGAAGAAAGACGGCACGTCTGCCCTCCTTCTTCTGTTTAGTGACAAACAATGCCGCAGAAAATTAAATCTCGGCATAAGTATTGAAGCCTCGCAATGGGACGAAAGGAAGAACGAGGTATCTTCAAAGGTCGCCGGAGCTCGGCAAATCAACAAACGTATCCAGTTAATACGTACATCCGCAGAGAAAGCAATTCTGAGGAACGAGGGTACAAATCTTTCAGGTGATGAATTATTCTCAGATGTAGAAGCTGAAATATATCCTGATAGAGCAGAAAAGAAAGCTACCGAAATTAAAAATTCCAACTCTCTTTCGGAAGTCGCAAGACGGTTTACAGAGTTAAAGAGACCATCCACGCGCCTGACATATGAATGTACACTCAAACATATTGAGACATTCATTGGCGCTGGTCACAGTAACTGCCTCGATGAAGTTAACAAGGCTTGGCTTACAGCTTTCGACAATTATCTTGCCGAAAGCAATCCCTCTGCTAACGCTCGTGCCCTGCACCTGAGGAATCTCCGTGCGGTTTTCAATTTTGCCATTGACGAGGAATTGACAACCAACTATCCGTTCCGCCGATTCAAGATTAAGACAGTAAAGACCGAGAAGCGCAGTTTGTCGGTTGAGACACTGCGACAGATTCTTTCCTACCCCATTGAAGAGTGGCAGGTGATTTATCGAGATATGTTCAAACTCTCCTTTATGCTGATGGGGATAAACTTTGCCGATATGCTCAATCTGGAGAAAAATGCCATGCGCGAGGGTCGTATTGTATTCAATCGCCACAAGACTGCTCGCCTATACTCAATGAAAGTGGAGCCGGAAGCTATGGAACTAATTGAGAAGTATGCCGGATAAAGCCATCTGCTTTCAGTTATGGATGCTCGACAGGATTACCTTCAATATATCCGTCAGACCAATAACGCATTGCGTAAGATTGGCGATTGTGAACGCAACGGACTCGGAGGTAAGAAGACACATCACGCCATCTGCCCTGATCTTTCAACCTATTGGGCACGTCACACTTGGGCTACCATTGCCGCGAGTCTAGACATTCCAAAAGAAACAATAGCAGCGGCACTCGGTCACGGAGGCAACACCGTGACTGACATCTACATTGATTTCGATCGACGAAAGGTTGATGAAGCTAACCGTAAAGTCCTCGATTGGGTACTCTACGGCAAGAAAGACGGCATCATAGTTGACCCGGCTTTCAAGGTCAGAGAAGAAAAGCCAAGGCGTGGACGTCCCCGTAAGATTTCCTAATCCAAGACCAGACAGAAGATGAAAAAGATGCTTCTTGCCTTTGAATTTAGAATCACATCCATACATTGTCAAGTTAGCCTTACATATATATACATAAGGGAACAGACCCGGTTACACCATATTGAAATTGAGCCATGTCGGTCATTAGTCCGGCATGGCTCTTTTTCATTAGATTAAAAATTTGTTCAATCCATCCAAGCTATCTCAGGCAACCATCCTTAGTATCCAAGAATACAAAGTATATTGCGCCGACAGCCATGATTCCAGATTCCCGATACTGCGAACCTCAGTACCAAAGTCAAAAGATGTCTCAGCGTGTTAAACTGGAATCTTGAACAACCTGGTATCTTGAACCGAAGATTCAAATACTCTGTATTGTAACCCGGATTCATCGGTTCCTCGTTCAGATATTCTGCGAATCCTGAGCTGAAGACTAAGCACTCCCGGGTTCATCGGCTTATTTTCCTGCAAAGTTTGGTCAGGCAGACTGACGCTCCGATATTAAATAGCCGATATGTACCGATAACGGAGTCAAAGAAACCGGGGGTTTCAGCAGATTTGTGTTCTGCATTTCTTCACGGAGCAACGGTCGTTGCTAATTTCGTGGTGAAAATGGCTACGGAGGACTTCGAACTGCGTTGCAGGTTTTGTCAAGCAAGTTGTGCTTTTGTCATTACAAAAGCGACTTACCGACTGCTCCGCATCGGGGCGATTTCATCGCTGTTTCGCTTTGCGAAAGAGTATCAGGGTGTAGCATCAATCAACCAGTCGAGAGAGCCACCGAACTTACGATCGCCGGACTTCTGTCCGCAGCCAATATAGCCGAGGTACTGTTGCCTGCGATCAACAGTACCCGTCTTTCACAGTATCCTGGTTGGGCAGTCTGGCTAACCAAGATTTTTTACCGGGAACTTTCGGTTTGTGTAACCAAAGAATCTCAGTTTATCGAACCCAAGAATCTGAATTATAGAATCTGAAAACCAAGAATGATGGCAACCATATTGCCGGGAAACGAAAATTTCCATACTCTCGGGTAATATGAACGTAATATCTCAAAAGGTGTAGCCGACTTATCGAGATCCTGAGTTTCGAGGAAGCAAGTAGCTTTAATCAAAACTCTCTTGGTCTCTTAAATACTTTTACAGAATGAATTAAATAAAAGTTCCCCATTTTCGTCAAAGAAATTGTACTTGAATTAGTGCTTACGAATTTTAGATATGTACAGGACGTATTAATTGGGAACTGTCAATTTAATTTATTCGTTGTTGGCAGTATTGTTAAATCTCTTAGGATAAAAGCCCTCTCTGCCATCAGATGAGAATTCGATATAGTTGATGTTGGATAGATGGGTTCTGTCTTCTGGTTTGGGATGCTTATTGTCAATTACAATTAATTGATAATCCGTAACCTTATCGTTGATATACTTAAAAAATTTATACTGTGTTGTTTCCTCGGCCGGTAACTTTTCATCAGGGAAATGGGCCGTAATTGGGGAATCTATAACCAATGTCCGCGTAAAAGGTATATCGTGATTAATGCAAAACTCAACTAAGGTCATAAGAATAGCAGTACATGTTACTCCTCTTGCTCCTTTCCCACATGACAGTCGATCCTTGCCTCCCAATACAAAGTCAAATTTGCTCTCGTTAAAAACTACGGTCTGAGAATCATCCAATTCCCATTCCTGTAATTTTTGTTTTAGCTGGTTACAAAATTCATCCTTTATATTTGATTCTTTATTATATGCCTCCGGCTTTTGTGAAACACCCTTAAGGTCATTTTCAAGTTTTTTATACTCAGTCCTTAAGTTCTGCGTTTCTTCTTGGAGATCATTTAACCGGGTTTTATTTTCAATGTTATGTTGGTATCTCAGAAGTGTTTCTCTGATACCATCAATCTTGAATTCAATATTACGTATTTTATCAATTAAGGACGATAATTCAGAAGAAAGAGACTGAATTGACAGAATAAGTTCTTCTAATTCCTCCTCTTTGCAACGAATCATGTATGGGGCACAAAACGAAGCGTTCAATGTTGAGGTCGGCGGTTTTTGATGAAAGGCTTTGAAAATGCGCGAGTTAGAGGGTGATAGTCGGATTGGCCGGAAAAAACGAAGCGTTTCCATTGCTTGAATTTTGCTTTACATTTCCGGGGTCATAGGTTTACATGAGGCTGACATCAGGCTTACGTTCGGAGATACCGGCTTTACATCACCGGTTCCGGAGGTCGGATGGTAGATTTCATCGGTCTTGCGCCGATATTTTAATGCTTTCAATCAAAATTAAATTGTTAAAAAGGTTGCAAATAGCAGTTATTTGTGTATATTTGCGAAGATTTCAGAGTATGAGAAAGACCAAATGCATCATTGTCCACTTAATCGGAAAGCGCAGATCGCTCGCTTTCGGCTCAATAGCGGCTATATTTCATCATCTGACCCCGGAAGACGTGGGTTGCACGTATAATTACCTCCGTCGAGCAGGTCTCAGCGGTGGTGGCACTGTTATCAATAAACGTGCAATAATACAGCAAACTACGCTGCTCAGAGCCCCACGTGGCGGCTCTGAAGGCATAGATGATAGAATGGACTAAGAACGCCATTAGAACGGTCACAGGACGGTCTTATAACGATCCGGGCAAGGGAGAGTCAATCGGCTCTCCTTTTTTCGTGTTCGAACGGGTGATTTTTAGGGGTGGATATTCAGGTGGATATTCAAAGTGGATATTCATTTGGAGATAACTGGATATTCACATTTGGGGTATTCAGGGGGTGCGATAGCTGTGTCTTATACTCATCTGCGAGCCCACGAGACTCCTGAGCATGGGGGATGGCCG
>JAIDQZ010000010.1 GCA_029062005.1 Muribaculaceae bacterium | reverse complement strand
GAATCTGGGGTGGTAATTCCACATGGTCGGGCGACAACAACCCTGTGGCTCAGAGCATCGACGCCGCCTATTCCAAGATTTTCGAACGCAACCTTTTCTTCGATGCTGAAGTGGAGCAGAATCTTTGCATGGTGACCAAAGGATTGAAGTTCAATGTCGGCGCAAGCTACGACGTTTCCTCAAATATTGTCGAGGATCACTCAAAGAAGTATAACTACGGCATGAGCAGCGTGACCGGATGGAATGAAGATGGCACTCCCATTTATTCTTATGTCCCGGGTCCCGATCAGGCTACCGAGATGGGTGCCGATGCCAATACTAAATATTTCTACCGTCGTTTCACTGCATGGGGCGCATTTACATATGACAATGTATTTGACGGCAAGCATCATCTGATGGCTCAGCTCAAATATAATTATGACTTCGAAGACCCGATGGGCGTGCGCAATAATGTATATCGTCACTATGTATCATTATGGGGCCAATATACTTTTGCCAACCGCTATTCTCTTGGAGTGGCTCTTGCTGAAATGGGCAGTTCCCGACTCGCTCCCGGCACAAAATGGAGCTTCTCGCCCAACGTATCGCTTGGTGCAGTGCTCGTGGAAAACCCGAATTGGGCTGTCGACTTCCTGAAGCTGCGCGCTTCATGGGGCATCCAGAATCTTGACCGCCTCCCAGGCGACAATGTCTGGACGTATTTTGCTCAGAATTTCACTGTGAGCGGTGTGCAATATCCATGGTCGACTAGGTATGACGGTGGCGGCACCGGTGGCGAAACTACCATGGGTCAGCTCCCGATGGTGAATCCTTCCCATGAGAAAGTTGCCAAATATGATGTAGGCGTTAACGCGAGCTTCCTCGGATGCATCAATCTTACTGCCGATTACTTCTACAACCGCCACTACGATATCTTCGTGGACGGAAACGGCGCTTATTCAAGCCTCATCGGTTTCTCCGCCCCCTTCAAAAACCAGGGTAAGGTGGACAACCAGGGTGTCGACATCGAGCTTGACTTCAACAAGAATTTCGGTGACTGGAACGTGATGGCAGGCGGTTCTTTCCTCTTCGCCAAGAGCAAGATCATCGACATGGCAGAGGAGCCGAAGGCTTACGACAACCTTGTCAACACCGGCAATCCCCTCAGCTCCACATACGGTCTTGTGGCTCTCGGCCTGTTCACTTCTCAGGAAGAGATCGACAACTACTATCCTCAGACTTTCGGCGACGTGCGTCCGGGCGATATCAAGTATGCCGACCTTAACGGCGACCATGTGATCGATGCCAACGACGTGACCAAGATCGGACACAACTCGATTTGTCCTGAAATCTACTACACCTTCAATCTCGGTGCCGAATACAAGGGAATCGGACTCGTGGCCCACTTCCAGGGCGTAGGCAACTACGGCTGCAACCTCAGCTCGCAGGGCTACTACTGGGGCCTTATCAACAACTCTTCATTAGCTCAGGAAGTGTATGACAACCGCTGGAACGCAGAGACCAACAACGTGGCAGACGCCCTCTATCCGCGCCTCAGCTCGAGCAGCAACGCCAACAACTACCGCACCAGCACCTTCTGGCAGCGCGACCGCAGCTATCTGAAGCTCCGCAATATCGAACTCTACTACAATTTCGACAAGAACCTTCTCGCCAAGACTCACTTCATCAACGGCGCGAAGATCTATGTGCGCGGTGTCGACCTTTTCAATATCGCGACAGGTGGCGCTGACAAACTGACAGGTCTTGATCCGGAAGCGACCGGAATCGTTGCTCCCCTTTGCCGTCAGATTTCGGTCGGTGTTAAACTTACTTTCTAACTCAATCAACTTCAACGAAAATGAAACTTAAATATATAATCGGTATTTCAGCTTTGGCAGGACTCGGCCTGACGGCTTGCTCCGACCAGATGAACTATCATGAATATCGGATTCAAGATGAAGATTTCGTAAAAAGAGATTTCGGCAATGTGGGCAAGATCACTACTCACGTTTACCGTCAGCTTGATTATGATCTCGGTCAAATGTATGGCGGCGCTTCCCTATGTTCGGCGACTGATGAAGCCGTCTACAGCCATCAGGGTAATCAGATCGAGTCGTACTTCAACGGATCATGGAGCCCCACTAACGCTAATTCAGCGATCTGGAGTTCCTGCTGGGAAGGAATCTCATATTGCAATCTTTTCCTCGACGAGTTCAATGACCTCACTTTCCCCGATTGGACCATTGATAAGTATTATAATGATAATATGATCAAATACCACAATTATCAGTGGGAAATGCGTTTCATGAGGGCTTACTATTACTTCCTTCTCGTGCGCCAGTATGGCAATGTGCCTCTGATCACCAACTATCTCAATGCGGAAGAAGCCAATAATGCGGTGCAGGTGACGTCTGACGACATTTTCGACTTCATCGATAATGAATGTGTGGCTATAAAGGATACGATTATTTCGGACTACAACAGCCAGTATAATACTCTCGAGGCAGAACCCGGACGTGTCAATAATCTCGGAGTGCTTGCTCTTCGTGCACGTGCCGCTCTCTATCATGCTTCCCCGCTCTTTTCAAAAGGCAAGAGCGATGCGGAGAAAAAGGAACTGTGGAGAAAAGCCGCTGTTTATGCCTATGATTGTATCCGCGCATGCACCACAAACGGGATGAGACTTGCCAATGACTATTCGAAACTGTTCGGTTACGATAGCTATAGCGACGGTGAGGCTACTAAAGAGATTATCTTCGCGCGCCGAAACACCGGCGACAATGCTTTTGAAAAGAGAAACTTCCCTATCGGCATGACAAATGCCGCAGGTGGCAACTGCCCGACAGAAAACCTCGTTTCAGCCTATGAGACCACCAACGGCAAGTCGATCGACGATCCATCCAACACTATGTATGATCCGCAGGATCCATACAAGAACAGGGATAGCCGATTTGCCGCGACTGTGGCTATAAACGGCGAGAAATGGCCGGATGCTTTGCCGATCGCCGGCCTTGAGACATGGTATGGAGGCGCTAACTCACGTTCGGTCACCTATGGCACGCCTACCGGCTATTATCTCAAGAAATATCTCAACCGCACGGTCGCTATTTCGGGTTCTTCTACGTCGGCTCAGTATCACAACTGGGTAATTTTCCGTCTCGGTTCTCTTTATCTTGATTATGCTGAAGCTATGCTCAACCTGACCGGTAGCGGATATGCAACTGAAGAAGGACTTCCGATGTCGGCCGCTGAAGCAATCAATAAAGTCCGCACCCGTGCCGGGCAGCCGGATCTCCCGACCAATCTCGACAAGGAGGCATTTACGAAACGATATGAAAACGAACGCTTCGTGGAACTCGCTTTCGAAGGACACCGCATCTTCGATGTGCGTCGCTGGATGAAAGCACCTGAGTATTTCGAACATATCAAGGTGATGGAAATCACCAAGAATGGCGACGGCACTTTCTCTTATCAGACCGTGACAGATCCGTCTTACATCACCAAGCGAACTTGGCCCGGCGACAAGGCTTATTTCTGGCCTATTCCGCAGGCTGAGGTCTTGAAATCAGGAAATCTGAAGCAGAACGAAGGCTGGCAATAACAATAAACTCCCTGACCCCTGAACGGGTCAGGGGGTTCAAAGATACTATTTTTCATCAACATTTATTAACTAACATTTTTCCTTATGAAAAAACTTTTATTAACCTTTGGAGCGGCAGCGATGTGCCTCTCTTCATTTGGCTTCACCAGGGTTCTGTATCAGCAGAATTTCGAAGGAGTCACCACTATCGAGGAAGCCGGTTGGTCATATGGTGCTGAAGGCTCGATCGGCAGCGATGCTGACGGTAAATTCCTCGACCTTTATGTGAATGCCAACAATGGCCGTTCAGGCCAATGCGTCTGGGGCCAGGAGATTTATCTTGATAATCAAGGTAACCCGGTGATTGAAGATGGTACATACACAGTTTCTTTCGAAATCTGCTATGCTACTTTCTCCAACAATCAGTATAATGGCTGTCTGGATATCTTCACAAATCATACCCCGGGTGTAGCAAACCAGGCCTACCGTATGCCATGGACTTCTGCCGGCAACGGCGGAGTTTGGGAGAACTTCCTTCTTGACATGACTCAGGACGAAGCCAATAAGTCTCCTAACACTTTCTTTGTGAATGCTCCCACTCAGAAGTCTGTCACTGTGAATGAAGAAACTAATGAAGAGACTGTTTCTTATTCGATCCCTGCTGAGAATGCTTTTGAAATGAAAGCAGGTGACTGGTATAGCGTGACTTTGACTGTCAACGTAGATGACCACACTGTCGATTACTCGATTGAAAACCTCAGTGATGACAGCAATAGCATTTCAGGCACAAGAGAGGTTCCCGAGATCAACCCCGACGGTTCGGAAGTCAATATGTTTGCTGAAGGTATGTATGTATTGACTGCCCGCTATCAGACAAGAATCTATATCGACAACATCTTGATCACTTGTGAATCAGAAAAAGCTGTTGCAGCTCCTCCGACAGTAGCTCTCTCAAAAATCGGTTGGACCGGTACTGAGGATGAGAAAGTGGAAGATCTCGAAGTTCGCGGTTACAAGATCAGCTACGGAATGGAAGAAACTCTTCACTTTATCGGCACTGACAACCAAGAGCAAACTTACGATTGGGCTGACAATGACGGCATACTCGAATATGAAACTAAGGTAAGCGGTAAGATTATCGCATGGACCACTTGTGAAGATGCCAAGTCTGACATAGTTGAAATGGATGTAGATTGCACTCCGATCGTACTTCCTGCGGCTGCAGCCAACATCACATCTGTGTCTGACGGTTTCGTGAAGACATATGTCCTCACGGTAGACAATGCTGATGTTCCTCTTCGTCCGACAATCGTAATGGACTACACATATGTCGGTGAACAGGGTGAAAACTCCGACGGACAAAATCTGTATAGTGGCGACAAAGTTTCTGTTGAACAGAAAGGTAGCATGAAAGTTACGACAAAGGCATTCGGTTACAAGTCTGCAGAAACTACTATTGACAACAATCTCGAGTTTGCCGCTAAGAAAGTATATGACTTCGCACGCCTCACCGACGCGCAGCTCACAGAGGCAGGTTTCGACCTTAATTGGACAATCACCAACAGCTCGGCTACAAGCGGTTTCAATAACTGGACAGCCCGTAAGCGTATGTACTACTATGACAGCACTACCGGAAGAGAAGTTGAAACTGATGGTAAAGTAGAAACAGTTTACGATACAGTTTATCCTTTCGGATTTATTTCAGAAGATAACGAGACAAATGTAATCCAGTCAACTCTCATTACAGACAATTCAGATAATACCAAATATTTCGAAGGTCTTGCAATCTTTGACAATGCTCGCAATGTAGGTATCATACATCACATCGGTCTTTATAATGATGAGACTGCAAATAACTACAATGATGTTACTATCAAAGATGTCGAGTCTTCTGACTTCGTCGTTGTAAATACCATCAATTCTTATGGCAGCAACTCATGTCATCCGATTGTGGCATCTGTTGAAGAATATTATGCCGCTATGGCAGGTGATGACGCAGTATTGAATGCAGCTGATCTTCTCCAATTGGATCCGACATCACTTCCTAATCTTAAGAAAGAGGGCACAAGCTATTCTCTCTTGAATGAGGAAACAGGTAAATATGATATTCACTATGGTCTTTACCGTATCGACACCGCTCTCACCAAGCTTACTATCTATTCTCAGATAGGTGGTCCGATCGAGGACGCAGTCGAAGGTATCGAGGCTGAAGCAGCAGGCGACAACAACTGGTACACAATCGCAGGCGTACGCGTTGCAGAGCCCACTCAGCCGGGTCTCTACATCCACAACGGCAAGAAGTACATCGTGAAATAATTGAGAATTAAGAATTGAGAATTTAGAATTTTGAATTTCGAATTTTGAATTTCTTAATTCCTGATTTGGACTGAATACCTCAGAAGGACGTACTCCGGTGCGCCCTTCTTTTGTGTAAAATCCTTTTAATCAATGATAAATTATAAATTATCATTGATAAATTATTTCAATAGCTTGGTAGGGACGCACGGCGCGTGCGTCCGCTTTTACAATCGGCATTATACACGGTTTTACAATCGGCATTATACACGACAATTTCGTGCTTCGGAGGGCGGACGCACGAGCCGTGCGTCCCTACCTTTCGCGGTAATTGAGAATTTTGAATTTAGAACTTATTTTAATTGAGAATTGAGAATTTAGAATTGAGAATTTGATTTGGCTTGGGTGATGTCAGTTTTATCATTGATATTGTCTCGGTAGGGACGCACGGCTCGTGCGTCCGATTTTTTTTATCGACAATATCCACGGCAATTTCGTGCGTCCGCATTCGCAATCGGCATTATACATGGTTTTACAATCGGCATTATACACGACAATTTCTTGCTTCGCACGGCGCGTGTGTCCTTATTTTTATTATATTATAATTAAAAAAAATAGGTTGTATATATCGCTAAGATTTTGTAAATTTGCGACAATAGAATTACAAAAGAGAATTTCAATATAATCTACCTATTCTAAGAACCTATAATCGATTAAAGAAATGCGAAATACAAGCAAACTTTACGCTTTGGCTGCAGTCAGCGCAATGATAGCTGTTTCCACTGCGTTTGCTCAGGCTCCTCGCCAGACTATAGAAGTGACTCAGGAGCAACTCGAAGCCTATCCTGAAGGCAAATATGTCGCCACTTGGGAATCTCTCGAATCAAACTATAGCGTCCCGGAATGGTTCAAGGATGCAAAATTCGGTATCTTCATTCATTGGGGTCCCTATACCGTCCCGGCTGCCGGCAGCGAATGGTATCCTAAGCACATGTATAATGGCATCAGTAAGGCTCATCGTGAAAAGTGGGGACCACAGAACGAATTCGGCTACAAGGATTTCATACCTCTTTTCAAAGCTGAAAAATTCAATGCCGATGAATGGGCAGAACTGTTTAGGGCAAGTGGGGCGCAGTACGTGATACCAACTGCGGAACACCATGACGGGTTCGCAATGTACGACAGCGATCTTACTGAATGGACATCTGTAAAGCATGGACCAAAACGCGACGTAATAGGTGAGCTTTCCAAGGCTGTTCGCGATAAAGGAATGAGATTTGGCATCAGCAACCATCGTGTTGAAAACTGGGATTTCATGTATCCGAGTCTCGATCCGGATTCCACCGACCTCTTCGACCCTAAATATGCATCATTATATGGTCCTCCTCAAAAACCGACAGAAAACTCCGGGATGGGTCCATCTGAAGAGCATCCCGGCCCTCATCCTCAGAACGATGCATTCATGAATGAATGGCAATATCGCGTGATGGAGATTATCGACAAATACCAGCCTGACTTGATTTATTTCGACAATGGAATCAACTATCGTTCGATGGATCCTTGGAAGTTGAATATAGCCCGCTATTATTACAATAGTGCAGATAAATGGGGGAAAGAGGTTTCTTTGCAATCAAAAAGCGATGCATATAAGGCAGGTTCTATCAGGGATTTTGAAAGAGAGTCAAGGGCACCAAAGGAAAAGACTTCATATTATTGGCAGGTAGATGATCCGATCGGACACAAGTTCGGATATGTGGAGGGACTAAAGTTGCAAAATGCCGACGGAATAATTCGAAGCCTCATTAATAATATTTCCCGCAACGGAAACCTTTGCCTGAATGTATCTCCTAAATCAGACGGGACTATTCCCGACGACCAGAAAAAGGAATTGTATGCTGTCGGCAAATGGCTGTCAAAATATGGTGAAGCTGTCTATGGAACAAGAGCATTCGGAGAAAACAAGGACGGCGATGTAAGATACACATCAAAAGGACGTAGAAATCTCTATGCTTTCCTTCTTAAATGGGATGGAAAGTCTGCAGAACTTCCGGGAATTAAAGCTTCAGATATTGAAGAGATATCAATGATTGGAGGCGGAAAGCTAAAATGGAATGATAAGAACGGCAAAGTTTTTGTAGAAACAGTCACTCCGGCTGACGACGGACCGGCTACCGTAATCAAAATCAAACTAAAATCAGACTTGACAGCTCTCTTCATCGGTGATTCAATCACTGATGGAGGCTGGGGAAGAAGCGCCGGTAAGGCGCTTCCTTCATCTAATCGCAATAAGACAGACCAGAACCATAATTTGGGACACAGCTATGTGATGCTTTCTGCCGCAAAGATGATGGCGGAAGATCCTAAACTGAAATGCAACTGGCTCAACCGTGGTATATCCGGTAACACCATAAAGGAACTCAAGAAGCGTTGGAAAGAAGATGTGATTGATGAAGATCCTGATGTACTTACTGTGATGGTTGGGATTAACGATGTATATAAGTACTATAGGGATGGAGGAACTGAGGAATTCGATGTAAACAATTGGACTGCAGATTTTACAGATATTCTTACTCTGGCAAAAGATGCTAATCCAACTGTAAAGATAATATTGATGTCACCATTCGTAGCAGAAGGGAGAGCAGTAGACAGTAGTATTTACCCCCAAGTGAAAAAATCAATTGATCTGTTTGCAGATAGATTGAAGAAACTTGCCAAGGATTTCGGAGCCGAATATATCGATACCAACAATCTGTTTAATTCTTTAACTTCCGGCAATCCTGATTCAAAAAGATGGCTTTGGGACGGAATACATCCTACGCCTGCCGGGCATCAACTGATTGCAAACCTTTGGACAGAAAAAGCCAAAAAGAAAAAATTGATATTCTAAGCCATACAAAAATTTTCATAATCGAATAGATTTATTATCTTTGCAAGACAAAATCATACCTATAATCATGAGACAAAATAATCTAATCTGTAAAGCTATAATGGCTTTTTCCCTATTGACATCTACTCACGTTTTTGCCTCAGTATCAACCGATCTTTTTAAACATGACTTTTTCTATGCCGGAGAAAGTAAACAACCTCGAATGTACATCGTAAAAAATGGAGGGATTGAATGGGAACATCTTGCCTCTGAACGTGAAGGTGAAATCAGCGATGCCGTACTCATGACTGATGGAAATATGTTGATCGCCCATCAATATGGTATTGCTGAAATTGCCCCGGATCATTCTACAGTATGGAGCTATGATGCACCGGAAGGCTGTGAGATTCATACCATACAGCCAATAGGAGAGGATAAGGTGCTTTTCATTCAGAATGGAATGCCTGCCAAGGTCGTAGTGATGGAAATTCCATCCTTGAAAATACTTAAAGAGTTTACTCTTCCTGTGTCAGAAAAAGGTTCGGTTCACGGTCAATTCCGAAATGCACGTCTTACATCACGAGGAACTCTCTTGGTGGCAAATATGGGACTTGGATTCGTAGCGGAATATAATAGCGACGGAAGGGAAATCGACCGTTGGAATATACCCGGTCCTTGGTCTGTAGCAGAAGTGGGAAAAGCCAACAATCTTCTGATCATAGGGAAAGGCAGTATTGTCAAAGAAATAGACCGGCGCGGAAATACGATATGGGAAAAACATCTTTCGGATTATGGCGTCACATCACCACAAAAAGCCGTACGACTCAAAAATGGCAATACTATCGTCAATAACTGGTATAATGAGTGGAGCAAGACACCAATGGATACCCTGAATGCTCCTGTTCAGGCAATAGAGATTACTCCAGGGGGAGAGATGGTGTGGTCTATGTGTGCATGGAAAGATCCCGATCTTGGACCTTCCACCACAATTCAGCCACTTGATCAGGCTGTCAATCGAAAACGTATGTTCTTCGGAGAGTTCAATCCGGTTGCTCCACGTCTGTTTGTCGGTCCAAACGAGCCTATCGGGAAGGCTGTTGGTGCTGTCCCTGGCAGAGTGGCGTGGGTTCATGCACCCGGAGTAGCCAAATGGGATGGCAGGACAGGCCTTTGGGTCGAGGATCGATGGAACGATCAAAAGCTTGCCGACGATATGATAAGAGAGACAATTGCCATAGTAGGAGGAAAGGATAATGCCAAGAAAGGTTGGGATGCAATGTTCAGAAATTTCAATACAAGGCATGCCAAGGGTGACAAAGGATATAAGAAAGGGGAGAAGATTGCGGTGAAGTTAAATCTAAATAATGCAATCACCCATAGAGATACCATTGAACTAAACTCATCTCCGTTTGTGACTCTTGCTTTAGTGCGTTCACTTGTCAATGATGGCGGTGTGCGCCCCTCCGATATCATCATCTGCGAGCCAAGCCGCGCTATTACCGACAGTATATATTATAAGATCTATCGTGAATTTCCTGAAGTGACTTTTGTCGACAATATCGGAGGAGAAGGACGCCGGAAATGTGAATATTATCCTGAGGCTTTGACTTATTCTATCGACAATGGGAAAATGGCTCGGGGGCTTGCCAAATGCATTGTTGATGCTGATTATGTAATCAATAGTGCTCTGTTGAAGACGCATTCCGGTCCCGGCGTGACTCTAACAGGGAAAAACTGGTATGGAGCCACCGACATTGCACTTCAATGGCGAAAGAATGCACACAATAATGTGAGCCAAGACAAGCGAAACGGGAAACCGGGCTATAAGACATTTGTAGATTTCATCTCAAATCCGCATCTTGGTGGTAATTGCCTTCTGTTTCTGATTGACGGAACGTATGGGTCGCGTGATGTGAACGGGGCTCCTTATCCGAAATGGCAAAATGAACCATTCAACAATGACTGGGCATGCTCTGTCATAGCCTCACAAGACCCTCTTGCAGCAGATGCTGTAGGCATGGATATGATAATTGGTGAATGGCCCGAATTTGGAAGCCTCAACTATTGCGATGAATATCTGCGTGAGGCTGCCTCAATTCCAAATTCACCCAGTGGCACTGTATATATGGCGGATGGAAAACCTTTGGCTGAGCCCCTTGGGCTTATGGAACATTGGAACAATGCGAAAGATCGTCATTATGAAGCTATCGACCTTGTATACCGTAAGGTAGAATGATTTATATAAAAAAATTATGAATCTAAAAAGAAAATCATTTGTCTCGATAGCCACATTATCTGTATTCTTTTCAACTTTTTCTTCCGGAGTCGAGACCGAGCGTGTATATCTGTCTGGAACCGGTCCTTCAGATACCCGCACATGGGACTTTATATGTTCAGATGGAATGAATTCCGGAAAATGGACAAAAATTGAGGTGCCATCACAATGGGAGCAGCAGGGTTTCGGTTCTTATACATACGGGCGTTTCTATCTCGACAAGAATGCGAAGCCAAGTAGTGAAGTAGGCACGTATCGCTATGTTTTTGAGGTTCCGAAAGAATGGAAAGGTCAGAATGTAAAAATTGTGTTTGAAGGATCCATGACCGACACTGCGGTTAAGGTCAATGGAAAATCAGCAGGAAAGGTACATCAAGGTGGATTCACTGAGTTTTCATACAATATCACTGACCTTTTGAATTATGGTAGTGACTCAAATGTGCTTGAAGTCGAGGTGAGCAAAGAATCGGCTGATCCTTCTGTAAATGCAGCTGAGCGAAGAGCTGACTGGTGGCTTTTCGGAGGCATTTATCGTCCGGTATATCTCGAAATTATGCCAAAGACTCATATAGAGCGCGTTGCTTTAGATGCCAGTGCTGCCGGGCAGCTGACAAGCACTGTTTTTACTTCAGGGCTTAAAAAAGGTTCTTCTGTTGAGGTAGAAGTAAAATCATTGCCAGATGGGGAATCACTTGGAAAGCAACGTGTAAAACTGTCAGGCGATAGCACTGTGTTCTTGACGGAATGGAATGGCATTAAACCATGGGATTGCGAGCATCCGCATCTATATGATGTTTCTTATTCTTTGATTGATGAAAAGGGAAATCCTGCCCACACTATTAATAAGCGAATAGGATTTCGCGATATCGAGTTCCGTGAAAAGGATGGATTGTATCTAAATGGTGTAAAACTATTATTGAAAGGCATCAACCGCCATTCTTTCCATCCTGAGACTGGCAGAGCCCTTGACAGGAACCTTAGCATATCTGATGCCATGCTGATCAAGGAAATGAATATGAATGCAGTGAGATCGCATTATCCACCTGACAGTCATTTTCTTGATATATGCGATTCGATAGGATTGCTTTATCTTGATGAACTCCCCGGATGGCACGATGCCTACGACACTGAGGTCGGTCTCAGTATTTTACGTGAGTTCTTAGCCAGAGATGTCAATCATCCGTGTGTCATCCTCTGGAGCAACGGCAATGAGGGCGGTTGGAACAAGGCTCTTGACGGCATGTTTGCTTTGCTTGATCCGCAAGGCAGGCATGTGGTGCACCCATGGGCTGATTTCAATGGTATTGACACTCATCATTATCCTTCGTATCAGACCGGGCCGGGAAAATTAGGAAATGGATGGAAGGTGTTTATGCCTACAGAGTTCCTTCATTCGCGCTACGATAAAGGAGGAGGAGCCGGTCTTGAAGATTTCTGGAGTATGTATCGGCACAACCCTATGTTTGCCGGAGGATTTATCTGGGCATTTGTCGACGAAGCTATTGCAAGAAGGGATAAGGATAATTGGCTTGACAGCGACGGCTCAAATGGATGCGACGGTGTAGTCGGTCCTTATCGTGAGAAAGAGGGTAGTTTCTACACCATAAGAGATGTCTGGGCTCCTATTCAGTTTGCCCCCCTGAATATAACCACGTCGTTTGACGGCTCTATGCTTGTCTCTAATGAATACCTTTTCACGAATTTTGATGAGTGCAGCATGAAATGGTGCACCTATAGGGTAGAGTCACCGGATAATGGCGGAGAAATGTCTTTGATGGAATCAGGAGATGTGACGCTTCCTTCAATCGGACCGAATGAGACAGGGCGAGCACGTTTCTCGCTGCCGGATAATTTTTTTGACGCGGATATACTGGAAGTCGAAATGTTTGATACTGCGGGTCGTTCTGTAGTCACTCGAACTTGGCCTGTGAAGTTCGCATCAGATTATCTTGCAAATAACGCGGTAGAAAGCGTCTCAGGCAATGTCGGGATAAAAGATACTGAAGGGATTGTGACATTGGTTTCTCCTACGGTCTCGGTAAGTTTTGACAGGAACACAGGAATCATCAAGGATATAGAGTCTGAAGGCAAGAAAGTGGCATTTGGAAATGGTCCGGTAGCTGTAGGCATGAAAGCAAAGGCAAGAAAATCTACCGTCTATAAGGATGGTAATGACGCTGTGTTTGTGGTGAAGTATGATGGAGGAATAGACAGTATTGTGTGGAGGATGAACGGCGAGGGAGTTTTGACTATGGATGTTGTCATGCTCAATCGTGCAGGTGGGAAAATTGATGGAGAACCTATATATAGCGATAAGATAAGTGATATAGGAATCACTTTCTCATATCCTGAATCGGAAGTGAAAGGAATGACATGGCTTGGTGCCGGTCCTTATAGGGTGTGGAAAAACCGTCAACGAGGTGCCAATTTCGGACGTTGGCATAAGGATTATAACAATACCATCACCGGCAACTCATTTGAATCGCTTGTATATCCGGAATTCAAAGGATATCATGGTTCGCTTTACTGGGCTATTCTGGAGGGTGATAATACAAGCATTACAGTTTCTTCAGCTACGGATGGTGTGTTTCTAAGGGTGTTTACGCCACAGGAGCCGGATGGCATCAAAGGAGAGGATAAAATGCAGGCATTTCCGGAAGGAGATATCTCATTTCTTATCGATATTAATGCGATGCGTTCCTTCAAGCCCATTTCTGAGCATGGACCATTGTCGCAGCCTACCAAGGTGCGTATCAAGCCGGGAGATGAAGGAATTCGCCTCTCTCTCCGCTTTAGATTCTAATATAATTAGGAACATTAAAAAGGACGCACGAGCCGTGCGTCCTTTTTAGGTCATTTATTTTGAACTTAGATTTCAAAATTAAAAAATATTTTATGAGATGGGGTCTTATTCCCACTCGATTGTGGCTGGCGGTTTTGAAGAGATGTCGTAGACTACGCGGTTGATGCCACGGACTTTGTTGATGATTTCGTTGCTGACTTTGGCAAGGAATTCATAGGGGAGATGTACCCAGTCGGCTGTCATGCCATCGGTAGAGATTACCGCTCTCAGCGCACAGCAGCGTTCGTATGTGCGCTCATCGCCCATTACGCCTACACTCTGCACCGGGAGCAAGATTGCTCCTGCTTGCCAAACCTGATCATAAAGACCAGCCTCACGGAGATTGCTGATGAAGATGTCGTCGGCTTGCTGAAGCACATGCACTTTCTCTGCAGTCACTTCTCCAAGGATACGGATACCAAGACCGGGACCCGGGAATGGATGGCGACCAAGAAGCTGCGGGTCGATACCAAGTGCTTTGCCCACGCGACGCACCTCATCTTTGAAAAGCAGGCGCAGCGGCTCCACTACCTTGAGATTCATCTTTTCGGGAAGTCCGCCTACATTATGGTGTGACTTGATGGTGCACGATGGTCCGTTGACACTCACGCTCTCGATCACGTCAGGATAGATAGTGCCTTGTGCGAGCCAGCGGGCACCATTGAATTTCTGTGCCTCTTCGTTGAATACCTCGACGAAGTCCCTTCCTATTATCTTGCGCTTCTGCTCCGGATCAGTAACGCCTGCGAGGTCGGTATAGAAACGTTCGCTGGCATCTACACCCTTGACGTTAAGTCCCATTCCCTTGTATTGCTCAAGAACGCCCTCAAACTCATTGAGACGGAGAAGACCGTTGTTTACGAAGATACATTGCAGGTTGTGTCCGATTGCCTTGTTGAGAAGTACTGCTGCCACTGTCGAGTCGACACCTCCTGAAAGACCGAGGATCACCTGATCATCACCGATCTTTTCCTTCAGCTCAGCCACTGTGGTCTCGATGAAGGAATCGGGACTCCATGTGCCCGAGCATCCGCAGATGCCTATCACATAGTTGCGCAGAAGCTGTGTGCCGTCGGTGGAATGATATACCTCGGGGTGGAACTGGATTCCCCAGGTCTGTTCTCCCTCGATATGATAAGCTGCCACACGCACATTCTCGGTGCTTCCAATGATATGGAATGATGCGGGAATGTCAGTGATAGTGTCTCCATGGCTCATCCACACCTGGGTGGGTGAGGGGAGACCATGCATGAGGGGATCATTGTCATCGACTACAGTGAGCATAGCGCGACCGTATTCACGGCTCGGCGCTCCTTTCACTGTTCCTCCTGCCATCTGGGCGAGAAGCTGGGCGCCATAGCAGACTCCTAACAGCGGAAGCTTGCCCTTGAAAGCATCGAGCGAAGGCTTGGGAGCCTCCGGGTCATTGACAGAGTAAGGACTACCTGACAGAATCACACCTTTCACATCGGAGTCAATCTCCGGCACCTTGTGGAAGGGATGGATCTCACAATACACGTTGAGCTCACGCACTCTTCTTGCGATAAGCTGAGTATACTGCGATCCAAAATCAATTATTAATATCTTTTCCATATTAATTACCACGTGTATAGTTGGGGGCTTCTTTGGTGATGGTCACATCGTGGGGGTGGTTTTCGATGACTGCCGCAGATGTGATCTTCACGAACTTCGCATTGTGCAGGTGATCGATGTCGGGTGCACCTACATAACCCATGCCGCTTCTAAGTCCGCCTACGAGCTGATAGATAGTCTCGCTGAGGGTTCCCTTATAGGGTACACGTGCTTCGATACCTTCCGGCACGAACTTGCTGCTGTCGGTCTTCTCGCTCTGGAAGTAGCGGTCTTTCGATCCTGCCTGCATTGCGGAGATGCTACCCATGCCACGGTATGACTTGAACTTACGTCCGTTATAGATAATTGTCTCACCCGGAGACTCTTCGGTGCCTGCAAACATTGATCCCATCATTACGCTGTCGCCACCTGCTGCAAGTGCCTTCACAACGTCGCCTGAATAGCGGAGACCACCGTCGGCTATCACCGGCACGCCCAGCTCATGTGCTGCCTTGGCTGCCTCGAAGATTGCTGTCAGCTGCGGAACGCCCACACCCGCTACAATGCGAGTGGTGCATATGGAGCCGGGACCAATGCCTACCTTGATGCCGTCGGCACCTGCCTCTATGAGGAATCTCGCAGCGTCTGCCGTCGCGATATTGCCTACGACTACGTCAAGTGCAGGATAAGCAGCCTTGACTTTCTTCAGGGTGTTGACAACATTCTGGCTGTGACCGTGTGCAGTATCGATCACAACGGCATCCGCTCCTGCCTCCACGAGAGCCTTCACACGGTCGAGAGTGTCGGAGGTGACACCGACTCCGGCTGCCACACGAAGACGACCCTTGCTGTCTTTTGCCGCATTGGGATAATCCTTGATTTTCGTTATGTCGCGGTATGTGATGAGACCTTCAAGCTTTCCGTCGGCATCTACTACCGGGAGTTTCTCGATCTTATGTTTCAGAAGGATATCTGAAGCTTCCGAGAGACTCGGATTGGTAGTGGTGATAAGGTTTTCCTTTGTCATCACATCCTTTATGAGGATTCCCATGTCTTTCTGGAATCGGAGGTCGCGGTTTGTCACGATTCCTTCGAGTTTTCCATCTTTGTCAACGACCGGAATACCTCCGATGTGATTATCATGCATCAGCTTGAGCGCATCGCCTACGGTCTTGTCGCCATGAATGGTCACCGGATCATAGATCATGCCTGATTCGGCACGCTTCACACGGCGCACCTGATCTGCCTGAGCCTGAATGCTCATGTTTTTATGGATCACTCCGATACCTCCCTGGCGGGCGATGGCGATAGCCATATCTGATTCCGTCACGGTGTCCATGGCTGCCGAGACAAAAGGAATATTGAGGGGAATATTGCGTGAGAAGCGGGAACCGAGCTTAACCTCGCTCGGAATCACCTCCGAGTATGCCGGAATGAGCAGGACATCATCGAATGTAAAGCCTTCCAATGCTATTTTTTCATCTAAAAAACCCATAGTTTATCAATTGAGAATTTTGGCTAATTTTGAATTTAAAATTAAGAATGTTATTTCTTCGATTACTCAGCGAAATTTATATACAATCTTTTTTTCTAAATTCAAAATTTGAAATTAGAAATTAAAATGCTTTTAGCTTTTCGGAGATCATGATGGTCTGGGAACGGTCGGGTCCGACGGAAATGATGCCTACCTTTGTGCCGGTGAGTTCCTCGATCTTTCTTACATATGCCTTCGCTGCCTCAGGGAGCTCGTCATAGCTTTTACAACCGGTGATATCTTCCTTCCAGCCTTCCATCTCAATGTAGACGGGTTTGCACTGTGCAAGCTTGTGGATGGTGGAAGGGGGAGCCATTACTTCCTTGCCTTCGAGTTCGTAGCCCACGCATATCTTTACCTTGTCGAGACCTGAGAGGACATCGAAAAGCATAAGTGCCCAATAGTCGATACCTGCAAGCCGGGCAGTGTAGCGCGCCACAACAGCATCAAACCATCCGATACGGCGAGGACGTCCGGTGACAGTACCGTATTCATGACCACGTTCGCGTATCTCATGTGCCGTTTCATCAAAGAGCTCCGTGGGAAATGGTCCTTCTCCCACACGCGTGCAGTATGCCTTGGCGACACCGACAACGTTCTCGATCCATTTAGGTGCGATTCCTGCGCCCTGAGAGATGCTGGCGGCTGAAGGACATGATGATGTGACATAAGGATATGTGCCATGGTCGATGCAGAGCATCATGCCCTGTGCTCCTTCGAAAAGGATCTTCGCATCGGTGTGGATCGCATCGTCGATAAGAAGGCTTGTGTCGCAGATGCGAGGTCCGAGCACTTTCGCTATCTCCATATATTGATCGTAGACCTGCTGATAGTCGAGAGGTTCGAGACCGTACATCTTGAGTTCCATATTCTTCACTTCGAGCGCAGCTTTGAGGCGTTCTGCAAAGTATTCGGGATCAAGAAGATCGCCCATCCGGAGTCCGAGACGTGAATATTTGTCGGTATAAGCCGGACCGATACCTTTCTTTGTAGTGCCTATCTTCGCGTCTCCCTTCAGGCTTTCGCTTGCTCCGTCAAGCATGCTGTGCCACGGCATCACCATGGCTGCCCGATCAGATATATATAGCTGATAATCAGTGATACCCTGATTATGGAGTTTTTCCAGCTCAGCTATCACTGAGACGGGATTCACCACCATGCCGTTTGCCATTACATTGACGGTCTTAGGGTTGAAGATGCCGGAGGGAATACTCTGGAGAGAGTATTTATGACCGTCGAACATTACGGAATGTCCGGCGTTGTTGCCGCCCTGATAGCGTACCACCATGTCGGCGCGGCATGCGAAATAGTCGGTAATCTTTCCTTTGCCCTCGTCTCCCCACTGTGAGCCGGTGACAACTAATCGTTCGCTCATGATAATTTAGAATTTTTAATTTAGAATTTTGAATTATTCTAATTGAATATTTTGAATCACGTGTTGATTGAATTCAGAATAAATAATTTGTTTCCGGGTCAGATGTCTTACTATTCAAAGTTTTAGTTATGCTTACAAGAAGTTTGAGCAATTCTACGCAGTCTGCATTTATGCTCTCATATTCCTTGTGACTTATATAGTCAGTCCGAAACATAAGTTCCAGCCAATATTCAGTTTCTCTTGCTTCTTTTAAAGATATATATATCTTGTATTGGAAATCCTTATCAGAGAAGCCTTCGTTTGCTTCATAAAGATTTGCTCCAATGGATGTTCCACATCTTAAGAGTTGTTTGGAAAGTACATATTCTTTCTTTTCAGTAGAAAGATATTTGCAAAGTTTTACAATCCTCACAGCGAAATCCATTGCTTTTGTAAGAACAACATTGTCTTCTCTCTTTCCCATAATTCTAAATTCAAAATTCAAAATTCAAAATTATTCAACTTTGTTTCTTTTGTAGATGTAATCGACGTTCTTGAGATAGTAATCGAGAGTGAAGCATGCTTCGAGTTCTTCGGGAGTCAGCATTTCCATGACTGCCGGGGTCTGGAGAAGGAGGTCTTGGTAGTTGCTTCCGGTTGCCATTGCTTTCATGGCTACCGGTTGCACGGTGTCATAAGCCTGTTCGCGAACCCAACCTTTGCCGATCAGGGCGTTCATGACGCGCTGGGCGAAGATGACGCCATTGGTCATATAGATATCCGCCTTCATCTTGTCTTCGAAGATGGTCAGATTTTCAAGAATACCCATCATGCGGTTGAGCATATAGTCGAGAAGGATCGTGGCGTCTGGCATGATGATGCGTTCGGTGGCTGAGTGGGAAATGTCACGCTCATGCCAGAGTGCGACGTTTTCATATGCAGTTGCCATATATCCGCGCATCACGCGGGCACAGCCGCATATATTCTCGCTGCCGATCGGATTGCGCTTATGGGGCATGGCACTCGATCCCTTCTGTCCTTTGCCGAATGCCTCTTCCACTTCATGCACCTCGGTGCGCTGAAGGTTGCGCACTTCCATTGCCATCTGTTCAAGCGAGGATGCTATCACGGCGAGTGTAGCCATATAGTAGGCATGGCGGTCGCGCTGTATCACCTGTGTGGAAACGTCAGCGGAGTTGATGCCGAGGTGTTCGCATACATAATCCTGAATAAACGGAGGGATGTTTGCGAAGTTACCAACGGCACCGCTCAGTTTGCCTACCTCAACCCCTGCGGCAGCGAGATTGAATCGCTCCACGTTGCGTTTCATCTCAGCGAGCCATAGCACCCATTTCAAGCCGAAGCTCGTGATGTCGGCATGTATGCCGTGGGTACGTCCGATGCAAGGGAGATTTTTGAAGCGTATTGCCTGTTTCTTAAGCATCTCGCAGAATTTCTCAAGGTCTTCACGGATTATTTCATCAGCCTGCTTGAAGAGGTATCCGTTTGCCGTGTCCACCACATCGGTGGAAGTCAGTCCGTAGTGCACCCACTTGCGTTCCTCGCCGAGACTCTCGCTGACGGCACGGGTGAATGCCACTACATCGTGCCGGGTCTGAAGCTCGATTTCCTTAATCCTGTCGATGTCGAAGGTGGCTTTGTCCCAGAGTTTTTTCACATCTTCCTCCGGAATGACACCAAGTTTGCTCCACGCCTCTGCGGCAAGGATCTCCACCTTGAGATAGGCGTCAAATTTATTCTTTTCAGTCCAGACGCGACGCATCACGTCTCTTCCGTATCTGTCAGTCATATTGCAATTTATAATTAAGAATTTTGAATAATTGAGAATCTAAAGTAGTTTTGAATTGAGAATTATTTCAATAGCCGGGTAGGGACGCACGGCCCGTGCGTCCGCATAGCAATTGGCATTATACACAGCATTTGCATATTTCGGATCGCGGACGCACGAGCCGTACGTCCCTACCGAGACCGTAATTATTTGCAAAGATGTATGATAGATTCAAAATTCTCAATTCTCAATTATTTTTTATGATTTATAAAACTTGCTTGCCGATGTCAGAGCGATAGAAAAGTCCTTCTCTGGCAGCTTTCCTTACGTCGGCATAGGCGTTGGCAGCGGCTTCCTCAAGTGTCTTACCTTTTCCGGTCACCATTGCTACTCTACCCCCGGCTGTCAGGAGTTTGCCGTCTTTCATGGCAGTGCCCATGTGGTAGACTTTTGAGCAGCCGCTGAAGTCAAGTTCAACTCCTTTTTTATAGGAACCCGGGTATCCGTCGGAAGCAAGAACCACTCCGAGACATGCATCGTCGCTCCATTTGGTCTCATGATCGGCCGAGTCTATTGCAGCATCGAAGAGATCATAGATGTCGCTTTCGAGTCGAGGTAGCACTACTTCTGTCTCCGGGTCGCCGAAACGAGCGTTGAACTCTATCACTTTCGGTCCATCCTTTGTCAGGATTAGTCCGCCGTAAAGGATACCTGTATAGTCGATGCCTTCGTCAGCAAGTCCGTCGGCTGTGCGCTGAAGAATTTCCTTAAGAGCCCTTTCCCGCACTTCGTCAGTAATGAAGGGAAGCGGCGAATATGCCCCCATGCCACCTGTGTTGGGACCTTTGTCGCCGTCGTATGCACGTTTGTGATCCTGCGCCAGAGCAAGGGGATATACCTTCCTGCCCCCAACAGCGCACATGAATGAGAATTCAGGACCGTCAAGAAACTCCTCGATTAGCACGCGTCCCTGTCCGAAAGCGGAGTCGAGAAGCATGTCGCGCAGGGCGGCATCTGCTTCCTCACGAGTAGCAGCTACAACAACTCCCTTGCCTGCAGCAAGTCCGTCATACTTTATTACGGTAGGAAGAGGTAGGGACTCGGCATATGCCTTTGCCTCTTCGTAATTGTCAAAACTTTTGTAGAAGCCTGTGGGAACACCGTATTTCTCCATTATCTCCTTGGCAAATTCCTTGCTTGACTCGATGCGGGCACCTGCCTTTGTGGGACCGAAGATACGCAGCCCCTCAGCCTTGAACGCATCGGAAACTCCCGCAGCCAATGATGCCTCAGGACCCACTACAGTAAGATCAACCTTCTTTTCCTTGGCAAATTCCACGAGGTCATTGACATCGGTGACACCGATAGGAACGCATGTGGCATGTTTAGCCATTCCCGGATTGCCGGGACACGCGTAGATCTTCTGCACGCGGGCGCTTCGCGAGAGGGCATCTACGATAGCATGTTCCCTGCCGCCGCTGCCGATCACAAGCACAGTCTTGCCGGGACGCACCTCTTCCTCACGTCCCGACTGCATTTTCGGGAACTGGAGCGGATTTTCCTGTGGAGGAAGGGCTTCGCTGTTCAAATGATGAATTTCCATAAAAGATCAGTGTTTGAAGTGGCGCATTCCGGTGAAAAGCATTGTCAGTCCCTTCTCGTTTGCCTTATCAATTGATTCCTGATCACGGATAGAACCGCCGGGCTGCACGATTGCTGTGACTCCTTTGTCTGCCACGAGCTCCACTGTGTCGCCGAAAGGCAGGAATCCGTCGCTGCCGAGCACGAGACCTTCTGTATTGCCTGAGGCAAGAGCCTGCTCAAGGGCGATGTCGGCTGAGCCTACACGATTCATCTGTCCGGCACCTACACCCAGTGTCATGCCCCCCTTGACTATCACTATGGCATTGCTCTTCACATGCTTCACTATACGCCATGCGAAGTTCATATCCTTCAGTTCCTGTTCGGTAGGCTTCTTTTCGGTCACAGTCATGTCTGCAGTCACATCTTTTGTAGTCGTGTCGGCATCCTGCACGAGAAGTCCGCCGTTGATACCTACATACTGGCGCTGTGCCTCTTTTGATCCATCCATTTTCACTTCAAGGATACGGAGGTTTTTCTTTGTCTTCAAGAGTTCGAGAGCGTCTTCATCAAAAGCCGGAGCCATGACTATCTCAAGGAAGATAGGCTTCATGGATTTTGCCACATCAATTGTAAGTGGACGGTTCATAGCCACAATGCCTCCATAGATGCTGACCTTGTCGGCTTCGTAAGCCTTGGTCCATGCCTCCTCGATGGTGGCTCCAACAGCTGCTCCGCAAGGATTCATATGCTTCAGGCCGACGCAGAATGGCTCGTCGAACTCCCTTACAATATTCAGTGCGGCGTTGGCATCCTGAATGTTGTTGTAGCTGAGTTCCTTGCCATTGAGCTGCTTGGCGCTGAGCAGAGAATATGATTCCTCCTCAGGAGCTTTATAGAGCGCCGCCTGCTGGTGCGGGTTCTCGCCGTAGCGCAGTGTCTGCACGCGGTCGAAAGATAGGAAAAGCTTCTCTTCAAGACCGGCTTTCTCGCGCATGTAGGTCGCGATATGGCTGTCATAGAGTGCTGTGTGGGTATATGCCTTTGCAGAAAGCTTGAAGCGTGTCTCCAATGTTGTGTCGCCTGTGGAGCGGATTTCCTCGATTATCTTGCCGTAGTCGTCAGGATCGCAGACTACAGTGACGGAAGCGAAGTTCTTCGCCGCACTGCGGAGCATTGACGGACCGCCTATGTCGATATTCTCAACCGCATCGGCAAGTGTCACTCCCTCTTTTGCGATTGTTGCCTCAAACGGGTAAAGGTTGACACATACCATGTCGATTGTCTCGATTCCATTGGCTGCGATCTCAGCCATATGTTCCGGAACGTCACGGCGTGCGAGAAGACCGCCATGTACCTTCGGGTGAAGGGTCTTGACGCGACCTTCGCATATTTCAGGGAATCCTGTCACATCGCTGATATTGATAATCTTCAGACCGGCGTCGCGGAGTGCCTTCATTGTGCCTCCGGTGGCTATGATGTCCCAGCCCATTGCCTGAAGCTCGCGGGCGAAATCAACTACGCCACGCTTGTCGCTTACGCTAATTAATGCTCTCATTATATATTGGGGTTGTTGAGTTGTTGAGTTATTGGGTTTTTGAGTTTTGAGGTTGTTGAGTTTTGAGGTTGTTGGGTTGTTGAGTAGTTGGAGTTGTTTATGAGGTCTAAACTACCTAAACAACCTAAACCAATTAAACCAATTAAACCTTCTAAACCTTTTAAACTTATTAAACGATTTCCACTCCCGGTTTGTCTGTGATCTTTCCGATTACGCTTGCTTTCTCTCCATGTTTCTCAAGGATTTCTATGGCTTTTTCGGCATCCTTTTCGTCAACGGCAAGAACCATGCCGATACCCATGTTGAAGATGTTGAACATCTCGCGGTGTGGCACGTTGCCGTATTTCTCAAGAAGCCTGAAGACCGGAAGTATTTCCCATGAACCTTCCTTCACTTCTATACCCTGACCGTCGTGGAGTATGCGCGGTATATTCTCGTCGAAGCCTCCTCCGGTGATGTGTGCCACTCCGTGAACGTCTACGTTGCGGATTACGTCAAGCACCGGTTTCACATATATCCGTGTCGGGGTCAGAAGTATTTCTCCAAGAGTCAGGTCGCCTGTTTCCTCGTATTTCTTGTCAAATTCAAGTCCTGCGTCTGCGACGATCTTGCGTACGAGCGAGAATCCATTGGAATGTACGCCTGAAGATGCTATTCCTACGAGCACATCGCCTGTCTTCACCTTGCTTCCGTCGATAAGATTGCAACGGTCGACAGCTCCAACCGTAAATCCTGCGATATCGTAGTCACCCGGCTGGTACATGCCCGGCATTTCAGCTGTCTCGCCTCCGATAAGGGCGCATCCTGCCTGTCGGCATCCTTCTGCGACACCTGAAACGATAGCTTCCACTACCGCCGGCTCGTTTTTGCCTACCGCAACATAATCAAGGAAGAAAAGGGGTTCGGCACCCTGAGCAAGAACGTCGTTGACGCACATCGCTACTGCATCGATGCCAATTGTATCGTGTTTGTCTACGGCAAATGCGATTTTAAGTTTAGTACCGACACCGTCTGTGCCGCTCACCAGAATCGGTTCCTTATAGCCGAGGCTTGCGAGATCGAACATTCCGCCGAAGGCTCCGATATTTCCCATTACGCCCGGTCGGTTTGTGCTTGCCACATGCTTCTTGATGCGGCTTACCACTTCATATCCGGCTTCAAGATTCACGCCGGAGGCTTCATATGATTTAGCCATCTTACTATTTATTGAGAATTGTGAATTGAGAATTGAGAATTTTTGAGTGGAGAATTGAAAGTTGAAAATTCTTTCGAGCCGGGTAATTCTCAATTCTAAATTCTAAATTATTTTTTGAAGTATTTAACTGCGTTAGCAAAGAGATTCTGACGTTTGTCGCCTGAGATGTTTTTCATCAGACCTTCATCATATCTCTCCGAGTGTCCCATCTTGCCGAGAATCTGACCGCAGGGGCTGATGATGCCTTCTATCGCGTCGGTTGATCCGTTAGGGTTGAATGGACTCGTCATTGTGGCATTGCCGTCGGCATCGGCATACTGGAACGCTATCTGACCGGCTTCTGAAAGCTGCTTAACAAGCTCCGCACTCGCTGTAAACTTACCCTCGCCATGCGATACGGCGATGGAATGGAGCTGACCTATAGAGAAGCCGTCGAGCCATGGGGAGGCGATGCTTCCGACGCGTGTGACGGCTATCTGAGATATGTGGCGGTTGATGTCGTTTCGGAAGAGTGTCGGGCTTTCTGCCGAGAGTTCGCCTATCTTGCCGAAGGGGAGAAGTCCTGACTTTACGAGAGCCTGGAAACCGTTGCAGATACCGATCACGAGACCGCCACGTTTCAGCAGTCGCTCGATTGCTTCTTTCACAGCTTCGTTCATGATGACGCTTGCTATAAACTTACCGCTTCCGTCTGGTTCGTCGCCAAGTGAGAAGCCGCCGCTGAATGCAAGCACGTGGCACTCGTCGATCATGTGTGCCATTGTAGCTACGGATTCACGTGTCTGTTCCGGAGTGAGATTGCAGAATACACTTGTGGTGCATTCTGCACCTTCACGGCTGAAGGCGCGGATCATGTCGTAGTCGCAGTTTGTGCCGGGGAATACCGGAAGGTACACTACGGGATGCTCTACAGGCTCACCTTTCCACACGGTTTTGTTCTCACCCGAAGTGGCGTTTTCTGCAGTTCCCTTCGTATCGGCATGATCGGGATAGATTTCGTTGAAGCGTGCGCTGTTGGCTTCCTTAAGCACAGATATTTCTTTGCGGACACCGTTGATGTCGAGAATAGGATCGGCAATTGTGGCTCCTATCGGAAGATATGCGTCGCCGAGCTTTTCAGCACTTTCGACAAGTATCGCTCCATAGTTCCACTTATAGAGATCATTTTCCGGATATTCTACTACTGCTCCTATTTCATTTCCGAAGCTCATTTTTGCCACAGCTTCGCCGAGACCTCCGAATCCGAGGGCATATGCAGCCTTGATACGTCCTGACTTTATGTCTTCATGTATGGTGGCAAAATTCTCCTTCAGCCTGTCTGTGTCCGGCATTCCGTTGGCAAGTGGTTTCGCCTCAAGCAGATACAGAGTGTCGCCGGCTTCTTTGAATTCCGGGCTTATCACGTCTCTTGCATCTACGGGCACTATGCCGAATGCTATAAGTGTCGGAGGGACCGAAATATCGGCAAACGTACCGCTCATCGAGTCTTTGCCGCCGATCGACGGAAGACCGAACTCCTTCTGCATCTTTAGCGCACCGAGAAGCGCTGCCGCAGGTTTTCCCCATGACTTGTCGGAATGCATGCGCTCGAAATATTCCTGATATGAGAAGCGCATGCGAGTGGTGTCGCCGCCGGCTGCAGCAACTTTTGCTACTGCTTCTACCACGGCGTAGGCTGCACCGTGATAGGGACTCCATTCGCTGATGAACGGGTTGAAGCCATATGCCATCATGCTTGCAGTGTTGGTGTATCCGCCGGTGGGAAGTTTCTGGACGCTGACCTGAGTCTCCGTGCCCTGGGTCTTGCCGCCAAATGGCATCAGCACGGTGGAAGCACCTATGGTGGAGTCAAACATCTCGATAAGTCCTTTCTGGGAAGTCACGTTGTCGTCGGAAAGCATCTCTTCAAATGAAGCCGGTGTCTTGTGCGGCATTTCCGGTGTGACGGCGCTTATTCTTACGCAAGCCTTGCGGGTGGCGCCGGCAGAATCGATGAATTCACGGCTCAGGTCTGCCACGACCTCTCCGTTCATCATCATGCGCATGCGGCCTCTGTCTGTGACATCTGCCACGTGTGTGACTTCGAGGTTTTCCTCATGGCAATATTTGATGAATTCATCCATATCCTTCTTTTCCACAACAACGCTCATGCGCTCCTGGCTCTCGCTTATGGCAAGCTCTGTAGCGTTAAGTCCGCTGTATTTCACTGGTACCCGGTCAAGGTATATGTCGAGACCGTCTGCAAGTTCTCCGATAGCCACGCTCACGCCGCCGGCACCGAAGTCGTTTGATTTCTTGATGAGGCGTGTCACTTCCGGACGATGGAAAAGCCGCTCTATCTTGCGCTCTTCGGGAGCATTGCCCTTCTGCACTTCACTGCCGCACTGCTCAAGAGAACTTACATTGTGTTCCTTGCTCGAACCGGTTGCACCCCCGATGCCGTCGCGACCTGTGCGTCCGCCAAACATCAGTATTACATCACCGGCGGCCGGTCGCTCGCGGCGAACGTCTGCCTGCTTCACTGCGCCAACGACAGCCCCTACTTCGAGACGCTTGGCAACGTAGTTGGGATGGAATATCTCCCGTACATGTGTGGTGGCAAGTCCGATCTGGTTGCCATAGCTGCTGTAGCCCGCTGCCGCACGTTTGGATATGACGCGCTGTGGAAGCTTGCCCTGCATGGTCTCGCTCACAGGCTTGTAGATATCGCCGGCACCTGTCACTCGCATTGCCTGATATACGTAGCTGCGACCGCTCAGCGGATCGCGGATCGCTCCGCCCAGACACGTGGATGCCCCACCGAAAGGTTCAATTTCTGTAGGATGGTTGTGAGTCTCGTTCTTAAACATCAGAAGCCACTTCTCTGAACCTCCGTTTTCTGTATCCACATCTATCACGATGGAGCAGGCATTATTTTCCTCGCTCTCCTCCTGATCGTCGAGTATGCCTTGCTTTTTAAGCCAGCGTGCGCCGATGCATGCGAGATCCATGAGGCAAAGGCGTTTTTCTTCGCGACCGAGGTCCTTGCGCATCTGACGGTAAAGTTCGAGTGTAGTCCTTATATCATCTGCCACCGGACTGTCTTCAACCTCGATGTCGGTGAGCTCTGTCATGAATGTGGTGTGGCGGCAGTGGTCGCTCCAGTATGTATCAAGAATCCTCAGTTCGGTCTCCTTCGGGTCCCTGCCTTCGTTCTTGAAGTAGTCCACTACTGTCATAAGGTCGGCATCGTTCATCGCCAATCCCATCTCCTTGATGTAGGCGGAAGCCTTATCGGGAGTTATGTCGCGGAATCCTGTAAGTTCTTTTACCGGTGATGCAGTGGCACGCTCGGGGGGACAAAGCACTGTCATGTCCTTTTTGCGCGATTCGACAGCGTTGATGGTGTAGTGAGCTATCTTTTCAAGATCCTCATCGCTGACGCCGTCGTCAAATATCATAAGTCTTGCACTTCTGATCTCAGCCTGCGAAGTCGGATCGATAAGCTTTACGCAGTCTTCGGCAGACGAAGCCCTCTGGTCAAACTGACCCGGAAGGCACTCAACGGCGAGATATTTCTTTCCGTCAAGGTCAAAATCCTCGCATACAGTGTCGGTGGCGGGTTCGCCGAAGACACGGTATTTTGCTTCTTCCACGAGTGCCGGATCGGCATTGAATACATCATAGACGCAGATCAGACGCAGATCCTTGATGTCAAGACCGAGATTTTCATTGAGTTCCCGACGGAGACTGTCGGCTTCAACCCTGTAGGCGCCGCTTTTCTCCACGAAAATTCGTTTATTCTTGTTCATATATCGTATTTTAAGTTTAATCGTTTAATTGTTTAATCGTTTAGTTTATTTGAATTTGACTGAGAATTTTGATTTGGAGTGGATTTTTGATTATTATTTTCTAATTTTATCATATATGATTTTCTCAACGAGTTTATAAGATTAGCCACATACGAAAATTTAGGCTGAAGCATAGTCATTCTTTCTGGATGTGTATAGTTTAAATCCACACTCAATTGGATTTGACTGTATGCTTCAAGCATAGATCCATAAGCGATTTCTAAAAAATGAATCTTTTCCCGTAAAGATACTCTACCACAGCCTTCAGCTATATTAGAAGAAACTGATATGATAGATCTTCTTAACTGAGATCCAAGATCGAATCTTTCATAGCTTGGTAATTCCTGTATTATCCTATAAACTTCCACTGCAAGTTTACGAGATTCTTGGTAAGCGTCAAGCTTTTCAAATGAGAATAAATTCATGGTCAATCTCTTATTGAACTAAACAATTAAACAAAGAGTCCGAACTAAACAGTTAAACAATTAAACGATTAAACAATTTTAATTCAGTTCGCTTGCAAGCACTTTTTCGGCTTGTTTCTTACGGAAAGATGCCATCTTCTCTTCAAGCCCCTTGTCGGTGACTGCCATGATTTCAACAGCAAGAAGAGCCGCATTCTTTGCTCCGTCGATGCTGACGGTGGCCACAGGAATTCCTGAGGGCATCTGTACCATCGATAGCAGTGAGTCAAGACCGTCGAGCGTACGTGCCTTGATTGGAACTCCAATCACAGGGAGTGTGGTGAACGCTGCGCACACGCCGGCAAGGTGGGCTGCACCTCCGGCAGCTGCTATTATGGCGGCATATCCTGCCTCGCGGGCACCGCTTACCCATGCCTCAAGTTCATGGGGAGTGCGGTGGGCACTAAGTACTTTCTTGTCGTATTCCACGCCGAATTCATCAAGAATCTCAGCACTTCCTTTCATTACGGGCCAATCGGAAGCAGAACCCATTACAATACCGATTTTCATTGCTGTCATTAAGTTTTTATAAATGCAAGACCGCATTCCGATCGGTCGGAACGCGGTCTTTCCTATGCGTAATTATCCGAAACTGCACGACACATGTCAGCATCAAGTCCGCACACCTGTTGGATTGCCTTCTTGCCAAGCAGCAATCGGCGGAATGACTGGTGTTTATAGCGGCGTCTTTGCTTTCGTGAGATGAGCATGTTCCGGTGTTGGTCTCTAAATGTGAAAACTTGATGCAAAGTTAATCAAAAACTTTGAACTTTCCAAATTTTGAGGTCACTTCACTCATAAAAAACTGGGTCTTAATCCTTGCGGATGGCGGCACGCCGGATCTTGCCGGAGATGGTCTTTGGAAGTTCTTCCACAAACTCCACGATGCGCGGATACTTGTAGGGGGCGGTCACTCGCTTCACATGGTTCTGAATGTCCTTTATCAGTTCCGGTCCCTCTTTTCCCTTGTAATCGGCGGCAAGTACTACCGTAGCCTTGACCACTTGCCCCCTGACTTCGTCAGGAACGCCTGTGATAGCGCATTCCACAACCGCAGGATGAGTCATTAATGCGCTTTCCACTTCAAACGGACCAATCCGATAGCCGGATGACTTTATAACATCATCCTTACGCCCGACAAACCAGTAGTAACCGTCCTCGTCGCGCCATGCCACGTCGCCGGTGTGGTAAAGACCGTCGTGCATGGCTTCTTCTGTGAGATCAGGATCGTTGAGATATTCTTTAAAGAGTCCGAGAGGCTTCTTGGCAGGATTAAGACGCACCACTATCTCTCCATGTACGCCGTCCTCTACCGGATCATCGTTGTCGTCTACAAGGTCTATGTCATATTCAGGACCTTTAAGTCCCATAGATCCGGGTTTCGGCTCGCACCATGGATAAGTGGCGACTGTAAGGGTCGTCTCGGTCTGTCCGAATCCCTCCATGAGCTTGATGCCGGTAAGCTTTTTCCATTCGTCAAACACGCTTGGATTCAGGGCTTCTCCTGCTATTGTGCAGTATTTAAGAGTGGAAAGGTTGAATTTCGTAAGATCTTCGCGGATCAGGAAGCGGAAGATCGTCGGGGGGGCGCAGAGTGAAGTGATGTTGTAGTTCTGGATCATGTGAAGCACATCCACCGGCTCGAATTTGTCAAAATCATATACGAAGACATCTGCACCTGCTATCCACTGTCCGTAGAGTTTTCCCCATACGGCTTTTCCCCAGCCTGTATCTGCGAGAGTCAGATGAAGACTGTCTTCACTGAGATTGTGCCAGTAGCTTGCGGTTATGATGTGTCCGAGAGGGTATGTGAAGTCGTGTGCTACCATCTTTGGTTCTCCTGTGGTTCCTGACGTGAAATAAAGGAGGCTTACGTCATCGTTGGTGTTGGCGAATTCCGGACGGTGAAATGGTGCGGCTTTCTCAATAGATGAATTGAAATCATACCAGCCCTCCGGAACTACAGGACCTGTAGAGACTACTGCCTTTACTGTCGGGCACTGGGGGAGGGCTTTCTCGATGTGGTCTACTATCACCTTATCTCCTGCGCACACTATCGCCTTTATGTCTGCCATCTCACAGCGGTATTTGATATCTTTCGGTGTCAGCAGATGGGTGGCAGGGATTACGGTCGCTCCTAACTTGTGGAGAGCGATTATTGAAAACCAGAACTGATAGTGGCGCTTCAGTATCAGCATCACTCTGTCGCCTCTTCCGATGCCAAGAGACTGGAAGAAAGATGCTGTCTTGTCCGATTCACGCTTGATGTCGGCAAATGTGAAATGACGCACTTCTCCTTTGTCGTTGGTCCATAGAAGAGCCTCTTTTTCAGGTGTCTTTTCCGCCCAAGCATCTACTACATCATAGCCAAAATTGAAATTTTCAGGCACTTTTACTTTGAAATTTGCCATAAAGTCATCGTAAGACGTGAATTCCGTCTTATCAAGAAATTTCTCTAACATATCTTTTTACCTAAAACAGTTTTAATTCTGAATTATTTCGATAGCATGGTAGGGACGCACGGCTCGTGCGTCCGTTTTAGCATTCGGCATTATGCACAGCAATTTTGAGCGTCCGTTTTGCTATCGACATAATACACAGCATTTTTTTATGCTAAGGATGGCGGACGCATGATGTGCGTCCCTGTCGGGACAGCAATTATTCCAATGATAAATTTTGAATTTTAAATGGAAATTCAAAATTCATACTTCTCAATTTATAATTGCGATTATCTTCGCATCGGTGTCGCCGATAGCGCGTAAGGCATGTGGCATTGTGGAGTCAAACATCACGCTGTCGCCTGCTCTCAATATTGTGGATTTTTTACCTATGCAGACTTCCACCTCTCCTTCCAGGACATAGTTGAATTCCTGTCCTTCATGGGTATTGGGCGCATGTATCGTGCCTGCCGTATGGTCTGGTGATATGGTTACGAGAAAAGGGATCATGTTTCTCTGGCGGAAACCGGAAGCGAGATCCTCATATGAGTAGGCTGCACGCCTCTCAACCTTGACTCCCTTTCCCTTGCGGTTGACGTAATAGGTGTTCATCTTCGGCTCCTCGCCAAACAGGAGTACGGCAAGCTCAACCCCGTTACGGCTGGCAAGCCTCTGCAGGAAGCTTACAGGAATATCGTAATCCCCGCTTTCATATTTCAGCAAAGTCTCCGGAGTCACTCCGCAATCGGCTGCCATTTCCTCTACCGAGAGGTCGAGTGAATCGCGGAGCCCTTTAAGACGCTGTGCAAGTTGGATGAGTTCGTTCATATATTTACCTGTATAATAAATTTATTTTACTTTGTTTGCAAAAGTATGCATTTTTTTTAAAATAGGCAATAATTTGCACAATTAATTTAAATTGTGTAATATTTTGAGCCTTAAATATGATGAGGGTGCATCATAATTACACTTATGATGCACCCTCATAGTTATTAATGATGAATTACATTAGTCGTTCCATGTGCAGGAAACAAATTCAAATTCACCTTTTGATACGCATTTGAATACGATTGTGTAGACATTGTTTACGCCACCTGTGCACCATGCGGTGAATTCAATTGTGACAGTAGGTTGAAGATCTCCGAGAGGCGCCATATTGGGATATAGGTTTGACAGGGCGCCCGGGGCTGTTTCTGTTTCGAAACGTTTCTTCATTACGGTCTCAATTTCTTCCTGAGTCATACCACTGTAATCAGAATTGCCACTGATTGCGGCGTACGTTGTGTTGATATTGACATTGCCTTGGTAAGAAGAACATCCGGAATAATACTCAGCCGTGCCATAGCTATCCACGAAGTTTGATGCATTCTCTACATTCTCTTTCACCCAGTCTACCACTGCCTGATAGAACCATGTGCTGGTAGCCTGATTCTTGCCTACTGGAAGCACGAGGATAATCGAAGGATCCATCTTCCATTCGCCATTGCGATATACAAACTGATTTGTCTCTGATACGACACCGCCGTCAGTAATTGAATTTACCCACGCCATTCCATCGAATGTATATTCTGAACTTCTGAGCACGGTCTTGCCACCGGTGTAATAGCGATAGAGTATAATCTTGGAGTCGTCGGCGGCTGCATATGGATACTTCTTGGAAAGATAGAGCGGCAGATAACTGTCCGGCTGGTCATCTTGCAGATTACCGTATTTGGATCCCATCTCAGTATAATCCTCGGGTTGAAGCACATCAACATTTGATGGAACACTCCATGTGGATCCGTCGTATTTGTAGACTGCATAGTGGCTGGTTGCCTCAACATTTACCACTTTCTTCGGAGCTGAACTCTTGGCAGTGGCGGGAGTGATGTCTGTGGCAAGGATGTTATAGTATTTGCCACTGCTGATGCTCGTGAAATAACCGGTAAAGACATATTCGCCATCGTTTTCAAGAGCGGGGAATAAATCAGCCGGGAATTGATATAGACTTCCTATTGCAGTGGTGGCACCAGCCACCGTGATATTGTAGTAATTGCCGGAGATGGAGAGTTTGCCCGTAAACTGTACATATTCTGCAGTGGCATCGTCAGTACGTGTGATCGCCTGATCCATGTCGGCACCTGTGACAACCTTAGGAGCAGGATATGAGACAGTGGAAGTTCCAACCTGGTTGATGATGCTGGTTGCAGGCAGCTGGAATCCTTTGTTGTATGAGGATACTGCACCGCTGACTTCCAGTTGGTCTCCGAGAGCATAAGAATTCTTGTCGAAAGATTTTCCTATGTACACAAGGATTGATCCTCCTTTATCTGTCAGGATGAATCCCTGATTGCAGATACCGGTGACGATTCCATTTACCTGGATATTATCGCCTGATGCAATCGCTCCGAGAACGTCTGACTCCACAAATTCATCTTTCTCATCCGAAGCACCGAAGTTTGGGTCTGTGTTTGTGCTGCTATAGTTCACTACAACATAATCTCCTGATACTGCATCCGGATATTTTTGAGAAAGCATATTCGGAAGATTTTTACTTGCCGAGTGAGATGGCGAGAAAGCGGGAGCATAGTTTTCGTCGCTTCCATATACTCCCTGATAGTCTTCCTCTGACAGGCTCCATTGCTTTGCGGCATTGAGACCTACTAACTCTTCAGGAAGATTCTTTGCTATTTTGTAGGTTACATTAATAGCTGATCCTTCTGAAAGAGTAAAATACTGGAATTTGGGGTCACTCAGGAAAGAAGGGATGTAGTCTGCCGGTGAGATTGCAGAGTTGAAATAATGCAGAGTGGCAACGCTTTCGAGTTCTTCTGATACGTTGTCAGCCTTTGCTCTTTCAACGTTAGCTGAATTGCTGGCAAGATTTTTGTAGTCATCGGCTGTCAGTGTATATTCGAGATTCTGCACGTTGGAAAGATCAGCCCCTCCTTCGAAACCCTTCAGATAGGTATCGTTCCAACTGTTTTCTCCGCAAGACGCAAGTCCGAAAACTACTGCACTGAAGATAATTGAATTTTTTATGATTGTTTTCATTGCGTGCAATATTAGAAATTGATTTTTAATCTCAGTGAGTATGTACGTCCAAATGAGTAAATGGCATAAGTGACGTTGTTCCAGGCTCCATTCTCATTATAAGGAGTCTGGGCATCCTTTACATAGAAATTGTTGCAAAGGTTGTAGACGTTTCCGTAAAGGGTAGCGTTTAGACCTCCGATCTTGAAGCTATAGCTTGCGGAAAGATCAAGTTCATTGCCAAATGGGATTTCCCATGGATCAGCAAGTGTAACCTCGCTGTTAAGTCCGAATGCTGAGTCTCCACTGAGGTAGAAGTCTGAATAGTTGCGTGCACTGAAAGTCCAGTCTGCACCGATGCGGAATCCTTTGAATGGCTTGAACTCTACGCCAAGACCACCAGTGGTCTGAGCTGATCCGCACACCTTGTGTCCTTTCTGATTCAGCACGGCCCATGCATGGTCGGGTGCTTTGATTCCGGATGCAAGCGTGCCGTTATAAGTGTCTGCCAGCGGCATTCCCTGTTCGTTGTAGAAATATCCTTTGGGATTGTTGCTCCAGTTCCAGTCTCCGAAAGAGAACATTCCCTGCAGCTCAAACCACTTGGTGGGTTTAAAGGCGAAGTCTACCTCTACTCCTATGTGCTGTGCTGATACATTCTCCAGGTTCAGAGTGTAATATGATCCTGCATCAGGACCGGCTTTGATCTGACCTTTTGCCTGAGTATCGCGGTCGCAACGATCCATCCATTTTGTGAAATATCCGTTGACTGTCGCTGAGAATTTAGGGGAGTGGTATCCATATCCGATTTCAACTGAACCAATCTTTTCGTTTCTCGGATTGGGGTTTACAGCATTGCTTGTCTCCGGGCTCAGGAACACGCCACGGGAGAGGAACGGAGCCTTCGAGATGAAGCCACCGTTGACAAAGATGTTGTTATGGCTGTCGATGTTCCAGTTTGCACCTCCCTTGGCTGTGCCTCCAAGGAATGAATGCCATTTGGTGGTGCCATGTTCTGCATCGTAATAGAACATGTCTTTCTTACGGTAGCTTGTCACGTTGAGTGATCCTGCCACGAAAGTAGTGACTGCTCCGTCAAGCAGTTTGTATTCAGCTTGTCCGTAGACACCTTCCTGGTGGGTGAAGCCGTCGTAATTACGGTATACCACATCTCCTACACCAAGTTTCTGATATACCCAGTTTGGATCGGCGGCTGCTGAGTTGTTGGCTACCTGAACGTTCTTTCTGTCAGAGTCATCGATGAAGTATTCTCCTGAATAGAGGTCGATAAGCTCATTTTTGTGGTGACCTACGTAATATCTTACATCAATACCGCCTGTAAGATACAGCTGGTTGGGAATTACTTCATTCTTATAGGTTGAAACAAGACCATACCATTCGTGGCTGTTGATGCTTCTTGACATCGCCATGAGAGAGCCTGTGGTAGATGCTGCGTTCAGATCCTGCACCGCGCCAAAATCATATGTGCCGTCGGGACGACGGAAGTTGGTGGTGATGAAACCGTTGTCTGCACCTCGCCAGTTATTGCGGTCAGTCGATGTGCGTCCTTGTCCTGAGTAGCCTCCTCCGGAAGCAAGTGATACATATATAGCGGATGACAATGATGATCTTTCGTTGATCTGCCAGATGTGATTGAGTGAGATGATGGGTTTGTGATACTGGTTGCGGTATGCGGTACGCTGACGTCCTTCGTTGTCAAAACCATAACCCGGGTTATAGCTGTACATGCTTCCGCCGTTCATGTAGTTCTTGGCGTTCTGCCATTCCTGAATATTCAATACGCCGTATACGTTGTTACGCTGGTTGTGCCACTGTGGCGCACCGAATGCGGTAAGTGACAGCTGTTGGTTGTCTCTGATTTTCTTTGAAACATTCACGAAATAGTTCCAAGCCTCGAATTCTGTTCCCTGGATATATCCGTTGCCCCATTTGCGGCTACCGAGTACACTTATGGCCCAGCCATTTTTCATTAATCCGGTAGAAACGTTGAATCCTACGTCGTTCAGACCGTCGTTGCCTGTACCATACCAGATAGATCCTCCTCTTTTCGCATCAAGTCCTTTGGTGGTGATGTTGATCGTACCGCCGATTGAAGGAGACGAAATGATCGCTGCTCCCAGACCGCGCTGAGACTGGAGACTGGTTGTAACTCCTCCGAGCCCTGCGAAATTTGACCAGTAGATTCCTCCCCATTCCATGTCGTTCATTGGAATACCGTTTACAAGAACTGCTACATTGGGAGCCTTGAAACCTCGCATGTTGATCTTCGCGTCGCCATAGCCGCCACCGTCAGGGGTAGCCCAAACGCCGGGGGTCATTTTCAAGACTTCCGGAAATTCCTTATTGCCAAGTTTTGCTTCGATCTGACCTGCAGTAAGTTCAGACATGGCGATAGGAGTCTCGCGGGTACGAGCCTTGGAAGAAGTCACTACCACGTCCTGAAGCATAGTGGTTTCTGCATCAAGAACGATGCGTCCTACTTCAGGCTGTGCTTTTACTGTCTTTTCCTGAAATCCTACATAGGAAATTCTGATCTCCTTTGTATTGTCCGGAACTGAGAGCGAGAAATTACCGTCGATGTCAGCGGCGGTTGCCGTGGTTGTGCCAGGCACCGTGACGGTCGCTCCGATCAGGGGTTCGCCCTGCTTGTCAAAAACAGATCCGCGGCATACGTAGTTTGCCCAGGCAGCTGAGCACAACAACATGAGGGCGGATAAGAGAAACAGTCTCTTCATAGTTTTTTAGTTGTTGGTTGATAGTTTGATTAATTTATGCTCTATTTTGGGTTATTGAGTTTGCCGGGAATTATCAGGTATTTTAAAAGTCTGTTGCTTTTTAGACTTGATTTTTACCTTATACATATCAAAACCTTTTCCAAACACACCGTTGACGGCGCCTTGGGTGATGAAGGCATCGTCGTCTATGCTTTTTACCAGACGCATGATGCCAGGAGCCTCTATCTTGCGGCACCAGACCATAAGAATCTTTATAGGCTTCTTGCTGTACCATCCCTCCCCGTCGAGCACCGTCACTCCGCGCTTGGCGTCATTATTGATGGCATCGGCTATGATCTGCCACTGTCGGCTGAAGATGATAAACTGGACAGCCTGCCGGTTGCCTACCACAATCATGTCAGCACAATACGACGCCACGAATGTCACTACATATCCATAAACGATGAGTGGTATCCGCGCTTCAAGGCGTTCGCCGAAACTGCCGTCAAACGGAAGGAATATACTGCTTGACACTATGATTATATCACATACCACCATCGACCTGCCTATGCTTACATTGCTCACTTTGCTTACCATGGAAGCCACGATGTCAGTTCCCCCCGTAGATCCGTTGTGTATAAGGACAGTGCCTACGCCAAGTCCGCAGATGATGGCTCCGAGTATCGCACTTAGTGACATGTCAGGGAGTATCGGATGTCCGAGACCCATGAAGAATGCCTCGCCTACACCTATGGATAGGGAAACTACGGTGGCTCCGAATATTGTCCTCACTACAAAGGTCTTGCCTACTATTCTGAATGCAAAGGCAAGGAGGACAAGGTTAAGCACATATTGGGTGACGGCAACGGGAATGGTCTCGTTTGTGGCGAAGTATACAAGTGTTCCTACGCCTGAGAGTCCGCCCATGACGATTTTATGAGGCAGGATAAACGCACAGAAGCCGAAAGCATACATGAAAATGCCGACTATAATCATTATATAGTCTATTATCAGGCTTTTACGTGAAATGCTAAATCCAAATATGGTTTTCATGATGCAAAATTACGAAAAAATATTTAAAATTCCTTAAAAAGCAGGATATTTTGTTTAATGAATAGTAAACTTATATGAAATCCGGTGTATGTGCAAGGTTTTATATTGCAAAAAGAAAGGCTCCCAATCATGGAAGCCTTTCTTTCGTTGGATTTAAAGTATCATTTTTCTGCGGAAGCCGGACGTTCATATCCGTCTTTCTCGCATCTTTTGGTCATTCTTTCAATACGTTCTTTTGTCTCAGGATGTGAAGAGAACATTTTCTGAACGGTAGTGGATTTTGTGCCCCCTTCAAGATTCTGGAGCTTTTCGAAAGATTTGACCATTCCCCAGGGATTGCGACCGTTGGCAACAAGGAAATCATAGCCGCAGTCATCTGCTTCCTTCTCCTGCTTCTGGGAATATTTGGCATTGATGAGTGATTCGCCGAGCGCTCCGAGCTGGGAGTCAGTAAGGGCTGCTATCTTTCCTCCGGTTGCCGACACCGCGTCCTTTACTGCACCGGTCAGTAATTCGGTCTTGAATGCGTTCTTGGAGTGACGCTTCACTACATGTCCTATCTCATGACCTATGATGCCTACAAGTTCGTCGTCGTCCATGATATCCATCAGGGCGGCGAATACGCGTACACTTCCGTCCGGGCATGCGAATGCATTTACGTCAACCACATTGTATACTTTGAAATTCAAGGGAATTCCATCGGCATCCGTGATTCCTTCCACGAGCTTCCTGAGTCTCTGTGTGTAGGGATCGTCTTCCGGGAGCACCGGATTGTGTTTGTCCATCCAGTCTACGGATTCCTTCACGTAGGCTGCCATCTGCTGGTCGGTCAGAGTGAAAGCCTGCGCAGCCTTGGCAGCGCTTCCTACGGCTTTCTTGAGGTTGAACTGAGCTTGCGCCTGGTTCGAAAAAGCCATTATTGCAATGGCGATAAGAGCTTTGATCAAATGTGTTCTCATCATATATATCATTTAGATTTTGTATGTCTTTTCTTTATCACAGGTATGTCGAAAAGTCCGTTTTCCAAGATCAATCTCATCTTGCTGCCTGTCTTTATATTGTTATACTGCCTTAAGGTCTTCTCCTGCTTTTTAATCTTCCCGTCGCTCATTTCGAGCTCGATGAAATATACTGTATATTTTTCCGATCTGTAAGAGTGGCGGCTTATTCTCCGTGATCTTGTTCGCTCCTCACTGTATTTCCTTACCACCGGAGCCATATACTCATGTGCCGTCGACGGATCGGATTTGTAATAGTTGAGTGTATAGAACGCCAAAAGAAAGGTGGAGAAAGACAGAATGAATGCCAGCGGATACTCAACATATTTCATCAGCGGTCCTGTGACGTGTCTCACGATTCCTGCAAGCAAAAACGTAATCGCCAAAGCTGGCAGTGAGCATACTGCCACCGGTTTCCACCATTCCACGATGGTGAAAGAATGCAACCCCATGGAGAAACCTAATGCAAGTATTATGACCAGGCTTATAATGAATATCAGGATTATTTCTTTTGTCAGACTTTTCAAATCGTTCGAAACTAAAATCTTAATACAAAATTACAAATTTCAATCGATTCATGCAATGATTTAACTAAAAAAAACATTACCTTAAATCCCTTTCAGTTTCGTTTTGACGTGTTTCCTTCATACCAGTCGATATATGCCTGATTCACACGTCGTGTTCCTCCGGGAGTAGGATAGTCGCCTGAGAAGTACCAGTCACCGGGATGATCGGGACATGCCTTGTGCAGTCCTGCTACTGTCTGGTAGACTATTTCCACTTCCATATCTTCAGGCTTTACCATCTTTGCTATTTTCCGTGATATCTCGTCATCAGTGAAATGTGCATATATATTCTTCACATGGTTTGTTATTGTCTCGCCATCTTTTTTTTCGATCTCTCTCCTGCATGCGGCATAGGTGGAAGCAAGCACATATTCCATTCCTCTTTCCTTTAGAAGACTGACTGCCGCCTTGAATGCGATAAATTCGTCCATACGGCTCATGTCAATGCCGTAATAGTCGGGATATCTCACTTGAGGAGATGAGGAGACCACCACTATCTTCTTGGGATTCAGCCTGGCAAGCATATTCAATATAGACTGTTTGAGTGTGGTGCCTCTTACAATGGAGTCATCGATCACCACAAGAGAGTCAATACCCGGTCGAAGGCACCCGTAGGAAATGTCATAGACGTGTGCTGCAAGTTCGTTGCGGACATCACCTTCAGCTATGAAGGTGCGGAGCTTGATATCCTTGATCGCCGCTTTTTCAATCCTTACCTCCGCCTCCATTACCTTTCGGATTGAGTCCCGGTTTAGTTTCCCGTCGCTTTGAAGAGCCAGGATTCGCTCTGTCTTGTAGTCGTTAAGGTATTCTTCAAGACCTTCCACAAGCCCGTAGAATGCTACTTCGGCAGTATTTGGGATGTAGGAGAAGACGGTACTTGCGATGTTTCCGTCTACTGACTCCACTATCTTAGGGACGAGAAGACGTCCCAATTCCTTGCGTTCGTTGTATATGTCCGAGTCACTTCCCCGCGAGAAATATATACGCTCAAAACTGCATCTTGAATTTGATTGCTGTGGCAGTATGCTCTCCACTGTAGGAGTCCCGTCGATTGATACGAGCAACGCTTCTCCCGGTTGAAGTTCCCTGATGCTGTCCTGTGGCACCCCGAACACAGTCTGTATCTGCGGACGCTCGGAAGTGGCTATTATTATCTCATCGTCTATATAATAATAGGCGGGACGTATGCCGTTAGGATCGCGGAATACGAATACGTTGCCTGACCCGGTGGCTCCGCATATCACGTAACCTCCATCCCATTCCGGAGCGGAAGCCTTGAGTACATTGCGTATGTCAAGCTCCTCTTCTATGATTTCTTCAAGATTGCGGTCTACGAAGTTTTCTGCGTCATTGTCGCGGTGAAGTCGGTATAATCTATGATTTTCCTTGTCGAGTGCATATCCGAGCATCTCAAGCAGAATGATTGTATCGCTGTGCAGGCGTGGATGCTGTCCTCTGCTCACAACAGACTCGAAGAGAGCGTCGACATTGGTCATGTTGAAGTTGCCGCACATCAGAAGATTCCGGCTTCTCCAGTTATTGCGCCTCAGAAAGGGATGGACATACGACATGCCGCTTTTTCCGGTAGTGGAATATCTCAGGTGTCCGAGATATATCTCTCCTATCATCGGAGCCTCTGTCTCCGCCTCCTGAGGAGTCATTTCTTCAAGACCAGCTTCAGAAAGTCTCCTGCCGATGCGGTTGAATATCTCCTGTATAGCCTGAGGTCCGAGTTCCCGTTCGCGCCAGACGTACTCATGTCCCGGTAGAGACTTGAGGTTGACCACTCCGACGCCTGCTCCTTCCTGTCCTCTGTTGTGCTGTTTCTCCATAAGGAGGTAAAGCTTATTGAGGGCATAGGCATAGCTTCCGTACTTCTCTTTATAATAGCTGATAGGCTTACGAAGGCGTATCATTGCGATACCGCATTCATGTTTAAGTGGTTCCAAAATTTTTACCTGTAGTTGTGGGGTTTTGAGGTTGTTGGGTTGTGGAGTTGTTGGGGTTTTGGGGTTTTGTGGTTGTTTGGTTGTTTGGTCGTAGAGGAGTTGTGTTTTAGATTTCAGTAGTCCGGAACATCAAGCCCGCAAATCCATACATATCCAAACCTCACAACCCCACAACCTCACAACTTAACAACCCCAAAACTCCACAATCTCATTTAAACTTATGGTCGCAATAGCGGCAACGCAACGAACCGTCAGATGCCCTGTATGCCCGTCGCGGTGACTTCTCATTGCGTGTTATGCACTTTTTATTCTCACAGCGGAGATTGTCAGGAACCTCCACCTCTTCCTGTTCAGGCATCTCATGTCTCGGATCATCTTTCCAGTCAAGAAGGCTTGAGATGAGCGCCATGCGTACGAATTTGCCATTTTCAACTTGTCGGAAGTAGGCGGCCCTCGGATCAGAATCTACTTCTTCAAGTATTTCATTCACTCTGGGGAGAGGATGCAGGACTGCCATCTTTTCCTTTGCAAGCTTCATCTTTTCGCTGTCGAGCACGAATGAATCCTTGACAGCCTCATATTCGTCTTCATCCAGAAAGCGTTCTTTCTGTACTCTTGTCATGTATAGCACGTCAAGTTCCGGTATCGCTTCCTCAATAGTATCCACTTCTTTGTATTCGAGTCCGAGCCGGTCGCACACATCCTGCTTGATGTAATCGGGAAGACGCAGCTGTGGGGGAGCAATGAGTACAATTCTAATTCCTTTCTGGCGTGACAGTGCTTTGATAAGGCTGTGGACAGTGCGTCCGAACCTTAGGTCTCCGCAGAAGCCGATTGTAAGGTTGTCGAGTCTTCCGAGCTCTCTGGTTATAGTAAGAAGGTCTGTGAGGGTCTGCGTAGGATGGGCATGGCTTCCGTCGCCGGCGTTGATCACCGGCACACGGCTCACTTCGGTAGCCGCAAGCTGCGCTCCCTCTATATGATGGCGCATGGCGATGATGTCAGCGAAGTTCTCCACAACACGCACGGTGTCTCTCACTGTCTCACCCTTGCTGACTGAGCTGCTGGCTGCATCTGCGAATCCGAGAACATTTCCTCCGAGCTCCATCATTGCTGCGGTGAAGCTCAGTCGTGTTCTTGTGGAGGGTTCATAAAATAGGGTTGCGAGCTTCTTTCCCTTGCATTTTTCTGAATATTTCGCACGGTTGGCGATGATGTCGAGAGCAAGGTCGATTATCTCTTTGGTTTCTTCTACCGTGAGGTCGGTAGGATCGATGAGATGTTTCATTTTAAATCATTTAAGTAGCTTGCGAAAGTTGAATGATCAGGCGTCCATCCAAGAGGTATCGCTTGGGTTATCACGGAATTTGAGGATGCGGCTTTTCCATACAGGTTCGATATATCCCTCCTCGGCTGCGACTTCCACGAGAGTGTCAAGGTTTGACAATGAATGGTTGGTGACGTTTGCGGCTGCCAGCCTGTCGGTGGCTTTCTTCATTCCGTAGGTAAAGATCGATACGATGCCGAGCACTTCCGCGCCCTCTTCGCGAAGAGCCTCTACCACTTCGATGCAGCTGCCTCCGGTCGAGATCAGATCTTCTACTACCACCACCTTGGTGCCCGGCTCGCATTTCCCTTCGATGCGGTTGCCCCTGCCGTGATCCTTGGCGCCTCCTCTGACGTAGCCCATAGGTTTGTCAAGAAGCCATGCCGTGATGGCGGCATGGGCGATTCCGGCTGTGGAGGTACCCATGAGTGATTCCGCTTCCGGATAATATTTTGTTATGAGTTCGGCAAGACCCTCTTCTATGTCTTTACGCACTTTGGGATAGGAGAGTGTAAGGCGGTTGTCGCAATACATTGGGCTTTTGATTCCCGATGCCCATGTGAAAAGTTCCTCCGGACGCAGGAATACAGCGCCTACGCTCAGAAGATCCTTGGCTATTTTCTTTTCCATGATATGAAAATTCTAAATTCTAAATACTCAATACTAAATTCAAATTATTATCCAAGGAATTCGCGGCAGCAGCGCTCGTAGGCGGCAAGCGGATCCTCGGCTTTAGTGATCGGACGTCCCACCACTATATAGTCAGAGCCGATCTCGCGAGCCATAGCCGGGGTCATTACCCTCACCTGATCGTCGGCTGCAGAATCTGCAAAACGAATTCCCGGAGTAACGGTCACAAACTTGTCGCCGCATGCGATTTTCACTATTGACGCCTCTCTCGGTGAGCATACCACTCCATCGAGACCTGACATCTGGGCATTTTTTGCATAACTTGCCACCACAGCATCCACTTCACCGGGAATAAGGAGATCTTCATTCATCAGTTCCTTGCTCGTGGACGTGAGCATGGTCACGGCGATAAGAAGCGGACGTGTGCCGTCAGGACGAGTCAGACCCTCTATGGCAGCTTCCATCATCTTGTGACCGCCAAATGCGTGAAGGTTGGTCATGTCCACGTCAAGGTGGGAGAGCACTGACATTGCGCTCTTCACCGTGTTGGGTATGTCGCAGAGCTTAAGATCAAGGAAGATCTTGTGTCCTCTTTTCTTGATTTCCCTGATGATTTCCGGACCGGCAGCATAGAAGAGTTCCATGCCTATCTTTACGTAAGGCTTCGTGTCGCCGAAACGGTCAAGAAATTCCAGTGTCGCCTCCATGGAAGGGAAGTCGCACGCTATAATCACATCTTTCGCCATGATATTCCTATTATGTCTTTTATGTTATTGATTCTAAGTCTCTTCAAAACATTTGGCAGTTCTGACGCTATGTTATGGCATGTCAGGGGGTCTACAAGATTTGCCGATCCGACCTGCACAGCGCTTGCGCCTGCCATCATCATCTCCACTACATCTTCGGCTGTAGATACTCCTCCGCAGCCCATGACTGGAATGTTGACGGCTTGTGCCACCTGATACACCATCCTGACAGCGACAGGGAATACCGCAGGTCCGGAGAATCCTCCCATGCGGTTGGCGATGACCGGACTTCCCGTGTTTATGTTTATGCGCATTCCCAGAAGTGTATTGATGAGTGTCAGACCGTCGGCACCCGCCTTCTCGCATGCTTTCGCTATCTTTACGATATCCGTCACATTGGGAGAAAGCTTTATGAATACCGGTTTGCTTACGGCAGCTTTGACGGAGCGCGTCACTTCGGCAGCCTGTTCCGCAGATGTTCCGAAAGCCATGCCTCCATTGTGTACGTTGGGGCAGCTTACATTTACCTCGATTATATCCACACCTTGGCAAGCATCCGCCTTGCGGCATGCTTCCACATACTCTTCAATGGAGAAACCGCTTACGTTGGCAATCACACATCCGTCATAAATATTTCTCAGTTCAGGCACCTCCTGGTTGTAGACAATGTCCGCACCCGGATTCTGAAGCCCCACGCTATTTATCATTCCGTCGGGGGTCTCGGCTATTCGGGGGGTGATATTGCCGAAGCGCGGATTGAGTGTAGTGCCTTTTATGGAAATCCCACCCAGAATGTTAAGGTCGTAAATCTCAGAAAATTCTTTGCCGAATCCAAAAGTGCCGCTTGCCGGTACTATCGGATTGATCAGCTTTATTCCGCATAGTTCCGTGTCTATTTTCGGTTCTCCTTCAAGTTTTCTATCGTGTGGTAGTGTAGGAGCCGGCGTACCGTTCCCTTTGAAGTCTTTCATGAGTACGGCATCGAAGACGGGACCATCCTTGCATACTCGTTTAGGTCCCCATGGTGTCTCTATAGTGCATCCCATGCAGGCACCGAATCCGCATCCCATGCGTTCCTCCATGCTTACTTCCCCTTTTTCGCAATCAAGTTCCCTGCCGAGTGCGGAAAGCATCGGGAGAGGACCGCATGCATACCAGAAGTCGTAATCCTGCATCTCCGGCTTCCGGATCGCATCCGTCACGAAACCCTTGACTCCGGCTGATCCGTCGATTGTGGCAACTTCAAGGTCGGCTCCGAGCTCGCGAAATCTGTCCGCATAAAATATTTCGTCAGCCGTGTTGAACCCTAAAGCCACTTTCACCTTCTTTCCTTCTGCAAGCAGCCTGCGTGCAAGCAGATAGAGGGGAGGTACACCGACACCGCCTCCGGCCAGAAGGGCTGTTTGCTTGCATCGTTCGGTATCGAATCCCTTGCCGAGTCCGATCAAAAGGTCAAGTTCCGTTCCGGGGGTCATTTTTGCCATCTCGTCTGTGCCTTTCCCGACTGTCTTGAATACGAGTGTGAGGCGGTTGCCTTCTATGTCACACACTGAAATAGGACGACGAAGATAAAGACCGGGAATTGATATCTCTACGAATTGTCCGGGCATTCTGAATGCCGAGCAGTCGCCTCGAAGAGTCATCTCAAAGACGGTTTCTGTAAGTCTTGTAATGCTTGTTATCTCGAATTTCATAAAAATAAGCGTTCTGACTTCAAAATTAGTTGAATTAATCCGAATTTCCAATTTTTTAATTGAGAATTGTTAATAGAGAATTGAGAAAAACATCTTCAGGAGTATGATATGGCTTTTTGCAGAAAAGTGATTCACATCATCCTAATTCCAGTATCCCTCAATTCTCAATTCAATATTCTCAATTACCGAGATATCATTCCGTTTCCTTTTCTTCCATATTCTGCATCTATTGTCGATACTCCCAATGTGATTTCCTCAAGCACGTCAAGGAGGACTCTTACTGTCTCAAGAGCTGTGAATATGGTCACATTGTTTTCTATGGCGATTCGTCTGATATCATATCCGTCAAGACGCGTATTATGCTGATTCACATCTATTGTATTGATCACATAGCTTACGTGTCCTTGGCGCAGTGAACGTTCGATATCATTGCTTCCCTCACCGAATTTACCCATAGTGCGGCATCGTATGCCATGGTCTTTAAGGAATTTGGCAGTTCCTCTGGTCGCCTCCACGTTGAATCCAAGGTCATAGAATCGGCGTATGAGCGGCAATGCGCGTTCTTTGTCAGCGTCAGATACTGTCACGAGAAGTGTGCCGTAGTTCAGCACCTGCATGCCTGACGCCTGCAGCGACTTGTAGAGTGCGCGGGTCAGCATGTCGTCATAACCGATCGCTTCTCCTGTCGATTTCATCTCCGGAGAAAGATACGAGTCAACCCCCTTGATTTTCGAAAAAGAGAAAGCAGGAGTCTTCACAAACCATCGCTTGCGGTCTGGATATAGAGTCATTTCATAACCCTGGCTCTTGAGGCTCTCCCCGAGCATAACTCTTGAGGCGATCTTTGCCATAGGCACCCCTGTGGATTTTGACAGGAACGGTACCGTGCGCGAGCTTCGCGGATTAACTTCTATTACGTAGACATTGTCGTTCTTGTCCACAATAAACTGAATGTTGTATAGACCGATTATTCCGATTGCTTTACCTAAGCGGACTGTATAGTCTACGATCGTCTCCCTAACCTTTTCGCTGACGCTGAATGTCGGATACACTGATATTGAGTCGCCGGAATGAATGCCGGTTTTCTCCACATGTTCCATTATGCCCGGGATCAATACATCCGTTCCGTCGCATATCGCGTCAACTTCGAGTTCCTTGCCCATGATGTATTTATCTACAAGAACCGGACTGTGATCCGAGATATCTACCGCATTCTGCAGGTAGTGGCGCAGTGCCTGCTCGTTTCCAACTATCTGCATCGCTCTTCCGCCGAGTACGAAACTCGGACGCACCAGAACAGGATATCCGATTCTTTCCGCAGCCTTCACTCCACTCTCGATGTCGGTTACGGCTTCCGCGTCAGGCTGAGGGATTCCGGTCTCACGCATTATGCGTTCGAAATGCTTCCTGTCCTCAGCCTTGTCAATCGCCTCAAGACCGGTGCCGATTATCGGCACTCCTCTCTCTGCAAGAGGAGCTGCGAGGTTGATTGCTGTCTGTCCTCCGAGGGTTACGATCACTCCATCCGGTTTCTCAAGACGTATCACGTTCATTACATCCTCTACTGTCAGTGGTTCGAAGTAGAGCTTGTCAGATATGCTGTAGTCAGTCGATACTGTTTCCGGATTATTATTGATTATGATTGCTTCGTAGCCTTGTTCGCGGATGGTCTGTATGGCGTGTACCGTAGAATAGTCGAATTCCACTCCTTGTCCTATCCTTATAGGACCGCTGCCGAGTACAAGGATCTTCTTCCTGTCGCTCACTACCGATTCGTTCTCATCTTCGTAGGTGGAGTAGAAATAAGGCACATATGAATCGAATTCTCCCGAGCAGGTGTCTATCATTTTATAGACAGGGAGAATGCCGAGCGATTCCCTCATCTCGCATATGTCTTCTTCGCTTCGTTTTCGAAGGGTGGCTATGTGACGGTCGCTGAAGCCCATTCGTTTAGCCTCTCTAAGCAGTTCGGCATCAAGGGTTTCGGCATCGCGTATTTCCCATTCCAGCTTTATGATGTTGTTGAGTTTCTCCAGGAAAAACAGGTCGATGCCGGTTTTTTCATATATGTGCCAGAGTGCGACTTTTCTTCTGAGAAGCTGGGCTATGGCTGGCAGTCTGTCGTCTCTGCCTTCCTTTATATATTCGAGGATTGCTTCTGTAGGCATTTCCTCGAATTTTTTTGCATATAGATGGTCAAGACCGGTCTCAAGCGAACGAATGCCTTTGAGCAGAGACTCTTCAAATGTCCTGCCCACACTCATGATTTCACCCGTCGCCTTCATCTGAGTGCCGAGTTTGTTGGATGCCTCGCTGAATTTGTCAAACGGAAATCTTGCAATTTTCGTAACCACATAGTCAAGGGCCGGCTCGAAGCTCGCAGGAGTGTTGGCAATCTGTATTTCATCGAGTGTCAGTCCGACGGCGATCTTAGCGCTTACCCTTGCTATGGGATATCCGGTGGCTTTGGATGCAAGTGCGGAACTGCGCGATACTCGTGGATTGACTTCGATTATATAGTAGTTGAATGAAAGAGGATCGAGAGCGAACTGCACGTTGCATCCTCCCTCGATTTCAAGTGCTCGTATAAGCCGGAGTGCGGAATCGCGGAGCAGTTGGTATTCCTTGTTGGTGAGGGTCTGGCTCGGAGCCACTACGACTGAATCGCCTGTATGGACTCCAACCGGATCCACATTCTCCATATTGCATATCGTGATTGCTGTATCATTGCTGTCGCGCATCACCTCATACTCAATTTCCTTGTAGCCCTTTATGGATTTTTCTACAAGTACCTGGTGCACAGGCGATAGTGCGATCGCGTTTCTCATCAGTTCGCGCAGCTCTTCCTCATTGTCGGCAAAACCTCCGCCGGTGCCTCCGAGTGTGAATGCCGGGCGCAACACTACAGGGTATCCGATCTTTTCCGCTACCTTCACGCCCTCTTCTATGCTGTTGACTATTTCCGAGGGCAGTACGGGTTCGCCGAGACTGAGGCAAAGCTCTTTGAAGAGCTCGCGGTCTTCGGCCTGCTCTATGCTTTTAAATGAAGTGCCGAGTATCTCCACTCCGCATTCTTCAAGGATCCCTTTTTTTGCAAGCTGCACAGCAAGATTGAGACCTGTCTGGCCGCCGAGACCCGGGACTATGGCATCAGGACGCTCGAAGCGTATTATCTTTGCCACATATTCCAGTTTCAACGGCTCCATATATACCTTATCGGCGATTCCGGTATCCGTCATGATGGTGGCAGGATTTGAATTTACAAGAATCACCTCATATCCTTCTTCCTTGAGGGCGAGGCATGCTTGTGTGCCTGCATAGTCGAATTCTGCCGCCTGTCCGATGATGATGGGGCCTGATCCGATCACCATTACTTTCTTTATATCTTTTCTCTTAGGCATTTTTCACCTCCGTTTCTTTCTTATGTTCTTCCATCTCGCGGATGAAAATATCAAAAAGATAGCCGCTGTCCTGCGGTCCCGGCGCGCTCTCCGGATGATACTGGACAGAGAATATGTGTTCTTCCTTGTTTCTTACGCCCTCTACCGTTCCGTCCAGCAGATTCAGATGCGTTATCTCAAGATCGGTGTCTCTCACGCTTTCGGGACGCACCGCATAGTTGTGGTTTTGTGAAGTGATCTCGATTTTCCCGGTAAGCATATTCTTCACCGGATGGTTTGCACCTCGATGTCCGAATTTAAGCTTGTATGTCTTTGCTCCGAATGCCAGGGAGATGATCTGATGTCCGAGACATATACCGAATATAGGGAGTTTGCCGCGCAACTTTTTAACGAGATTCCTTACTTCCGGCACGTCTTCAGGGTCACCCGGTCCGTTAGATATGAATATGCCGTCGGGCTTGAATGCCAGAATCTGTTCGGCATCCATGTTGTAAGGAACAATTATGACATTGCATCCTCGCTTGTTGAGCGAGCGGATTATGTTGAACTTTATTCCGCAGTCGATCGCAACCACATTGAATTTTTGATTTGGTGTGCGGGAGAACCAGCGCTTTTTGCAGCTCACTTTAGCCACTACCTTTTTATCGACAGGAGTGTCGGAAATAAGCTTCAGAGCTTCTTCCGCAGGAGTGTGGATAGGGACAATTGCGGCTCGCATACACCCTTCGTCACGGATGATACGTGCGAGCCGTCGCGTGTCGATTCCGGATATGGCGGGAATGTTCGCCTCTTCAAGGGTTTCGGTCATAGTCTTTGTGTATCGGAAGTTTGAAGGGGACTCGCAGCATTCGCGCATCACCATGCCCCCGATGGTAGGGGCTTTTGTCTCGAAGTCATCGTCAGTGATTCCGTAGTTGCCGATAAGAGGATATGTCATCACGACTATCTGATTGGTGTATGACGGATCGGAAAGAATCTCCTGATATCCCACCATAGATGTGTTGAAGACAACTTCTCCCACGATGCTGCGTCTGGCACCGCAACTCTGACCTGAAAATTCAAGTCCGTTTTCCAATACGAGTTTTACGTCTGCGTCTTTCATTTTATATAGTCTGTAGAAACTTGATTAGCTTATAAATCAATTTTTTTGCCTTTGAATATGACTGTTTCCGGCTTTCCTGTGAGTTTCATCCCTTCAAATGGAGTGGCTTTTCCCATCGAAGCGAACTGTCTTGGATCCACTGTCCATTCATGATTCAGGTCGAATACAGTGAAGTTGGCGTCTCCATCCACTTCCAGATTGAAGATTCGTCTTGGATTCAGCGTCATTAGCTCGATAAGTCTTTGAAGGCTTATTATTCCTGTCTTTACAAGATAGGTGTGGCATACTCCGAATGCGGTCTCCAGTCCGACGACACCCATCGCGCTTCCTCTGAGTCCTCGGCTTTTTTCATCAGCGGTGTGCGGTGCATGGTCGGTGGCGATACAGTCGATGGTTCCGTCTTTGATGCCTTCTATCAGCGCATCCCTGTCTTCACGGCTTCTGATCGGGGGATTCATCTTGAAGCGACCTTCATCCTGAAGGTCTTCGTCGCAGAAGACGAGGTAATGCGGACCTGTCTCGCATGTAACCTTTACCCCCCGTTTTTTAGCCTGACGTATCAGCTCGACGCTTTCTTTAGTGGAAATATGGCAGACATGGTACCGGCAGCCGGTTTCCTTCGCAAGTCTGAGGTCGCGTGCTATCTGCCCCCATTCGCTTTCCGAGCATATCCCTTTATGTCCGTTTGTCTTGCAGTATTCTCCATCGTGTATGTATCCACCCTTCAGCAGGTCGTTCACTTCGCAGTGGGCAGCTATTATGACATCCAGACGGGCTGCTTCCTGCATTGCATTTTTCATCATTTCTTCATCCTGCACGCCGCTCCCGTCGTCTGAGAATGCTACAGCATATTGCTTCAATGCCTCCATGTCGACCAATTGTCTTCCTTTACGGTCTATGGTAATTGAGGCATAAGGGAAAACATCTACTGCGGCATCTTCCTTAATGTGGTGTAGTTCCGAGCCTATGTGCTCCACGCTATCTGGAGTAGGATTGAGGTTCGGCATGGCACAGACAGCAGTGAATCCTCCGTTGAGGGCGGCTGCCGATCCTGTCTTTATGGTTTCCTTTGCTTCATAGCCAGGTTGGCGTAGGTGGACATGGACATCACAAAGACCATATGTGACTAATTTCCCCTCCATAAAAAATACGTGGGTATTGGTATCAGTCATTTCAATTGTACCGTTTCGTCTGATTTCCTTGATTTTGCCGTCTGTTACCTCGATATCGGCATTGTGGATGCCGTCTTCGAAAGCCCAGCTGCAGCCACTCAATATGTAATGTCTTGGAAGAATCTCCGAACCTTTCATTTCTTTATTTTATTTATATTTAATTGTTAACATAAAAAAAACACGCAACCCTTAGGGGGGTGCGTGTCCTCTACAGTCAGTATGCCGTATGTTGATATTTTTTATGTATCATATTCCGTGTCATTTCGGAATGCAAAATTACAAAAATATTTTGACATAGTCAAGAAATCCGGGAAATGTTTTTTCAACGTCCCGGATACTCATTAAGGAACGTGAACAAGGTGTGAGGTTCGACCCGAAGTTCCCGCATAAGTGACAGCATATATTCCGCTTGAAAGCTCTATGCTGGCTTGGTCTGTGATCGATGTGTGGAGTATCCTGCCGTCAATTGAGGCTACGACAATCTTTCCTGCCATGGGCGCGGATACCTGGATCATGCCTTTCGACACTTCGATATTGATGTCGGAATCAGTGCTTATAGCGGCTATTCCGTCTTCTCCGGGAGTTATGTTGCTGCGTGTGGCTATAGGAAGAAAACGCCATTGACGGTGAGTCGCGCTTGCCGGATCTGAGCCGTAAGCCCACATTCCTACCTTAGCGCCGGGATTGCTGCTTTCATTTTCAAGATCGAAAGCTTTTCCTGCAGTTTCAATCTTGAAATACTGCTGACCGACAGATGTCAACGTAAAATCAGCCGTGCCTTTCGGATCCGTTGAGCATGACAAAGCATAACCGCTGCCGGAGTTTATTGTCTCACCGTTTCTGTTAGTGAATTTAACTTTTCCATCGTTGATTGATGCCTTCCAGATCTGGCTGTCGTCCATTGTTGCCGGTTGCAGGCTTACCGTGCCGTCTGTTGATGTGACTACACATGTCGCAGAGCGGCGGGGCAGTATATAGTATTCTCCTCCGTCAGTCAGTTCGCTTGAGAGTGTGCTTTCTACCGGGATTACAAAAGTGGCTATGGTCAGACCTTCGATATCGAATGTCAGGTAGCTGTCCTTGATTTCATAAGCCATATCCTTATTGTAGCTATTGTCCTGGCTCTTAATGGCTGTGACCGGCAGACCGATATTATCGAATAGTCCGAGGTCAACGGTATATTTATTGCTGACAGCATCGGGATTGACTACGACAAGGACTAATTCAGTTCTGTCAGGATTTATGGCAGCAAGGGTGTTGTCGTTGGTCGAGGTCAATATTGTGTACCCGGGTTTTATGAATTGAGTGAAATGCTGGCGTACATAATAGTTGTTGACGCGCTTCACAGTCGCTTTGGCAAAGTTCCCCTGAAGCAGACACCACTGGTCGTTTGCTTCCTCGAAGTATTGCCAGTCACACCATACGATCGGTTCTATATAGCGCATGTCCCTGATAAGACGGTTTGCCATATTTAGATTTCCTTGAATGCCATTTCCTCCCGAGCCTACCTCGCTCATCCATAATGGAATTCCTTCTGCAGCACATAAAGCACTCAGGTTGCAGCAGTCCTGCACGCTACCCTGATATGTGTGGGTGTTGATCTGTCCGACAAAGCCAAGAGAACCGTCCTTCTTAAAATGTTTTACGTCTGCGATCTGCTGACCTACAGCTGTTTCGTCGCAACCGGAGATCACTGTCTTCAGACCGGAAGCCTTCAGTTTCGGGTACATCACTTTTATGAAGTCTGACATCGACTGCATGTCAAAATGGCATCCTTCCTGCACTCCGCTGCATCCCCAGAAATTGGTCATTGGCTCATTGAACGGAGCGATAGTGGCGAATTCTATGCCTTCGACTTCTTTGAAATGCACCATAACGTCAATAAGGTAGTCGGCAAATGCTCCGTAGTAGCCCGGTTTCAGGTTGTCTTTCCCTGCTTCTTTCGCACCGGAGCAGCATCCGCTGTTAGTCATCCACCATGGCGCGGAATTGCTGAACGCCTCGAATATTGCATCAGGTCTTCTTTCCTTGATCTTACGCATTATTTTGATCTGGGCTTCGTCTGCTGTCCAGTCATATTCCGAATTTTCATAAAGTTTGAATCCCGGCATTTCGGCTCTAAGTCCTTTGCCTTTGCCCATGTGATGCAGCTCGCAATTGGTGTTATTAGGGTCGTCTCCTCCTCCTATGTTATAGCGAAATACACTGTAATTCAAATTCTCAGGCAGTACGAGCCAGTCAATTATAGTGTCGATTTTGTCTTCAGGCCAGCTGCCGCACATGTGCGCCCACCAGCACAGGGATATTCCCCAGCCGTCGAACACCTGACGTGGTGCTCCCGGATTTACCAGCACATCGTATTTCGTTTCAGGTATTTCACCATTCACCTCATCTGCCAGATACCACAGATGTTTTGTATTACTGCCATCTTTGTCGCAATAGACAGAGCTTCCGTCGGTGATGTCATCCACTCCAAGATATTTGCCGGAAGCTTTGTTCTTGATTTTTAGGAATTTCCCGTTTTCTTCAAACTGAAATAATACAGCATCGCTGCCACTGTCGGATATGAACCCGGTGTTCCAGGCATTAGCGCCGCTTTTTGCCATGTAGGTTCCATCTGGTGCCTGGATACGGAAGTATCCGTTGCCGGCATCAGTGATATTCATTATTTGTGGATCAGCAGCAGAAGCAGACTCTATGATTCCGCTTTTTGCCGATTTGGCGAGATGCAGACCGCTGCCATGCATGATATAATGCTTGCCGGCATACTGTGATTTAACTGTGAAGGGCAGGCATAATGTCAGCAACAGTAAGCACAAGGTCAGTTGCTTTTTCATGGTAAATGTGTTAAGTTGTTATTGATTTTACAAATGTAATACCTTTTTTCCGTACTTACAACTTTTCTTGTATAATTATTAAACATCGAGCATACCGTAATCCCATAAAAAGTGCAATGTTATTTTCGATGAGAAGATATCATGCTTTTTTCTGAGATGGAGCCTTGGTTTCAGCGAGGTGCAGTCGTTTCCGTTCGAGGCTCTGCTTAGTAGCGGGTTATCCCCAGAACAAGTATGCGATGAAGACTGCGGCTATGGCGCCGGTGATGTCGGCGAGAAGGGCGTAGCCGGCTGCGTAGCGGGTCTTCATTACTCCTACAGAGCCGAAATAGACAGCGAGGATGTAGAATGTGGTGTCAGTACTTCCTCTGACTACGGCGGAGAGTCGGCTTACGAACGCATCCGCGCCCTCTGCTTTCATGACATCAAGCATCATGGCGCAGCTTCCGCTTCCGCTCAGTGGCTTCATCAGCATTGTGGGCAGGGCTCCTACCCATTGTGTGTCTAACCCACAGGATGCAAGAGCTGATTCTACAGCTCCTGTTGCTGCATCAAGGGCTCCTGATGCCCTGAACATTCCTATGGCTACCAAAATTGCCACAAGATATGGAATGATTCCGACTGCAGTTTTGAATCCTTCTTTTGCTCCTTCAATGAAGCAGTCATAAACATTGACTTTCTTCCGTAGACCTGCCAATATAAAAATTATTATCACACTGAAAAGAAGAAAATTAGCAGCAAACGTGGAGTAGTGCTCAACTTTATTGGCGGGCAGAGTCGAAAACCACCAGGCAACACCTCCCACTACTGCAGCTATTCCTCCAAGCCAGCTCCATAACACGGCATCCATGCGAATGCGCTGCTTAAGGCATAATGCAATCAGACCGACAAGTGTGGCTATTGCCGTGGCGAGAAGTATAGGAATGAATACATCGGTGGGATTAGCGGCTCCTCCTTGTGCGCGATACATCATTATGCTGACCGGGATAAGGCAAAGTCCGCTGCTGTTGAGTACCAAGAACATTATCATGGCGTCGGTTGCCGTATCCTTTTGCTTATTGAGTGTCTGCATCTCCTGCATGGCACGCAGACCCATTGGAGTTGCTGCGTTATCGAGCCCGAGCATGTTGGCGGAGAGATTCATGAATATGGCACCCATTGCGGGATGATCCTTGGGGATGCCGGGAAAAAGACGGGAGAAAAATGGACTGACGAGACGTGCCATACCTGTGGTTACTCCTCCCTTTTCTCCTATTTTCATTATTCCCATCCATAGCGACAGCACACCGGTGAGCCCCAGCGATATCTCAAAAGCGAATGCCGCCTGTGTAAAAGAAGCATTCATGATGTCGCTCCAGATTGTTGTGACTCCTGTGGCGAGGGATGTTCCGACAGCCATAAGAAATGCTATGAGCAGGAATCCTATCCAGATATAATTCAGTATCATCTTTCAGCTATATTCAAATTCTTAGTTATAATTCCGTTACTCCAGTTGCGCCCGCAGGTTGCTCCCCACCCATTTTGTAATTTAGAATTGAGAATTGAGAATTTAGAATTTAGAATTTGCTTGACCCTTGATTCTTGACCCTTGACTCTTGACTCTTGGTTCTTTTGCTGCAAAGCAGAAACTCAATTCTCAATTCTCAATTCTCAATTCTCAATTAATATTAGTTCTCAATTAAAAATTATCACAGCATTCCGTAAATGAGTGATGATGCGCACAGCATTCGTGAATTCCCCTGTCTATTATGATATGTCGGTTTGCCATGCCTGAGATGACCGACATTTCGTGACTTACAAGAACAATGGTATGCTCTTTTGCAAGTTCCTCCATCATTGAATATATCTGACGTTCGAAAGCCTTGTCTACATAACTTAGTGGTTCATCGAGCACTATTACTTCAGGATTCGAGACGAGGGCTCTCGCCAGCAAAGTGCGTTGAAGCTGTCCGCCAGACAAAGCACCCACTGTACTGTCAAGATATTCGCTTACTCCGCACATTCCGGCGACTCTGTGGAAGTCATCATCATCTTTGGAAGTCCTGCGTTTGAAAATCCCCTTTATCTGTCCTGATTTTATAGCTTCCTCCACAGTGATAGGAAAGCGCGTGTCGATATTGCTTTTTTGAGGAAGATAGCCTATTCGCAGCCTTTTGGCTTCCGCTCCATCGGCATAATATGTCACAGACCCCGAATTTGGACGTAAAAGGCGCAGCATTACTCTGAGAAGCGTTGTCTTTCCTCCGCCGTTTGGACCCGTGATAGCCATGAAGTCCCCCTTATCAACACTCAGGGAGACATGATCGAGTATCGTCTTGCTGTCAAACCTTACCGATATATCGTCAATCCCTATTAATTTCATTTGCTGTTTCCATTAGATTGTCGAGCCAGGATGAAGAGTTGAGAGAGACATCTATTGTCTTGAGATCTAATTGACGTGCCGTTTCCTTATCTCCTGCAGATGAATGTTCCTTCTCAATAATGAATACTTTTGTATCTGATCCTTTCATTTCTTCCATGCGTTTCCTGAGTTGAAGCGGGGATGCTTCCTTTCCGTCGGCTTGAAGATTTATCTGGATAAGTCCGTAGTCTCGGGCGAAATAGGAGAGTGACGGATGCCTGATTGCAAATGCTTTCCCTTTTATGTCCATGGAGACAATTGAGTCATCCATTGCCATCAGCTTTTCTTTCAGATCATTTCCGGCTGTGCGGTATTGTGCGGCTTTATCCGGTCTTACCCGCATAAGCGTCTGAGTCATGTTTTCGGCTATGATTATGCAGTTGCGGATGGATGAAAGCATATGCGGGTCGAAGTCCTCCTGATGGTCATGACCGTTTGTCCCTGAATGATATTCGTGGGTGCCTGTGATTTTTTCAATACCGTCGGCACAGTCTGCAATCTTCAGCTCGGGGAAATTAGAGTGAATATTGTCGCTGATCCTGTGTTCAAAGCCCGATGTGCCGAGAGAAAAGAAGACCTTTGCGTTTCCAAGACTTTTCATAGTGCCTATCGATGGTTGGTAAGTTTCCGGATCAGTTCCCGGTGGCAGGAGAGTAATGATATCGAAATCATCACCTGATATCTGCTTGATCATCCATGCCTGGGGATCAAAACTGACAGCGATTGCATCGCGGTCTTCTTTCTGACCGCTGGCGCAACCGCTCAATATCATCATCAATAGACTGAAAATGGAAATGAATCTCATATTTTTCTGATACCCATTATCTCACGTACGTCCTTGAGTGTCTTGGCTGCATATTCGCGTGTGCGCTCCGCACCCTGTTTTACTATCTTCGACAGATATTCGTCATTATCGCGGATGTCAAGAATGCGCTGGCGGATAGGAAGCGTCACCTTCAGCAAGTCTTCGGCAAGTTGCTTCTTTAGGTCTCCGTAGCGGATACTGCAGTCTGCATATTTCTCACGGAAGTGATCTGTCGTATCCTTACCGCTCACGAGATCCATGAGGGTGAAAAGATTTTCTACTGGTTGCGAGACGGGTGAGTTCGGTTCAGTAGGACCTGCATCTGTCACAGCTCTCATCACTTTCTTACGGAGAGTCTTTTCATCATCAATAAGATAGATGCAGTTGCCTTCGCTTTTGCCCATCTTGCCGCTTCCGTCAAGACCTGGAACCTTGATAGCTTCTCCCCCGAAATTGAAATTCACCGGTTCTTTGAAATAGTCCACTCCATAGAATGAGTTGAAGCGGCGCCCGAAGCGGCGTGTAAGTTCAAGATGCTGCTCCTGATCTTTGCCTACAGGCACGTAGTCGGCATGATGTATGAGTATATCGACAGCCATGAGGGTAGGATAGGTGAGAAGTCCGGCATTGACCCTGGCATTATTGTTCTGGTTGCCTATGATTTCCTTCTCAATCTCGTCATTCTCTGAGGTGATGCCGAGGGCTTTGCGAGCCTTATCCTTGAATGATGCCGTTCTCATAAGTTCTCCTATGCCCACGTGCATGTTCATAAGAAGATACATCTCTGATATTTCAGGTATGTCACTCTGTACATATAGAATATTCTTGTCAGGGTCAAGACCAGCTGCAAGGTACTCGGCGAGGATCTGCTTCACGCTTTCGTGAAGGGCTTTGGGATCCGGATTTGTGGTAAGTGCATGTAGATCGGCGATGAAATAGCGGCTGTCGTAGTCATCCTGCATTTTCACGAATTTCTGGAGAGCTCCATAGTAGTTGCCCAAGTGGAGGTTGCCGGTAGAGCGGATGCCGCTAAGTACGATCTTTTTGCTTCCGTCGGGACGGAGATTGCTATTCTGTTCAGCCTGTGCAGCCGGATTTTCTGAATTCATAAGATGAAATAAGATATTATTGTTATATTTTATGCAAATTTAGTGATAATTATGGAGATTTGCAAAAAAAATCGTATACAAAAAAGCGGACGCACGAGCCGTGCGTCCCTACCTGTTTGTTTGAAAAATTATCCTCAATTCTCAATCTTGATTATAAGTTGAAATAATAAGTGCCGGTTGACAGGTTGGCATACCATGAATATGGCACTCCGCGAAGCGTGTAAGATGTCTGGAAGGCGGGTATGTCGAGATTGCCTCCTTCCCACATCTGGGTCCAGGGATTCCATGCGTTCTCCACGTTTACGTCATAGAAGAAGCCATTCCATTCCCAGCTTACTACCATAGGAATTGTTTCCCATACTCCTTGAGAGTCATATCCGACGGCAATGACTTTGGATTGACCGTAATTATATCCGGGACTGTTGTTGTAAGGACCTGAGAATGCACCCGGTCCCCATGGACCTCCGTTCATCATGGAATTGCTTGTCCCCCACATCGGTACGTTTGGTCCGAATCCTGCTCCGGGACCTGATCCCTGAGGCACGTTGGGTGTGAATGCTCCGCCTGCCCCCGGAGCCGGCGCGCTGTTGCCGGTATTTGGTGTGAACGCTCCTCCCGAGCCGGGAGCCGGAGCGCTGTTTTGTGCTGATATAGTGCCGATGGCAAAGATGATGGCTGCTGCCATTGATAAGATTCTGTGTGCTTTCATAGTCTTCGTCTTTAGTGGATGTGTGTTTTCTGGTTATGTGGATGCGTTTCACGGCATCCACATATTGATATTTGTCATTATAACTTTATAATCAATGAAGATGTTCAATTTGTAATAAAAATTTATCATTGATCATTGATGATTTATCATTATCCCAGGTTCGGGTTGATCTTGCTCCATTCAGAGATGGGAGGCATGATGCCGAGCTCAATCACTTCGTCGCGAAGTGCACAGAGGTGTTTGTAGCTCTGTTCAAGTTCTTTTTCCTCTTCCGGAGTGCCGCTCATCGGCTGTACGGTCACGCCTTCCTTATCAATTGTGGTCTCCATAGCCATCATGATATGATTGAATCGGTCGTTGTTTACATATGTTCCTACCGGCCAACGGAACATAGCTCCCCCCATTGCTGCTTCGATCATCTCTATAGAAAGATATGCCGGACTCTGGAATGAGCTTCTGCCACGGAGTTCGATTATTCTCTTTCCTCCCTGGATCACTCTCTGTTTAAGATCCTCCCATGCATCCTTTGTGAGAGGTTCGGTCCCGATGAAATCCACAAGAGGTTTGCCGTTGACTTTGGCAGTTGATGCGAACACAGCCATCTGCTCTCCATGTCCTCCGTAAGTACGGCAGTTCACTATATTGTCTGGAGCCACATTGAGTTGTTTAGAAAGTTCATTGCGTAAACGGGTGCTGTCAAGCGCTGCAAGTGTGGATACTTGACTTGGTTTAAGACCGCTGTAAAGAAGAGTGATGAGTCCTGTGATGTCCGCCGGGTTGAAGATCACAACAATATGTTTCACATCCGGGCAATATTTCTTCACATTCTTGCCGAATTCCTCAGCTATTTCCGCGTTGCCTTTTAGAAGATCCTCACGTGTCATGCCTGCTTTACGGGCAGCTCCGCCTGAGTTTACTATGTATTTTGCATCCTTGAGCGCTTCTGCTACATCTGTGGTGTACGTAAGGTTAAGTCCTTCAAATCCACATTGTTTTAACTCTTCCGCCACTCCTTCAAGTCCCGGACCATAAGGGTCGTAGAGACAGATATTAGGAGTTAGTTTCTTCATTATGGCTGTCTGCGCCATGTTGCTGCCGATCATGCCGGCTGCACCGATGATGACGAGTTTTTCGTCAGTAAGGTAATTCATATTTTTAGATATTAAAAAGCGTTGATAAACATACCTTATCAACGCTTGATAATATTATTTAGTTCATGGCGAGGGGAGTGAGGTGAATAATTGTGGAGATGGATGGGATATCATACCCTTCGCTCTTGTTAACTGCCATATCTTTCTTTCCGGGAGTGATGATGACAGGCATTCCGGGTTCCACCATCTCTACCATCTTCATTATATTTTCGTTAGTGAGGCGAATGCAACCATGACTCCTGCGTCCTCCGATGCTCCATGGAGCGGAAGTGCCATGGATGCCTATACTTGTTATTCCGGGAATACTGAGACGTATGAATCTGGGTCCGAATTCTCCGGTCTTCTCGCTGACATTCCCATTGTCGTCGACATAGTGCCAGTCTGTGCTGTTTTGTATCTGTTTCACTGTGAAGAATCCTTCCGGTGTGCGTGAGTCTCCTGTAGTATGCTTGGTGCCGTAGTTTTTGGCGCAAGCCATTCCGAAACTTTCCTTTTCAACGCCAAAACGGTTGAATTTTATGACTTTCATTCGGCTTTTGTCTACCACTACGAATCCATCATGGTCGTTATTGATGAGTTTTTCTACGTAGCTGAGTTCTTCATTTGCCATCTGGAGTAGTATGCCGTGGGCATATTCTTCGCTGTTCTCGGAATTCATCATGAAGTTTATTGCACCGGCAGGAGATGTGAATGTGTAGTATGGCTTGATCTCGGGCATAATTGAATCATTATGAGTCAAACCTTTAACTTCTATTTCCTGATTCATTACAGGGAGGTCGCTTTTGATGCTTAGTGCATCTGCAGAGAGTGCGAAAAGGCCTATGCATGAGGCGATGATGATATAGTTACGACGTGTTTTCATAGTGGTTAAGGTGTTAAGTCTGTTTTTCAGTGTGTTGTGTGTCTTTCTATGCCATTATAACACCCTTGCATTCTGTTGCGTGTTGCAATTTTATTAAGAAACGAATACGATATTATTAAAAAGCAACGCCTTTGACTATGTAGGGACGCACGGAGCGTGCGTCCGCCATCCGAAAGCATTAGTGGATGTCATAATTGTAATGAAAATAGCACGGCTCGTCCGTCCTTAGCCATATTGTAGTAATACATGAGAAAAAAAAGGACGCACGAGCCGTGCGTCCCTAAAAAGTCAATAATTTAACTATAAATTATTTGGCGCGTCGGGAGTCCCAGATGAGATAGCCTATCAGAGCGAGATATGCCACGCAGCCAAGGATCTGGGTAGTCTCCATGCCAAGTGGGTTCTCATATTCGAAGCCGCAGAATCGGGTGATGGCTGCAAATACCCCAAACAGTGCGCCGCCGGCGATGAGACCAGACGATAGGAGTGTGCCCCTGTCGCGTCGTGCATCATTTACTTTCTGATCCTTCGAGGAGTTGCTGACATAATATGCTATCGCTCCGCCTACGAGCATAGGGGTGTTGAGCGAAAGCGGAATGAACATTCCGAGGCAGAAGGCAAGTGCCGGAACTCCGAGCCAGTTGAGAATGCATGCGAGGATAGCACCAACCATATAAAGAATCCATGGTGTGTCACCACCCATCATGAGAGGTTCGATCACTTTTGCCATCGCATTTGCCTGCGGTGCCACGAGAGCATTCTCTCCGGTGAATCCATATACTTGATTGAGCACCATGATCACGCCTCCGACAGTGGCAGCCGATACAAGTGTGCCGAGAAATTTCCAGCTTTCCTGCTTCTTTGGGGTTGAACCAAGCCAGTAGCCTATCTTCAGGTCAGTGACAAAACCGCCTGCCATAGAGAGTGCCGTGCAGACCACACCGCCGATCACCATGGCAGCTACAATGCCGCTTGTGCCGTTAAGTCCTATTCCAACGAAGATTGCTGACGCGATTATAAGCGTCATCAGCGTCATGCCCGACACCGGATTGCTTCCCACGATAGCGATGGCGTTTGCTGCTACTGTGGTGAATAGGAATGCTATGATGACCACTACCGCAAACGCTACGAGTGCCTGCCAGAATGTATGGATCACTCCAAACCAGAAGAAGAGAAGCACTGCCACGAGAGCCAGAGCGATAAAAAGGACTATGTGCTTCATGGAGATATCTGTCTGCCATCTTATTTCCTTAGCAGCAGATGATTTTCCCTTAAGTTCGCGGCTTGCAAGACCTACAGCCTGGGTAATGATGCCCCATGACTTGATGATGCCGATTACGCCTGCCATGGCTATACCGCCGATACCGATCATTCTTGCATATCCGCTGAATATATCCTGAGGGTCCATAGCCTGGAATTCCGCGGAGCCGTAAGTGCCCATGAGGGGAATTATGATCCACCATACGAAGATCGATCCGGCGAAGATCACGAAGGCATACTTTAGTCCTACTATATAGCCCAGACCAAGCAGTGCGGCGCCGGTGTTGCAGCTTAGCACAAGCTTTGTCTTCTCCATCAGGGTGTGTCCTGCAGAGGAAGCTACTGATGTCACGGTTTCCGCCCACCAGCCGAATGTTGCCACGATATAGTCGTAGATGCCACCTATGAGAGAGGCGATGATGAGTGTCTTTGCCTGACCTCCTTCCTCGCTGTCTGCCTGTTGGCTTGAGATCAGCACTTGTGTTGTAGCGGTTGCTTCCGGGAAGGGATACTTGCCGTGCATGTCCTTAACGAAATATTTGCGGAAAGGAATGAAAAAGAGAATACCTAAAATGCCTCCTAAGAGTGAGCTCAGGAAAATCTGATAGAATTGCACAGTGATTTCAGGATATTTAGCCTGAAGGATAAAAAGAGCCGGGAGTGTGAATATTGCACCTGCCACAATAACTCCGGAGCAAGCCCCGATCGACTGTATGATCACATTCTGTCCGAGTGCATGCTTTTTCCCAAGCGCATTGGAAAGTCCTACTGCTATGATGGCGATAGGAATCGCAGCTTCAAACACCTGACCTACTTTTAGTCCCAGATAAGCAGCGGCAGCCGAGAATATCACAGCCATCAGGAGTCCGATGCCTACCGAATATGGAGTGGCTTCCTGCTGGTCATGTGCAGGATGCATCACCGGAGTAAACTGCTCGTCGGCAGCAAGCTCCCTGAATGCATTTTCAGGCAATCCTGTGCCTGTCGTCAAGTTTTCTTCAGATTCTTTCATGATTTATTTTAGTTTTCCGTTGTCAAGTTTATAAGACTTATAAGAATTATATGATTTAAGAATTATATGATTCCTAAAATATAATTCTCAATTCTCAATTCTCAATTCTCAATTAAGAATAATTACAATTGCCTCTTCACGCTTTCCTCATGGATTGAGCTCATGATCTTGCCGGTGAATTCCTTCGGCAACCCCAGTTTTTCGCCGGTTTCGGTGCGCTCTTTCATGATTGTATCGTGTCTTCCGAGCTGCACCACCATCATGTTGTGCGCCTTTTTATATTCACCTATTTTCTTCGACACCCCCATTCTCTTGGCGAGAAGTTCAAGAAGCTCATGGTCTATCTGATCTATTTCACTTCTCAATGCGTCAAGTTCAGGAGTTCCTGTCGGCTTTTCCCTGACTTTCAGTTCTTTGACAAGAGCCACAAGCTCTGATGGCAATAATTGTTGTTTTGCATCACTTAGTGCGCATTCAGGATTGCAGTGGCTCTCTATCATAAGTCCGTCGAATCCCATGTCAAGTGCATGTCTGCTCAGAGGAGCTACAAGATCATGAGCACCGCTTATATGGCTTGGATCGCAGATGACGGGAATATTTGGAAATCTGCGGGCAAACTCGAAAGGAAGAGCCCACATGGGCTGGTTGCGGTAGATATGCTTGCCGTAACTGCTGAACCCCCGGTGTATCACGCCTATCCTGCGGATACCGGCATTGTATATTCTTGTCACCGCTCCGATCCATAGGTCAAGATCGGGATTAACCGGATTCTTGATCAGGACCGGAATGTCTCTGCCCATTTCCTGAAGGGTGTCGGCTATCTCCTGCATAGCAAATGGACTTGCCGACGTGCGAGCACCGATCCATATGATATCCACACCTGCCGAAAGTGCGCTTATCACGTGGCTTTTGCTTGCTACTTCCGTGCCGACCTTCATTCCGGTCTCTTCCTTCACTTTTATGAGCCATGGTAGACCTGCAATACCTACTCCCTCGAAACATCCCGGCATAGTGCGGGGTTTCCAGATTCCGGCACGAAATATCTTGACGCCTCCGGCAGCGAGTTCCTTTGCAGTGTCGAGCACCTGCTTTTCGCTTTCGGCAGAACATGGACCGGCTATTATTATGGGCTCCTTCATTATTGGAGCTTCGTCGAATAGTGGCTTTATATCTGTCATAGTTTTTGTTGATTTGTCAGTTTTCAGGTGTTGATCTTATAAGATTTATAAGATAACTAATCTTTAATCTTCAATAATTTATCTTTTGCCGATCTGTATATGCCGAGTATCCTGAAATCGCTGGTGAGGGGTTTCACTGCTGCGAGGGCTTGCTCGCATCGCTCGCAGTCATCAAAGGTCAGGTCGGCATAGAAGCGGTATTCCCATTCATGACCCACCACCGGCATTGACTGCAGCATCGTGAGGTTGATGTCGTAGAATGTAAGGATTGTCAGCACTTTCGACAATGCTCCTTTTTCGTGGGGCACCGTGAAAGCCAGGGATATCTTGTCTGCATCCGGTGGAGTAGGGGAGTCGAGCTGTCCGATGATCAGGAATCTCGTGAAGTTGCGGTTGTCGTCTTCTATTCCTTCTGCGAGAATATCGAGTCCGTACAGTCTTCCGGCATATGCCGGAGCAATTGCTGCGGTGGCAGTCATTCTTTCCTCTGCCACTTTTTTTGCACATCCCGCAGTGTCAAAATCCTCTACCTTCTTAATATGGGGATGATGTGAGAGATACTGGCGGCATTGAAGAAGCGCCATATAGTGCGACCTTACTTCCTTAATCTCTGATATCTTGGTGCCGGGAAGGGCGCATAGAGAATGAGAAACGCGTATCTTGCATTCCCCTATCACCTTGCGTCCGCTTTTGCGTATATATTCGAAATTCTGGAGTAGTGCCCCGGCGATGGTGTTTTCTATTGCCACTGCCGCCATCATCTCTGTGTCCGCGTCGAGGGCAGAAAACAGGTCGTCGAAAGAAGCGAAACCTATGGTCTCTATTTCCTCCTCCGAAAACCATTCATGCGCGGCTATGTCGTGGAAACACCCGGGTATTCCTTGTATGCCTATCTTTCTCAAAATTCACTAATTTTGCATTTAATCTACAAAATTACAAAAAAAATTGACAATTTAGAATTTAGAATTTAGAATTTTTCAAATTGATTACTAATAACCTTGTAGGGACGCACGGCTCGTGCGTCCGCAAGCTAGGCCTGTTCCTTCGTCTTTCTAATCGTGATTGTCTACATAAAAGGACGCACGAGCCGTGCGTCCCTACAAGATTATCGAAGCAATGTCCTTACGTCCGGATCCTTCAATATTACCCTCTTATCGCTATCCAAAAGATACAGTGTCGGCATCGCCGGAAGGTCATAGAGTTCTTCATCAAGAATATCGGTGAGATCATATCCCACAGTCCAGTTGCGGGGCATCTCCGCTTTCGTCTTCTCCCACACGTCTCTGTTCCCTTCGGTGTAGATTGCAAGCACTCCCAATTTACCTTCATCAATTGCCCTGTTGATGCCCCGATGCAATGCTATCTGCTTAAGTATCTCCGGGCAATGGGGACATTCCGGATCGTAGAAGATAAGCAGTGTCCGAGGAGCCTCAAACTGATGCAGGCTTCCCTTGCTTCCGTTTCGGTCCAGATAGCGGAAGTCTGTGGCGACACTGCCGGGGCGGTTAAGCAAAGCGATGCGGAGCCGTTCCGAAGCCTGCTCATGAAGACTCTCAGGCAGCGAATCGGTTGAGAGAAGAGTCCGCAGCAGTCGGATGTAGAGATTCTCGTTCCTCGCGGGAGAGGCGGGATTATTGAGATATAGGTTTGCAAGGCGTGTCGTTTCGTTCAAGGCTCGTCCGTCATGCTTCATCCCGTTGAAAAGAATAGAGAGAGCATGATGTGTCGAGGCGGAGTCTGTCGCAGGCATCAGTTTCACTATCTTACTCATAGTTTCTTCCATATAGGGTTTGCTATGAAGCTTCGCTGTGTCTGAATAGTCAATATCCCGGCAAAGCAAGACAAGCGGAGATATCTCCCCGCCTGTCTCGGTTGCTGTCTTGTTTCCTTTTTCTCCGGCACACCCCACAGCTGCAAAAAGAAGCGTCAGGAGTAGGCCTGCATGTTTCAGTGTCATTGATATTATTTTTTTCGTTGGCGTGCAGCGGCCTTTCGTTGGTGTGCTGCTGCCTTTCGTTGGAGCTCGGACCTCTTTTGTTGGCTCGACACTTTTTCACCGGATCGGGTACTCTTGTAGGGGTCAATTATTCTTTGGCACCTTATTCCTAACCCGGAGCATAAAGATTCTGACTCCGTGCCACTGGGAACGATGATATCGCTCGATGTGTATTTTACTGCATATCCATCTCTCGTCCAGAGACCGTTTCCGAAATCTTGCGGTTCTCCTCCTTCTACATTTCCGGCTTCATCATATTTCAAGTTCGGGTAATCCGGATAGTCCTCGAATACTTGACACCCACCTTGATCACCGGAACGTGTGCCCTGTCCCGGTAGCCATATTGCTAAGGTGGGGTCCTTTACATAGTCCGTATCAAATATATATGTGTTTTCTTCACCGGATATAAATCCTGTGCTTTCATCAAAGGCGTTTAAGATTGCATCACAGTCTACCAAGTAGACTCCGAACATTCTTCCGGCAGCTATAGCGGCTGAATTCTCAAGTTTCATCCAGGGATCCTTTCTTGCAGTCGTCCCCGGTTGATATTCAAACCTTGCAAAGTTGCTCATATCGGGCACCTGCCAGCCGGGCGGACATGGATCAAGCATACTTTTTCCATATTCAAACTCTACTCCCATGTAGAACCAATTGCTAAACGATTCTTCTATGTCACCCCAGGCGGCATAATCCCACCAGGGGGCCGGCAGATCGGCTACCTCTCGATATGTAGATACAAAGAATAAATAAGGCTTACTTACTG
>JAIDQZ010000001.1 GCA_029062005.1 Muribaculaceae bacterium | reverse complement strand
GCTCCATCGCCAAAAGCCAAAAATCGATCCAACCCAGCGACCCCAGGGGCTCTGAAATTTTATGAGATGGGGTCTAAAAATCAGTATTTCTATTGCAGATATCAGAGAAAGTTTATAATTTTGTATCTCAGAAATCAATAAGAAGCGTTTGTCAACGCTGATCCTTCACTGAAAGACAGCCATTATCAGCAATGGCAATCCGGGTTCGCCCCATCAGGCAGGAAGCAACCGGCACAGATTCCTACGCTTTTTCATTTTAATATTTCAGCCGACGAGAGGAAGACCGAGGCTGACCTACAACTTCAACCAATGAAACGAAACCACATTACAGCGTTCGGTTGGCTTACAGGGTTGTTGATTTCGTGCTATTGCACAGCCAAAGCACAGGAAGCTGTCCCCTGCCTCATTTTCACGGGCAACTCGGACACCGAATACTGCATTGACCTTGACAAGCTCAACCGGCTCACATTCGGAGACGACGGAATCACTGTCAGCTCTTCAAGCGACAGCACTCAGCCTGAAGTGACTCTGCTCTACTCTCTCTTCCACCACCTTGAAATAGGCAACGCCTCCCCCACTGATCCTGCAGGCGCAGACGCAGTCGAGGCAGAAAGCGGCTCGCAGCTCCGCTATATTGCCGATACCCGGTCGATCGCCTTGGACTCATCATCCGAAGCGCCCTATTCAATCGGCATATTCAGCCTCAAAGGCACCCTTATCGCATCGTCGAAGATGTCAGCAGGACAGACGCTTAGTGTAGGATCGCTGACGGCAGGCACCTACATCGCTGTTGCAACCAACGGAAATAATCAACTCACACTTAAATTCATCCACAGATAATCATGAAAAAAATATACGCATCCAAACCGCTCGCCCTTGGCGCGCTCTCACTCGTCTCCCTCTTCGCCTTTGCCAAGCCGGAGAAATACGTACAGATCTTCAGCAATGGAGAAGTGATCCAGCAATACGCTGTATCTGACATCGATTATATCGAGGTCAATGAAATTTCCGATCTTGAGGAAGGAAGCCAGTATGAATACGTAGTAAAGGATCTTGACTTAAACAAATCCGGCTCTTTCTCATCAGGATTCTTCTTCAAAAACACATGGGACGAGGGTTGCACCTTCAATTTTTCAGTGTCTGAACTCAACCACTACATGCAGCTTGGCAACAGCATGAACATCGAGCTCTATCTCGGCTCAAAGGAGTTATACAGCGGAAAGGAATTCAACGTAGCGGAAACAGAACTCCCCTTCTCCTTCAAGTTCCAGTATGTCAACGCATCACTGGGCAATACAGTAGATGCAGTGATCAGCAACAACAGCAGGGAAGGCGCCGAGGGAACGATATCTGTCATTCCGAATGCCCGCGGAAGCTATGACGTGGTGTTTGACGTGACATTGAATTCGGGCAATGAAAGCGTGAAGGGATATTATGCCGGTGAGTATAAACCGCGCAACACCATCTATTCTTCAACAGAGGGAACTACAGGAACAGTGAAAGGCGCCACACTTGACCTTACGGGAGATACATGTGTGCTTTACCTGACCACTAAAGACGGAGAGGCAGGCCCCGACAATTACGATGTGAAGGGCGAGGTGCCGGTTGAAGAATGGATCTACGGCAAATTCATGTCATTCTCCGGACAGGGTTCAACTGTGGAGTGGTCTGACGGAGTCGTATGCAACTCTGCATCGGTGTCTGAAACAGGATTCTTCGGAGGCAACTGGAGAGTGATGGAGCCTGTCACCACTCCTGCAGGAAGCACTGTCGCCGAATGCTCGTCAATGTTGTTTGGCAACTCAGTACGCTATCTGTATTACTACGGAGAAATCAAGATAATTGAATAAGGCAGGGATATCTCCTATTATATTATAAACGGGGCATGGAAAAATTGATCCATGCCCCGTTTCTTTTAAAAGGATTTTTTGATGCGGACACGGCGACAGCACAACCAACGGCATTTTGCAACTAAACGAAGACTTTTGACAAAAAAAATTCAAGAAAAATTTAGCCAATACAAAATATTTTTATTAACTTTGCACCGATATATTTTATACTAATTTAATTTTCGCAAGCTTAACTTAAATTGGCTTAAAGGTTTAATCATAAGCTTGAGCTTGCGAAAGCAGAGCAAACTAAATCTTTTATGAAAAAAATCTTTACTCTTTTATCGGTAGCTGCCGTAGCACTGAGCGCATCGGCTGAGACCGTAATCCTGGCGAATCCCGGCAAGGCCAAGAAGAACGTGCTTTCAGGCACTGAATTAGGAGCGAATGTACCGGAGGGTTTCTCGCTTCAGTGCATGAATGAATCCAAGAATCTTGAAAGTGGCAGCAATTTCACCATTGATGGCACTAATTATGTAAGCATCAAGCTATCCAATGGTGCGCAGAACACACTTACGCTTCCTGAAGGATATGTTGCAACCAAGCTGACCATATACAGCACAATCAACAAAGATGCAGCCACCGATCGTCCTTGCTATTGGAAAGAAGTAGCCGGAACTACCTACACTGCAGATGACAATAACGGCATCATCGAGTCATTTAAAAATTACAAGGAACCGAACATTCAGGATTTTGAAATTCCGAATCTAAATGTCGTAACTTTTACAAACACCGGTGAACAGCCGTTCGTGGTGCTTGAAGTGACTTACGAAGAAGCTGGACAAGACATCGATCCGGAGCTTGCAGCAGCCAACCAGGCTGCATATGAGGAAGTGATCGCTAAGCTCGATGCCCTTCAGAAGAAATATGATGATGCCGTAGCTGATATCAA